>CAVZPT010000009.1:0-189353 GCA_963777195.1 uncultured Actinomycetota bacterium | reverse complement strand
CGGGCCGGATCCACTGCTCGGCGTCGTACTCCTTGCCCTCCTGGTCGTGCACCTTCTGCTGCATCGGGGTCGCCGTGCGGCCCGGATACACGGTGGTGACCCGCACACCGTGCTCGCGCTCCTCCCCGCGCAGGGAGTCGGCCAGTGCGCGCAGGCCGTGCTTGGACGCGGCGTACGCCGACCACTGCGGGTGGGCGTGCAGGCCGGCGCCGGAGTTGACGAAGACCACCGTGCCCCGGCCCCGGCGCAGCGCAGGCAGGGCGAGCCGGGTGAGCTCGGCAGGGGCGAGCAGGTTCACGTCGAGCTGGTGGCGCCACTGCTCGACCCCGAGGTCGGCGACGCCGCCGAGGTCGACGACACCGGCGGCGTGCACGACCGAGTCCAGCTCGCCCGGCAGCTCGAGGTCTGCCGCTGCCCCGGGAACCGCCAGGTCGGCGACCAGGAGGCGGGCGCCCTCCCAGCGGGTACCGAGCTCCTCGGCCCGCTCGGCGGATCTCGCGACCAGCACCAACGAGTCCCCGCGGGCGTGCAGGACGTCGGCCAGCGCCGCACCGATGCCCGAACCGGCGCCGGTGATCAGGTGGGTGGCCATCAGCGGGTGAAGACGACCTTGCCGAAGACGTCGCCCTCGGCCATCGCCGCGAATCCGTCCTTGGCCTGGTCCATCGGCAGCGTGCGGTCGATCAACGGCTTCGTGCCGGTGGCGTCCAGCATGGTGACCAGGGACGCGAGCTCGGTGCTGGTGCCCATCGTCGACCCGATCACCCGCAGCTGGAGGAAGAAGATCCGGGTCAGCTCCGCGTCGTCGAGCTTCGGCCCGGAGGTGGTGCCGGAGATGACGATCGCCCCGCCGGGACGCAGCGCGCGGATCGAGTGCGACCAGGTGGCCCGACCGACGGTCTCCATCACCGCGTCCACCTTCACGGGGAGCCGAGCGCCGGACTCGAAGACCTCGTGCGCACCGATCTCCAGCGCCTTGGCGCGCTTGGCCTCGTCGCGGCTGGTCGCGAGCACCTTCAGGCCACCCGCCCGGGCCAGGGTGATCAGGGCGGTGGCGACACCACCGCCCGCGCCCTGGACCAGGACGGTGTCGCCGGCCTTGAGACCGCCCTGGGTGAACAGCATCCGGTAGGCGGTCAGCCAAGCGGTCGGCAGGCAGGCGGCCTCCGCGAAGGAGAGCGACTCCGGCTTGGGCACCACGTTGCGGCGGGGAACGGCGACCCGGTCGGCGAAGGTGCCCTGATGGCGCTCGCTGAGCAGCGACCGCTTCGGGTCGAAGGTCTCGTCACCGGACCACGACGGGTCGCTGATCACAGCATGCACGACGACCTCGTTGCCGTCCTCGTCGATCCCGGCCGCGTCACAGCCCAGGATCATCGGCAAGGACTCCTCGCGCAGCCCGACACCGCGCAGCGACCAGAGGTCGTGGTGGTTCAGGGAGGCAGCCTTGACGGTCACGGTGGTCCACCCGTCGGGGACCTCCGGGTCGGGTCTCTCCCCGACCACCAGGCCGCTCAGGGGGTCTTCGGAGGAGAAGCTGTCGGCATAGACGGCGAACATCCTCCGACCCTAGCGACCCCGGGCACGGACCGGCCCGACCAGGGGCTCCGCTGCCGGCTCAGCGCCGGGCGACCCCGTCGCGTCGCGCAGCCTCGGCGACAGCCGCCGCCACCGCCGGGCCGACCCGACTGTCGAACGGCGAGGGAACCACGTAGTCCTCGGACACCTCGTCACCGACGATGGCGGCCAGCGCGTCGGCCGCGGCAAGCTTCATCCCCTCGGTGATGGCGGTGGCGCGGGCGTCGAAGGCACCGCGGAAGATCCCGGGGAACGCGAGCACGTTGTTGATCTGGTTGGGAAAGTCCGAGCGCCCGGTGGCCACGACCCGGGCATGGCGGTGGGCCACCTCCGGGTGCACCTCCGGCATCGGGTTCGCCAGGCCGAAGATGATCGCGTCGTCGGCCATCGTGGCGACGACCTCCTCGGGCACGGTGCCGCCGGAGACGCCGATGAAGACGTCGGCGCCGACCATCACGTCGGCGAGAGCGCCGGTGCGGCCGGTGACGTCGGCGGTCACCTCGGCGAGAGCGCGCTTGGAGTCGTTGAGCTCGCGGCCGGAGTGCAACACCCCCGCACGGTCCACCACTGCGACGTCGAGCACGCCGGCGGCGAGCAGGATCCGGGTGACCGCCACACCGGCCGCGCCGGCGCCGGAGACGACCACTCGGGTGGTCGCCATCAGCCGACCGGTGAGGCGTACGGCGTTCTCCAGCGCGGCCAGCACCACGACCGCCGTACCGTGCTGGTCGTCGTGGAAGACCGGGATCGAGAGACGCTGCTTGAGCCGCTCCTCGATCTCGAAGCAGCGTGGCGCGGAGATGTCCTCGAGGTTGATCCCGCCGAAGCTCGGCGCCAGCCGGACCACGGTCTCCACGATCTCGTCGACGTCCACGGTGTCCAGGCAGATCGGGACGGCGTCGACGCCGCCGAACTGCTTGAACAGCACCGCCTTGCCCTCCATCACCGGCATCGCGGCGCGGGGTCCGATGTCGCCGAGGCCGAGGACGGCGGTGCCGTCGGTGACCACGGCCACGGTGTTGGAGACCCAGGTGTAGTCGTCGACGAGCTCGGGCTCGGCAGCGATCGCCTCGCAGACCCGCGCCACGCCCGGCGTGTAGGCCAGGCTGAGCTCCTCGGGCCCGTTGATGGCCACGCGTGAGGCGACCTCCATCTTGCCGCCGGCATGCAGGGCGAAGACGGGGTCGTGGGCGCGGGGACTCTCAAGGTCGGGCATGTGCTCTGATGCAACCACGTCGGGGGCTCCAAGGGCAGGGATGGGTCGGCACTTTCGAATGGGGCGAGTCGACGCCGGACCGATGGTGAGTCCGCGGATTCGCTACGCACAGTGGGGGGTGACCCGAGTCCCAACTATCGCACGCATCGCCAGGACCGGAGGGTGCTGGTGGCGAATGTGGCCTATTCGACACCCGGCGGCCCGCCGAGGGGGCCGGGGCGTGGCCACAGCCGCAGCAGGACCACGGCGAGTACGCCGTCGTCGCCGACCGCGCCCGCCGACCAGGAGTCCCTGCCCTCGCGAGGGTTGTCACGGTGCACCCACCAGCCCTCCGCCCCGCGATGGTCCAGCCGCTTCACGGCGACCACGCCGTCGGCGAAGCGCACGACCGCGACCTGGCCCGGCCGCGGCGGTGCGCCGTACCGCACCAGCAGGCGGTCGCCGTCCAGGACGGTGGGGGCCATCGAACGACCCCGCACCACGGCCACACCGAGGCGACGGCGAAGCGGCGCGACAGGGTCGTGGGGCACCTCGGGCCTCCCTCGTGGCGGTTCGTCGGCGGGAGTAGTGTCGCAGCCGAGCCATGGCGCTGGAGTATCGCGGCGCCGTCCCTAGTGCCGAGAACCACGAAAGGAACCATCCGCATGCTGATGAACGTGCTGTTCGCACCCACGATCGAGGTCTCCGCTCACTGCGACCTTCCCTGCGGTGTCTACGACCCCGCGCAGGCCCGCATCGAGGCCGAGTCGATCAAGGGGATCATCGCCAAGGTCAAGGACAACGACGACCCCGACTTCCGCACGCGCGCGATCGTGATCAAGGAGCAGCGCTCGGAGCTGGTCAAGCACCACCTCTGGGTGCTGTGGACCGACTACTTCAAGCCGCCGCACTTCGAGAAGTACCCCCAGCTGCACCAGCTGTTCAACGAGGCCACCAAGCTGGCCGGTGCCTCCGGCACCAAGGGCGAGCTCGACGAGGCCAAGGCCGACGAACTGCTCGCCAAGATCGACGAGATCGCCGAGATCTTCTGGGAGACGAAGAAGGCCTGAGCCTGCTCAGGGCTTCTCGTCTCGAGGCGGCGCTGAGCCTGCGAAGCGCCAACGCACGTCAGGCCTGAGCCTGCTCAGGACTTCTCGTCTCGAGGCGGCGCTGAGCCTGCGAAGCGCCGACGACGTGGACCCCCGGACCGCCGCTGCGGCCCGGGGGTCCTCGCTTTGGGGAACGTGGTGTCCCGGAAGTGGAGCGCGGGCGCCTCGTCCGCATTAGTGTGTTCTGTGACCCGTCCGGCCATCCTCGAGGACAGCCCGTGAGCACTCCCCCCGCCGTTGAACTCCGACTCCCCGCAGAGAGCGCCTACGTGGCCGTCCTGCGGATGACCACGGCCGGGCTCGCGGCGCGGCTCGACTTCACCCTCGACGACATCGAAGACCTGCGGATGGCCGTCGGAGAGGCCTGCGCCCTGGTGCTGGAGCACGCCGACCGCGGCGGCAGCATGCACGCCGCGTTCGACCTCAGCGACGGAACCATCCGCGTGACGATCTCCGCGGACACCACCAGTGCCGAGGAGCCGGACATCGACAACTTCGGCTGGCAGGTGCTCACCGCCCTGACCACCGAGGTCGAGACCAGCCACGACGACGACCGTCGCGCCGTCAGCTTCACGGTGCGATCCAGCATCGCGGTGTGACGACCATGCTGCCCACGTCCGGGAACGGTGCGGCGCCCGCCACCGAGTCCGCCCTCGTCGCGGCCCGCCGTGCCACCCGCGACACCAGCCTCGCGCTGTTCGCCGAGATGGCCGACCCGCTCACCTGCGAGAGCCGCCGGCTGGAGTGCCGGGACGCGCTGGTCCGGCTGCACCTGCCGCTGGTCGAGCACTGTGCTCGCCGGTTCATGAACCGCGGCGAGCCCGCCGACGACCTCGTGCAGGTGGGCACGATCGGGCTGATCAAGTCGGTGGACCGCTTCGACACCGACCGCGGCGTGGAGTTCTCGACGTACGCCACCCCCACGATCATCGGCGAGATCAAGCGCTACTTCCGCGACAAGGGCTGGGCCATCCGGGTGCCTCGGCGGCTGCAGGAGCTGCGGATGTCGATCTCCGGGATCACCGGCGAGCTCTCCCAGCAGCTCGGCCGCTCCCCCACCCCACGGGAGATCGCGGAGCGGCTCGGCGTCAGTGTCGAGGACGTGCTCGAGGGGATCGAGTCGGCGAACGCCTACTCCACCTTGTCCCTGGATGCCGGCGAGAACGATGACGAGGGTTCTGGGGCGAGCATGCTCGAGACGATGGGCGTCGACGACGAGGGACTGGCCCACGTCGAGCTGCGCGAGTCGATCAAGCCGCTGATCGAGAAGCTTCCGGCCCGTGAGAAGAAGATCCTCCTGCTGCGCTTCTTCGGCGGGATGACCCAGTCGCAGATCGCGGCCGAGATCGGCGTCTCGCAGATGCACGTCTCCCGGTTGCTCAACCGCACGCTCGAGCAGCTGCGGACCTCGTTGAGCACGGCGGTCTGACTCCGGCGACCTGACTCCGGCGACCTCACTCCGGCGACCTCACTCCGGCGGTCGGGCGGGTCAGGCCCTCAGGCGCGGTTCGCAGCCCGCTCCAGTGCGTCCATCGAGCGGGGGTGCAGCAGCCCGGCGAGGACGAGGACCGCGGTCACCGCCAGGGCGATCGCGATCGGCAAGGTGTCGCCGTGGCGGAAGTTCCACGCCAGGCCGAGCCAGATCAGCTGAGCGAGCAGGACCGGCCCGCGCGACCACGAGCGCAGCGCGTTCAGGCCCCAGGCGCAGGCGATCAGCGTGGCGCCGTACGCGATGAAGAACACCGCGGTCGTCACCCCCATCGTGAGGCGCTGCAGGTCGACGTCGACTGCCTCGGTGATCCCGAACAGCAGGGTGAGCACGCCCTCGATGAAGGCCAGGGCGGCGGCGGCCACCAGGGGTGGGGGCGCCCCGTGACGGGAGTACGGCGAGCGCGACTCCGGCGTGTCGCCCTGACCCGGGCCGCGGTCCTCGGGCGGTCCTTCGGGGAAATGGCTCACCCGGGGAGCCTACGATGGGGCCGGTTCGGGCTACCGCACCGGCGCGCTCGGCACTGTTCCGGCCCGCGTTGTGACCAACCTGACCATCGAAAGGGTTGTCATCGGGCGCCCGAGTTGCAACGATCAAATGCGTACACACCATTACCCCTGTGTGTTGTGCGCCCAAAAATCCCGGATCTGCCCATCTGCGCGTCGCCGGGAGCGTTCGTGAACGACTTCACTAGTTAGTTTGGAGGGTTGCCCCAGCCATGGATTGGCGTCACCGATCCGCGTGCCTCGATGAGGACCCGGAACTGTTCTTCCCGATCGGTAACACCGGCCCGGCCATCCTCCAGATCGAGGAAGCCAAGCAGGTGTGCCGTCGCTGCGACGTGCGCGAACAGTGCCTCGCATGGGCCCTCGAGGCCGGGCAGGACCACGGTGTGTGGGGTGGCCTGAGCGAGGACGAGCGCCGCGCGCTCAAGCGCCGCAACGCCCGCTCCCGCGTCCGCACCGCCTGACCGGACCCCACCGACCCGACCCTCCCCCTCCCCCTGTTTTTTCCCGCCGAGACGTCGCAGATGAAACGCCGCGTCCCGCTGGGACGTTTCATCTGCGACGTTTCGGCGGGGGGCGGACGTTTCATCTGCGACGTCTCGACGGGGGGCGGGCGTTTCATCTGCGACGTCTCGGCGGGGGGCGGGTCAGCGGCGGGTGGCCACGTCGGGGATGTCCACGGTGACCCGGGTGCCGGGGCCGTCCTCGCGGGTGCCGAGCACGATCTGGCCCCCTAGCTCGCCCACCAGGGTGCTCACGATCGAGAGCCCCAGGCTCGAGGAGCGCTCCAGGCTGAAGCCCGCGGGCATGCCGACCCCGTCGTCCTCGACGCTGAGGCGCAGCGCGTGGCCGTCGCGGGCGCACACGATCGCGATCGTGCCGGGCGCGTCGGCGCCGAAGGCGTGCTCGACGGCGTTCTGCACCAGTTCGGTGAAGACCATCGCCAGCGGGGTGGCCGCATCGGAGCTGATCTCCCCGAAGGAGCCGGTGCGCCGGGCCCGGATCGGCGCACCGGAGCTCTCGCGCGGTGACCCCACGTCGGTGACCAGCCGGGTCAGCCGGTCGATGACGTCGTCGAAGTCGACGGTCTCGTCGAAGGACTGGCTCAGCGTCTCGTGGACGACGGCGATCGCGCCGACCCGGCGTACGGCCTCCTCCAGCGCCACCCTGCCTTCGGGTACGCCGATCCGGCGCGCCTGGAGCCGCAACAGGGCCGCCACGGTCTGCAGGTTGTTCTTCACGCGGTGGTGGATCTCGCGGATGGTCGCGTCCTTGGTGACCAGCTCCCGGTCACGTCGGCGCAGGTCGGTGACGTCGCGCAGGAGCACCAGCCCGCCGGTGTGCTCGCCCGTGGGCCGCAACGGGATCGAGCGCAGGATCACCGTCGCCTGAGCGTTGCCCACCTCGGTGTCGCGCGGGAGCCGGCCGCCGAGCACGGCGCTGACCGCCTCCTCGTCGGGCCGCATCGCCGCCGGCACCAGCTCACGGGTCACCGCGGCCAGCGACTGGCCGCTGAGGTCGCCGGTGAGCCCGAGCTTGCGGTACACCGAGAGCGCGTTGGGGCTCGCGTAGCGGACGTTGCCGTCCTCGTCGACCCGGATGAACCCGTCCCCGACCCGGGGGGTGTCGGCGTGGTCCGACCGCTGCCCGGGGAAGGGGAAAGCCCCGTTGGCGATCATCTGCGACAGCTCGCTGGCCGCCTGGAGGTAGGAGAGCTCGAGCCGGCTCGGGGTGCGCACCCCCTGGAGGTTGGTGTTGCGGGCGACGACGGCGATCAGGTGGTCCCCGCGCCGCACCGGGATCGCCTCGACCCGCACCGGCACGTCGTCGCGCCACTCCGGGTCGCCCTCGCGCGCGATCCGCCCCTCCCGGAGAGCGGCGTCCAGCAGCGGGCGCTTCCCGCCGGGCATGAACGAGCCGACGATGTCGTCGACGAAGGCCGTCGGCCCGGTGGTGGGGCGCATCTGCGCCCCGGCCCAGTACCCCGAGCCGTCCTCGGCGGGCAGCCACAGCACCAGGTCGGCGAAGCTCAGGTCGGCGATGATCTGCCAGTCGGCGAGCAGCATCGAGAGCCACTCCACGTCGGCACGGGACAGCCGCGTGTGGGCACGCGCGAGGGCTTGCAGGGACGGCACCCCGCCAGCGTAGGACGCGTGCAGCCCGGGTCGTTCCTCGCTGTCCGCCGATGGTTCAATGTCGCCATGTCGTCGGCGTTCTGGTTACAGGTGGTGGCCGACGGCCTTCGGGTCCCCGAGAACCGCCCACTGGACGAGATGACCGCCGACCTCACCCGGATGCTCGGTGACAGCGACCCCGAGATCCGCGACGGCATCGCCTTCCCCACCCTGGGCACCTGGATCAGCGAGGGCGTGTACGACGACCTGCTGCGGGGGCTCGGCGACGGGATGTGCGCCGGGCTCGACGTCGGGCTCGGTGACGACAGCGGCGACTCGGTCTTCCGGCGCAGCTTCTCCGCGCTCGTGCTGACCGAGTGCATCGACCGCGACACCGTGGTCGACCTGCTGACCCGCGACCAGGTGCTGCGCTGGGGCGATCGGATCGCCGGCTGGATGCTGCGCGAGCGCGACCTGCGCGGCTTCGTCCCCGGACACGGCTGGGCGCACGCGATGGCGCACGGGGCCGACGCCCTCGGCGCACTGATGCGCTCCCCCAAGATCGGTCAGATGGAGCTGCTCGTCCTCCTCGACGTGGTCGCCGACCGGCTGCTGCAGCCCACCGAGGCGTTCTTCGTGTGCGGCGAGGACGACCGGCTCGCCGCGGCCTGCCTGCACGGGCTGCGCCGCAACCTGCTCGGCATCGACGTGCTCGACTCCTGGATCGCGCGCATCGCCGCAGGCGCCGTACCGTTGGGCAGCGCGCAGCGCAACCCCTACCACGTCGCCGGCAACGCCCAGTCGTTCCTGCGCAGCCTGCACCTCCAGCTGGCACTCGCTCCCGAGCCGCCCCAGCTGCGCACCGACCTGCTGCTGGTCCTGATCGAGCACCTGCGCTCGACCAACCGCTCCTACCTCGCGCACTCCTGAGGCCTCACCACCGGACGTGGCCTAGGGTCGCGTCATGACCCAGGCACCCGAGCAGCCCCACGAGACCCCTGGCGCCCCCGCGGACCCCGCGGCCCCCGTCGAGGCACACTCCGGCCAGCATGCCGTGGCCGTCGCGCGCGAGCACGGCGTCGAGGTGATGTTCACCCTCTCCGGCGCCCACGTCTTCCCGATGTACGACGGCGCGGTGACCGCCGATCCGCCGATGCGCATCCTGGACGTGCGACACGAGCAGACCGCCGCGTTCGCCGCCGAAGCCACCGGCAAGCTCACCCGCAAGCCCGGGCTGGCCGTGCTCACCGCGGGTCCCGGCGTGACCAACGGGGTCAGCGCCTTCACCCAGGCCCAGTTCAGCGGCTCGCCGCTCGTGGTCGTCGGCGGGCGCGCCCCCCAGAACCGGTGGGGCTCCGGCTCGCTGCAGGAGCTGGACCAGCCGCCGATCCTGGCCCCGGTGGCCAAGCTCGCGCGCACGATCCACAAGGCCGACGAGGTCGTCGACGGCATGCACGAGGCGTTCACGGTCGCCGGCTCCTCGCACCGCGGCCCGGTCTTCGTCGACATCCCGATGGACGAGTTCTTCAACTCCTCCACCTCCACCAGACCCACGCTCGGCGACCGCGTGGGCACCGAGCCGGACGGCGATGCGCTCGCCGACATCGCCGAGCTGCTCGGGCAGGCACAGCGACCGGTGCTGGTCCTCGGCACCGACGTCTGGGCCGACGGCGCGGAGGTGGCCGCGCTGCGGCTGGTCGAGGGCATCGGGATCCCGGTGATCACCAACGGGATGGGCCGCGGCGTCGTACCCGGAGGGCATCCGCTGCTGGTGACCAAGGCCCGTGGCGTCGCCCTCGGCGGAGCCGACCTGGTCGTGGTCGTGGGCACCCCGCTCGACTTCCGCCTCGGCTACGGCATCTTCGGCGGGAAGGAGGGGGCGACCCCGGCGCGGGTGGTGCACCTGGCCGACTCCCCCGGACAGGTCTCCAAGCACGCCGACCTCGCGGGCGAGGCCAGCGGCGACCTGACGCTGGTGCTCGACGGCATCGGCGAGGCGGTGCACCAGCTCGTGCGCACCCCCGACTGGAGCGGCTGGGTGAGCACGCTGCAGGACACCGTGCGCTCGGCCACCGCCCGCGACAACGAGCTGCTGACCGCGACCGCCGACCCGATCCACCCCGCACGCATCTACGGCGAGCTCGTCCCGCGCCTGGCCGAGGACTCCGTGGTGATCGGCGACGGCGGCGACTTCGTCTCGTTCGCCGGCAAGTTCGTCGAGCCCAAGCGCCCGGGCGGCTGGCTCGACCCGGGGCCCTACGGCTGCCTCGGCGCAGGCATGGGCTCGGCCATCGCCGCCCGTCTGGCGCGCCCGTCCGCGCAGGTGGTGCTGCTCTACGGCGACGGCGCCGCCGGCATGTCGCTGATGGACGTCGACACCCTCGTGCGCCACGACCTCCCCGTGGTGATGATCTGCGGCAACAACTCCGCGTGGGGCCTGGAGAAGGGCCCGATGCAGATGCTCTACGGGTACGACGTCGCAGCCGACCTCGCGCCGCAGACGCGCTACGACGAGGTCGTCAAGGCGCTGGGCGGAGCCGGCGAGACCGTGACCGACCCCCGTCAGATCGGCCCGGCGATCGACCGGGCGTTCGCCGCCAACGTCCCCTACATGGTCAACGTGATCACCGATGTCGATGCGGCCTACCCGCGCAACACCTTCGGCATCTGAGCCCGCCGGCTTCGAGGTCCGGCGCGCCGTAGCCGCCGATCTCGACGAGGTCGGCCGGCTGACCGCCGAGGTCTACGTCGGCGAGGGCTACATCGACCCCGCGGACGCCTACGTCGGGGAGCTCAGCGACGGCACCGGCCGGGCCGCTCGCTCCGAGCTGTGGGTGGCCGCGGACGAGCACGGGCTGCTCGGCTCGGTGGCCTTCTGCCCGATGGACTCGCACCTGCGCGAGGTCGGCCGCGACGGCGAGGGCGAGTTCCGGATGCTCGCGGTGGCGGGCCGGGCCCGCAACCGGGGCGTCGGCAGGGCCCTGGTCGAGGCCTGCCTGGCGCGTTCCCGAGAGCTCGGCTACCACGCCGTGCGGATCTGCAGCCTGGAGCAGATGACCGACGCCCACCGGCTCTACGCCCGGCTGGGGTTCACGCGCGCACCGGAGGACGACTGGTCACCGCTGCCCGGCGTGGACCTGATCGCCTTCGTGCTCGAGCTGTCCCCGCCGCCGGGGCTCAGCCCCGGCCGGTCGCCCGGGCCAGGAACCGCTCGGCGTCCACGACCACCCGGGTGACCTCGCCGGAGCCGACCATCCTGCCGTCCTGACGGGCGGCCACGCTGAACCGGACCAGCTTGCCGTCCACGTGGACCACGCTGGCGGTCAGCGTCACGACCGCGCCGACGACCGAGGGCGCCAGGTGGTCCACGGAGACCCTGGTGCCGACACTGGTGCGACCGTCATCGAGCACGGGCTCCAGCGCGGCACAGGTCGCGGCCTCGCACCACGCCAGCAGCCTCGGCGTACCCAGCACCGGCAGGATGCCGGAGCCGAGGGCCGCGGCGGTGTCCTCGTCGGTGACGGTGCGCTCGAGGGTGGCTGCGAGGCCGGTGGCGATCTCCATGGCCACGAGCCTCCCAGACATCACTTGAGCCCCGGACCAGAGGTCCGAGGCTCGAGGATTCGGCGGGTCGCCGAGCCCGAGGGCTCAGGCGTTGGGGCGCTTGCCGTGGTTCGCTGCCTTCTTCTTGCGCGCGCGGCGCTTGCGTCCGGTCTTGCCCATGGGGTTCCTCCTACGTCCTGCAGCTTCGGAGCCCCGCATCTGGTCCGAGTCGGAGCCTGGGGGCGACGTACATCCTCTCAGGTGTGCGGCCGCAAGACGAATCCGGGCCGGACCCGGCTCAGTCCTGGCGGCTGATCTGCACCTGCACCTGGCGGATCGAGAGCTTGACCCGCTGACGCAGTCCGTCGGGGGCGACCTCGCTGCACGACCGCGCCACCAGGGTCTTCACGGTGCGCTCGAGGTCGTAGCGGGCCAGACAGGGTCCGCACTCGTCGAGGTGCTGCTGGATCTCGGAGCAGTCGGCCTGGTCGAGCTCGTTGTCGATGAAGAAGAAGACCCTGCTCAGCACCTCGGAGCAGTCGGCCGGAGTGTGCTGCTCGTCCGCGCTCACGGGGTGGCTCCTCTCGAACCGGTCGAGAGCAGGTCGTTGTCACGCACATAGTCCGAGAGCATCTCGCGCAACTGACGGCGGCCCCGGTGCAGGCGCGACATCACAGTCCCGATCGGCGTCTCCATGATCTCCGCGATCTCCTTGTAGGGGAAGCCCTCCACATCGGCCAGGTAGACGGCCAGGCGGAAGTCCTCGGGGAGGCGCTGCAGCGCGTCCTTGACGTCGGAGTCGGGGAGATGCTCGAGCGCCTCCATCTCCGCCGACTTCAGGCCGGTGGAGGAGTGCGACTCGGCACGGGCCAGCTGCCAGTCCTCGACATCCTCGGCCATGGACTGCTGCGGCTGGCGCTGCTTCTTGCGGTAGGTGTTGATGAAGGTGTTGGTCAGGATCCGGTAGAGCCACGCCTTGAGGTTCGTGCCCGGGCGGAACTGATGGAAGGACCCGTAGGCCTTGGCGAAGGTCTCCTGCACCAGGTCCTCGGCGTCGGCGGGATTGCGGGTCATCCGCATCGCCGCGCCATAGAGCTGGTCCAGGAAGGGCAGCGCGTCGCGCTCGAAGCGCAGCTGACGCTCTGCCTCGGTCTCGGTGGCCGGGTCCACCTCGGCTGCGTCGGCATCTGCTTGCGCGTCTGCGGACGGGTCGAGGTCCTCGGGTGTGGTCTCACTCATCGTCGTCCACAGTACCGACTCGTCGGTGGACGAAGGCCGCTCCAGGGTGCACAGCACCGGCGGACCCCCTTGTCGCGTCGTTGAAGGCTTTCGCCTCCTTGCAACAGCGGGTCACCGCTGCCGATTCCCGGCTATCTCGCGGACCACCCACTCCAGGGTCGCCTCGAGCACGATCGAGAGCGCGTCGGCCTGGGTCAGCGGCGCGGAGGCCGGCACCTTCAGCGAGTGGTCCGCCGCCGGTACGACGGCCATGTCGATGCCCTCGGGGAACTCCGCCGGCGTGCCGAACGGGTCGCGCTCCCCCTGCACCACAAGGGTCGGCACCCGCGCGTGCTGCAGCTCCGGGAGCCGGGACTTCTCCGGGCGGCCCGGCGGGTGCAGCGGGAACGAGAGCGCCAGCACACCGCGCGCTCCCGCGTCGCGGGCGATCCGGCAGGCCGAGCGGGCACCGGCACTGCGTCCCCCGACGACGAGTGGTGAGCGCATCCGCAGGGAGTCGAGCACCGCGACGAAGCACTCGTCGATCACCGGCGGTGCCGGCGCGAGCCGCTTGCCGGCGACCCGCCACGGCATCTCCACGAGCGTCACCGAGATGTCCTGCTGCGGCAGGGTGCGAGCCAGCCGGACCAGGTCGGGGGCGTCGATCCCACCGCCGGCCCCGTGGGTCAGCACCAGCGTGGCCAGGGGCCGCTTGGCGCGCCGCAGCACCAGCCTGGCCTCGCCCTTGGGAGTCGCCACCATTCTCTGGGTCGGCATCAGCTCTCCTCCAAGGCCAGCGGCTCGACGAGCTCGGGGCCGTTGTTGCGGACGTTGGAGACCAAGGTGGGCACCGGGAACGCCTCGAGCCGGCCCGGGGCCGCGGGCTCGAGCAGACCGAGCAGGTCGTCGGTGCCGGCGTTGCGCGGGTCGAGCCAGTCGTCGTAGCGCTCGGGCGGGAGCATCAGCGGCATCCGGTCGTGGATGTGGCCCAGCGAGTCCTCAGCCGAGGTGGTCAGCACCGTGCAGGTCCACCGGAACCTCTCCGGGTCGTCGTCCGCCCGGTCGGGGTCGCGCCAGATCTCATAGAGGCCGGCCATCGCGAGCACGCCGCCGTCCTTGGGCCGGATGAAGTAGGGCTGCTTGCGCGGCTTGCCCTTCTCGGTCAGCGCCTCGCTGGGGTACCACTCGAAGTAGCCGTCGGCCGGGAGGATGGCGCGCCGCTTCTCGAAGGCACGCCGGTAGGCCGGCTTCTCCGCGACGGTCTCCATCCGGGCGTTGATCATCCGGTTGCCCACCGAGGGGTCCTTGGCCCAGAACGGCACCAGCCCCCAGGTCAGCACCCGCAGCTGCCGCTCGGGGACGGCGTCGGCCTCCTTGGAGGGCGGGCGTTCGACGACGGCGTACACCTCCTTGGTGGGGGCGACGTTGTAGTCGGGCTCGAGCCGGGGCAGCTCTGGCTGCCGGATCTCGAACTCCTCGACGAGGTCCTCCGGTTGCCTGCTGGAGGCGTAGCGGCCGCACATGTGCCCAAGGCTAGTGGCGCGGCCCGACATCGTCCGGCCCGGAGGCCGGCCGCGGTTTCAGCTGTGACGTCTCGGCGGGGTGGGGGCGTTTCAGCTGCGACGTCTCGGCGGGGTGGGTCAGGGGCGCGAGAGGTCGTCGAGCAGGCCGACGGCTGCCGCGAACCCCTCGGGGAGACCCTCGATCCAGACCCGCACCCTCCCGGTGTGCGGGGCCGGCCCCTTGAGCAGCTCGCGCAGCAGTCCGACCCGGCGGGCCAGCATCTCTTCGCGGCCTACGACGGCCACGAGCCGCGCGTGGCCGACCTGGCCGATCGACTCCTCCCCCGGGAACACCGAGCGCATCGTCGAGCCCTGCAGTGCCATTCCCATGGCGTGGTCGAACGGTCCCACGACGTGCTCCGGCGACCCCTGGCCCGGACCCGGACCCGGACCCGGAGCCATCCGCTCCACCACCACCAGCGCGTGGCTCACCGAGGGCGAGGTGCCCCGCTGACCGGCACCCTGGTAGACCTCCTCGAGCCGGGCGAACAGGTGCCCCATCGTCGCCAGGCCGGTCAGCGGGTCCTTGCACGAGACCTGGCGCACGAAGCCCAGGCTCTCCTCCCCCCAGCCGACGCACAGCGCGCGGAGCGCCGCGAAGTCCGGCTCCACGCCGAGCACGTGTGCGTAGGTGGACCGCAGCCCGTCCAGTGCCTCACCCAGGTCGGCACCGTCACGGGCCAGCTTGCGGCCCACCTCTGCACACGCCGCATCCGCCACGCGAGCCCCCTCCAGGTGCTCGCCGACCACCTCGAAACATGCACGCAACCCGTGCCCCATGTCTGCGGTGTCCGTGGCGACGCTGGACGTCCTGGGCTGGTTCGGCCTGCGAAGGGTGCTCGCAAAGATGCCCATGACGTCCTTCTTCCCTCGTTGCGAGGTCGTTCCCGATCGACGGCCTCGTGAGATAAACGGCCCGGTTCGGAACCTATGACGCGAAATCAGGCATAAAGTTTTTCCACCGTCACATCCGCCACTCCCGGGGGCCCCATGTCCGTCACGGACTCCACCGCTGTCGAGCTGAGCGACCCCGAGCTGATCACGCGGGTCCGCGCAGGCGACGTCGACGCCTTCGGCGACCTGTTCGCCCGCCACCGTGACGCTGCGACCCGGCTCGCACGAGTGCTCACCTCGAGCTCAGATGCCGACGACCTGGTCTCCGAGGCGTTCGTGAAGGTGCTCAACGTGCTGCTGGCCGGAGGCGGCCCCGACGTCGCCTTCCGCGCCTACGTGCTCACGGCGGTACGACGCCTGCACGTCGACCGGATCCGGAGCACCCGGAGGGTCACCCCCACCGACGACATGGAGGCCCACGACGCGGGCGTCCCGTTCACCGACACGGCCGTGAACGCCTTCGAGGGCGGTGCCGCCGCCAAGGCGTTCGCGTCCCTGCCCGAGCGCTGGCAGCTGGTGCTGTGGCACCTCGAGGTGGAGAACCAGAAGCCCGCCGACGTGGCACCGCTGCTCGGGATGAGCGCCAACTCGGTCTCGGCGCTCGCCTACCGGGCACGGGAGGGCCTGCGCCAGGCGTTCTTGACGATGCACGCCGCCGAGATCACCGACTCCGAGTGCGTGCGGACCCGCGAGCTCCTCGGCGGCTACGTGCGGTCCGCCCTCTCCCGCCGCGACAGCGCCCACGTGCGCGACCACCTCGAGGGCTGCCGACGGTGCACGGCCACCTATCTCGAGCTGGACCAGGTCAACAGCTCGCTGGCGGCCCTGCTCGGACCGGTCGTGCTCGGCGGTGCCGCGGCGGCGTACGTCGGCAGCGGTGTCGTGGCCGGCGGCGGAGCCATCGCCCTGGTGGCCGCCGGGGCCGACCGCGCCAAGGACTTCGTCGCGAACAACGTGGCCCTGGCGGGCGCTGCCGCCGCTGCCGTGGTCGCAGCCGCCGTCGCGGGGGCGTTCGCCTTCTCCGGGGGACCGCCCCCGCAATCGCAGGCGGACGCGCCGCGCCCGGCTCCCGGGGCGGCGTCTCCGAGCGTCTCGGCGCCCGCTGCCACCCCCGCCGAGACCCGGCCCGAGCCAGCTGCGCAGGCCAAGGGCGCCGCCAAGACCACGCCGGCTCCGCAGCCCGCCGCGGCGAGGCTGCCGGTCCCCACCCTGGAGGTCGCGGCCACCACGGCGCCGCTGAGCCAACCCCGAGACGCCACACCCAAGTCCGCACCCAAGCCGGCACCCAAGCCGGCGCCGGCCACGTCGAAACCCAAGCCGGCACCCTCGAGCGAGCAGCCGAAGCAGACCAGGGTGGATGTGAGCGTCAGCGTCAGCGTTGGCCCTGCCGTGCACGGGCGCGTCCGGCTCGACGTCCGCGTCTCCGGCGTCCCGGGCGGCAGGCGGGCCCAGCTCACGGTCACCGCGGCGCACGGCAGCCTGACCGCACTCAGCGCCCCGGGATGCAGCCCGACCGGTCGCGGGATGGAGTGCGTGGTCGGCTCCGGGAGGGTGGGCTACTCCTTCGGGGCCCAGTCCGGTCCGGGCTCCGAGCTGACCGCAAGGGTCTCGACTCCGGCCGGGCTCACCGAGACCCTGCTGGGCAACAACTGGGCCAGGGTCCGCACACCGGCGCCGTAGGCCCGATCTGGTTGAGCAGATGCTGATCGGGTATTGATGTAGGCATGACTGCCACCCGGATGATCGCCCGTCCCCTGCTCGCGTCGATGTTCGTCGTCGGCTCGGTCAACGCGCTGAAGAACGCCCCCGCGCTAGCGACCAGGGCCAAGCCCGTGGCCGACCGGATCAGGCCGCTGCTGGCCAAGGCGGCACCGCAGGTCCCGGTGCCGGAGGACACGGTGACGCTGGTGCGGATCAACGCCGCCGCCCAGCTCGTGGCGGCCGTCGCGCTCGCCCGCGGACGAGCACCGCGGCTCTCCAGCGCGGTCCTCGCGGCATCGCTGGCCCCGACCACCGCGGCCGGCCACCAGTTCTGGAAGGAGAGCGACCCCGAGGCTCGCGCCAACCAGCGGATCCACTTCTTCAAGAACCTCTCCATGCTCGGCGGGCTGATGCTGGCCGCCGTCGACACCGAGGGTCGCCCCGGCGTGGCCTGGCGCGCGCGCCACGTCGCCACCGGCGCCCGGCGCGAGGTCCGGCACCGCGGCCGCGAGGCTCGCCTCGAGGCCAAGCTCGCCGCGAAGTCGCTGGCCCCCTAGCCTCAGTGCGTGGACGCACGCACGACGACTGCCCTTCCCCTGTGGCCCGCGCCGGTGGCGCGGGGCCCGGTCGTGGCGCGCGTGCAGCTGCCCGGCTCGAAGTCGCTGACCAACCGCGCGCTGGTGCTGGCCGCCCTCTCCGACGGGCCGTCGGTGCTGCGCCGCGCACTGCGTTCACGCGACACCGAGCTGATGGCCGCGGCCCTGCGCGCCGTCGGCGCCGAGGTCGACACGGCTGCCGACGACTGGACGGTCACCCCCGCCCCGCTGCACGGCGGAGCGGTGGACTGCGGCCTGGCCGGCACCGTGATGCGCTTCGTACCGCCGGTCGCGGCCTTGGCCGACGGCGAGGTGGCCTTCGACGGTGACCCGCACGCCCGCACCCGGCCCATGAGCGGGGTGCTCGACGCCCTGCGGGACCTCGGCGTCGCGATCGACGACGGCGGGCGCGGCACGCTGCCGTTCGTGGTCCGGGGCGCCGGCGGCGTGCGCGGGGGGCAGGTCACCATCGACGCGTCGGCCTCGAGCCAGTTCGTCTCGGCGCTGCTGCTCGCCGGGGCGCGGTACGACGAGGGGCTCAGCGTGCTCCATCGGGGGGCCCCGGTGCCCTCCCTGCCGCACATCGAGATGACGCTCGCCTGCCTGCGCGAGCACGGGGTCGAGGTCGAGACCGCACCGAACCGGTGGACGGTGGCGCCGGGGACGGTCCGGGCCGCTGACGTGGACGTCGAGCCCGACCTGTCCAACGCGGCGCCGTTCCTGATGCTGGCCCTGACCAGTGGCGGGAGCGTGACCGTTCCCGGCTGGCCGCGCACCACCACCCAGGCCGGCGACGCCCTGCGCGACCTGCTGGGCAGGATGGGGGCCGACGTCGCTCTCGACGACGACGGCCTGACCGTGAGCGGCACCGGCACCGTGCGCGGGATCGATGTGGACCTGCACGACGTCGGCGAGCTTGCCCCGGCGGTGGCCGCGCTGTGCGCGCTGGCCCAGGGCCCCTCGCGGCTGCGCGGCATCGCGCACATCCGCGGCCACGAGACCGACCGGCTGGCCGCGCTGTCCACCGAGCTCAACGGCCTGGGCGCCCAGGTGACCGAGCACGACGACGGGCTCGCGATCGAGCCGGCGACCCTGCACGGCGGCGTCTTCCACACCTACGCCGACCACCGGATGGCGCACGCGGCCGTCGTGGTCGGCTCGGCCGTCGCCGGCGTCCTCGTCGAGGACGTCGCCACCACTGCCAAGACCTTCCCGGGGTTCGCCGACGTGTGGGCCGGGCTGGTGCAGTGAGCAACCGCTACGACGAGCACGACCCCGAGAGCTACGAGCGGCCGCGCCGGCGTACCCGCCCCCGGACCAAGGACCGCCCGACCTACGCCGACGCCGTCTCGGCGATGGTGGTCACCGTCGACCGTGGCCGCTACACCTGCATGCTCGAGCCGGACCAGCCGCTGGTCACCGCGATGAAGTCGCGTCCGCTCGGCCGCAAGGGCGTCGTGGTCGGCGACCGGGTCCGTCTCGTCGGCGACACCTCCGGCGTCGACGGCTCGCTGGCCCGGATCGTCACCGTGGACGAGCGCCGCACGGTGCTGCGGCGTACCGCCGACGACGACGACCCCGTCGAGCGGGTGATCGTCGCCAACGCCGACCAGCTGGTGATCGTGGTCGCCCTGGCCGACCCCGAGCCCCGTCTCGGCCTGATCGACCGCGCCCTGGTGGCGGCGTACGACGCCGGCATGGAGCCGTTGCTCTGCCTGACCAAGGCCGACCTGGCGGACCCGGAGACGTTGCTCTCGGCCTACCGCCCGCTCGGCGTGGCCCACGTCGTGACCGAGCGCGGCGCCGACGTCTCCGCGATCACCGAACGGCTCGCGGGCCGCACCAGCGTCATGCTCGGGCACAGCGGGGTGGGCAAGTCGACGCTGGTCAACGCGCTGGTGCCGGGGGCCGGCCGGCTGATCGGCGTGGTCAACGCGGTGACCGGCCGCGGGCGGCACACCTCGGTCAGCGCGATCATGGTGGCGCTGCCCCAGGGTGGCTGGATCGTGGACACGCCCGGCATCCGGTCCTTCGGGCTGGCGCACGTGCAGACCGACACCCTGATCGAGGCCTTCCCCGACCTGCACGAGCTCACCCTGGACTGCCCGCGGGGCTGCACGCACGGCGAGACCGAGCCCGAGTGCGGACTGAGCGAGGCGACCGGTCAGGAGGGCGAACGGGTGCTCTCCTTCCGGCGCCTGCTCGGCAGCCGGGAGAGCGGCGACGCGCACTACTGAGTGGGGCCCCGGCCGGCGGCGCCGCCGGGGAATACCCTGTCGGCATGCGGTCCGACTTCACCGACGATCTCCGGCTTGCCCACGTGCTGGCCGACGACGCCGACGCCCTCGCGGAGGCGAGGTACAAGGCGCTCGACCTGCACGTGATGACCAAGCCGGACCTCACACCGGTCACCGACGCCGACCGGTCGGTCGAGGAGGGCATCCGGCGTACGCTCTCCCGCGCCCGACCCCGGGACGCGGTGCTCGGCGAGGAGTCCGGGTCGACCGGGCACAGCCAGCGCAGGTGGGTGGTCGACCCGATCGACGGCACCAAGAACTTCGTCCGCGGGGTCCCGGTGTGGGCGACGCTGATCTCGTTGATGGTCGACGGGGAGGTCGTGGTCGGCGTGGTGTCGGCGCCGATGCTGAACCGGCGCTGGTGGGCGATGAAGGACGGCGGGGCCTGGACCGGCAAGTCCCTGCTGCGGGCCTCTGCGTGCCAGGTCTCCGACGTCTCGCGCGTCGAGGACGCCTCGCTGTCCTACTCCTCGCTGTCGGGCTGGGACGAGCGCGGTCGCCTCGACGACTTCCTCTCGCTGTCGCGGCGCTGCTGGCGCACCCGGGCGTACGGCGACTTCTGGTCCTACATGCTGGTCGCGGAGGGCGCCGTCGACATCGCCACCGAGCCCCAGCTCGAGATCTACGACATGGCGGCGCTGGACATCATCGTCCGCGAGGCCGGGGGCTACTTCACCTCCCTCGACGGCGAGCCCGGGCCCACCGGCGGCAGCGCACTGGCCACCAACGGCAAGCTGCACGACCAGGCCCTCGCCTTCCTGGGCTCCCTGCCCGAGGAGCGCGACCGGATGCGCGGCGGGACCGTGCACGACCTGAGCGCCCGCCGCGGCGAGCCGGCCGTCGCGGGTTCCGACGACGACTCCTGAGTAACCCTGTCGCCGGAGGTCGCCGAGCACTAGATTCGAAGGACAGACCCACCCAGAGCACCACCCAGACACCATCACCGAGGGGCCGACGATGAAGATCCACGACGTCATCCGGGCGAAGAGCAGCCGAGAGATCGTCACGATCTCACCCGACTCCACCGTCCGCGACCTGCTCGCGCTGCTGGCCGAGCACAACATCGGCGCGGTGATCGTCAGCGGCGACGGGTCGGCCGTCGACGGCATCGTCAGTGAGCGCGACGTGGTCCGCAAGCTGCACAACAACGACGCGGTCCTCGACGCGCCGGTGCGCGAGATCATGACCTCCTCGGTGCAGACCGTGGAGCCGAGCCAGGACGTCGACGCGTTGATGGGTCTGATGACCGAGCACCGGATCCGGCACGTGCCGGTGCTCGACGACGGCAGCCTGGTCGGTGTGGTCAGCATCGGCGACGTGGTCAAGAGCCGGATCACCCAGCTGGAGTTCGAGCGCGACCAGCTCGACTCCTACGTGCACCAAACCTGATTGGCAACGCCTCCGGCCGACATGGCACGCTGGAGCGCATGACTGCAGACAAGCCTGAGATCGACTTCCCCGACGGCCCCCCGCCCAGCGAGCTCGAGGTCACTGAGCTCACCGAGGGCGACGGCGCGGAGGCCACCTCCGGGAGCACCGTGTCGGTGCACTACGTGGGCGTGGCCCACTCCACCGGCGAGGAGTTCGACGCCTCCTACAACCGCGGGAGCACGCTGGACTTCCGCCTCGGCGCCGGCCAGGTCATCTCCGGGTGGGACCAGGGCGTGCAGGGGATGAAGGTCGGCGGTCGCCGTCGCCTGGTGATCCCGCCGCACCTCGCCTACGGCGACCGGGGAGCCGGTGGCGTCATCAAGCCCGGCGAGACCCTGATCTTCGTGGTGGACCTGGTCGCCGTCCGCTGACCGCTCGGGGCGTCGTACCTCCTGGGCCGCTGAGCCCCCGGGGCGTCATACCTTCTGGTTGCTCCAACGACCACTTCGGATGACGTCCCCGGGGGACGTCATACCTTCTGGTTGCTCCAACCACCAGTTCGTATGACGCCACGGCGGGTCAGGGCGTGGGAGAGGTGACCCGCGCGGCGGCCGCGCCGAGGCGGACCACGTCGCCCGGGACGAGCTGGCGCCCGCGTCGGGTCTCCACCTCGTCGTTGACGGTGACCAGCCCCTGGATCATCAGCTCCTTGGCCTCCGAACCGGAGTCGATCAGGTTGGCCAGCTTCAGGAACTGGCCCAGCCGGATCGTGTCGTCGCGGATCGCTACGTCGTCCATCTCGCCCTCCTCAGAGCACCAGTGACACTGCGTGGATCACGACGCCGACGAGGCCGCCGACGATGGTGCCGTTGATCCGGATGAACTGCAGGTCGCGGCCGACGTGCAGCTCGATCTTCCGAGCGGCCTCACGACCGTCCCAACGCTCGATCGTGTGCGTGATCACCGCGGTCAGCTCGTCGCCGTAGCGGCCGACCGCCCAGACCGCGAAGTCCGAGAGCCAGGTGTCGAGCCTCGAGCGCAGCGCGGCGTCGGTCCCGACCCGCTCCCCGAAGGCGACCAGCTCGCGGGAGGCCCGGTCGCGGACCGGCCCGTCGGGGTCCTCGAGGGCCGCGAGGGCGGCCCGGCGCAGCGCGCTCCACAGCGACATCCCGGTGACCACGATCTGCGGCTGCTCGAGCACCCGGACCTTGAGCGCCTCGGCCCGCTGCTGGGTGGAGTCGTCGGTGAGCAGGTCCTTGGCGAGCTGTCGCAGCAGGCTGTCGAGCGCCTGGCGGGCGTGGTGCTGCGGGTCGCGCCGGATGTCGGCCACCCAGCGGATCGCCTCGAGGTGCAGCCGGGCGGTGACCGCCTCGTTGAGCCGCTCGGGGGCCCACCACGGTGCACGCTCGCCGAGGACGTCGGCGAAGGTGTCCTGGTTGTGCACCAGCCAGCGGTGCGCCTCCTCCAGCGCGAGGTCGACCAGGCCGTGGTGGGCGTCGTCGGCGACGATCTCCTGGAGCAGCCCGCCCGCCACCGGGGAGATCGGCTCGGCCATGAACCGTGGGATCAGCACCTCCTCGACGACGGCCTGCACGTCCTCATCACGCATCCGCCGCAGGCCGATCGCCGCGACCGAGGCCCCCTCGGCCACCACCCGGCGCGCGTTCGCCGGGTCGGTCAGCCAGGTGCCGACCCGCCCGGCGACGTCCGCCGCGGCGAGCCGCTCACGGATCACGTCCTCGTGCAGGAAGTTCTCGGCGAAGAACTCCTCGAGGCTCTTGCCGAACTCGTCCTTCTTGCGCGGCACCAGCGCCGTGTGCGGGATCGGCACGCCCAGCGGGTGCCGGAACAGCGCGGTGACGGCGAACCAGTCGGCGATGGCGCCGACCATGCTCGCCTCGGCGCCCGCGTTGACGTAGCCGAGGAAGCCCTCCCGGTCCAGCGTCACGACGTACACCACGGCGGCGAAGAGCAGCAGCCCGAGGGCCACCGCCTGCATCCGTCGCAGGCGGGTACGCCGGAGCGCATCGGCCTCGGTCTCGGGGACGGTCATCGACGCAGCGCTCACGCCCGCAACCTACCGAACGTGGAGGAAGCGCCCGCGCGCCGACGTATGCTGCGTCGGTGTCTCGTGTCCTTCGCCGTGCTCTGCTGCCGGCCGCCGTCCTCACCCTCGCCATCGGCCTGGTCGTCCCGACCGGTGCGCAGGCGGCACCGGCCACGACCCGGGCAGGCAACGACCGTCCTGACTTCTCCCGCGCCGAGGCCCGCGACGTCCTGGCCCGGGCGACCCGCGAGCTGCGCGCCAAGTCGGTCCCCGAGCCCCGTCGGCAGGCCCGGGACGCCGCCCCGCAGAGCGAGACCGCGACCGCCGGGGAGCTCACCTTGACGCTGCGGGACCTGTTCCGGGCTCGCGAGTCGCTGACCGGCTCCGATCGCCGCAAGGCCGACGCGATCCTGGCCCGGCCGACCGACTCCGGAGGCGACCGCATCGACCCGGGCAGCCGACCGGTCAGCTACGACGGCGTTCCTGCCTCGGCACGCAAGACCTACTGCCCCACCGTCGCGGTGGCCTGCATCCACTGGGTCACCAGCGGTCCCGAGCGGATCAGCAGCCTCTCCGACGCCAGCGGCAACGGCGTACCCGACTACGTCGACAGCGTCTACGCCACCGTCGCGCAGGTGTGGAACCACGAGATCGGCGTGCTCGGCTACCGGTCGCCGCTGCCCGACGGCGGCACGGCCCTGGACGCCGGCAACCCGGACCAGCGGATCGACATCTACCTCGCCGACGTCGGCTCCCGGGGCCTCTACGGCTACTGCGCGCCCGAGAGCAACCGGCCGGCGGCGCGCACCCAGCCCGGTTACTGCGTGCTCGACAACGACTACGCCACGCGGCAGTACCGCACCTCGCCGATCCAGGCACTGCGCGTGACCACGGCCCACGAGTTCTTCCACGCGGTGCAGTTCGCCTACGACGCCGGCGAGGACACCTGGTTCATGGAGGGCACGGCGACCTGGATGGAGGACCAGGTCTACGACTCGATCAACGACAACTACCAGTTCCTGCGCTTCAGCCCGATCCGCTACCCGCGGACCTCGCTGGACTACCCCTACGGCCTCTTCCCCTACGGCTCGTTCTTGTTCTTCACCTTCGTCTCCGAGCAGCGCGGCGTCGGCGCCGTGCGCGACTTCTGGGAGCGGGCGGGCGCGAGCGCCACCTCGCTGCAGGCGGTCTATGCGGGCGTCGGTCCCAGCGCCTGGCCGGCGTTCTTCTCGCTGTTCGGCAGCTACAACACCCTGCCCGCGCGCAGCTACAGCGAGCGAGCCGGCTACCCCGCGCCGTCGTGGTGGCTGCGCAAGACCCTCTCCAAGGGCTCGCGGAGCACGGGCATGCAGACCATGCGGATCGCCCATCTCGGCAACTCCGCGCTGCTGCTCTCCCCCCACCGCAAGCTGAGCCGGCGCTCCCGGCTGCTCGTCGAGATCGACGGGCCGCCGACGCGCCTCGGCACCGTCGCGCTCCTCCAGCGGCGCTTCGTCGACGGTCGCGTGCAGCACACCCGGCTGGCACTCGACAGCAACGGAAACCGCCGGACGCTGGTGCGCTTCGACCGGCGTACGTTGCGCTCGATCGCCGTCGTGGTGACCAACAGCAACCGCTACGGCTCGGCGCGCAGCTTCCGGGTGCGGGCCTCGTTGCGCTGAGGCCCGATCGGGGGCGATGGGAACAAACGACCCATCCGCGGCGCTGAGGGCGACGAACGACTCTCACACCCCTCGACGATCCCAGGAGCCCCCGTGCCCAAGCTGAGCGACTTCACCGTGACCACGATCACCGGCCAGGAGCAGCCACTGGCTGCCTACGACGGCCAGGTGGCGCTGGTGGTGAACACCGCGTCCGCGTGCGGCTTCACCCCGCAGTTCGAGGGCCTCGAGGAGCTCCACCAGCAGTACGGCGAGCGGGGGCTCAACGTGCTCGGCTTCCCGTGCAACCAGTTCGGCAACCAGGACCCGGGCAGCAACGAGGAGATCGGCGCGTTCTGCCAGAAGAACTACGGGGTCAGCTTCGAGATGTTCGAGAAGGTCGACGTCAACGGCGACGACGCGCACCCTCTCTTCGACTGGCTGCGCGCGGAGAAGAGCGGCCTGCTCGGCGAGAAGATCAAGTGGAACTTCACGAAGTTCCTCGTCGGCCGCGACGGGCAGGTGCTCAAGCGCTACGGCTCGACCACCAAGCCCGAGAAGATCGCCAAGGACATCGAGAAGGCTCTCGCCGCCTGAGCCCGGTCAGGGCAGGGCGGTAGGTTGACCAGGACGTTGCCCGCCACCCGCCAGGAGCCGAGATGCAGCTTGCGCTGAGCGAGGAGGAGTCCACCTTCCGCGAGGAGATGCGGACCTTCTTCACCACCAAGATCCCCCAGGAGATCCGCGACACGGTCGCTGCCGGGCGGCACGTGGGCAAGGACGGGATCGTCACCGCGCAGCGCATCCTCAACGAGGCCGGGCTGGCGGTGCCCAACTGGCCCGTGGAGTGGGGTGGCCAGGACTGGACGCCGCTGCAGCGACACATCTGGCACGAGGAGATGCAGCTGGCCTGCGTGCCGCCGCCACTGGCCTTCAACGCCGGCATGGTCGGCCCGGTGATCGCCAACTTCGGCTCCGAGGAGCAGAAGCAGAAGTTCCTGCCGGCGACGGCCAACCTCGACATCTGGTGGTGCCAGGGCTTCTCCGAGCCCGATGCCGGCTCCGACCTCGCCTCGCTGAAGACCAAGGCCGTCCGTGACGGCGACGACTGGGTGATCAACGGGCAGAAGACGTGGACCACGCTGGGCCAGCACGCCGACTGGATCTTCGTGCTGTGCCGCACCGACCCCGAGGCCGAGCGCAAGCAGAAGGGCATCTCCTTCATCCTGTGCCCGATGGACGCCGAGGGTGTCACCCTGCGGCCGATCCAGCTCATCGACGGTGGCCACGAGGTCAACGAGGTCTTCTTCGAAGACGTCCGGGTGCCGGCGGAGAACCTCGTCGGCGAGGAGAACGCCGGGTGGAGCTATGCCAAGTTCCTGCTCGGCAACGAGCGCGTCGGCGTCGCCCCGGTGGGCGCCACCAAGCGGGTGCTGGCCACGGCCAAGCAGATCGCCACCGAGACCGGCCAGATCGAGGACCCGCTCGTGGCCGCGCAGGTGATCGAGCTCGAGAACCAGCTGCTCGCCCTGGAGCTGACCGCCCTGCGGGTGGTGGCGCACTCCTCCGACGGCAAGCCGCATCCGGCCTCCTCGGTGCTCAAGCTCAAGGGCAGCGAGCTCCAGCAGGCGGTCTCCGAGCTGATGGTCGACCTCGGCGGTGCGCTGACGATGGCCTCCGGCGCGGACGGCGGGTCGGGCACCGACATCCCCGATTGGGCCAGGACCGCCGTCCCGACGTACCTCAACCTCCGCAAGGCGTCGATCTACGGCGGGTCCAACGAGATCCAGCGCCAGATCATCGCCGGCACGATCCTGGGCCTGTAGAGAGGACCTGACATGGACTTCACACTCGATGGCGAGCAGACCGCCCTGCGTGACGCCGTCCGTGGCCTGCTCAAGGGCTACGACACCGAGCACCGGCGCGAGGTCGTGGCCAAGGACCCCGGCTTCGACGAGGCGCTGTGGGCACGGCTCGCCGAGATGGGCGTCCTCGGGCTGCCGTTCTCCGAGGACGACGGGGGGATGGGCGCCGGCCCCGTCGAGGTCTCGGTGGTCGCCGAGGAGATCGGCCGGGTGATCGCGCCGGAGCCGTTCGTCGAGGCCGTGGCCCTGGCCGGCGGCCTGGTCGCGGCGCGCGGCAGCGCCGAGCAGAAGGCCCAGATCCTGGGCGGGCTCGCGGCCGGCGAGCTGGTCCCGGCGTTCGCCTGGTCCGACGCGACCGGTGGCGAGGGCGGGGTCAGTGTCGACGACGGCACGCTCACCGGCGCCAAGGAGCCCGTCCTCAACGCCGAGCGGGCCGACGTACTCGTGGTGTTCGCGGACGGGCAGCTCTTCACCGTCGACCCCGCCGACACCGAGGTCACCTCCTATGCCACCTACGACGGCGGTCGTGCCGCGCGGGTGGTCTTCGACAAGACGCCCGCGACCCCGCTCGGTGAGGGCGGCGACGCGACCGAGGCGACCCGGGACGTGATCGCCGCGGCGACGGTCGCCTACTGCCACGAGGCCCTCGGCGCGATGGACACCGCGTTGCGGCAGACCACCGACTACCTGACCACCCGCAAGCAGTTCGGCACCACGCTGAACCGCTTCCAGGCGCTCAGCTTCCGGGCCGCCGACATGTACACCTCGCTGGAGCTCACGCGCAGCATCGTCACCTGGGCGACGATGGTGCTCGCCGACCCCGAGACCTCCTCGCAGACCCGGAGGGAGGCCGCCTCGCGCGCCAAGCTCCAGGTCAGCCGCGCGGGTCGGCACATCGGTCAGGAGGCGATCCAGCTGCATGGCGGCATCGGGATGACCGCGGAGTACTCCGTGGGTCACCTCACCGCCCGGCTGACCGCGATCGACCACCTGCTCGGCGACGGCCGCCAGCAGGTCAAGAACCTGTCCCGGCGGCTGACCTCCTACGGCGTGGTGGAACCCCTCCCCTGACCCTGCGTCCGTGCCTGGCGTCGTACAGGCGCACCCAACTGCCCGGTCGGCGAGGTGGGGGGCAGGCTAGACCCGGAAGCGGTCGTACATCCGGTACATGAAGTCGGTCCCCTGCCGGAGCGCGTCGACGTAGATGCCCTCGTTGTTGCCGTGCATCGCGACCAGCTGGTCGTTGTCGATCACGTAGGGGTAGACGCCGTACCCCGGGATGCCCTTCTTGCGCCACGGAGCCAGGCTGGTCCCGGCCTCGAACAGCGCAGGGGCGAAGACCGCCTCGGGATAGGTCTGCGCCGCGGCGGCGGAGATCGCCTGGTAGAGCGGCGTGTCCAGCGTGGCGGGCCGGGTCGCCCACGTCTGGTCGAGCTCGTCGAGGTAGTCGGCCTCGCTGGTCCCGGCAGGGGTGGCCAGCTCGACGCGCACACCCTGGTGCCGGAGCTTCGACCTGACCTGCGCGAGGAACTGGCGCGGCTTCTGCCCGCCCGGGACAGCGCGGCAGTTGACCCGCAGGTGCGCGGTCGAGGGGATCACGTTCTCCTTGTAGCCCGCGTCCTCGATCACGAAGGCTGCAGTGGTCCGCAGCAGCGCCGAGTGCAGCCAGGGGTACGGCGACCGAGCCACGACCACTCGTGCCGCACGCTCGCGGGCGTGCTCGTTGCGGGCGTGCAGGAGCATCTCGATCGCCCGGGCGAAGCGACGGTCGTGGGTGGCGTCGGCCAGGGCACCGAAGTAGTCCCGGGTGACCGGGGTCAGCCGGACCGGTGCCAGCCAACCGGCGAGCCGGGACACCGCCCGGGCCAACGTGACGATGGCGGCGTCGGGGTTGGGCTTGGAGGAGTGGGTGGCGGTTCCGTCGGCCGTCAGGTCCAGGTTGAAGTAGACCTTGTCCTGGCGGGTCGCGGTGATCAGCATCGGGGTGGTGCGGTCCTTCTGGGCCAGGAACCACCCGCCCTCGGTGAGCACCATGCCTGCGTCGACCTTGTCCCAGTGGTGCTCGGCGAGCCAGCGCGAGCCGTAGCTGCCGGCCTCCTCGTCGCAGTCGGTGAGCACGATGATGTCGCGCTCGAACCGTGCGCCCTCGTCGATGTGCCGCAGCAGCCCCGAGACCGCGGCGGAGTCCATCCCCTTCATGTCCAGTGCGCCGCGGCCGAAGATCTGGCCGTCCTTGACCTCGGCCCCGAACGGGTCGGTCGCCCACTTCTCGCGCTCCACCGGCACCACGTCGGAGTGGCCGAGGACCAGCAGTGGCGCGGCCGAGGTGGTCCCCTCGACGCGCGCGATCAGGTGCACGTTGTCCGGCTGTGGGGTCTCGATGATCTCCGCGGAGACCCCGGCGTTGTCCCAGACCCCCTTGAGCATCTCCGCGAACGGGCGGGTCTTGCCGCCGTTGCCGAAGTTCTGGGTGTCGATCCGGAGCATCCGTTGGAGCAGGTCCAGCGGGTCGAGGTCGGCAGCCGGCACCGCGGCTGCGGCACCGGGCCGGGTCAGGGGTGCGCTGCCGGCGGCCTGGGCGCCGGAGGAGCCCACGACCCCGGCGGCGCCGGCCGCGGCGAGCGCGCCCAGGAACGATCGGCGGGCGAGGCCGGTGGCGGGTTCGGAGTTCTGCGAGGTCATGAGCTGTCCTTTCCCGAGAGTGATGCCCATCACGCTGCGGAGCCGGGAACCAGCCCGTCAACGCCCGCCCCCGCCGGAGTGGACGAGCGGGGGCAGGCGTGCGGCGAGCGGCGGGCGGGGCGTCGGCTTGGCGTCGGCTCGGTCAGGAGTTTCGCCGAGCGGGCAGTTGTGTCTGCTCCACGGACGCCGAGCGGGCAGTTCTGCCGAAGGTTCGGCTGCACAAGTGCCCGCTCGGCGTCGTACGGGCAGACATAAGTGCCCGCTGGGCGAGCTACGGGACGGACATAAGTGCCCGCTGGGCGAACTACGGACGGACATAAGTGCCCGCTCGGCGAACTACGGACAGACATAAGTGCCCGCTCGGCGAGCTAGGGACTCAGTCGTCGCCGACCCAGGAGCCGCGGCCGCCGAACCAGTCGCCGTACCCGCCCCCGTACTCGCCCCTGCCGGGCCCCCTGCCGAACCCGCCGCCGGCCCCGCCGAGCGGGGAGCGGCCGCGGCGGGAGCCCAGGTAGCTGCCGACCACCGCGGCACCGAGGTCGTCGAGCTCGGGGGCGACCACGCGGCCGTCGACGCGCTTGGCCAGCTGGTCGAGGAACCGCGCCAGCCCGGGGTCGTCGCCGAGCCGGAAGATCGTGGTCTGGGCACCGAGGCGGGCGGCGTTGTCCAGCTCGCGCACCGACCACGCCACCGTCAGCGGGTGCGGCGGGTAGGAGAACCAGACCTCGCCGTCGGGCTCGAGGTGGCTGGTGGGCTCGCCGTCGGTGACGATCAGCAGCACCGGCTGGGCGTTGGGGTGCTTGCGGAAGTGCCGGTTGGCGAGCAGCAGCGCGTGGTGCAGGTTGGTGCCCTTGTCCCACATCGCGTCCAGCCCGGTCAGCTCCTCGATCTCCATCACCCGGGCGGCGCGGCCGAAGCCGATCAGCTGCAGGTGGTCGCCGCGGAACCTGCTGCTGACCAGCTGGTGCAGGGCCAGGGCGGTGCGCTTCATCGGCACCCACCGGTCGGCCATCGCCATCGAGAACGAGGTGTCCACCAGCAGCGCGACCACCGCCTGGGTGCGGGCCTCGGTCTCGTTGACCTCCACGTCCCCGATCTGCAGGCGTACGCCGGCCGAGGCGTCGGTGCCCTCGCCCGAGGTGCGCAGGACGGCGTTGGTGACCGTGCGGGTCACGTTCCACGGCTCGGTGTCGCCGAAGGTCCACTCCCGCGTCGCGCCGCTGAGCTCACCGGCCGCGCCGGCGTGGCGCAGGTCGCGCTGGCCCTGGCGCCCGGACATCCGGTTGGCCACGTCCTTGAGCAGCGCCCTGCCGAGCTGGCGCATCGCCTTGGGCGAGAGCTTGAGCCGGCCGTCGGAGCCGCGTTTGACGTAGCCGGTCTCGTTCAGGGCTCTCTCGAGCTCGGCCAGGGTCCGGGCGTCGACGGCCGCCTGGTCGCCGAGCTGCCGCTCGAGCTTGTCGAGGTCCACGTCGTCCATCCGGGCACCGCCGTAGGACTGGGAGAGCTGGTCGGCGAGGTCGTCGAGGTCGGCGAGGTCCTGCAGCACGCCGGTGCCGTCACCGAGTCCGAGCCCCTGCTCGCCGCCGAAGTCCTCCGAGCCGCCCCAGTCCTCCCCCGGTCGCAGCGCGCGCAGGTTGTCGTCGAGCTGGCCCAGCGACTGCATCAGCTCCGGCGACCCGAAGGCTTGCGCCGCCAGCGCGTCGAGCTCGGCGCGCTGCTCCTGGGTCATCGAGTTGCGCATCCGCTGCGCCGCTGCAGCTCGCCGCGCCAGCGAGTCCATCAGCTCCTCGATGTTGTGCGGGTTCTCGGGGAAGAACGACCCGTGCTTGTCCATGAACTCCGCGAAGTCGGCATCGGTGTCCTCGCCCAGCCGGTGCTTCTCCAGCAGCCGGTTGAGGTCCTGGAGCATCTCGTTGACCGCCGCCCGGTCCTCGTCGCTGGCGTTCTCCAGGGCCTGCTTCATGCCCGCGAAGCGCTGGTCGAGCAGCTCGCGACCCAGCAGGTCCTTGATCTTCTCGTAGTCCTCGCGCGCCTGCGCGCTCTGCCAGTCGTAGTCCGCGAGCTCGGTCACCGCGGCCGCGGTGCTCGGCGGGAGGTTGGCCAGCTGCATCTCGCGGAAGTCGCGGTCGGCGTCGTCGAGGTCGACGTCGCGGGCCAGCTGCTTGCGCTCCTCCAGCACGGCCCGGTCCAGCAGCTCGCGCACCTCCTGCATGGTGCCGTCGAGGTTGTGCTTGCTCAGCAGCTCACGCCGGCGGGCCGCGACCTTGCGGGCGAGGTCGTCCAACCCCTGCTGGTCACGCCCACCGCGCCGCAGGAACTCGCGCAGCGCCCGGTCCGGGGAGTAGCCCGCCATCACGTCCTCGCCGATGGCCTCGAGTGCCTCGGCGAGGTCCACGGGCGGCGCGAGCGGGTCGGGCCCGCCGGCGTACCGCCCGTAGCGTGAGCGGGACCTAGCCATAGACGGTCTCCCCGTCGCCGGACTCCTTGCTCACCTTCTGCGCGAGGTAGAGCCCCTCCAGCGCGAGCTCGATCGCACCAGCGCGCTCACCGTCGTTGCCGGCGTCGAGGCGCTCGCACACCTGGTCGTAGAGCTCGGACTCTCCGAGCATCGGCAGCCCGACCAGGAAGTCCCTGGCGGTGACCTGGGCCCCGGTGACGATGCTGGCGCCACCCTCGATCGCCTGCACCAGCAGCCCGAGGTCGACCCCGGCGAGCCTGGAGCGCACCGTCTCCGCGGTGGCCTTGCGCAGCAGGTGCTCGAGGATCTGGGCCTCCCGCCCCTCCTCGCCGCTCTCGAACTCGACCTTGCCGCCAAGGACCTCCACCGCGGTCTCGAGGTCCACCACCCGGGCCACCGCCTCGTCCTCACCCTGCGCAGTGGCGCGGTGCAGCGCGGCCGCGGCCACTGTCTCGGCACCGGCGATCGAGAAGCGTGCGGAGACTCCCGACCGCTGGTCGACCGAGCTGGACTGGCGCAGCCCACGGGTGAAGCGCGCGAGGATCTCCACCAGATGGTCGGGTACGGCGGCCACCAGGTGGGCCTCCTGCCGGATCACCGCCACCTCGTCGAGCAGCTCGACCGGGTAGTGGGTGCGGATCTCGGCGCCGAACCGGTCCTTGAGCGGGGTGATGATCCGGCCGCGGTTGGTGTAGTCCTCGGGGTTGGCGCTGGCCACGACCAGGGTGTCCAGCGGCAGCCGCAGCACGTAGCCGCGGATCTGGATGTCGCGCTCCTCCATCACGTTGAGCATCGCCACCTGGATCCGCTCGGCGAGGTCGGGCAGCTCGTTGATCGCGACGATCCCGCGGTGGGAGCGCGGGATCAGCCCGAAGTGGATCGTCTCGGGGTCGCCGAGGTGGCGTCCCTCGGCGACCTTCATCGGGTCCACGTCACCGATCAGGTCCGCGACGCTGGTGTCCGGGGTGGCCAGCTTCTCGGCGTAACGCTCCTCGCGGTGGCGCCACTCCACGGCCAGCTGGTCGCCGTGCTCGGCGGCGAGCCGCCGCGAGGCGTGCGTGATCGGCTCGTAGGGGTGCTCGCCGAGCTCGGCCCCGGCGATCACCGGGGTCCACTCGTCCAGCAGCCCGACCAGGGTCCGCAGCAGCCGGGTCTTGCCCTGGCCACGCTCCCCCAGCAGGACGATGTCGTGTCCGGCGAGCAGCGCCCGCTCGAGCTGCGGGATCACCGTGGAGGAGAAACCGTGCAGGCCGGGCCAGGGGTCACGCCCCTCGCGGAGGGCGGCCAGCAGGTTGTGGCGCAGCTCCTCGCGCAGCGACTTCAGCTGGTGGCCACTGGCGCGGAGCTCGGCGAGGGTGCGGATCTGCGGTGCGGAGGTCGTCACCTCGACCACGCTACCCAGCCGGCCAATCGGGACGCCCGGCGTGCTGGGAGACTCAGGCGGTGAGCATCGGCAGCCTGGACCGCGCCTGTCCCTGCGGGGGCGCGTCGTACGACGGGTGCTGCGGGCCGTTGCACCGCGGGGAGCGGCAGGCCGACTCCCCGGAGGAGCTGATGCGCTCCCGGTTCACCGCCTATGCGCTGGGTCTCGACGACTACGTCTTCCGCACCTGGCACCCGCGCACCCGCCCCGAGGGGGTGGCCCCGGACCCGGCCACCCGCTGGACCGCGCTGGAGATCCTGGGCACGGAGACCGACTCGCCGGCGGAGGCGGACACCGGCCTGGTCGAGTTCCGCGCGCACTTCGAGGAGCCCGGCGGCGGTGGCGTGCTCCACGAGCGCAGCCGCTTCGCCCGCCGCGCCGGGCGGTGGTTCTACCTCGACGGCGAGGTCGTGCGGCGACCTCGCCGACGAGCTCCGGGCTAGGAGCCGGCGCAGGCCTTGGTGACGTAGTCGTTGAACGCCGTGAGCTGCTTGCGGTCGGAGGTGTTCAGCTTCTCGATGGTCTTCAGCAAGGTGTCGCGGTCCTGGGACTTCTCGGTGTTGGCCGCGAGCTCGAGGAAGCCCTCACGCGCGTCGGCGGAGATCCCCTTGGGGGTGCCGATCTCCTCGAGCTCGGAGACGGCCTCCTTGGTGGCCTTCCAGGACTTCTCGGTGTTGACCTGCTTGAGCTGCGCGCAGAACTCCTTCTGCGAGGCGTCCGTGGGCGGACCACCACACGCGCTCAGCAGTACGGCGAGCGTGGTCATCGAGACCAGGGCGGTGGCAGGCTTCATCTGGAGCCCTTCCTGTGGGGGGTCGCCGCGGTCGGGACAGGACTGCGGTGCGCGGGTGAAAGCGTACTCAGGCCGATGCGGTGTCCCGGTGCACCATCGAGCGGAGCAGGGCGGTGCTGACCAGTCCGGCCAGCCCCACGGCGAGCAGCGTCCAGAGCAGCGAGCTGTCGGGGGCGTCGCGGGACGGGGTCGCCGGGTCGGCGGAGGCGGGCTCGGCCCCGGGCATGGTCCGGGCCCGGTTGAGGGCCGCGGTGGCCTCCTCGACCGAGCGCCGGTCGGGGGTCGCCGGCAGGACCGTCTCCCCCGACCCAGCCAGGCCATCGGAGTCACTCGAGCCGCCGGTGCCGTCGCGGCCCGACGCCGTGGTGGTGAACAGGCCCGCGAGGGCTGGCAGCGAGGCAGCGGTCCGGCCACCCTTTCCGCCACCGGTGGCCGGGAGCGGTGTCGACTTCTTGAGCACGCTGGCGCGGACGAACCCGTGCCGGATCCGCTGCGGGTGGTCGCCGACGCCGAAGTAGGCGATCTCCTTCTTCGTCTTGAAGTCGAGGACGGCGACCGAGTCGGCCTCGCTCAGTGAGATCCAGCAGGTGTTGCCGAGCCCCTCGGTGGTCCAGTAGGGCTTGCCGTAGGAGTGGCCGGTGGTGGCCCTGTCGAAGATCTTCGGCCTCATCGTCTTGCGGTCGACCAGCGCGGCGTAGTCATCCATGGTGCCGGCCGCGCACAGCGTCGTACCGGCGTGGTTGATCGCCAGGCCGTGGTGGGCGGAGTCGTTGACATACTGCTCGCGCGGCATCGTGGGCACCCGGTTGGGCAGGTCGATCACCCGGCGGACGGCGCCGCTGCGGGGCTCGGGGAGACCGCCGCTGGTGTAGCCGACCTTCCCGTCGATGTCCTTGGCCCGGGTGTCGAACTCCACCAGGCCGTGGAAATAGGAGACCTGGAAGTAGACGAAGCGCTCCCCCGGAGCGATCGCCATCGGGCGGACCGCCGAGCTCATGTCGGGGTGGCCGGCCTCGGCGAGCTCCTTGCCCATGTCCCAGCGCCGGGTCACCTTGAAGTCGGAGTTGCGCACGATCTCGAACCAGCGGTCGCCCTTGAGGGCGTCGTGGAGCGGACCGATCTTCACCGGGCCGGCCCCGGTGGCGTCACCAGGGGTGTAGACCTTGCCGATGCTGGCGTGGAAGATCTGCGAGCCGTTGGTGCTGTAGTTGCTCTCGTGCGGCGTCTCCCCGGACTCGAAGGTGCGCAGCCGGTCGCCCATCTTGATCTTCTTGCCGCGCACGGTCTCGTTGACCATGGAGTACTCGATCACCTGGCGCTCGGTGGAGTCGCTGACCAGCAGCCGGCGGCCGTCGGGCGAGAGCCCCATGTGGTCGGTGCGGTAGCCGTCCATCTGCTGCTCGCGCACGATGCTGTTCTTGGACCCGGCCACGGCCTTGGCGATGTCGATCCAGACGACGTCGGCGAAGCTGGGGCGCGAGACGGCCACGTAGCGCCCGTTGCGGGTGGTGAACATGTCGTCGACGTACTGGTCGTGCCCTTCACCGGGACCCTGCTGGATCGCGTAGTAGAACGCCAGCTTGTCGGGAGCCCGCTGGATGTCGGCGAGCTCCTGGGCCTTGTCGGGGATGAAGTCGACCCCGCGCTTGAGCACCTTGAGCCGCCGCGCGTCGACGATCGAGGCGGTGCCGGCCCAGTTGTTGCCCACGAACATCACGTCGCGCAGCCGGGTCGTGGACTTGCTCGCCGCGTCGGCCGCACCGGTCGACCCGGTGGTGGTCAGGAGCGCGGCCGGGAGGGCGAGCAGGAGCAGGGCAGCAGTACGGCGCATGATCGGTCAACGATCCAGTGCCGCTGCCGTCACGCCGGGCCCGGCGCGGGCAAGGTCACACGCTCAGCAGCACCGACGAGCCGTGGCCGAAGAGCCCCTGGTTGGCGGTGACCCCGACGCGCGCGTCCTCCACCTGCCTGCCGGTGGCCTGCCCGCGCAGCTGCCAGGTCACCTCGCAGACCTGCGCGAGGGCCTGCGCCGGGACCGCCTCGCCGAAGCAGGCCAGGCCGCCGCTGGGATTGACCGGGATCCGGCCGCCGATGCTGGTCTCCCCGGCGCGCAGCAGGGCCTCGGCCTCACCGGCCTTGCACAGCCCGAGGTCCTCGATCCAGTCGAGCTCCAGCGCCGTGGACAGGTCGTAGACCTCGGCCAGGCTGACGTCCTCGGGACCGATCCCGGCCTCCTCGTAGGCCGCCGCGCCGATCGACTGCTTGAAGGTCTGGTCGGGCTGCACCGTCGCCGGGTCGGTGGAGAGCAGCGGCATGTCGAGCACCGTGTTGGGGAAGGTCGGGGTGACCGTCGAGATCGCGCGCACCCGCACCGGGGAGCCGATGCCGTGCCGGCGGGCGTAGTCGACCGAGGTGAGCACCACCGCGGCGGCACCGTCGGAGGTCGCACAGATGTCGAGCAGGTGCAGCGGGTCCGCGACGACGGCGCTGCCGAGCACGTCGGCGGTGCCGACCTCCTTGCGGTAGCGGGCGTTCGGGTTGTGCAGGCCGTGGCGCGAGTTCTTGACCTTGACCGCGGCGAAGTCGGCCTCGGTGGCGCCGTAGAGGTCCATCCGGCGGCGCGCGTAGAGCGCGAAGTACGCCGGGTTGGTCATCCCCAGCAGCCGGAAGCGCAGCCAGTCCGGGTCGTCCCAGCGCTCACCGGCGTTGGGCGCCAAGAACCCCTTGGGCGTGGTGTCGGCGCCCACGACCAGGGCCACCTCGCACAGGCCCGCGAGGATCCGGGCGCGGGCGGTGTCGAGGGCCTGGGCGCCGGTGGCGCAGGCGGCGTACGACGTGGCGACGCGGGCGCCGTTCCAGCCCAGGGCCTGGGCGAAGGTGGCCCCGGCGACGTAGCCGGCGTAGCCGTTGCGGACGGTCTCGCCGCCGACGACCAGGTCGACGTCGGCCCATGGGATCGCGGCGTCGGAGAGCGCGGCGCGGGCGGCATGGACGCCGTAGCTGACGAAGTTCCTGCCCCACTTGCCCCACGGATGCATCCCCACCCCGAGGACGGCGACGTCGTTGGTGCTCACTGGTCGGACTCCGCTCCGAGCTCGGTGACCGGCTTCCAGCGCCAGATCGTGCGGTCGCCGGTCTCGTCGGCGTAGAGGGTCTCCACGACCAGCTCGACCTCGCTGCCCACGTGCACGTCACGCACGCCGTAGCCCTGGGCGAGCTGACCGAGCACCACGAAGCCCTCGGGCAGCTCCACGGCGGCGAGGGCGAAGGGCACGTAGGGCTCGGTGGCGGGGAGGTACGGCGGCGGCGGCTGGTACTGCGCGTCGGTGTAGGACCACACCGTGCCCCGGCGGGAGAGCTCGGTGGGCTCGAACTCCTCGCCGTCACAGGCGGGGTTGCGGCAGAAGCCGCCCGTGGGTGGGAAGAACACCGACCCGCAGGCAGTGCACCTCGACCCGGTCAGCGCCGGGGCGGGGCCGTCGGTGAACCAGCCCTCGATGGCCGGCGTCGCGGCCGGGGCGGTGGTCTCGCTCGTCATCCGGGCTCCTCGGCAAACTAGAACAGGTTCTCATCATGCCACGAGGCGTCCGGCTCGCGGCGACGCGCGTGGTGACCCGCGAGCTGTGGAATCCTCGTCGGGTGCCCACCGCCACGCTGATCGTGCTCGTCCTCGGGCTGCTGCTGGCCGCGACGGCCACCGGGCTCGTCGTACAGTCACTCAGGCTGGCCCGGGCCAGGACCCGGCTCAAGGAGCTGGAGTCGCTCGAGGCCGCCGTCGCGGTGGAGTCCAACCGGAGCCCGCGGGCCGTGCAGGCGGCCGGGTTCGCGATGCGCACCGTGATGGAGACGGCGTCGCGGGTGCGCTCCGAGGGCGTCCGGGGGATGTTGCTGAGCTCGATCGACGACCTCACCACCTGGGCCCTGGAGGACCGCAGCGAGATCGTCCGGATCGCCGACGCCGACGGGACCGTGACGATCTTCTTCTCCGACATCGAGAACTCCACGACCCTGAACTCCGACCTCGGCGACGAGGCGTGGGTGCGGCTGCTCGGGGCGCACGACCGGCTGTTGCAGACCTATATCGACAAGCACCGCGGCCACGTGGTGAAGAACCAGGGTGACGGCTACATGGTGGTGTTCTCCACCCCCGAGCTGGCGCTGGGCTGTGCGCTGGACGTGCAGCGGGCGCTCAGTGCCAAGCGGCAGCGCAACCGGCACCTGCGGCGTACGCCGATCCGGGTGCGGATCGGGCTGCACACCGGCACCGCGATCGAACGCGACGGCGACTACTTCGGCCGCAACGTCGCGATGGCGGCCCGGGTCGCCTCGATGGCCGACGGCGGCGAGATCCTGGTCAGCAGCGACCTGGCCGAGCGCCTGGGCGATCACACCGGCTACGCCCTGAGCGAGACCGCCCCGGTCGAGCTCAAGGGCCTCCCCGGCGAGCACGTGCTCTGGCTGGTGGGTGCGGCATGAGCGAGCCCGTCGACCGGCCACTCGATCCCGCGGAGACCGCACGCGTGGTCGAGCTGGCGTTGCACTTCGCCCGCGAGGGGATGACCGAGGAGCTCGCCGGCTTCGTCGACCACGGCCTGCCGGCCGACGTACAGGACCACGACGGCAACACCGCGCTGATGCTGGCTGCCTACCACGGCCATCCCGACACCGTCTCGATGCTGGTCGCCCGCGGGGCGGACGTGGACCGCCGCAACCACCGGGACCAGTCGCCGCTCGCCGGCGCGCTGTTCAAGGGCGAGGACGAGGTGGTCGCCGTACTGCTGGAGGCGGGCGCCGACCTCGATGCGGGCACGCCCTCGGCACGCGCGACGGCGCAGCTCTTCGGCCGCACCCTCGGCTGAGCTCCGGGACGTCATACCTGTTGGTCGCTGGGACAACCATTTCGTATGACGCAGCGGGGACCACCGGAGGTCCGGGGCTGCCGAGCGGCCTGTCACGATGGCGGCATGGCACGGGTCCTGGTCGTCGACGGCGCCAACGTGGTCGGGTCGCGCCCCGACGGCTGGTGGCGTGACCGGGCGGGAGCCGCCGCCCGGCTGCACGGCCGGCTCGCCGTGGCCGACACCTCGTGGGACGAGATCGTGCTGGTCCTCGAGGGACAGGCCAAGGGCGGCGTACCCCGCGGCCGGGACGGGCACCTGCGCACCGTGCACGCGGCCAAGGACGGCGACGCCGCCATCACCGCCGAGGCCGCGACCGCGCGCGAGCGCGGCGACACGGTGATGGTGGTCACCGCCGACCGGGCGCTGCAGCAGCGGGTGCAGGCGCTGGCCTGCCAGACGATGAGCCCGGGCTGGCTGCTGGACCAGATCGAGGGCTGAGCCGGAGCGGGGTCCGGCTCAGCACGGCCCCCGATGCCTGGCGACCTGCCTGCCGGCGCCGCCCTGGATGCGGCGGCGCACCATCGCGTGGAACAGCTCCCAGTCCACGTCACCCGCCCGGACCACCACCCATGGCTCGAGGTAGTGGGAGAAGCAGATGGCGGCGTCTCCGAGGTGGACCTCGACGCCGGGGTCGTTGAGGTCGAAGCACTCGGTGTGCCGGTGGCGGGTGATCATCACCAGCGAGCCGCGCACGATCACCTCCTGGGGCAGCGTGGCGCCCAGGACGGTCCAGAAGACCACCACCGCGAACGCCGCCGCCCCCATCCCGCCCACGGCCGTGGCGCCGCCGCCGACGTGGACCGCGTAGGTGGCCGAGACCAGCAGGACGAGCGCGACTGCGAGGCCCAGGGCCAGCCATCGCCTCCCCCGCGCGGGAGCCACGAATCGGTACCGCTGAACGGGCGTGCTTCGAGTCGATCCCATCTCCATGACCCCTCCCAGGTCTCGGAACACCGGCCCGACGAGAGTCCCACCCAACCGGGCAGATTGGAATGCTTTGGTGTGCTGTGGTCTAGATCGGAGGAAAGTCCGGATTTACGAGACCGACGGGTCCCCGTCGGCGCCGTTGCGGCGCCGGAGCAGTGGCCGGGTCGCCGGGCCCTCGAGCACGGCGCCGTCGGGGCCGAACCGGGAGCCGTGCAGGGGACAGTCCCAGGTGCCCTCGGCGTCGTTGAAGTGCAGCAGCCCGCCGAGGTGGGTGCACACCCCGACCACGTCGCAGGGCCGGTCGCGGGTGCGGGCCCCAGCGAGAGCCCCGGCGACCGACCCGGCGACCGACCCGGCGGCCGCCACCCCGACCTTGGCGTTGATGGCAGCGAGCTGCGTCGCCGAGGAGGGGCTCAGGGCTCGGCGCAGGGTCTGCCGGCCCATCGTGGTCGCCCAGTGCGGCCGGGACCCGAGGATCTGCCCGGTGATCGCCAGGCCGGCGGCGACCCCGTTGGTCATCCCCCACTTGTCGAAGCCGGTCGCGGCGTAGATCCGGCCGCGGCCGCGGGGCAGCCGTCCGACCAGGGGTACGCCGTCGTGCGGGCTGTAGTCCTGCGCCGACCACGAGTGCGTCTCGGTGGCCCCGGGGAAGTGGCGTGCCGTCCAGTCGCGCAGCTCCTCGACATGGGCCAGCTCCGAGCGGGTCCGGCCCACCGAGTGACCGCTGCCGCCGACCAGCAGCAGCCGGCCGCCCGCGGCGGGGGCGTCGCGGACCGAGCGACCGTTGGAGCCGGCGGAGAGGAACATGCCGTCGGGCGGCTCGGCGCCGGCGAAGGCCAGTGCGTAGGAGCGCTTCGCCTCCACCCGGGAGAAGTGCAGCGCCCGGTCGAGGACCGTGGCCCCGGTGGCCAGGACGATGTCGTGCGCGCGCAGCGTGGTGCCGTCCTCGAGCCGCACCCGCGGGGTCCCGGTCACCGAGACCGAGCGCACCCGCAGGCCCTGGTGCAGGGTGCCGCCGTGCTCCCGCAGCTGCCGGGCCAGGGCGGTGAGCACCGCCATCGGGTCGAACTGGGCCTGGTCGGCGAGCACGACCGCGCCGCGCTGCGGGAAGGGCACGTCGAGGGAGTCCACGCGGGTGACCGGCAGGCCCAGCGAGGTGGCTGCGGCGTACTCCTCATCGACCGAGCGCACCTCGCTCTGGTCGGCCGCGTAGGTGGCGGCGAGGCGGCGCTGTACGTCGACGCCGTGGTCCTCGCAGAAGCGCAGCAGCCACTGCTGCCCCTCGGTGTTGGCCTCCACGTAGGCGGCCGCGACCTGCGTCGGCTGGTGGCGCAGCAGCTCGGAGAGCTTGGTGCCCTGGAGCAGCGAGAGCTTCGCGGTGGTGTTGCCGGTGGCAGCGGCACCGACGTGACGACCCTCCACGACGGCCACCCGACGACCGGCGCGGGCCAGCAGCAGGCCGGTGACGAGACCGGTGATCCCGGCCCCGACGACGATGTCGTCGAGCGTCTCGGAGGGCAGCTCGTCACTGGGCAGGGGCACGGATCCGTCGAGCCAGAGGGAGGTCATCGCCCCATCGTGCCGGGTCGGTGGTCATCCCAGCGGCCGGTTCAGCGTCACCTCGACATGCACGGGCGGGGCGGCCTGTGCCTCCTCGGGGGTGGCACCGACGGACAGCGCGCGGCGGCAGCGCAGCTCCAGGCGCCCGGAGGCCTCCGCGGGCAGGGTGACGTAGTCCGCGAGCCGCAGCACCTGCGCGAAGCTCTCCCCCGGCACCAGCCGGGCCACGGTGGCGGGCCCGCCCAGGAACGGCTGGCCGGCGTGCGGGTCGGCCAGCGGCTCGTGGTCCAGGGTGGCGCTCAGCTCGTAGTCGGCGAGCCGACCGCGCTGGCGGTCGGTGGTCACGTGGAGGTACGCCGGTGCGGCACCGCGCCAGACCAGCTCGAAGCCGATCTCGAGGCCGGTGGGACCGGGCTCGCCGACCAGCCGGAAGGTCGCCGCCACCGGCGGCTCGGCCAGCTCCACGCAGCCCTCGATGTCCCCCATCCGGCCCACCCTAGAACCGGAACCGCACCCTGACCGACGCCGTGGCCGCGGCCACCACCGAGTCGGTCGCCGTCACCACCACGGTGCCGCGGAAGCCCGCCGGGCGGGTCACGGTGACCGACGACCGGGCCGGACCGGGGCCCGTGCTCGCCGGTGTGACGCTGACCCCACGGGCCACCGCGGCCGGGTCCAGGGTCCAGGTCACCACCCGCCCGCCCGGGTCGGCGAAGACCTTCACCGTGGAGGTGGCGCCGAAGGCGAAGCTCGCGCTCATCCCGCGCAGCCGCACGGCCAGCACCCTCACCTTGCCCTCGCCCCGCCGGTTGGCGTGGATCGAGTCGGCCGCCCGCAACCCGAACCGGCCCACGGCGAGACCCGCTCGCACGGTCGCGGCGCCCGGCGGGACCGAGGGGTTGCCTGCGGGCACGGTGATGTCGCCGGAGAGCACCGTCCAGCTCACCGGGCGGCCGGCCACCGTGGTGGTCAGCACGGCGTTGCCGGTCGCGGTCCCGTCGGCGGCCAGGGCGGTGGCACCGGGGGCGGTGGGCGTGACCACGACCCGGGTCAGCACGATCAGGGGCGGTCCGGCGTACGGCTCCGCGGGCGGCGTGCTCGGGGCGACCCCGGTGAAGGTGTGGTGGGTGGTGAACCCGAACCCGGTGCCGCGCTTGACCAGGGTGCGCAGGTGCCGGCCGTCCGCGATCGGCGTGCTGGCCACGTTGCCCGCGCGCCAGGCGGCCCACACCATCTGCTGGCGGTAGACCAGCGTCCGCGGCAGACCGGGCATCCCGGGGCCGAGGAAGCGGTTCACGTCGATGGCCGGCCGGCCGTCCACGGCGTGCGCGATCAGCGCCGGAGTGACCAGTTGGTCGCTCCAGAAGCTGGCCGGCACCGCCAGCACCGGGTTGAACGCGGGGTTGAAGGCGCCGTTGGGCGGCGGGATGTTGAAGTCGTCCCGGACGCCGGTGATCAGCTCCCCGACCACCCGGCCCAGCGGGAGGTGGAGGGTGTCGGAGGGCTTGAACCGGATCCGGTTGACGGCGCTGTAGGGACCGTTGACATGCCGGTTGGTGAAGGTCAGCGAGCTGACCCGGGTGGGCACCGCGTTCACCACCAGCGTGGACATCAGCACCGGCGGGTTCAGCAGTGCGGGCCGGCGCTCGTCCAGGCGCGCACCGGTCGGGTCGTCGAGGACCCGGACCAGGATGTCGCCGGTGCGCGTGCCTGGCGTGATCGTGGTCCCCCCCACGGTGGCGCCCAGTGACCGGCGCAGGGTCACCAGGACCGCCCGCCCCGCTGGAGCCGTCGTGGCCGCCACCACCGCGCTGCTGCCACCGACGCCGTCGCGGTTGGGGTCGACGCTGTTGGGCGGGAAAGCTGGGGCGTTCGGCGGTACGCCGGCCAGCGGTGGTGCGGCCGTGTAGTGCGCCTCGACCACCTGGACCACCATCACCCCGGCAGAGTCGGCGAAGTCGCCGGGGTTGGTGGCGAGCTCGGCCCGCACCGTGATCGGGGTCCCGCCGGTGACGGTGCCGAACGGCGGGTGCTTGGCCCGCACGCGCGCGGCGCGGGTCGTGCCGATGGCCACGATGCCGGCCGGGACGGTGCCACCGGGGTTGATGCTCCACCGCAGCCGAGGCGAGGCCGGGGTTCCGGGAGCGAGCAGTGCTCTCACCGGGAGGTCGCGTCCACCCACGCCGATCTCCAGGGTGCTCGGCGTCACCGAGATCACCCGCTTGACCGGCTTCTTCGGCTTGCGACGGCGGAACACGGTCCGGATCAGCACCAGGAGCAGGAGGAGAAGCAGCAACAGGAGCAGCAGCGCGAGCACACCGATCACCACGACCACGGCGAACTCGCTCAGCCCGAGCGCGAGCAGCAGGGCCACCACCGGGGCGAGGACGGCGAACTTCGCCAGCACGATGTAGCCGACCACGAAGACGAAGAGCAGCAGCCCCTGGAGGATCGGCACCACGATCGGACCGGGTGGCGGCAGCACGATCGGTCCCTTCGCGGTGACGGGCGCAGGCACCTCCGAGATCAGGTTGCGCCCACCGGAGGCCGCCGACACCAACGCCCGGACCGCCGCGACGGCGCCGGCCAGCAGCCGGCGTACGAGGTCGGACAGGAAGCCCTGCAGCCGCGCCAGTGCGCCGGCCGCGAACGCCAGGACGGCGTCGACCGGCCGGTTCACCAGCTCGCGCACCTCCGCCACGATCCGGACGATGGCGAGGACCAGAGCCGCGACGACGTGAGCGAGCAGGGTGGTGACGAAGTCCAGCACGCCTCGCACCACGGCGGCCGCGGCGGTGCCGGCGACCGAGATCAGGGTGAGCACCGCCGCGACCCGACGCATCACCTCGGCCCGGATCCGGGCGACCGCGCTCCTGACCAGCGCCAGCGCGGCTCGGAGCGCCCCTGCGGTGACCAGCTCGAAGAGCCGCACGATCCGGGTGCTGTTGGTGGTCGCGTCGGCCACCACCCGGGCCGCGTCCCGGGCGGTCTCGGGATCTGGGGTGGCCGGCCCCCCGCCCGGACGGCTGCGCGGCAGTGGTCGCAGACGAGCCAGCTCGTCGAGGGAGGCGAGCTGCTGGGCGCGGTTGATCGCGAGGAGCCGCAGCGCCAGTCGCTTGACGGCCCGGATCCGGTCGACGACGAACCGTCCCACCCGTCCGAGCAGCGGGAGCACGGTCACCGTGAGCAGGCGGCGCAGCAGTCGCGCGACCGCCGCGGAGAGCAGGACGAGCAGGGCGACGACGCGACGGACCAGGTTCAAGACGGCAGCCGCCATGCGTGCGACCACCGCCTGCACCCGTGCCACCGCGCCGGTCACCAGGCTGCGCACCGCAGCCAGAGCCAGCCGACCGGTCTGCGTCACCAGGGCCACGACCGCGCCGAGTCGGCCGGTCACGAAGGCTCCGGCGCCCGCGAGGACGCTGACCAACCCAGCGCGGATCTCGCGGACGCCGGGAAGGTCGGGCAGCGGCAGGGAGCCCACCAGTCCGGTGATCCGGCGCACGATCGCAGCGACCCCGCCCTGCACGCGGGCGACGGCGCCGGCCAGCAGCGTCGTGATCGCGGCCACCACGCCGGCGATGCGACCGACCAGGTTCGCCGCCATCCCGGCCACCGCCGCCTGGACGCCGACCACGACGGCCAGGGCGATGCCGGTGAGCTGGGCCTGCCGTGCGAGCACCATCGCCCGGAACCGCGCCGCCGCCCGACCGACGAGCGCGACCATGGCGAGACCCACCGACGTCAGCGTGGCCACCACCTGCGCCTCCCGGACCGCGGCGACCAGGTTGACGCGCGCGGCCTTCGCCCGGGCGTCCGCCTCGATCGCCCGGGCCTGGGCAGCGAACCTGCGCCCGGTGGGCGCTCGCCCTGCCGGAGCTGCCGGAGCGGCCGGGGCGGCGGCCGCCGGACCGGCCGGGGTCGGGCCCGGGGCGGCGACGGCTGCGGTGGGACCCGGCGGGGCGACGGCTGCGGCGGGGCCCGGCGGGGCGGCGACGGCTGCGGTGGGGCCCGGCGGGGCGACGGCTGCGGTGGGCGTGGTGGCGGGGGCCGTGGTGGCGGGGGCCGTGGTGGCGGGGGCCGTGGTGGTCGGTCTCGTGGCCGGCGGTCGGGTGGGCGGTGGCCGGGTGGGCTGCTGCGCCACCACGTGGTTGGGCAGGCCCGGTGCCGGGACGGCCCGCCGTGCGCCCTCCCGGGAGCGTTGAGCCGTCTGGTTCGGTGCGGGCGCAGTGCGCCTGCGGGCCGGCGTACGGCCTGCCACCGGGGCCCTGGACTCCCCGGACCCGACAGCGGGCCTGACCACCGGGGTGCGGGCCAGGGCCTTGACCCCACCACGCATCAGGAGTCCTCGTCGCGGACCAGGCGCAGGTAGTCGCGGAACTCCGAGACCGAGGGCACCTTGCCCTGCAGCCGGCGCTGACGGGCCAGCGCGCGGACCAGGTGGGACATCGCGATCGGCGTCTCCTCGCGCGCGGCCATGAAGGCGGCCATCAATGCGGCGTTGCGGATGTCACCGCCGGTCATCGTGAACATCCCGGCGAGGAAGTCGGGGTCGAAGTCGTCGGCCACCGGTGCCGCGCGCGGCACCGCCCGTCGCCACAGCTGCGCACGCAGGCCCTGGTCGGGGACCGGGAACTCAACCTGGAAGTGGATCCTGCGGCCGAAGGCCTCGTCGAGGTTGCCGGCGAGGTTCGTGGCCAGGACCACGACCCCGTCGAAGCTCTCGATGCGCTGGAGCAGGTAGGCGGTCTCGATGTTGGCGTAGCGGTCGTGCGCGTCCTTGACCTCGGTGCGCTTGCCGAAGAGCGCGTCCGCCTCGTCGAAGAGCAGCATCGCGTTGCTGGACTCGGCGGCGCTCAGGATCCGCTCGATGTTCTTCTCTGTCTCACCGACGTACTTGCTGACCACCGAGGACAGGTCGACGCGGTACAGCGGCAGGCCGAGGTCTCCGGCGACCACCGCGGCGGACATCGTCTTGCCGGTCCCGGACGGACCGGAGAACAGCGCTCGGATCGAGGCGTGCCCCCCGGTGAGCCGGCCGAACGACCAGGCGCCGAAGACCCTGTGACGGTGCCGCACGGCCTCGGCGAGCTCGACCACCCGGCGCAGCGTGGCCGGCGGCAGCACCAGGTCGTCCCAGCGGTAGTGCGTCGCGACCTCCTCGGCGATCCCGTCGAGGTCGCGGGTGCTGCTCTCCCGGGCGGCGGCGGTGAGCAGCTCCCGACCGGCCCGGGCGCCGGTCGGGTCGCTGAGCCCACGCGCCACCGTGCGGGCCGCGGTGGTGATCTGCGCACGGCCGAGCCCGAACAACCCGGCGACGTGGTCGAGGTCGGCAGCGTCGGCGCCGATGCCGAGGGCGTCGAGCTCGGCCCGCCACCGGTCGGTGCGCTCGGCGACGTCGGGCCGTTCCACGCTGATCCGGTGCACGTCGGCACCCTCGAGCGGCAAGGACGCCGCCCGGCCCGGGGGGACCACCAGGATCGCGCGCACCGGCGCCGCGGCGAGCCGGTGCAGCAGCGCCGCCCCCTCGGCCCCGACCGGGCCGTCCGGGGGCAGGCCGAGGTCGGATGCCGTGACCAGTAGCGCGCGCTGCTCGATCCGGGCGGTCAGCAGCGCCTGGCCGAGGGCCCGGAGGTGTCCACCCTCGCCCTCGCCGTGCGGGCGGACGAGCCGGTCGCCTGCCTCGTCGGCGACCTCGGCGGCCACCAGGGCCGCGTCCTGCTCCGAGTGGCTCTCCAGGACCACCATCCGGGTCTCCCCCGCGGCGCCGAACCGCCGGGACGTCATACGAACTGGTTGTCCGAGCAACCCAGAGGTATGACGTCCCGGGGTGAGGACGGGAGGTTGGTACGCCGAGAGCAGGAACCGGCGTGCCGGCTCGGCGAGCAGCAGCCCCGCGGAGCGCCACAGCGGGGCGGTCTCGACCCGCACCGGTTCGAGCAGCCCGTCGCGCACCGCGGGTCCGTCGGGCTCCAGCGCGGCGCCGTCGCAGAGCCGCGCGCACAGGTCGACGGTCGGCAGCCGACGGGTGACGTCGTCGTTGAGGTAGGCGTAGACACTCTGGTAGGCCAGCTCCATCTCCGGCGCGAGGCACACCACCACCGCGAGCAGCGAGGCCTCGTCGAGCTCGAACCTCCGGGCCAGCTGACCCAGCGGTGAGTCCGACGGTGAGTCCGCCGCTGCGGCGGACCCGGCCAGGGCGTCGCGCAGCAGGGACTCGCGCCGCCGGTCGAGCGCCTCGAGGTCCTCGGCCGCCTCGGGCGTGGGCGGCTGCCGTCGCACCAGCCGGTCGACCTGCTCGTCACTGACGTAGAGCCCGTGCAGCTCATCGGTGCTCAGCTCGTAGCGCGCCCGGAGCCGCAGCATCTCCCGGTGCAGGGCGGCGTCGAGCCAGGCCAGCCACGGTGCGCTCCAGCCGGTCCGGTCGTGCCGGGTCAGCTGCGGGAGCCCAGTGTCCATCGCCTCGACCCCGCACCCTCGACGGTGAACTCGCCCCGCCCCACGCCGCTCACCGCGAGCAGCACCCCCATCGGCGCGTGCCCCAGCTCGACGGTCCCACTCGGCTCCCCCGCCTCGTGGCTCACCCAGGCCTCGAGGTCGAGCACGTTGTGCCACAGGTACGCCGGGGACGCGGTCGCCATCCCGGGGAGGCGGCGGCCCAGGTCCCGGAGCGCGGCCGCGGCGGCCACGCCCAGGAAGGGTGGGATCGCCGCCAGCCACGGGTCCACCTCCGCGTCGGGGTCCAGCCCCGTCGCCGCGCAGAAGGGCACCGGGTCGAGACCGCAGAGCCAGTCCGCCACGTCGACGCCGCCCGGGACGTCGAGCACGATGCGCAGCGCCTCGTCCTCCAGTGCCGCGTCGAACCGCGCCGACCCCATCGCCGCAGCGAGCACACCGAGCCGGGCGAGCCGGTCCGGACTCACCCCCGCGACCTCCGGCCACGCTGCGGTCGCGGTCCTCCACGACCACAGCTCCGGCAGCAGCGGGAGCAGCACGAGGGCGCCGCCGAAGCGGGTGTGCACGCGTTCGGGGGAGGCTGCGGCCGCCCGGCCGGCGAACGCCGCCACCAACTGGGCCCGCTCGGGAGCCGGCCACCGCACCAGGTCCAGGAAGTCGTCACCGCCACTGGCCCGGGCCACCTCGGCCCACCGGCCCTCGGCGACATCGGCCAGCAGCCGCGGGGCACCGGCCCCGGCCGCGGAGACGAGCCTCACCAGCACGGCGACGTCGAGGGCCGCCCGGGCGACGGCGGCGAGGCGGACGGCCGGGTCGCCGTGCCCGCCGGGAGCGGTGAGCGCGGTGACCGCCAGCAGCAGGCCGGTGGACCGGCCGACCGCCAGCCGGCCCTGCTCCCGCAGCAGGCGCAGCGCCGCCAGCACCGGGACGGGCGTGCCGGTCCCGTCGGCGAGGAGCTCCACCAGCGGGTCCGCGTCGACCCGGCCGACCAGCTCGTCCAGCTCGCCGGTCGTCAGCCGCTGCAGCGCCTCGGCGAGGCCGGTGGCGTCACGCCGAGCCAGCGCAGCCGCGCCGCCGGACCAGGATGGGCCGGGGTCGAGGTCGGCGTACTCCCAGCGGCCGCCGACCCGGCCGCGCGCGAGGTCGAGGAGGTACTGCGCCCAGAAGGTGGCGCGGTCGGGGAACCACAGCACGTCGGCCGCGTCCCGGCCGCGGCGCGCCCTGCCGCCGACGGCCTCGCCCACCGAGCGTGCGACCACCTCGGCCATCTGCGCCGCCGTCCAGTCCGCGCCGACGCAGGTCCGGACCTCGAGCGTGCGGATCAGCCAGTAGCCCTGGCGCGCGGTGGCGGCCACCGCTCGTTCCAGCGGGCCACCGAGGTCCTCCTCCAGCGCCGCGCGCACGGTGGCTCCGGACGCGGAGCCGGAGGGCACCCGGGCGTGCGCGACCAGCCGCCGGATGAGTACGCCGGGCTCGCTCATCAGGGGGTCATCGACTCAGTCGCGCGTGGCCGGGTCGACGGAGTCGGTCGCGAGCTCCGAGCTGTCCGAGAGCTCCTCCTCGAGCACCTGGATCGCCCCTTCGATCCGCAGCATGGTGGCTCTGAGGTCGTCGCGCCGGGCATCGAGCGCGGCGAGCTGCTGACTGCCGCTGGCGTGCTCGGTGCGCAGCTCCTGGAGCCGGCTGAGCAGTCTGTCCCTGTACATCTGGTTCTCCCTGGGGGTCGTCACGGTCGTGGCCCGATCGCGATGAAGGTGAAGCCGCCGTCCGCCCGCACGGCCGCCTTGTTGGCGGTGACGATCACCACGCGGTCGGAGAGCACCTGGTCGACCACCACCGTCTCACCGGGCTCGGCGCCGGTGCTGGCGTCGATCACGATGTCGCCGTACACCCGCGAGGCGACCACCACCGGCGGCCCGGCGAAGGGGGCGGCGAAGGTGACCACGTAGCGACCCTCAGCGGTGCGTACGGCGGTGAACTGGCCGGGCACCGAGGAGGTGCCGGTGGACTTGACCCCTCCCCAGACGAGCCGGGTGCGGCTCTCCGCGCCGACCGCGTCGAGCCCGTCGAAGCGGAGGTTTCCGGCGACGTCGAGCCGCGCCGAGGGCGACCGGGTGCCGATGCCGACGTTGCCGGTGTGCCCGTTGACGTGCAGCCGCGGGGCCCACTGCTTGTTCTCCAGGCCGGGCTGCGTGGCCCACACCTCGAAGCGCGGGTAGCCGTCGACGGCGTCCATCTCCACCGTCACCGCGGGCTTGGCGGTGTCGGGGAACACCCAGGCGATGTTGTCGGTGTCGTGGTGGGCGTTGAAGGTCAGGCTGCTCCACCGGGAGTCACCGCTGAGGTACATCGCGTTCTGCCGCAGGCCCAGGCTGCCGCGCACGTGCACCATGTTCGAGGGGTCGGTGGCGCCGATCCCGAGCCGTCCGGTCGCCGTGACGGTGACCACCGGGGTGCCGGATCCGCTGTCTCCGTTGAGGAAACGCAACGCCCGAGGACCGTCGCCCACCTGCAGGGCGAAGTTGTTGGTCGCTGTCGTGGAGGTGCCGATCTGCAGTCCCTGGTCGGTCAGGTGCAGCGGCGCCTTGGGTTCCTCGGTGCCCACCCCGACCCGGCCCTGGTCGGTCACGACGAGCTTGGTCTCGAAGCTGTCGGCTCCGCTCTTGCGCGCCACCACCAGCCGGTTCTTGCCGGCCTGCTGCTCACCGATCACCAGGGTCAGCGAGGCCGCTCCGGTGGCCAGGTCGTCGCGACGCAGCACCTGCAGCGGCTGCCGGGGGCTCTCGGCGTGCGAGGCGACGAAGGACAGCGCGTGCCCGAAGATCCGGACGTCGCCGTCGGAGCGGATCTCTCCCTCCACCTGGAGCAGCTCCTCGGTGCGGAAGGTCGAGTAGGGCTTGCCCCGGTCGTGCACCCGCACCGAGCCGGCAGTGGCCTCGACGGACCCGGCCACCACCCCGGCGTACTCCCGGCTCACGGCGTGCCGCTGCAGCGTCGCCGGGTCGCGCTTGACCAGGGTCCCGGACTTCCCGGGGCCTGCGGGCTGGTAGAGGACGACCCCGAGCGGCACCAGCCACAGCGCCGGCTCGCCCTCCTCGGGCAGCACCTGGTGCGGGATGCTCGCGTCCACGACCTCGGGGGCCGCGGGGTCGAAGGTGCGCAGCGCCTGGGTGGCGTCCATCGACCGGCCGGCGACCTCGATGTGGTCGCGCTGCGCAGCCAGGTCGCGCGGGCCCGCCTCGAGCACGAACCGCTCGCTCACCCGGGAGTACGCCGAGCCGCCGTCGCAGGTCTCGAAGCCGGGTCGGGGCCCCTGGCCGAGGGTCTCGTCGTACCTGATCCAGACCTCGACCGGCACCGGGGGCACTGCACCCCCTCCCGGCGGGACCAGCGCGTCGATCCGGGCGAAGAGCGCCGTCGGCAGCCTGGTCGACGCCCCCACCACGATCGGGCGGCCGAACCCGTCCCAGGCGTAGCCGGGCGTGACGACCACGTCGAGGGAGGAGTTCGGGCCCGGCACCTCCACCAGGTCCATCCCCACCGCGATCCCCCACCGGTGGGCGCCCAGCAGCATCCGGGCCCGCTGGGTGCGTGTGTAGTCCACGGCCGCGGTCAGGTCCGCCGCTGCGAGGAACTGCCCCTCGTAGAAGCGCGGCCTGGCCTCCACCTCGGTCATTTCCTCGGCCCCTCTGCCCGAAGCTCGCGGATCGTCTTGGCCTGGGTGTCGACCTTGCGCTGCAGCTTGCCCAGCCTGCTCTCGAGCTCGCTGAACCGCTCCTCGTTCACGGCCGGTGCGCCGCTCCCCTCGCCACCGTCGGTCCTGCCGCCGATCCGCTCGGCCAGCAGCCCGCCGAGGGTCTCGCGCAGCTGCGGTGGCAGCAGCGTGGCCCCCGCCTCGGCACCGAGTCGGCCCAGGGCCAGGGCCGCGAGCGGATGCTCGAGCTCGGAGGTGCTGGCGAGCGGCCGGTTGTCGGCCCCCTGCGCGCCGAGGGCGCCGAGCACGGTGGCCTCCAGCCCGGACAGCGAGCTCCAGGTCTCGGCGTACTGCCCGGCCAGACTGGCGAAGCCGCCGGTGGCGGAGACCCGCTCGGAGGTGCCCGGCACGACCGGCTTCGAGGCGCTCGCCTTGGTCTCGGCGGCAGTGTCCGCGGCGGCGTCGCCTTGGGGACCTTCGACCAGTCCGACGTGCGTGACCGGCGTCGCGGTGACCCGCAGCCGGTCGTTGACCTCGAAGGCTCTGCGGTCCCGCCGGGTGCAGCACAGCCGCTCCAGGCTGGTCCGGATGGTCGCGAAGATGGGCAACCAGCCGAACCAGTAGGACAGCGTCGGCATCGTGATCACGAACTTGCGTGCGCTCCAGTTGCAGATGTCGAGCACCTTCAGGTCCGAGGACCGCACGGTGACCACCGCCAGGGGCACGCAGTCGTCGGCGCAGCTGACCCCGCAGGGAGGCAGCAGCGCGGAGCAGATGCACTCGCGGAACAGGTCGATCACGATCTGCAGCATCTCGGTGATCGCGGCCTGGGCCTTGGCCTTCGCCTCCTGGTCGTTGGCTGCCGGGATCACGATGTCGTTCAGCCGCCGGGCCAGCAGGCAGTCGTGCACGTTGCTGGTCTCGATCAGCTCGCGCAGGTCGGCCTTGAGCTCGCGGGCGTAGGCCACCAGCTGGTCGGCGCTCGGGTCGCTGGGGATCTGGGTCAGCCCGCGCTTGAGCCGCGCGAGACAGGCGGTGGCCACGGCCGGCAGCTGGCCGTCCCCGGTGGCGGTGCTGGCGTAGGCCTGGGCCCGGCTGACGTTGTTGAGCTTGCTGGCCGCGTCCACCTCCAGCCGGGTCAGGGTGAACCGGTAGCCCTCGCAGACCTGGGTCGGCTCGCACGTCCCGACCGTGGACCCGCCACTGCAGCTGCCGCCGCAACCACAGCCGCCGCCACCACCGCCGCCGCCGCCACCGCCTCCACTGCAGCCGCCGCCGCAGCCGCCACTGCAGCCCCCGGCACCGCCGCCGCTCCCGCACGAGCAGCCGCCGCCCGCCCGCTTCAGCGAGGTCACCGGTCGGCTGGGGCGTTCGTCGTAGCAGACCCCGAGCACCCACTTCTGCTGCACGGCCTCGTGCTGCGGCACCGGCTCGGAGTACGTCGCACAGTCCGCGATCGTGCCGCCGCCACGCTGGGCGCGGATCAGCGCAGCCACGTCGACGCTGGCGTCCGCGCAGACCACGATGTCCTCACCGCACGGCCCCAGGGCGTAGCCGGGCCGCACCGTCACGGTGTCGTCACACGCGCTGCAGACCGCCTCGAGGCCGCAGACCACCCCGACGCCGTGCAGGTAGCGGTTGTGCAGCCGGTCCTTGGCCACGATGTACTGGTCGAGGCGGTTGAAGTCCGCCGCCGAGAGCAGCTGGCCGTCGTAGAAGCGCGGCCGGCACTGGCAGGCCAGCCCGGTGCACTGCTCGCACTCGCCGCACACACAGCGGCCCTGGCTGTCGATGTGCCCGTAGCGCTGCCGGGTGCTGACCGTGCCTCCGCCGCAGCCGCATCCCCCCGTGGGGTCATGTCCGTACATGGGTCACCTCACCTAACCGTTCCTGACGTTGAACCAGCTCTGGAACAGACCGCCCTGCACCCCGAACTTGCTGCCGGAGGGGTGGTCCCCGGTGGGCAGCTCCGCGCGGGTGAACTCCGCGTCCACGGCCCTGCCCTCCTCGTCGATCACGAACTCGCCCTGGAGCCGGACGATGAACGTCGGTTGCTCCTCGAGCTGGTTGTAGAGCTCCTCGATCAGCCGCACCAGCGAGGTCACCGAGTCCTTGAAGACGAAGGCGACCGCCTCGGAGAACTGCACGCCGGGTGTGATGTCGGCGCTGTCGACGACGTCGTTGGTCACCCCGGTGACCTTGACCGGGAACACGTCCCCGGCCACCGGGCAGCGGCAGCGCATCCCGAACTCCAGCGCCGCCTCCCGGTCGAAGGGGTCGGGCGCGTCGACGGTGAACACGTGCACCGCGTCGATCAGGGTGACGTCGACCGGGCGGCTGAAGACCAGCACGATCCCGTCGTGCCGCTCACCCTGCGGGTCGGTGATCTGGCGGATCGAGAGGAAGTGCTCCTTGGTGTGCTCCCAGCTCAGCATCACGATCCGGGTGAGGTCGGCCTCCAGGCCCTCACCCGGTGCACCTGGTGCACCGGGAGCACCGGGTGTGCCGGGCGTCCCGGGTGCCCCCTGGGTTCCGGGTGCGCCCGGCTCGCCGGGAGTCCCGGGAGCACCGGGCGCACCGGGTGCCCCTGGCTCTCCGGGGACTCCGCGCGCCCCGTCCTCCCCGTCCTTGCCGTCCTTGCCGTCCTTGCCGTCGCGCCCGTCGCGGCCGTCGCGGCCGGTGCCGCCGGCGGTGCCGCTCTCGAGCAGGCACTCGATGGTGCGCTCGAGGGCGGCGGTGCTGCGCAGCCGGTGGCGCCCGGCGTGGTTGTCGATCCGCGCGATGCCTGCGGCGGCATCCGCGGCCGGGTCCGGGGGGTCGCCTCCCGGAGCCGCCATCTCGAGCACCTGGAAGCCCGGCCGGTAGCCGTGGATCGTGCCGAGCACGACGCAGTCGCCGTGCTCGCACGAGGGGCAGTCCTCGAGCCGATCCCAGTCGTCGTGACAGTCCCTCCCGACCACGCCGAGCACCGCCACCCCGCCCGCCGGCTGTCCGTCCGCGCCCCCGCCGTACGCCGCGTAGACGGTCCGGCCGTCCGCGGAGACCGCGACGGAGCGACCCTGACCGGCCAGCGGCAACGCCGGGCCGACGGCGCCGCCGCCGCCGTCGCCGATCAGTGCCCCGACCCCGACGGGCTGGACGACGCCCTGCGCGCTCGTGGGCCCGCTCGTGGGCCCGCTCGCCGAGACCGCCCAGGTCCACGACGCACCGGCGAGGTCGACCGCCGCGGCCGAGAGGGTCGCGTGCCCGGCAACGGTGCCGTCGTCCTCGACGGCGACGACCTCGTCGTCGGCCAGTGCCACGAGCACGAACGCCCGGGGGCCCTGGCTGAGCGCGGAGAGCGCCTGCGGTTGCGAGCCATCGGTCAGGGAGACCGCTGCGCTCACCGTCGCCGCGTCCGCGTCGACGGCATCGATCCGCTCGGGGTGCAGGTCCGCCGAGCCCGGATGGGCCGCGACGTAGACCACCGCTCGGGTCGGGTGGGCCACGACCAGGCCCCGCCCCTTGTCCACGCCGACCTTCTTCGCCGCGGCGGTGCTGCCGGTCTCCAGTGCCGCCTCGAGCAGCGCCAGGCTGCCGATGGACTCCTGGAGGACCGCGAGCCGGCCGTCGGCCAGCACGGCGGTGGCGGCGGGTACGGCGCTGCCGGCGACCACCTTCTCGTGGGTCTGGGCCAGCGTGGTCGCGTCCAGGACGGTGACGGCCACCTTGCCGCCGCCGTCGTCGCGGGTGACGTAGAGACTGCCTCCGGCCGCCACGTCGAGTCCGTGGATCGTGGTGGCCAGGTCGGTCGTGGCCACCACCGCACCGGCGGCGTCCACCCGGTGCACCGCGGTCGCACCCGCGACGGCCAGCGCGCCGTCGGGGAGCGCGGCCACCAGCCGGGCGTCGCTCACCGCGAGGTCGCGCAGGTGCGTCAGCGTCGGGCCGGTCCACGCCGTCGAAGCAGGCGGGTCCAGCACCGCGTCCACCCGGTAGGACTCCAGGATCCGGTTGGGCAGGCACCGGTCGTCGTCGCAGCCGCACTCGTCGTAGAGCACGGGGACCGGCTCGTTGCCGCACTCGTGGTAGCGCACGCAGATCGCGATCTCGTGCAGCGTCTCGTCGTTCGGGTCGATCGCGGCGACGGCCGCGAGCGCAGCCAGCTCGATGTCCTCCTCGGCGGTCACCAAGATGTCGTTGCCGCAGCAGTCCACGGCCGTGCCCGGGGTGAGCCGGACGAACCGGGTGCGGCAGTCGCGGTTGGGGTGCTGCACCAGCCGTAGCCCGCAGACCACGCCACTGCCGTGCAGTCGCTGGTTGTGGTGGCGCAGCTTCGCCAGGACGTACTCCTGCTCGTCGGTGAAGTCCCGTTCGAGCAGCAGCTTGCCGGTGAAGTAGTTGTTGCGCTCGAAGTGCGTCACCGCGCAGGTGCCGCAGTCGCAGCCCACGTGGTGGCCGCTCGCCGTCGTCGCCGTGGTGTTCATGGGACTCCTCACCTTCACCCGAGAACCGTCGTCGTGCCGAGGGAATGCCGGGCTGATTGCTGGACTGATTTCTGGCCGAGCGAGCGTCGCTCGTCGCTGTCGAGGACCGAGGCCCCACCCAGGGGCGTGCTGCCGAGGGTCACCCCGACGGGCAGGCGGGCCACGACCGTGTCGAACCCGATCGAGGACTGCACCCCGATCCGCATCCGCGGGGCCACGAACTCCACGTGGCCGACGGTGTGCGCCGGGCTGCCCCACGCCACCAGCTGCTCCACTGCTCGCCGGCGGGTCTCGGTGGACCCCGCCGAGGCCGGGGCGAAGACGGTGAACTTGTGCGCGTGCACGTGGAACGGGTCGCGCAGCGGGTCCTGGGTGCCCTTCAGCGCGGTCACGCCCACCCGGGCGGAGCGGTCGAGCTGGCTGCGCTTGACGATCGACTCGCCCCAGAGCACGGTGTCGTCGCCCAGGGTGCTGGCGCCCGCCTCGAACCAGCGGCGCAACCGGAAGTGCTCGAGCACCAGCGGCGGCGGCCGCCACCGGGTGCGTACGACGGGTCGCGGTGGGCAGGTCTGCCGCGGCGGCGGGCACGCCGCGCAGCCCGTGCAACCGCGCGAGCAGGTGTCGTCATCGCCTGAGCTCTCGCCGGGGCAGGAGACCCGGTCCAGCCCGAGGGCCACCACCAGCAGCTCGCGCAGGCCGGTCACGGTGCCCCGCAGGTCGAGCAGGTGTCGTGCGTTGGAGACGATGTCGCGGCGCAGCTGCTCGGCGAAGCGGTGGTCGGGGACGAGCCCGATCCACGACGCCAGCCAGTCGAGGTGGTCCGTGGCCTGCGGGTCGAACAGCGCCGGCAGGTCGTCGATGCGCTGCTCGACGTCGCGCAGGCTGCGGTCGAAGATCGCCAGCAGCCGGTCGGTGAAGTCCGCACTGGTGGGTTCGGCGCCGTACACCGCCGGCAGGTGGCGCCGCAGGCTGATCCGCGGGAACTCCACCACGACCTCGTCGATGCGCGGCGTCGCCGAGCCCGGTCCGGCCAGGTGCAGCCGCAGCCACAGGTAGCGGCCGGTCGGCCCGCGTACGAGCCCGTCCCAGCTGCCCGCGTCGAACGCGGTCGCGCTCAGCCGCGTCTCCCAGGCCTGCTCCGGCAGCCCGGCCACCTCCACCGCCGACAGCGGCACCTGCGCGGTGAAGGTGTCCACCCCGACGGTGCACCCCTGGGGCAGCTCACCCCCGAGCACGACCCGGTGCCAGGTGCACTGGTCGACCAGGCTGTCCAGGGGGCCGAGCACGACGGTGGCGGCGGCGTCGTGGAGGTGGGTGACCGGCACCGGCCCGGCGACCGGCCGGCCGTGCAGGTCGAACCACAGATCGCTCGCTCCCGGCCGCGGCGGCACACAGTGACGGCCCAGGTGCATCCGCCCGTCAGGCGCCACGTCCACCTCCACCGCGGTGGGGTCGAGGACGACGACGGTGGCGGGCTCGATCTCGGTCGCCTCCGCCCCCTCGACCAGGTGGGCACCGTCCGGTCCGGCCACGACCAGGGTTCCGTCGCGCCCCGCGGCGACGAACCTGGCGCTGCCGACGCCGTCGGTGTGCCCCAGGTAGCGGCCCGACCAGCCGAAGTGGTGCACCATCGCGTTGGCCGGGTCGGTGACGTGCACCCGGAAGCGGTGGTCGACCGCGACTCCGCTGGGCGACCACGCCGCCACGTGGGAGGGCTTGTGCCAGACCGCGCCGAGCACCAGCTGCGGGGTCAGCAGTACGGCGACCCGCTGACCGACCGGGTCGCAGACGAAGAGGTGCCCGGCCGCGAACGCGATCCCCCCAGCGGCACCGGGAAGGCACGGGACCTCCTCGAACGCGCACGCGCACGGGTCGAAGCGGAGCAGCCCCCGGTCGGGGTCCATCAGCCAGATCTCGCCGCTGTCGGTGACCGCCACGTTGGCCGGCGGGCGCAGGCCCCCGAGGCTCCCGGACGGCTCGGTCAGCAACCGCAACGACGACGCCGCGCGCGGGAGCTCCAGGCCCTGGTCGGGCCCGGGGCGGGTCGAGGCGTCGGCGACCGGCCAGCCCAGTCGCCCGCCGAGCCGGAGGAACAGCGGGTCGTGGGGTGGCTGCCGCAGCGGGGCCAGGGCGGACGTGCTCGTCATCACGGTCATGTCGCCCCCATCGAGAGCCGGGCGTAGCTGACCGAGACCCGGTGCGCGCGCGAGGAGGCCAGTGCGTCCGGCTGCAGGGTCACGTCGCGGCACTCGGGCGCCTCGACGCCGTCCACCGAGATCACCAGCCGGTCGACCGAGGTCACCCCGGTCACCGAGAACACCCGCTGGAAGGTGCGGGAGAACGAGATCGTGCCGCCGAAGGGCCAGCCGCGACCGTCCTCCCCACCGTGCAGCGGGTGGAAGTAGTCGAGCAGGGTCTGCTCGACCTGGCGCTGGACCTCGGCGAGGTCGGCCGCGTCGCCGGCGACGACCTCGACCTCGATCCCCACCTCCTGGTAGGTCGGCGGTGCGACGTAGAGCTCGGTGGTGAGCAGCCGCCGTTGGTCGAGGTAGGCGCACACGGTGCGCATCGTCCCCTCGCTGGGCCGGGGCTCGAGGTCGGGTGAGTCGGGGACCACCACCACGGTGACCACGCCGGGCACCTCCACCCCCGGGAAGTCGGGATGGCGCAGCGGCAGCGCCCTGGCCCGCGCGATGTCGGCGGCCTGGGTGGCGAAGAACTCGAAGTCGTCGGCGGTCACCGCCCGGCACCGCGAGCGGATCGCTGCGGGTGCGCGCTGCTTGGCCTGGTCGAGCGTCTCCTCGTCCCGGCCGCCGAAGCTGGCGACCAGGTTGGTGACGTGGCCCTCGTCGATGCCCGGCACCGCGTTGCGCAGGGCGTGCAGGGCGCCCGCAGCGACGTTGCCGTGGGTGCCGCCGCCGTAGCGGTAGCTCCGGGCGACCACGTTGGCGCCGGGGTTGTTCACGTTCGCGATCGGGATGGCGCCGTTGCGGCCGTCGCCGAAGCGCACCTCGCCGGTGGTGCGGTTCAGCGCGTAGTGCAGGTCGCGGGAGGAGGAGGCGAGGAAGTCCCCCACCTCCTGCCAGACCTCGGCCCCGGAGCCCTGGTCGACCTCGAGCTGCAGGCTGCCCGCCAGGACCGGGGTGTTGGTGACCCGGAAGGTCTGGTGGGGCCGCCCGGTGCTGCCGCCGAGGACCTCGTCGCGCACGGTCTCCATCTGGGTCAGCGTCATCGTGTTCGTGCGCACGGCCTGGAGCAGGGGTGGGCGCTCGTACTGGCTGGTGACCAGCTCGGCCCGCACCCAGTAGCGGGCGACGGCCTCCGGCGGGACCGTGGTCGGGGCCAGGTTGCCCGGCGTACGCAGCACGATCTCGCCGGTGCGGGTGAAGGCCAGGGTGTCGTCCTTGAGCAGCGTGACCGGTGTCCAGTCCAGGCCCGTCCAGGCCGACCAGCGCAGCGTGGCGGAGGGGTAGGACGGGCTGGCACCGAGCCCGCAGCTGACTGCGGCGCGCTGGCCGGTGTCCACCCCCCAGGCGTGCAGGGTGAACTCGGTCGCCGGGAAGGGGCCGGTCGCGTCGAAGCCCAGCAGCAGGGCGGCGCCCACCGACGCGGTCGGGCCGAACGGCTGGAACGGGCTGACCAGGTCGTTGGCGGCGGTGACCAGCTCGTAGCCGGCGTTCCCGTCATAGGCGACCACCGCGACCAGGCCGGGCTGCAGCACGGTGAGGGCGCGGGTCGCCTCGAAGACCAGGGGCGGCCCACCGCCCGCGGTCTCGGCGATCACCTGGGTGCCCAGCGGGACGATCGTGGTGCTCTTCGGGAACGCCGCGGTCATCGGGAAGGTGATCTGCGCCTGTGCGGGCTCGGCTGCGCGCAGCTCCACGCCGAGCAGCTGCAGGAACTTCAGCTGGCTCAGCGTCGGGACCTGGTTCATCCGGTAGGCCAGCATCTCCCCCAGCCAGGCGAAGACCTGCAGCATCGTGACGCCGGGGTCGCTGTCGTTGAGGTCGGACCACGCCGGCTGCCACTCCGGGGTGTAGCGCGAGACCCGTGAGCGCATCTCGGCCACGATCGAGTCATAGGTGTGGTCGTCGAGTCTGGGCAGGTGGTCCTCGAGGGGCATCGGGTCACCTCCCCTCGGTGATGAAGAACGGGTAGACGAGGTTGCCGCGAGCGTTGTTCGCACGCACCCGGTAGTCGATCCGGATCAGCAGCACGTTGGGCTGTCCCGGCGCGGCCGAGACGTCGATGGCGAGTACGTCGATCCGCGGCTCGTGCAGCACCAGGGCCTCGCGGACGCTGGCCGAGACCTCGGCGATGGTGCCGGGCGTGTCCGGGGCGAAGACCAGGTCGTGGATGCCGCAGCCGTAGCCGGGCATCATCTGTCGTTCGCGCTTGCCGGTGGAGAGGATCAAGAACACCGACTCCTCGATCTTCTGCTCCAGCCGCGAGATCGCGATCGCCCCGCTCGGCGTCACCTGCAGGGGGAACTTCGCGCCGACTCCCAGGAATGCGCGGTCCATGTCAGCTCCTCACGTCAACGTCTTCTTGGCGCCGCCACCGGCGGGCGCGTAGGTGATCTGGCCGGTCTCGAGGTCTCCCACGACCTCGACCCCGCGCCCCGCTGCCGGGCGCAGCTCGATCGAGCCGTCGGCGAGCAGCACCACCGACGCCCCCGCGGAGTTGCTGAGCGTGACCTGGGCGCCCGCACCGACCCGGTCCACGACCAGCCCGCCGATCGTGGCCAGGCCGGGACTGCGCAGCTGCAGCCGGGCCTGGGTGGCGCTCTCGACGGACTCGCCCTCACCGGCCCCGAGCACGACGAGGTTGCCGTCGGCGGCCGACACGAAGCTCAGTGGGGGGCTGCTGTCCCCGAGCACGGCCTCGTCGTCGTGGGTGACGAAGAGACCCGCGAAGTCGTAGGTCGGTGCCCCGCCGCCGCCCTTGGCGAAGACCGGCGCACCCAGGGCGTCCTTGCCGGCCGCCGGGACCACGACGGCCTGCCACGGCTGCGGCTTCCCGGCGAGGAAGGCCACCGGCGCGAACGGTGTCGTCGCGACCTCCGTCGGCGCGGCCAGCCACGTCCCCGCCGCCGGGTCCCAGGTCTCCGGCAGCGCCCACGGGACCAGCCTGCGGCGCACGACCAGCCCGAAGACCGCGAGGTCGGGCGGCTCCAGGGTCCGGCCGTCGGCGGTGATCGGGCCCAGGGTGACCGTGATCGGCAGCTCGAGCGCGGCCACGCCGGGGCCCACGGGCTCGTAGGCCAGGCTCGGTGCGGGGACGGTCAGCATGGCGGCCTCACCAGATGTTCCCGACGCCCGGGGTGTAGACCGGACTCGCGACCGAGCTGGCGATCAGCGCCTGGCACTGGACCACGCCCGCGAAGGTCGTCATCGGTGCGTTCACGGTCAGGGCCGGCGCGGTCAGCGACAGGGCCGAGGTGGCCTGCACCGTGGCGGAGAGCGCGTTCACCGCGACCGGCATCACCGACGAGGTGATCGTGACCCCGCCGAGGTCGGAGATCGTGATGCTCACGCCGCTGGTGGTGGTCAGCTCGATCTTGCTCGGCAGATCGTCGAGGGTGATCTTGGTGCCGCTCGTGGTGGCCACCTCGATCTTGCCCGTGGGGGTGTCCACGAGCCGCACCAAGTTGCCGCCGGCCGTGTGCACCTCGATGGCCGCGTTCGGGTCGTGCAGCTCGAGCTGGTGGCCGTTGGCGGTGTGCAGCCGCACGCTCTCCTGCCCGCCACGGTCGTCGAGCTCGAAGACGTGCCCGGCGACCGACTTCAGCCGGCGTACGTGCTGGTCGATCCCGTCCGCGGGCGGTGTGTCCACCCCGTTGTGCAGGAAGCCCAGCACCATCGGGTGGTTCACGTCGCCGTGCTCGAAGGCCACCAGTACCTCGTCGTCGACCTCGGGCAGGTAGTGGTAGCCGCGGTCCTTGCCCGCCATCGGCTTGGCGATCGGCGCCCATCCGCTGTCGGTCGGGTCCTCGGAGAGCCACGGGTACCTGAGCCTGACCCGCCCGGCACCGGTCGGGTCCTCCACGTCCACGACCAGGGCGGTGACCACGCCGTACTGCGGCTCCATCTAGTCCACGCTCCCCTCGCGCCGGCAGCTGAAGCTGGTCAGGTAGCCGGAGTCGTCGACGGTGTGGGTGGTCTTGGTGACGAAGTACTTCCCGCTCAACCGGGCGCCGAGGTGGGTGATCACGACGATCTGGCCGGCACGCAGGTCCGGCAGGCCGACGACCTTGACGTCGGCGGTGACCATCTCCTTGGTCTGGTCGAGCAGGATCGAGATCGCCCGCTCCCGGGCCTCGCAGTTGGTGAAGACCGGCTCGTCGACCACGATCTCCTCGCGGGCGGCGCAGGCGTTGATCACCCGGTGCAGGTCGGTGTTGGCGGTGATCCGCTCGTCGTCGAGGGTCACCGTGCGGCTGATCGGCTCCTTGCGCACCCGGTGCCAGCCGCGCACGGTCACGCTGGAGACCTGGTTGGCGGTGCGGATGGTGGGTTTGAACTCGATCAGCGACCGGCCCCACCCCAGCTCGAAGGTGACCTCGCGCAGGCCGGGGATCATCCCCGGCCGGGACGGCCCGAAGTAGAGGCGGCGCTCGCGGCCGGTGGCCGGGTCGGCCTCCTGCACGAACACCACGTAGCCGCGCAACCGCGCCCGCTGGTAGAGGAAGTCGATGTCGTAGGCGTTCTCCTGGGTGACCAGCGGGATCGGTTTCTCCTTGCCCAACGACTCGTCGTCGACGACGATCGGCATCGGGAACCGCTTGCGGCCGTTGTCGGTGCGCTGCGCGATGTCCTGCGCGATCTCGCTGTCCTTCTTGTCCACCCAGTTGGTGGTGTACTGCTTGCGGCGCAGCTGGTGCAGCGCGTTCAGCCCGCTCACCGTCAGCTGGGCGGCGCCGCTGTCGAAGGTCGGCTGCATCGTGGTGAAGGTGCCCTTGAGCATCGTGGTGAGCTTGTTGCCGTAGCCCAGGCGGAGCTCGACCTCCTTGCCGCACGGCTCGAAGAGCGTGAACCGGGCGCGGTCCTGGTGCCCCTCGGCCAGCTGGGCGGTGGTCTCCGAGCCGATGTACTTGAACGCCCGGCGCTGCTCGTCCCAGTTGTTGATCACCAGGTCGAAGCCGTCCAGCCCGTCCACGTCGTCGTGATAGGTCAGGCTGCGCACGTCGAAGAGCACGTCGCGCGGGAGGTTGGCGCCCTCGATCCTGACCTCGTAGCGGGGGACGTAGAAGCCGCCCTGGTCGAGCGACTCGTGCTGCAGCGTGACGGTCATGACAGCCCCCTCATCCGAGCGGTGGCACGGTCAGGACCTGGCCGGGGGTCACCCGGCGGGGGTCGTCGACGAGGTTGGCGGAGGCGATGTGCCGCCAGTCGCGGGGGTCGTGCAGCAGCTGCCACGACACCAGCGCCAGCGACTCGCCCTCCTCCAGCACGTGGCTGCGGGTGTGGTCGGAGGACTGCAGGTTCAGCCGGTTGATCTGGAGGTCCAGGCCGACGTACTCCTCCAGCTTCAGGGTGAGTACGGCGCGCAGCGGGGTGCCCTCGGGACTGAAGTACTTGAAGTCCTGCTTGACGCTGGTGACCACGCAGGGGAACTCGGTGCGGCGCTGGTTGCCGTAGCGCTCGGGCAGGGTGTCACCGGGGAACTTCTCGCCCCAGATGAAGGCGCACACCGGCGAGGCGTGCGTCTTGGGGTCGATCTTGACCAGCCCGAAGAAGGCGTCGGTCAGGGTGGTCACGCTGGTCGCACCGGCGCCGGTCCCCTGCTCGGTGGTGTCGAAGTAGAGCTCCACGCTCCCGGTCTCCGCGCCGCCGCGCACGAACTGCTTCAGCGGGCTGTCCAGGCCGGGGATCGCGATGTCGGCCATCACGACCGGCTTCTCGAAGGACAGCGTGTTGGGGTTGAACTGCACGCTGATCTGGTCGAAGGAGCCGTCCTCCTTGAACACCTTGAACTTCGCCTTGCTCAGCTCGGCCATCACGGACCGCCCCTGCTGCGCTGCTGCTGGACGACCGGCCGCAGGTCGAGCTCGGAGGCGCGCGCCTGGGCAGGCCGCTCGCGGGCGTCGAGCTCGGCGAGCACCGCCTTGACGATCTGGGCGAGCACCGGCGGGCTGAGCACCGACTCCGGCGCCGCGACCTCGACGGTCGTGGTCAGCTCCTGGATCTCGACCGGCATCAGGGACTCACCCCCAGGGCCTCGGCGCCGAGCGCCAGGATCGAGAGCTGCCAGAGCCCCTCGTGCGCGATCTCGAGCGCCTCGACCGCCACCTCGTTGGAGCTGCCCTTGAGCTTGGGCCCCTCGAAGCGCACCGGGATGCCGCGCTTGAACTTCCACAGGTTGTGCGGGATGTGCCGGTCGTCCATCAGCACGACGATCCCGTCCATCCGGCGTACCTTCCCGCGACCGTAGGAGTAGAGCCAGTCCCAGCCGCTCTGGCTGATCCGGGAGACACCGCGGGTGAGGATCAGGTTGGGCCAGGTCAGCCGGCTGGGGAAGCGCAGCTCGGTGTCGTTGCGACCGCCCTCGTGCCGCTTCTCATCCTCCTGCAGCATCCGCAGGCCCTCGCACTCGCTGAACCCGCCGAACAGGGCGTCCCCGAGGAGCGACGGGATCCCGGTCGTCAGCAGCGAGGAGACGCTGGAGGTGTCGGCCATCATCACCAGGAAGTTGTGGTTCAGCGGCGGGTCCAGGCGCAGCCCGGTGGTCTCCTCCAGGGTCGGGAGCAGCGTCATGGCTCAGACCCCCGCCCCGACCGAGCCGAGCGACGCGTTCACGTCGCGCACCTCCAGTGAGTCGCGCACCCGCCCGACCCGGAGCACCACGAACTCGAAGGGCTGCGCCGGGGCGACGCCGATCTCGATCACCAGCTGCCCGAGCTCGCGCTGGGCGGCCGGGTTGTTGTCCAGGTCGCAGCGCACGAAGAACGACTCCTCGGGCACCGAGCCGGCGAGCATGCCGGCCTCGTGCAGGCTGTCGAGGAAGAACGTCGCCGACATCGTGGCGCGGGCGCGGGTCAGGAAGCCGTTGGGCTCGAAGACCGCCCACTGCAGGGCGATCTCGAGGGCCTTCTCGATCATCATCATCAGCCGGCGCACGTTGACGAAGCGCCAGTCCGGGTCGGAGCTCATCGTGCGGGCGCCGAGGAGCCGGAGCCCGCGGCCGCCGACGGTGCGGACCACGTTGATCCCGGCCGCGTTGAGCAGCGCGTGCTCCTCGTCACCGACGCCCACACTGGGCCCCAGCGCCCAGGAGACCCGGCGGTTCGCCGGGGCCCGGTGCACCCCGGTGTCCAGGTCGGTGCCGGCGACCACGCCGGCGACGTGTCCCGACGAGGGCACCAGCCTCAGGTCCCCGGGAGCACCGTCGGGGTCGCCGACCACCAGCCACGGCCAGCTCAGTGCGGCGTACGCCGTGTCGAAGCGCGAGCGCCAGTCGAGGACGCCGCGGACGCCGGCCGTCGTGTCCAGAGCCACCTCCAGCGGCGCGTCCAGCAGCGCGAACCGGTCGCGCAGGCGCTCGCACTGCGCCACCATCTCCGCCTGCACCAGGTGGACGTCCGCGTCGGAGAACACCGGCGGCAGGTCGGGCAGGGTCTCGGAGACGGCCGGGGCCCAGAGCGCCGGCTCGTCCAGGCACGGGTCGGGAACGCACGGCGGCAGCGGTGCGCTCGCGTGCGGCTCCTCGGGGTGGATCAGGATGTCCGGGACGGCGATCAGCCCGACCTCGCCGACCAGCTCGACCGCACGCAGGCCACGGCGTTTGCGGGCCAGCACCTCCACGCCGTCGTCGGGCGCGAACGGCTCCCCCACGAAGTCGGCGACCACCAGCGACGCGAGTCCCGAGCGCCCGCCCCGCAGCTGCACGGTCGCTGCGGGGTCGGCCAGCAGCGTGGACAGCGCCGCCGGTCCGGTCGCCCCGGGCCGGAGCTCCTCGAGCACGACCGGCTCCGGTGCCGAGGCGCGGCCCTCCCCCGTGACGGGGTCCACGGGTGCGGCGACCGGCCGCAGCAGCGCCGGCCCGTAGCGCGGGTGCTCCGGCACGGTGGACAGGCCCTCCCAGACGCGCACCAGCCGCCGCCGCTCGCTGACCAGGAGCTGGTAGTCGACCGTCTCGAGCAGGATCGGGTCGTCCGCCGCGAAGCCGCTCACCGGTGCGTCGTACGGCAGCCCGGCACCGGGCTCGGGGTGCACCCAGTGCAGCCGGCCGGCGGCCGCGTCGAGGGCCGCGACCGTGCGCAGCAGCACCTGCGGCGACCCGGCCTGGGTCAGTCGCACCAGCGTGGCGCGCTCGAAGCCGGCGACCCGGGGGACCGTGCTCCAGCGGCCCCCCGGGTCGTTGGCGGTGGTGAAGACCTGGCTGCGGGTGGTCTCGCGCAGGTTCAGGCTGAGCTGGTCGCCCCACACCCCGGGGCTGGAGGCGTGCACCTGCCAGACCGGGCCGGCGGCGCCGCTCAGTGTCGTGGTGGAGGCGGCCCGCCCGGTCAGCGGGTCGTCGGAGGCCACCCGGACCACCCAGCACCGGCGCCCGCCGTTCTCCAGGAACCCCCGCACCGCGAGGGCGAGGTAGCCGACCGGGGTGTGGGTGCCGAACCAGGACACGAACTGCTGCCACGACTCGACCGGGACCGGCACGTCGACGGGACCACGCTCGGCGATGCCGACGAAGGCGGTGATGTCGGTGCGCAGCGGCGTGACGGGCGGGCTGCCCGCGTCCACGGTCTGGTAGTAGACACCCGGTGCCTGGTCGGTGGCGAACATCGTCAGACGGCCTCGAAGACGATGTCCTCGACGATCAGCTCGATCGACTCCACCGCCACCTCGTTGCCCGAGGCCTTGAGGTCGGAGGCGGACATCTTGTTGGGCCAGCCGCTCTCGAAGTGCCACCGGAGTACGTCGTTGCGCTGCTCGTCCATCAGTACCACCGTGCCGTTGCGGCGGTCCTGCTTGCCGTTGACGATGTTGCGGTACCAGTCCCACAGCGTGGTGTCCGAGACCATCCCGCGCTTGAGCGTGATCGGCCCGAACTTGCGCAGCCCCGGGATCCTGCGCAGGGTCAGCGGGATGTCCATGCCGGTGCGGTAGTCCGCGACGTCGCCGTCGGACTGCAGCCCGCCGACGTCGCTGAACGCGGCCACCGGGATGTCGTCGATCTCGAGCCGGAAGTTGAAGGTCCGGAACGGGTCGCGCCGGTCGTCTGCCATGGTCGTCTCCTTGTCTGGGTCGGGGTCTGGTCAGGGGGTCTGCTCAGGGGTCTGGTCAGCTGTCCGAGCGGGCGGTCCACAGGCCGATGCGGACGATCACGAACTCCGCCGGCTTCACCGGCGCCACCCCCACCTGGACGATCAGCCGGCCGTTGTCCACGTCGGTCTGCGTCATCGTGGTCCGGTCGCAGCGCACGAAGAACGCCTCCTCCGGGCTGGTGCCCTCCAGCGCGCCGCTGCGCCAGACCACGGTCAGGAAGTTGGTGATCACCCTGGTCACCCGCGCCCACAGCGGCTCGGAGTTCGGCTCGAAGACCACCCACTGCAGGCCGCGCTCGATGGAGGCCTCGATGAAGATCAGCAGCCGGCGCACGTTGACGTACTTCCAGTCCGGGTCGGAGGTGATCACCCGGGCGCCGTACACGCGGATCCCGCGGTTGTTGTCACGGAAGTCCCGGATCACGTTGATGTTCACCGGGTAGGGGTTGAGGATGTCCTGCTGCTCCTTGTTCACCTTGCGCCGCAGCCCGGTGATGCCGCGCACGACCTCGTTGGCCGGCGCCTTGTGCACCCCGCGCTCGATGTCGGTGCGGGCATAGACACCCAGCAGGTGGCCCGCCGGCGGGATCGGGTAGTCGTGGACGTCGGCGAGGTTCTCCGGGAACGGGTCCCGGATCGCCAGCCAGGGGTAGTACAGCGCGGCGTACTTGGTGTCGAACTGCTGCCGCTGGTCCTGGGCGTCGGAGATGGTGTCGGCCGGCTCCGGGGTCGTGTCCAGCACCGCGAACCGGTAGCGCATCAGCTCGCAGTGGTCGATCAGCCCCTGCTGCACCGTGGCGCTGACCTGCCCCGGGATCGCCACCAGGCTGACCTGCTCGATGTTGCGCAGCGACTGCAGCCCGGTGCGCAGCTCGGGGTCGACGTTGTCGAGGCCGAGGTACTGGGGGTCGCCCAGGGTGCCGATCGAGTCGTCGCCGGGAACCGCCTCGAGCCGGGTCCGCGCCGGTGTCAGCCGTCCGTCCGGCCGGCGGTCCACCAGCGGCTCGGGGCCGACCCGCGCCGACGCCTTGTCGGTCAAGGAGCCCAGGTCCAGGACCCGGACGTAGAGGGACGCGCCTTCGGGCCGGTGGTCCCAGGCACGCAGCGGACCGGCGGTGCTGCCGATCACCTTCTCGACGTAGTTGCTGTGCCGGGGGTCCATCGAGAGGTTGCGGAAGGTCTCCCTGTCGATCACCTGGTCGTCGCGCGACGGGGTGGCCGGGTCGGGCTGCCTCAGCAGCGAGACGGTCAGGGTGAACTCCCGCGAGCGGACCACGGTGCCGATCGCCTGCTGGGTCGGCGCCAGCCCGGCGCCGGCGAGCAGGAGGTTGCCGGTCGCACGCTCCACCGTGGCCACCTTGACCGGGTCTCCCAGCACGGCGCCGCTGGCGGGGTCGCTGAACTCCAGCACCGTCCCGGGTTGTACGCCGGACCGGGACCCCAGCCGGATCGTGGTCGGGTTGACCAGGACCGCGAGCGTGGTCCGGCTGACCAGGCCGGGGTCGTCATCGGTGATGCTGATCCGCAGACGGCTGCCCCAGGCCCCGGCGTCGAGCGCCTCGACCTGGAACAGCGGTTGCCGGGCGAGCGCGACCGATCCCGCCGGGTGCGAGCGCACCAGTGGCGTGGTGATCCGGAACGCGTCCGGGGTCGGCACGCCCACCGCTGCGGTCAGCCGGTGGTAGTGGGCCGAACCCGACGGCGAGAGGACGCGGAGCTGGTGCCCGCCGTAGGCGCGGGCGTCGCTGACGACCAGGGTCGTCGCGCCCGCCTCGGCGGTCATCGCGACGGCGGAGACCTTCGCCCCACCGGCGGTCGCCGTGGCGGGGGCCCCGAGCAGCTGCACCTTCGTGCCCACCGGGTGGGCCCCCGCCAGTGGCGGGTCGACGGCCACGTTCCCTGCGTCGGGCGCGACCCCGGTCGACCCGGGTACGCCGGTCACCGTCACGATCTCGCTGGTCGAGCCGGTGCCGACCTCGACGATGCTGCCGATGCCGACGCCGACCCGGTTCCCCACCACCACCGTGCGTGCGCCGGGGGCCGTGGCCGCGGTGGTCAGCTTGGGGGCCGGGGCGACCAGCCTGTTCGCGGCCACGGCGGCCGTGAGCGCGGGGATGAAGGTGACCACGTCGGTGGCGGGTGCGACCGCGGTGACCGTGACCGGCTGGGGGGTCGCGCCCGCGGAGTCGACCAGCAGCGCCTGCCCCACGACCAGGTCGGCCGCCTGGCCGGCCTTGAGGGTCACGCTGGTGGCCCCGTTGGCCGCCGCGGCCTGCAGCGACCTGGTCTCGAAGTCGACCGGGTCCACGACGTACCCGACTCCGTAGTCCACGGCTGCGCCGGGTGAGACCTCGAGCGTCGAGAGCCTGCCGATCCGCCGGACCTCCCGGTCGGCCCCGTCGCCGACGATCACGAGGTTGTCGGGGGTGTCGAAGTTCCCGTTGCGGTCGACCAGGAAGACCAGGCAGGTGCCCGCCGCCGCGGAGTCGATGCTCTGGTCGTCCGCAGCTGCCACCGTCACGTCGACCGAGGTGAAGACGGTCGAGGCCGGGTAGTCCCCGGTGAGCGGGGCGTCGAGCGAGAGCACGGCGGTGGAGTTGCTGCCACCGGCCGCTGTGAGGTCCTTCACCTCGGAGACCATCCGGTACTCCGTGCGCCCGCCCACAGCGAGCTCGAGGCAGCCGTTGCCCAGACCGACGGCGGTGGCGAGGGCGCCCAGGTCGGCGGTCGGGGCCTGCACCGCGACGGAGGTGTCTCCCGCGGAGACCGCGAGGGTCGCGGTGAACGTCTTCACCGGCGTCCGGACGATCTGGTGCGCCTGCTCGGTGTCGGGGTGCGACCGGCTCAGCGGCAGGTCGAGGACGACCATCACGTCCTCGTTGCCCGGCACGGTGTCGACCTCGACGTACTCCGCGGAGCTGCCCTCGCCGATCCGCAGGGTGTCGCCGGCGGCGAGGGCACCGGCGGCCAGCACGACGAGATCGGGCCCCGAGACCGACGTCCCGGTCCCCTCGTCGGCGCTGCGCACCAGGGTGGAGGCGAACGGCGTGCCCTCGCCGCGGTCGTGGAGGTTCGAGCTCGCCTTCGTCGCCGAGTCGGAGAGGGCACGCACGACGTAGGCGCGCTTGCCGCCGTTGGTGAAGAACCCCTCGATGGCGTGCGGGAGGTAGCGATGGGTGCCGAAGGGGTCAGCGCGCAGCTGAGCGCCGAACCAGCGGTTGTAGTCGCCGACGCTGGTCACCAGCACCGGCACGTCGACGGGGCCGCGCTCGGTCACGCCGACCATCCCGCAGGTGCTCGTGCTGACGCCCTCGATCGGCTTGGACCCGGTGTCGACTTCTTCGACGTACACGCCCGGGGCGAGGTATTCAGGCATCTGGTCCTCCGATGTTCAGCGCTCAGGTGAGCGTCAGGTCGACTGCTGCGGACGGTTGGGTGAGGGTGTGTCGCGCGCTGGCGGTCAGCGCGCCCTTCTGTGCGTCGATGACGACGGCCGCGACGCCGCTGAGCGGCGCGAGCCGGCCGACGCCGTCGAGGTTCGTGGTGAGCTCGTAGCGGGTGGCGACGCGGTACTCCGCGGGGGCTCCCCCGCCGGAGATCCGCACCACCTGGCCGGTGGCGAGGCCGGTCAGCGTGCTGACCACGACCGTCCGGTCTCCCTCGAGGGCCTCGGCGGTCGTGGTCGCCGTCGGCCCCCCGGGAGCCGGCGCGACCAGGCGCACGGCGGCCGAGTCCGCGGGGTGGTCGAGGCGGAGCGGGAAGCGCAGCGTCAGCGTCGTCGGGGCGAGTGCGTCGACTCCCCCGTCGATGGCGCTCACCTCGACCCGCTCTGCTCGGTCCGGGTCGGCGAGCTCCAGCCCGACGAGGTCGCCCACCGTCAGCGCCCCGGTGTTGCTGACAGGCAGCCGGGTGGCCCCGGCCGCGACACCGCCGAGGAGGACCCGGGGCGGCTCGGCCGGGGCGCTCAGCGCCGGCACGTCGAGGGTGGCGCCGAGAGCGCGCGGCGTGCTCAGCCCGGGTGCCAGGCCCAGCAGCGGAGCCGTGCTCGGCGGCGCGCTCAGCTGGCTCTGCCGGGCCCACCAGCCGCCGAGCGTGACGACCACGGCGTCGAGGGGGCGGGTGCGTCCGGCCAGGTCGAGGTCGTAGGTGCTCACGGCCACCGGGACCGCCGTACGCCGCATCCGCAGCACCCCGAGCTCGGCCGCGGTGAAGCCGGGCTGGGCGGGGAACGAGACGATCTCGCGTCGGGACTCATACCCGCGGGCCCCGATCACCACCTCCAGGGTGTGCGCGGTGCCCCCCAGCATCGGCAGCACCCTGGAGGGGACCCCGACCAGCCCGACGAAGCCGCTCGGCCCGACCCGCGCCCGCAGCCCGGCCAGGTCCCCGACGACCTGCACGGGCCCGGTCACCGGAGCACCGGTGAGGTCGTCGACCAGCTGCGCGACCACGATCGCCTGGAACACCTCGTAGCGCTCCCGCGGCTCCAGGCCGCTCACGGTGTAGGCGCGGTCCCCGACCGTCACGGTGCTGCGGCTCACGGCGTACCCCCCACCACGACGGCCGGCTCCACGATCGGCACCCGCACCGGCGGTCCGGACTGGTCGCGGGTGGGTGCCTCGATGTCGACCACGGTCACCTCGTAGGAGACCGAGGTGCGGTAGGAGGTCGCGAGGGCGTCCCAGATCCGGGCGAGCTCGTCGATCGTGAGCGCCTCGAACCGGGCGGTGATCGTCGCCCGCGTGCCCACGAAGTCGTCGCGCAGGTCCACCCCGGCGATCGTGGGGTGGTCGTGCAGCACCTGCAGCGCCTTGCCCAGGATCACCTGCTCGGTCTCGGGTGCGTCGGTGACGTTGGCGCTGGTCATCGGCGCGATCAGGTAGTGCAGCCGCACCGGCAGCGGCGCGGGCCGCAACCGGGTCGGGCTGATCCGCTCGGGCGGCCGGTTCAGCGTGGCCTCGTCACGCGTGACGCGGTAGAGCCACACCGAGAGGCCGCTGCGGGTGCCGGTCATCTCGGCAGGGGTGTTCAGCAGCACGCGCATCGAGCCGGCAACGCCGAAGGACGCCCCCAGGTCGGGGTCGCGCTCGAACTCGGCCTGCAGGTAGTCGGCCAGGGTGCGGCTGGTCGCCCGGATCGCGGTGATCATGCGACCCCCTCGCGTCCGCGCGCCACCGCGCGGATCGTCTCGAGGAGTGTGGCCGGGGAGAGGGCACCGAGCTCGGTCCGCTGCGGCACCAGCTCCCACAGCGAGGCCTCCCGGCCGTCGTAGTGGGTGGCGAGCACGGGAGGACAGGTCGAGCGCCCCAGCATCTGGATCCACTCGCGGTAGCGCGACCCCTCCGAGTCGTTCCAGAGCACCACGTCGGCGTCGACGGCCGGCAGCTCCTCGACCGAGTCCGGCAGCGGCAGGTCCGCGACCACCACGAGGTCGGGCTCGAGGGCGACCGCTCGGCTGATGATGTCGCCGAGGAGTCCCGAGCAGCCCACGAGCGCCACCCGCAGGCGGTCACCACGCGTCGCCCCGGCATCCTCAGCCACCCGCATCTCCCTTTCGGCTCTCCCAGCAGTAGGGACCCGGCGAGGCGGACCGGACAAGGCGGTCCGGGGTGTGTCTTGGGTTGGTGGTCCGGGCCCTGGCCGCTACGGCGAGGACGCGACCGGGCCGATCGGGCGGAGGTACTGGATCCCCGCCGCGAGGGTGGCTCCGCTAGTTCAGGCGGGAGGACTGGGCCCCGGGCAGGACCTGGGTCTGGGCCCCGTTCTGGGGCCCGTTCTGGGGCGCGCTCTGGGGCGTTCTGGGGCGCGTTCTGGGGGCCGGCCAGCAGGTCGGAGACCTCCGCCCGCCCGCCGACGCCGAACTTGGCCAGCACGCTGTGCACGTGGTTCTTCACCGTGCTCAGCTGCAGGTCCAGTGCGCGCGCGATCTGCTTGTTGCTCATCCCGGTGTTCAGCAGCCGGAGCACCTCACGCTCACGTGGGGTGAGCTGAGGCGGCACCACCGGGTTTCTTCGGCCCCGAGCCAGCAGGGCGATGTGTCGCAAAAGCTCGGCGGCGACCTTGCCCGAGCACGCGGCCTCACCCCTCCGTGCGGCGCGCAGGGCGTCGCCGAGCTCGTCCAGGCTGGCCTCGCGGGAGACGTAGCCGGCGATGCCGGCCTCCGCGAAGACCACCACCTCGGGGCCGCCCTCGGGCGCCCCCAGGGCGACGACCTTGACCCCCGGCCGGGCCGCGAGGACCGCCTCCACCGCGCCGGCGGCCTCGGGCAGCGCCATGTCGAGGAGCACGACGTCGCAGCCCTCGTGGACCGCCTCGACGGCCTCGATGCCGCTGGCCGCGGTACGGGTCTCGCTGACGTCGGGCAGCGCTCTGAGCGCGCCGGCGACCCCGTCCCGGTAGAGACGGATCTCGGTGACCACTAGAACTCTCATATCCGCTGCCGCTCTGCGGAGGATTGAGGGTTGCTGACGTTCGACACGCCTCCCCAGAGACGTTGCCAGCCTAGGGTGTGCGCGACCGGGTGCCCATGGCACTTTCGGACTAAGGCGTTCCCGAATGACCCGTTTTGCTGGCTCCTGGCCCAAGATCACGGCGACGCGACCCGGTGCGCCGTACGACACAGTCTCGCGAGGCGGCAGCGCCCGGTCTTCGGTAACGTGCCCCGGGACGTGCCATCTCGGGGACCTCGGAGGTTCGACCATGTCCAGCCGCACCCAGACCACTGCCGACACAGCGACCGAGGAGCAGCCGCGCTGGCGGCTGATCGGCCCCGGCCTGGTGGTCGCCGCCACCGGTGTCGGGGCGGCCGACCTCGTGGCCACCCTGGTCGCGGGCAGCAAGTACGGCTACGCCCTGCTCTGGTGCGCGGTCCTCGGCTGCCTGATGAAGATCGTGCTGGTCGAGGGCGCCGGCCGTTACAGCCTGGCCACCGGCCGCACGATCTACGAGGGCTGGAGCAGCCTGGGCCGCTGGACGCACTACTACTTCGGCCCCTACATCGTGGTCTGGGGCTTCGTCTACGGCGCCGCCGCGATGGCCGGCACCGGCCTGGCCCTGCACTCGCTACTGCCCGTGCTGGGGGTCAAGGCGTGGGGGATCGTCTCCGGCCTGATCGGCCTGGCGCTGGTCTGGAGCGGGCGCTACGGCGTCTTCGAGAAGGTCCTGAGCGTGATGGTGCTCTTGATGTTCGTCTCGATGGTCGGGGCCGCCACGTTGACGCTGCCCAACCTCCCCGAGTTGGCGGCCGGCCTGGTGCCGACGATCCCCGACGGCGGGCTGATCAACGTGCTCAGCGTCGCCGGCGGCGTGGGCGGCACGATCACCCTGGCGGCGTACGGCTACTGGCTGCGCGAGAAGGGCTGGACCACGCCACGGCACATGCGGGTGATGCGGATCGACAACTCGGTCGCCTACACCGTCACCGGGCTCTTCGTGGTGGCCACGCTGATCGTGGGTGCCGAGCTGCTCTACTCCGCGCAGATCGCCGTGGCCACCGGAGACGAGGGGCTGCTCGACCTGTCCACGGTCCTCGAGGACCGGTACGGCGCGGCCGCCGGCACGGTCTTCCTGGTCGGGTTCTGGGCCGCGGCGATGAGCTCGCTCGTGGGCGTGTGGAACGGCGTCAGCCTGATGTTCGCCGACTTCGTGGGTCACGTTCGCGGTCACGGTGCCGACCATCCCGCCAGCAGGGCCGGCGGCACCTACTACAAGGCCTACGTGCTCTGGTTGACGCTGCCGCCGATCGCGCTGATCTTCCTGGGCAAGCCGGTCTACCTGATCCTGGCCTACGGCGTGCTGGGCGCGTTCTTCATGCCGTTCCTGGCGGTGACCCTGCTGTGGCTGCTGAACACCGACCGGGTGCCGCGCAAGTGGCGCAACAAGCTGCCCGCGAACATCGCGTTGACCCTGTGTGCGCTGGCGTTCGGTGCCCTGGCGCTCAACGAGATCTCCAAGGCGATCCAGGGGGTGTGAGTTGTCCCGTTCTGAGTCCAGAACGGGGATTTCGTCCTAACCTTGAGGTCGGTCTCGGGAACACCGAGCCATCAGCCCCGGAGACCTTCCTTGCCCTCACCCACCACCCTGCTGCACCGGGTCGGCCATGCCGTCGCCCTGCTCGCTCTCGCCGCGGGACTCGCTCTCGGTGGGGACGCGCTCGGCCGTGACGGCTTCGTGCTGCTCACCGTCGTCGGGGGCGCCGTCGGCGTCTGGGCCTGGTCGGCGGTGCCGCTCTCGAGGCGGCACAGCACCCTGCATCCGCGCACCCAGCTCGTCGCTGCGGGAGCGGCGGCCGCAGCAGTCCTGATCTCCGCGATCGGCTTCGGCAACCTGGCGGGGTTCTCCGGCCTGGTCCTGCTCGTGCTCGCGCTGTCCGCCTCACCTGTCGTGCACCGGTCACTGGTCCACTTGCCGCTGGGCCACGGACTGCTGGTGCACCGGGGCCGGCGTACGCCCTCGACCTGGACCCACCCCTCGCTCGGGAACGGCATCGTGCAGCCGCTGCACACGATGAGCCTCGAGCAGCTCTGCGACGGCTGGACCGCGAGCTACGTGGCGCTGGCCGCGACCGGTGACCCCGTGCTGATGGAGCGGTTGAGCCACCTGCGGCAGGCCTACCTCGACGAGCTCGAGCGCCGCTTCCCCTCGAAGTTCCACGCCTGGCTCCGCACCCACGCCCACCCCGGCGCCGACCCCCAGGCCCACCTCGCCAACGACGACGCCGCCTGACCTCAGTCGGCCGCACGCTGGAACACGTAGGCGAACGCCGACCTGGAGTAGGCGATCCCCCGCCCGCTCGCCCGGATCAGCTCGGCCTCGGCTGCCGCTGGTTTCTTCGGCACCAGGTAGGTGTCGAGATCCTCCCGGTCGAGCCGGAAGCGCTCATTGCGGTGGTGCACCGCGGCGACCAGGCGTAGCCGGGGGTCCAGCGCCGCGACACTGGCGTCCCCGTGGCTGGTGTTGGCCAGCAGCAGGCCCCCCTGCGCGAGGTGGTGCTGGCACGCGTCCCACACCAGCCCGGAGAAGAGCGAGATCAGCAGGTCGCACCCGGACTCGGCCACCGGCAGCGGCGCGGTGTAGTCGGCGTGCAGGAAGCGCACCTCGACCCCCGCCCCGGCACGCGTCCGGCCCTCCAGCTCGGCTGTGACCAGCGCCCGGTCGGCGAAGAAACGAGCAGCCCGACGGTCGGTGTCGACGTAGGTGACCGTGTGGATCGCCGTCGAGGGCGAGAGATCGAGGTAGCTGCCGGGGTAGAGCGCCGACGCCGGGGCCCAGGCGTCCGCCAGCAGGGCGAACAGACCCGACCTGTCGCCGATGGAGGTGCGGTAGGTCGCCCACGAGGGCGTGGTGCCGTCCACGCGAGCCGCCTCCCTGTGGCCGGTTCTGCCCGGCCGCGTCTCGGCGTACCGTCCTGTCATGTCCTATCCACCTCCGGTATATCGCGGGAACGATGGTGAGGTCACCGCCTGGATGCGTCCGGTCGACACCGCGCCCGAGCTGCCGTTGCCCCAGGGCGCCGCACACTTCCTCGCGACGGGTGAGGCCACCGACGGGCGCTTCGGCCTCTACCGCTGGGACATGGCCCCCGAGGCCGGTGGCGCCCAGCCGCACTTCCACCGCACGATCAACGAGTCGTTCTTCGTGTTCTCCGGCTCCGTCGAGATCTTCCAGGGCGAGCGTTGGCTGACGTCTCGTCCGGGCGACTTCACCTTCGTCCCCGAGGGCGGCCTGCACGGCTTTCGCAACGTCGCCGCCGAGCCCGCCTCGATGCTCATCCTGTTCGCCCCCGGCGCTCCCCGGGAGGCCTACTTCCGCGGGCTCGTCGACCTGGCCGAAGGGCGTTGGCAGCCCAGTCACGAGGAGCTGGTCGCGTTCATGGAGGAACACGACAACTTCTATGTCTGAGACCTCCACCCGACGCTCCCCTGCGGTGGGCACCCGACCGGTCGCGCTCCTGACCGCCCTCCAGCTCGGGACAGTGGGGACCTACTGGTACCTCGGTGAACGCGTGCCCCGGACCCACCTTGTGCGACTGATCGACGACATCGTGCTCTACGTCGCGGCACCGTTGTTCGCTGGTCTCGCACTGCTCGGCCTGCTGACACTGGTCCGAGGAGTGCCTCCCGGCCACCTGCGCCGGGGCCTCATCGTGGGAACGGCCGCTGCCCTCCTCACGTGTGCGTTCGCCACTTTCCTTGATGCGTTGATCTTCCTGGGTCCGCCGTTCGGCTGATGTCGAGCGTCCGCGTGACCCTTGTCGCCGTCGCCTCTGCCCCCGGCGGACCGGCGTTGCCCCGCCGGAATCGCGGAATATCGGCTTCCCGCCCAGGCAACGCCGGTCGGTCGGTGCCTGGGGGTCGAGGGAACGCCGGCGCTGCACGGCGGCGGTGCCGTCGGCGGCGCGGCCGGTGGTGGCCTCGCGCGGCCGGCGTGACGAGGGACGTCCAGGTCCGCGTGACCCTTGTCGCCGTCGCCTCTCCCCCCGGCGGACCGGCGTTGCCCCGCCAGAATCGCGGGATATCGGCTCCCCCGCGTAGGCAACGCCGGTCGGTCGGCGGCTGGGCTCGAGGGAGCGAGGAGGCGGCGGGTGCCGTCGGCGGCACGGCCGGTGGTGGCCTCGCGCGGCCGGCGTGACGAGGGGCGCCCAGGTCCGCGTGACCCCCGCCGCTGTCGCCTCTGCCCCCGGCGGACCGGCGTTGCCCCGCCAAGATCGCCGATCTCGGCTTCCCGCGCAGGCAACGCCGGTCGGTCGGCGGCTGGGGCTCGAGGGAACGCGGGCGAGGTGGCGACCAGCTCCTGGCCCGCCCGACCGGACTGAGCTCACTCCTCCTGGAGATAGCCCGTGGCAGGGTCCACCGTGGCGAGGAACTCCCGGATCCTCTCGCGGTGGTCCTCCAGTGACGGGTCCCGCCGACCACCCACGCCGAACCCGTATCCGGGGTGCGGACCGCTCAACCACGTGTAACCCGTGTCGGTGTAGCCGGTCTCAGCGTCCACCGTGACACGCACGTCGAACTGCTCGCCTTCCACCACCAGGGTGAAGCTCGTGGTGCTGCCGGGAGCGCGCGCGTCCTCAGGGTCGCGATAGCTCTCCGGCATCCGGCCAGGGTGCTCGGGCCCGTCACCACCTGGTTCGCGCTCGTCTCCCATGGAGCCAAGGATGGTCGTCCGCGGCTGGGCGCGTCCACGGCGAACCGGAAGCCACCGAGAAGGCACCGGCCCCCCGTCGACGTACCACGAGGGGCCGGGCCACGAACTGCAGGCGGGGGGACGCCGTTACGGCACCATCCACCCCAGCACGGCGGTGGACTGCAGCGCCACGAGCAAGCACATCAGCACCAGCAGGCCCAGGCTCCAGCCGATCACCTTGCGGAAGATGTCGCCCTCCTTGCCGGCCATGCCGACGGCGGCGGCGGCGATGGCGAGGTTCTGCGGGCTGACCATCTTGCCCAGCACACCGCCCGAGGAGTTGGCCGCCGCCATCAGCACCGGGTCGAGACCGGCCTCCTTCGCGGTCTGCACCTGGAGTGCGCCGAACAGCGCGTTGGCCGAGGTGTCCGAGCCGGTCACCGCGACGCCGATCCAGCCCAGGATCGGTGAGAGCACCGCGAACGCCGCGCCGGTCCCGGCGAGCCAGGCACCCAGCGAGCTGGTCTGGCCGGACAGGTTCATCACGTAGGCCAGGGCCAGCACCGCCATCACGGTGACGATCGCGCCCTTGAGCTCGACATAGGTCGCGACATAGGTCTTGAGGGCCTTGCCGGCCGAGACGTTGAGGATCAGTGCGGTGATCACGCCCGCGAGGATCATCAGGGTTCCGGCGGCGGGCAGCCAGTTGAAGGCGAACATCGTCGAGGAGACCGCCTCACCCGCCGGGTTGCGCACATCCAGCCCCGGCCAGCCGAACGTGAAGGCGAACGGCTCCTTGGCCAGGAAGTCCTTGACCGCGGCGATGTTGGTGAGCGAGAAGATCGCGATGATCACGAGGTACGGCGCGTAGGCCTTGGCCACCTCGCCGCTGCTGTCGTGGATCGGCTGGCCGCTCCCACCCGCGGTCCCCCCCAGGGTCTTCGTGTCGGTCCCGCGACGCCCCGTGGCGGCACCGGTCGACGCACCGCCCCCACTGCCGGGCCGGGACCCGGTCCCGGAATCGGTCCGGGTCCCGGACTCGGTCCCAGCGGACTCGGTCCCAGCGGTCCCGGACCCGGCAGTCCCGGTCCCGGTCTCGGCGTCGGCCAGCAGGGTCTCGGCCGGCGACCAGGCGCGGAGCAGCAGCACCACGGAGGCGGCGGCGACCAGGGCCGCGACGATGTCGGCGAGTGGGACGGAGATGTAGTTGGCGGCCGCGAACTGCGCCACCGCGAAGGCGACACCGCACACCAGGGCCGGCAGCCACGTGTTCTTCACACCGCGGCGGCCATCGACGACGAAGACCAGGATCAGCGGCACCACCACGGCCAGGATCGGCGTCTGGCGGCCCACCATGGCGCCGAGGGTGCCGACGGTGAGCCGGGCGTCGTCGCTGGCACCGGAGGAGACGGCCGCCAGCGTGACGATCGGGGTGGCGAGCGCCCCGAACGCGACCGGAGCGGTGTTGGCGATCAGGGCGACGGCAGCGGCCTTGATCGGCTTGAAGCCCATCGCCATCAGCATCACCACGGTGATCGCGACCGGCGTACCGAAGCCGGCGAGAGCCTCGAGCAGGGCTCCGAAGCAGAAGGCGATGATGATCGCCTGGATCCGCTGGTCGGGGCTGACCTTCTCGAAGGAGCGCCGCAGCACGTCGAAGTGGCCCGAGGCGACGGTGAGGTTGTAGACCCAGATCGCGTTGATCACGATCCACAGGATCGGGAAGAACCCGAAGGCCGCCCCCTCGGTGCCGGAGAGCAGCGCCTGCCCGACCGGCATCTCGAAGAGCGCCACCGCGACCAGCAGGGCCACCGCGAGCGAGATCACGCCCGCCATCCAGGCCTTCACCCGCAGGCCACCGAGCAGCACGAACAAGGTGACGAGGGGCAGTGCCGCGCACAGCGCACTGAGAGCGAGCGAGTCGCCCACTGGTTGCAGGTCCTGCTGGAACATGGCTTTCTCCCGAGGTGGATGGACGGTGCGGTTGGGTCAGTCGGCGGCCTTCGGCGGCAACAGGGTCCAGACGGGTACGCCGCGGATCGAGGCGTCGAGCACCTCCACGGTGTGGGCCATCCCCATCGGGTGGCCGGAGCGTTGCGATCGCGGAGGTCACCTGCATCAGGCAGCCCGGGTTGGCCGTGACCAGCACCTGGGCACCGGTCGCGACGATGTTGGCCGCCTTGCGGTCGCCCAGCTCGCGCGCCGGCTCGGGGTTGAGGATGTTGTAGATGCCCGCCGAGCCGCAGCACAGCTCGGCCTCGGCGACCTCCTTCAGCTCCAGCCCGGGGATCGCCTCGAGGAGCCGGCGCGGCTGCGAGCGGACACCCTGCGCGTGGGCGAGGTGGCAGGCGTCGTGGTAGGCCACGGTCAGGTTCAGCGGGTGCCGCGGGGCGACCGGACCGAGCTCGTCGAGGATCTCCGAGACGTCGCGGACCCGCTCGGCGAAGGCGCGCGCCTTCTCGGCGTACGCCGGGTCGTCGGCGAGCAGCTCGGCGTACTCCTTCATCGTGGAGCCGCAGCCGGCCGCGTTGACCACCACCCACTGCACGCCGGAGTTCTCGAAGGCGTCGACCAGCCGGCGGGCGTACTTCTGCGCCTCCGGCTCGCGCCCGTTGTGCACCGACAGGGCGCCGCAGCACCCCTGGCCGGGCGGGACCACGATGTCGCAGCCCTCGGCCTGCAGCACCCGCGCGGTCGCGGAGTTGACGCCGGGGAAGAACGCGCCCTGCACGCAGCCGGTGAGCAGGCCGACCACGGCTCGCCGCTCCCCCGCCGCGGGGATGTGCGGCGGCAACGGCTCGGGCCGGCCCAGGCGCGGGGCCAGGCTCTCCATCGCGGCGAGCTGGGGCGAGAGCCGCTCGAGCAGGCCGGTACGCCGCAGCGCCCGGTCGAGCCCGGTGGCCTGCAGCGCACGCAGCGGCCCACGGAGCAGCCGCAGCCGGCGCCGGTGCGGGAACAGCGAGAAGATCAGTCCGCGCAGGGCCTTGTCCTTGGCGGAGCGCTCGTGACGGCGCTCGACCTGGGCGCGGGTCTGCTCGATCAGCCGGTCGTACTGCACGCCGGAGGGGCACGCCGTGACGCAGGCCATGCAGCCCAGGCAGGCGTCCCAGTGCGAGACCATCTCCTCGCTCATCGGCTCGCCCTCCAGACCCTCCTTCATCAGATAGATCCGCCCTCGCGGGGAGTCCATCTCCTCGCCCCACAGCACGTAGGTGGGGCAGGTCGGCAGGCAGAACCCGCAGTGCACGCAGTCGCCGATCAGCGCTGCGTCGGGCGGGTGGTGCTCGTCGAAAGCGCCGCCGGGGGCGGGCGTGCCGAGGTCGATGATGCTGCCGGTCTCGCCGACCGCCGCACTCTGCGCGGCCTGTCCGGCGCTCTGGTCGGGGGTGGTGCTCATGCTCAGATGCCTCCCACGAAGCGGCCCGGCGCCAGCCGGTGGTCGGGGTCGAACTGGTCCTTGACGCGGCGCATCAGGTCGATCGCGGGGACGGCGCCCCACACGTCGACGGCCGCCTTCACCGCGGCCGGCGCGTCGAGCACCACCGCGCTGCCGCCCGCCCGGACGCAGGCGCCGCGCAAGCGCTCGACCGCGACGGCGACGGCCTCGACCGGGGCGTCGGAGGCGATCGCGGCGTAGGCGACGCCGCTGCCCGCGGAACCGCGCAGCTCCACGGGGACACCGCAGTCACGCGCGGCGACGAGCACCTGGGTCAGGCCGGAGAGCACGAAGGTCAGCTTCAGCGCGGTGGCGCGATCGTCGCCGGTGGCCCGCACGTCCCAGGGGTACGCCGCACCGCCCGCCGGTGGGTCTGCCGACTCGGTCGCGCTGCCGCCGAGGAGGTCGCGCACCGTCGCCACCCGACCCGCCACACCGTCCACGCGACCCTCGAGCAGCACGTGCACCGAGCCATCGCCCTCGACGGGCCAGTCGATCTCGATCGCGGAGGGCACCGCCTGGGAGTGCAGCACCGCCTGGACCACCTGCTGGGCTTCGGCGGCGTCGATGACCGAGCGGCTGACCCAGCGGGAGTCGTCCGGCACGGGGTGCAGCCGGAAGGTGGCCTCGGTGACCACGGCGAGGGTGCCGAGGGAGCCGATCACCAGCTTGCCGAGGTCGTAGCCGGCGACGTTCTTGACCACCCGGCCGCCGGCCTTGGCCACCACGCCGTCGGCACGCACGACCGTGACCCCGATCAGCAGGTCCCGTGCGGTGCCGGTGGCGACCCGGCGCGGGCCGCTGGTGTTGGTCGCGAGCATGCCGCCGATGCTGGAGCCCGGCACGGTCTCGTCCAGCGCGAGCCGCTGCCCACCCTGGCCGAGCACCTGCTGGACGTCGTGGAGCCGGGCGCCTGCCTGCGTCGCGACGATCAGGTCGCCGGCGGCGTGGTCCAGCACGTGGTCCAGGGCACTGAGCTCGAGCACCACGTCAGCGCTGGTGGGCGCCAGCCCCCAGGACAGCTTGGTGCCGCAGCCGCGCGGGACCACGCTCAGGCCGTGGGCGGCGGCCGCTCGCAGGACCTCGGCCACCTGGGCGGTGTCGGTGGGCCGGGCGACCACGCCGGGCGGCACGCCGTCGACCGCATCCTGCGCCGAGACGTCGCGGACCTCCGCGCAGGCCGAGGAGATCGCCGTACGCGCGCCGTCGTCGAGGGTGCGGGTCGTCATCAGAAGACCTCCGCCACGCCGGCCTCGGAGAGCGGGTGCGCGCCCTTGCGCCGTCCCGGGACCTCGCCGCACAGGCGGGGCGTCGGGAAGATCTTGCCTGGGTTGGAGATGTTGTCGGGGTCGAAGGCGCAGCGGACCAGCTGCATGGTGTCGAGGTCGTCGTCGTTGTACATCCGCGGCATGTAGGCGGCCTTGTCGATGCCCACGCCGTGCTCGCCGGTGATCGAGCCGCCGTGCTCGATGCACAGGTCGAGGATCGCGCCGCTGACCTTCTCCGCGGCCTCGCCGGCTCCCTCGACGCTGTCGTCGAAGAGCACGAGCGGATGCAGGTTGCCGTCACCGGCGTGGAAGACGTTGGCCACACGCACCCCGGAGGACTCCGAGACCTCTGCGATCGCCTTGAGCACCTCCGGGAGCGCGGTCCGCGGAATCACCCCGTCCTGGACGATGTAGTCGGGACTGATCCGGCCGACAGCGGCGAACGCGGACTTGCGGCCGCGCCAGATCAGGGCGCGCTCGGCCGAGTCGGTGGCGACCCGCTGCTCGAAGGCGCCGTTGTCGCGGCAGAGCCGTTCCACCTCGGCGAACTCCTGCTCGACCTCGATCGCCGCACCGTCGAGCTCGATCACCAGCACCGCGCCGGCCCCGGCCGGGTAGCCGCAGTGCACCGCCGCCTCGGCCGCCTCGATCGCCAGCGCGTCCATCATCTCGATGGCGGCCGGGACGATCCCCGCGGCGATGATCGCCGAGGTGGCCGACCCGGCCTGGTCGGTGCTCTCGAAGCCGACGAGCAGGGTGCGGACCTCCTCGGGGAGCCGGACCAGTCGGACGATCGCCGAGGTGACGATGCCGAGGGTCCCCTCGGAGCCCACCACCGCGCCGAGGAGGTCGTAGCCGGGGCTGTCCGGCGCGGCGCCGCCCAGGGTGACGGTCTCACCGGCAGGGGTGACGAACTCCGCGCCGAGGACGTGGTTGGTGGTGAAGCCGTACTTCAGGCAGTGCGCGCCGCCGGAGTTCTCGGCGACGTTGCCGCCGATGGAGCAGATCTGCTGGCTGGAGGGGTCGGGGGCGTAGTAGTAGCCGTGCGGGGTGGCGGCCCGGGTGACGTCGAGGTTGATCACCCCGGGCTCGACCACGGCCCGCTGGTCCTCACGGCGTACGTCGGTGATGGCGCGCAGGCGAGAGGTGACCACGAGCACCCCCTCCGCGTGCGGGAGCGCGCCACCGGAGAGGCCGGTGCCGGAGCCGCGGGCGACGAAGGGCACGTGGTGCTGGGCGCACGCGCGGACCACCTCGGCGAGCTGGTAGGCGTCCTCCGGGATCACCACGAGCGCCGGGGTCACCCGGTAGTGGGCCAGCCCGTCGCACTCGTAGGTGCGCAGCCGCGAGCGCTCGGTGATCACGCCCTCGGCCGGCAGCAGCCTGCGTGCCACTGCGGCCACCGCGTCGATTCCCGCGCCCGACATCGCCGGCTCCTCAGTCCACCTGCGCGGTGAGGCCGGCGCTCTCGATGCCGGCGACGGCCGCAGCCTCGTCGTTGTCCGAGGTGTCCCCGGTGATGCCCACCGCGCCGAGCAGGTCGCCCTCGGCGTCGCGGACCAGCACGCCGCCGGGCACCGGGATGAGCGCGCCGCCGACCGCGGAGGTGACCGCGGCGACGAAGTAGGGCTGCTGCTCGGCCCTGGCCATGATCGAGCGCGAGCCCATCCCCAGCGAGAGCGCGCCGTGGGCCTTGCCGAAGCCGATCTCGAAGCGTTTCATCGACGAGCCGTCCTCGCGCTCGACGGCGACGACGTGGCCGCCGGCGTCGAGGACGACGACCGTCATCGGCTTGAAGCCCGCCGAGCCCGCGTGTGCGCGCGCCCCGGCGATGATCGTGCGGGCGGTCTCCAGGTCCAATGACACGGTCACGGGGCGGTCCTCTCGGTCTGCTGCGTCTTCTCGCCGGTCTGCTTCTCTGCTGCACGCCTGCGGTGCAGGATCGGCTCGGTGTAGCCGCTGGGCTGCTCGAGCCCCTCGAAGACCAGCGCCCGCGCTGCGGTGAAGGCCTCGCCGTCGAAGCCCGGGGCCATCGGCACGTAGGTGGGGTCGCCGGCGTTCTGCTCGTCGACCACCTTCGCCATCCGGCGCAACGTCTCCTCCACCTGCTCGGTGTCGACCACGCCGTGGTGCAGCCAGTTGGCGACGTGCTGCGCGGAGATCCGGCAGGTCGCACGGTCCTCCATCAACGGCTCACCGGTGATGTCGGGGACCTTGGAGCACCCCACCCCGGCGTCGACCCAGCGCACGACGTAGCCCAGCAGGCTCTGCAGGTTGTTCTCGATCTCCTGCTGCCGGTCCTCCTCGGACCAGTCGCCGGGGTCGCCGAGCGGGATCTGCAGCAGCTCGTCGCGGTCACGACGACGCCCGCCGTCGGCGAGCTCCTCCTGGCGCGCGCGCACGTCCACCTGGTGGTAGTGCAGCGCGTGCACGGTGGCGGCGGTCGGCGAGGGCACCCAGGCGCAGCTCGCTCCCGCACGCGGGTGACCGATCTTGGTCTCGTACATGTCGGCGAGGCTGTCGGGCGCGGCCCACATCCCCTTGCCGATCTGCGCGCGACCGAGCAGCCCGCACTCCAGGCCGATGTCGACGTTGAGGTCCTCGTAGGCCTTGATCCAGGTCTCGCCCTTCATCTGGTTCTTGCGGACCATCGGCCCTGCCTGCATCGAGGTGTGGATCTCGTCGCCGGTGCGGTCCAGGAACCCGGTGTTGATGAAGGCCACGCGCTCGCGCGCCTCGTTGATGCAGGCCTTGAGGTTGAGGCTGGTACGCCGCTCCTCGTCCATGATCCCGACCTTGATCGTCAGGCGGGGCAGGCCGAGCAGCTCCTCGACCCGGCCGAAGAGCTCCACGGCGAAGGCGACCTCCTCGGGACCGTGCATCTTCGGCTTCACGACGTACATCGAGCCGGTGCGCGAGTTGGGCAGCCGGGACTCGCCACGCAGGTCCGCCAGGCTGCCGAGCGCGGTCATCACCGCGTCCAGGATGCCCTCGGGCACCTCGTTGCCGTCACCGTCGAGCACGGCGTCGGTGGTCATCAGGTGGCCCACCTGCCGGATGAACAGCAGCGAGCGGCCCCGCAGCGTGACCTCCTCACCGGAGGCGGTGGCGTAGGTGCGGTCCGGGTTCATCGACCGGGTGAAGGTCTGGTCGCCCTTGGTGACCTCCTCGGCCAGCGTGCCCTCCATCAGCTGCTTCCAGTTGCGGTAGCCGAGCACCTTGTCCTCGGCGTCGACCGCGGCCACGGAGTCCTCGAGGTCCATGATCGTGGAGACCGCCGACTCGAGCAGGAGGTCCTTGACCCCGGCGGCGTCGGTGGCACCGATCGAGTCCTCGGGGTCGACCTGGACCTCGACGTGCAGGCCGTGGTGGACCAGCAGCACCGCCTCCGGCGACTCGGCGGCACCGCGGTGCCCGACCAGCTGGGTCGGGTCGGCGAGCCGGACCACCTCGTCCTTGAGCGTCACGGCCGCACCCTCGGCGTCCACGGCGTACGCCGTCGCGTCGGCGTGCGAGCCGGTCGCGAGCGGGAAGTGCTCGTCGAGGAAGGCGCGGCCGCGGGCGATCACCTCGGCGCCACGGACCTTGTTGTAGCCCTCGCCCGGAGCCAGGTCGCCGTCGTGCGGCACCACGTCGGAGCCGTAGAGCGCGTCGTAGAGCGAGCCCCAGCGGGCGTTGACCGCGTTGGTCGCGAAGCGGGCGTTGAGCAGCGGCACCACCAGCTGGGGGCCTGCGATGCGGGCGACCTCGTCGTCGACCCCGGCGGTGGTCACCTCGACCGTGCCGGGCTCGTCGCGCAGGTAGCCGAGCTCGCGGAGGAAGCCGGTGTAGGTCTGCGCCTCGGGAGTGCCGGGGTGCTCACGGTGCCACGCGTCGATCCGGGCCTGGAGCTCCTCGCGGTGCGCGAGCAGCTCGCGGTTGCGCGGAGCCAGGTCGCCCACGATCGCGGCGAACCCGTCCCAGAAGGCCTCGCCGCCCAGACCCGAGCCGGGCAGGGCCTCCTCCTCGACGAAGCGATGAAGGCTGGCGGCGATGCTGAGCCCACCGGCCTGAACGCGCTGGTCCATGCCACTCCCCTGGTCGGATGCTGCTGCGTGCAGATGCTGGAGTCTTGCCGAGGTTTCCACATTGTGGAAAACTGAATCCTCATCATGGAAATTACGGACTGGTCGCCTCACCTGTCAACCGCCACGAGGAGGTCCTGAGATGGGGATGCCCAGCTCGGACCAGAGCATGCGCCGCGCCGGTGGCGGCGTGCAGTCGGTGCACCGGACGCTCGACGTGCTCGAGGTGGTCGCCTCGCGCGGGGGCACCCTGACCATCGGCGAGATCGCTGCTGCTGCCGGCGTACCCCTGGCCACGGCGCACCGGCTGCTCCGGACCCTGGTCGACCGCGGCTACATGCGCCAGACCCCGGACCGCCGCTACGCGCTGGGCTTCCGCCTGCTGCCACTGAGCGCGTCGGCGAGCTCGATGGTCGGCGCCGGGGCGGAGCGGGTGCTCGGCGGCCTGGTCGATGCACTCGGCGAGACCGCCAACCTGGCGATGCGCGACGGCGACCAGGTGGCCTACGTCGCCCAGGTGCCGGGGCGGCACTCGATGCGGATGTTCACCGAGGTGGGCCGGCGGGTGGACCCGCACTGCACGGCCGTGGGCAAGGTGCTGCTGGCACGGTGCCGCGAGGAGGAGGTCCGGGCCGTGCTCGCGCGCACCGGCCTCGCCCGGCACACCGTGCACACCCTCACCGACGCCGAGGACGTGCTCGCCGCACTCGAGGTCGTACGCCGGCAGGGCTACGCGCTCGACGAGGGCGAGCAGGAGCTCGGCGTTCGCTGCGTCGCCGTCGCGGTGCCGGAGTCAGGCACAGGCCCGGGCGCGAGCGCCGGCTTCGCGATCTCCGTCTCCGGGCCGGCCACCCGGATGACCGACGACCTGCTGGCCGACGCCGTCCCCGTGATGCAGGCCGCCGCCCGGCGGTTCGTCGCCGAGCTCGCCTAGGGAAGGTCAGCGAGCGTGGCTGCCTGTGAGGAGCTTGCCCCGGCTCCGCCACTGGCCGGTCGAGTTTCGCCTGTGCAGGCGAGGCTCTGAGCCAATGGTTTGCCGACGGCATCACCGCCCCAAGCCCCACGGCGAGACCACCGCCATCCCACCGTCCGACAGGGAACCCTGAACCAGAGGCACCTCTACGGCGGCTGGGTTGACCCGCGACCCCAGCCGTGACCCGTTGCGAACCCGCGCAGGCCACAACTGCGCCCGATATCAGCAAGCGACCCAGGAACGCCCACGGCGTTCTCGAGCCCGAACCGCACCGCTCAGCTGGCGCTGATCCACTCCACGGTCCGGCGGGCGATCTCCGGGCCGGCGTCCTCCTGCACGAAGTGGCTGCCGGAGAGCCGGGCGTGCGGCTGGCCCTGGGCGCCGGGCACGTGCTCTTGCAGGGGTTTGTCGGCGCGGCCCAGGATCGGGTCGCCCGCGCCGAAGAGGGTCAGGAACGGCTTGTCCCACTCTCCTAGCCGACGCCAGGCCTCCCGGTTCGCCGGCACGGCGGGGTCCGAGGGCGAGGTCGGCACCAGCCGCGGGAAGGCGCGGGCGCCGGCCTTGTGGCTCGAGGTCGGGAACGGGGCGTCGTACGCCGCGACCTCGGCCTTGCTCAGCTTGCGCTTGGTGCCGGTGGCCACGATGCGGCCGACCGGGAAGACCGGGGAGTACGACGCGAAGCCGCGCCAGATCCGGAAGGCCGCCGGCACTCCGCGATCGGCGGTGGGCAAGAACCCGTTGGCGACCACGATCCGGCTGAACCGTTCGCCCTGCTCGGCGGCGAGCCGCAGCCCGAGCAGCGAGCCCCAGTCCTGGCAGACCAGGGTGATGTCACGCAGATCCATCGCGACCAGCCACTCGGTGAGCCAGTCCATGTGCTGCTGGTAGGAGTAGTCGTCCATCGACGTGGGCTTGTCCGAGCGGCCGAAGCCGACCAGGTCGGGGGCCACCGCCCGTAGCCCGGCCCCGGCGAACACCGGGACCATCGCCCGGTAGAGGTAGCTCCACGACGGCTCGCCGTGCAGCATCAGCACCGGAGCGGAGTCGCGCGGACCTTCGTCGACGTGGTGCATCCGCAGCCCGTCGGCCAGCGTCGTGTAGTTCGGCGCGAACGGGTAGTCGGGGAGGTTCTCGAACCGGCTGTCGGGCGTGCGCAAGGCGTCCATGGACTCTTTCTACCGGTGCGGTCCGGGTGCGCTCACGCCAGGGAGAGGAAGAGCTTCTCCATCTTCTTCACATCCACGCTGTCCACGCCGTCGCCCTTGACCAGGCACTCCTGCAGACCCGAGGCCACGATCGCGAAGCCGGCGCGGTCCAGAGCACGGGAGACCGCGGCGAGCTGGGTGACGACGTCCTCGCACTCCCGGCCCTCCTCCAGCATCCGGAGCACGCCGGCCAGCTGTCCCTGGGCGCGCTTGATCCGGTTGATCACCGGCGTCATGCCGGCGGGGTCGAGCTCCATCAGCGCACCTCCTTGACCGCGGCGAACGCGGCGTCGATCCGCCTGCGGGCATCCTCGGCGATGGAGTGCAGCGCCTCGTTGTCGGCGAGCCCCATCATCGCGTGCGGGTCGAAGGCCTCGACCACGGTGCTGCCGTCCCCGGTGGAGCGGACCACGACGTTGCACGGCAGCACCGTCGCGATCGCGGGCTCGGCCTGGATCGCCTCGTAGGCGAGCGGGGGTCGGCAGGCGCCGAGGATCACCTGGGGCTCGATCTCGACGTCGAGCTTCTCCTTCATCGCGGCCTTGAGGTCGATCTCGGTCAGGATCCCGAAGCCCTGGTCGCCCAGCGCCGTGCGCACGGCCTCCACGGCCTCGTCGTAGCCCAGGTCCAGGGTGGTGGAGATGGTGTAGTCGCTCATCGGTGCGCTCCTCGTCTCTCGTGATCGGTGCCCGGGGGACGGTGCCGGGTTTGCCCATCTTCTCTGCGGGAACCCTGAATCGAGAACATACCCCTCCGGGTGTATTTGCATCGACTCTACATACCCCCTAGGGTATATAGCAACACCGCAGATCGACCTCGAAAGGATGACCGCATGAGCGAGAACACCACTCCCGAGATCGACATCGAGGAGCTCAGCTCCTCCTATGGCACCGGCACCCTCGTCGACGTGCGACAGCCCGGTGAGTACGCCGAGGCCCACGTGCCCGGAGCCGTGCTGATGCCGATGGCCGAGCTCACCGACCGGATGAGCGAGATCGACAAGTCCTCCCCCGTCTTCGTGATCTGCGCCGCCGGCGGCCGTAGCAGCGCGATGACCGACCTGCTCCGCGCCTCCGGCTTCGACGCCGTGTCCGTGGCCGGTGGCACCAACGCCTGGATCCAGTCGGGTCGCCCGGTGGAAGGGGGCCTGGCATGAGTGAGACCACGGACCTGAACACCGCGGACCTGGACACCGGGGCCCTCGACGTCGTCACGATCGAGACCGCCTCGCTCGGCGACCGCAGCTACCTCGTCCACGACGGCGACGTGGCCTTCGTGGTCGACCCGCAGCGCGACATCGACCGGGTGCTGGCCGTGCTCGAGGAGCACGATGTCCGGCTGACCGACGTCTTCGAGACCCATATCCACAACGACTACCTCACCGGTGGGCTCGCGCTGGCACAGAAGACCGGTGCGCGCTACCACGTCAACGGCGAGGACGAGGTCGCCTTCGAGCGCACCCCGATCGCCGACGGCGAGACCGTCGAGGTCGGCGACCGGATGCGGGTCACGGCACTCGCCACACCGGGCCACACCTTCACGCACCTCTCCTACGCGCTGCACGACACCGCCAAGGACGGGGACAGCCACGTCGGGGTGTTCACCGGAGGCTCGCTGCTCTACGGCGCCACCGGCCGACCCGACCTGATGGGCGAGGAGCACACCGACACCCTGGTGCGGCACCAGCACGCCTCGGCGCACAAGCTCGCCGACCTGCTGCCCGACGAGACAGACGTCTTCCCGACGCACGGCTTCGGCTCGTTCTGCTCGGCCTCGCAGTCCGACGCGACCTCCTCGACGATCGGGCGTGAGAAGCAGTCGAACCCGGTCCTGACCCAGGACGAGGAGACCTACGTCAAGGAGCTCCTCGAGGGGCTCGTCGCCTACCCGGCCTACTACGCACAGATGGGTCCCGGCAACCAGCAGGGGCCGTCGGAGCCCGACCTGAGCGCGCCCTCGCTGGCCGACGCAGCCGAGCTGCGTCGCCGCATCGAGGCCGGCGAGTGGGTCGTCGACCTGCGCAGCCGCACCGCCTTCGCGGCGGGACATGCACCCGGGACCTTGAACTTCGGCCTCGACGGCGGGTTCGCCACCTATCTCGGCTGGCTGATCACCTGGGGCACCCCGGTGACCCTGCTCGGCGAGAGCGCCGAGGACGTGGCCGAGGCCCAGCGCGAGCTGGTCCGGATCGGCATCGACCGTCCGGCCGCTCACGCGACCGGCGGGCCGCAGGACTGGGCCGAAGGTGAGCTCTCCAGCTTCGAGGTCGCCACCTTCGCCGACCTCGAGCAGGTCCGGCACCATCGCGAGGTGGTCGTGCTCGACGTACGCCGTAGCGACGAGTTCGAGTCCGCGCGGATCGTCGACGCGGTCAACATCCCCCTGCACGAGGTCTGGCACCGTCTCGACGAGGTGCCCGCCGGCGAGGTCTGGGTGCACTGTGCCGGCGGTTACCGCGCCTCCGTGGCGGCCTCCATGCTCTCGGCCGCGGGTCGCAAGCTGGTCGCGATCGACGACAGCTTCGACAACGCCGAGAAGGTCGGACTGAACCTGGCCGGACCCGACGCGTGACCCTGCTCCTCGCCGCCCTCGCGGGCGCTCTCATCGGGCTCAGTCTGGGCGCCCTCGGCGGCGGCGGCTCGATCCTGGCCGTGCCGGTGCTGGTCTATGCCCTCGGGCAGAGTCCCGCGCAGGCCACGACAGGATCCCTGGTCGTCGTCGGGGTCACCTCGCTGATCGGTGCGATCACCGCCCATCGCGCGGGCAACGTCAAGCTTGCCCGCGGCGTCGGCTTCGGCGTGCTGACGATCGGCGGTGCGGCGATCGGCGCACAGGCCTCCGCCCTCGTGCCGGGGCCCGTCTTGCTGGCCGCGTTCTCCGCACTGATGCTTCTCATCGGCGGCCTGATGGCGGTCCGTCAGCTGCGTGCTCGCTCCGAGCGAGTCCTGGTGGGGGCCGGTGGCGAGGTGACGGATGCGCAGGAACCGTCGCGCGTCACGATCGACGACCCGATCATCACCTTCAGCCCCACCTTCGCCTGTGCGTGCCCGCAGGCCCTGAAGGTGCTGATCACGGCCACTGCCGTCGGCCTGCTCACCGGTTTCCTCGGCGTCGGCGGCGGCTTCCTCGTCGTACCCGCACTGCTGTTGGCACTGGCTCTGCCGATGGAGTACGCCGCCGGCACCTCGCTGGTCGTGATCGCCCTGACCAGCGCCGCGGCGCTGGCTGTTCGCGCCGGGATCGGGGTCGCCCCCGACTGGGGCATCATCCTCGTCCTGACCGCGTTCTCGGCCGTCGGCGGCTTCTACGGTGCGCGGCTCGCGCACCGGCTCGACGCCCGGAAGCTCACCGCGGCCTTCACCGTCCTGGTGGTCCTGGTCGCGCTCTACACCGCGGCCCGTGCGTTGCCCGCTCTGTTCTAGCAACACTCGCGCGCGCCGACACCGACCCGGCTGCCACTCGCGTCACCGCAGGTCGGTGTCCGTCACCGGCCTGCCTCTCTGCTTGCCCCTTCCCTGTTCTGTCCCGAGACCGAAAGCGATCTCTCATGACCATGACTGCCCCGCCGCGACATGCGGCCCGCCCCGACACCCCCGACCTGGGCTTCACCCCCGGCCCCCTGGGGCGCCTCGGCGTGTGGGTCACCTCCCACGCCCGACTGACCAGCGTCGTGTGGCTGCTGGTGATCGTCGGACTCGGTGCCTTCGCCCCGCGCGTCGAGGCCGAGCTCTCCGGCGCCGGCTGGCAGGCCGACGGCTCGGAGTCGGTGGCCGCACGCGAGCTGGCCCAGGAGCACTTCGGCGGCAACGCCAGCACCGCCATCCAGGTCGTGGTGCACAGCGACGACGGGCCGGTCACCAAGGGTGCCGGCGCCGACGTCCTGGCCGAGGCCACCCGGATCCTCCAGGCGGACTCACGGATCGCCGAGATCGTGCAGCCGCGGCCTGGGGCCACCTTGAGCCAGGACGGCTCCACCGCCGTGCTCCTCGCCGGCGCGGGCGCCGACCCCAACGAGATGGTGCGGGTCGCGGACGACCTCAAGGCGCCCCTCCAGGACCTCTCCGCCGGTTCGGTCGAGGTGAACCCGACCGGGGCGTCGTTGTTGTGGTCGGACTTCAACGAGGCCAACCTGGAGGCGATGCTGAAGTCGGAGATGCTCTCCTGGCCGGTGACCCTGGCCATCCTGGTGCTCGCCTTCGGCGCCCTCGTGGCGGCCGGGCTGCCGCTGATCCTGACCCTGGCCGGGCTGGTCGCCTCTGCCGGTTCGCTCGTGCTGATCAACCAGCTCGTGCCGGTGTCGATCTGGGCGATGAACTTCGCGATGATGTTCGCGCTCGCCCTCGGGATCGACTACGCGCTGTTCCTCGTGGTCCGCTACCGCGCCGCCAGAATGGGCTCGGGCGGGTCTCGGGCGGAGGCGGTCGCGGAGACCATGGACACCGCCGGCAAGGCCGTGCTCCTCTCCGGTGCGACCGTGCTGATCTCGCTGTCGGCCGTGATGCTGGTGCCGTCACCGTCCTTCAGGTCGATGGCCGGTGGGATCATGCTGGCGGTGCTGTTCGTGCTCGCCGCGACCCTGACCCTCCTCCCGCTCGTGCTGTTCAAGCTCGACCACCGGATCAACAAGCTGGCCCTGCCCTGGGTGCACTCCGGTGAGCACCGCTCGGCCCGCTTCGCCCTGTGGGGCGAGCGGTTGTGGAAGCGCCCGGTGCTCTTCGGGCTCGCCTCCCTGGTGGTGCTCGTCGCCCTGGCCGCTCCGCTGCTGGGCCTGAAGACCGCGATGCCGTCGATCAAGGTGCTGCCCGACGACGCCAGCGCGCGGGTGGGCTACGACCAGGTGCAGTCGGCGTTCGGCGACGGCGCACCCGGCACCTTGACCATCGTGATGGCACGGGCCGACGCCCCGGCCGCGACCGCCGTGCTGTCCGAGGACGACGGGATCGCCGCGGCGATGCCCGCCGTGCCCTCGCAGGACGGCAGCGAGCTCGCCATGATCCAGGCCGTCCCGAAGGTCGACCCCTCGGACCCGGCGCTGAGCACCACCGTGGACCGGCTGCGCGAGGACCTGCCTGCCTCGGCCGACGTCGGCGGCGCCGCGGTGGAGAACCTCGACCTGAAGTCGCAGCTCGACGAGTCCACGCCGCTGGTGATCGGGGTGATCCTGGTGCTGGGCTTCCTGCTGCTGCTGGTCGCCCTCCAGGCCCCGCTGATCTCCCTGCTGGGCACGCTCGCGAGCCTGCTCTCCACCGCCGCGGCCTTCGGTGTGGCCCGGCTGATCTTCCAGGACGGGGTGGGTGCGGGCCTGATGGGCTTCGAGCCGCAGGGCTTCCTCGACGCATGGGCGCCGGTGTTCTTCTTCGCGATGATCTTCGCGATCGCGATGGACTACACGGTCTTCCTGCTGGCCTCGGCCAAGGAGCACTTCGAGCGCAGTGGCGACCCGCACGAGGCGATGGTCGGGGCGCTGGCCCATTCCGGGCGGGTGATCTTCGCCGCGGGCGCTGTCATGGTCGCGGTGTTCTTCACCTTCGCGCTCTCGGGTCCGCTGCCACCCAAGGAGATGGGCATCGTGCTCGGTGTCGCCGTACTCCTCGATGCGTTCCTGGTGCGGCTGGTGCTGCTGCCGGTGATGCTGCGCCTGACCGGGAAGGCCGCCTGGTACACGCCGTCGTGGCTGCGGCGGGTCCTGCCCGACATCCGTTTCTCGCACGGCTGACCACAACCCCCGAAGAAGGAGATCCAGCATGTGTCGTCAAGTGACCTGCAAGACCTGTGGCAAGACCACCTGGGCCGGCTGCGGCATGCACGTCGACCAGGTGATGGCCGGAGTGCCGAAGTCGCAGCAGTGCTCCGGGCATCCCAAGCCCGAGCGCGCCGCCGGCGGATGGTTCAGCCGCCTGCTCGGCCGGGGGTAGGACAACCGCGCCGATCCGGCGGCGGGCGTCGCAGAACGGGCGTTCCGCTGCCGGGTCGGCGCAACTCTGCCAGCATGTGCCCCCGGGGGAAGTCGCACAGATCCGGGAGGTGTCGCATGCCCGTGCACCGGGCACGAGACGCCATGACCCGACCGACCCGACCCGACGAAGGTGGACCTGCACTGATGCACCCGGACGAGACCACCGAGCGTTATAGGTCGCTGTTCACCTACAACCCGCACGCGGTCCTGTCCTTCGACCTCGTCGGCAACTTCGTCGACGTCAATCCGGTTGCGGTGGCGCTGAGCGGCTACACCCGCGAGGAGCTGTGCTCGATGCACTTCACGGCCCTGCTGGCCGACGACGACCTGCCGGGGGCGGTGGCAGCGTTCGAGTCGGCCCTGGCTCGCACCTCGAGCTTGATCGAGGCGCGGATGTATGAGAAGTCCGGCCGGGTCCGCGAGCTCAGCGTCACGGTGCTCCCCGTGGTCGTCGGCGGTGCGGTCGTCGGGGTGCACGGACTGGCCGAGGACGTGACCGAGCGCAACGAGCTGGCGCGCGAGCTCGAGAGCTCCCGGCTGGTGGCGGAGGAGGCGAACGCCTCCAAGTCGGTGTTCCTGGCCAACATCAGCCACGAGGTGCGGACGCCGCTCACCAGCGTCCTCGCCGCCGCCGAGCTCCTCCGCGACGAGCCACTCGACCCCGTCTGCGACCACCTCGTCGAGATGATCGAGCGCTCCGGGGAACGGTTGCTCCGGCTGATCGGCGACATCTTGGACTTCTCCAAGCTGGAGGGCGGCACCATCGGCCTGGAGGTGGCCCCGTTCGTCCTGCGCAACGTCGTCGAGGAGGCGGTCACCTCGCTCGCGCCCGAGGCGCTGCGACGTGGCCTGGACCTGAGCTGGGCGGTCGACGACTCCGCCCCCGAGAAGCTCACCGGTGACGCCGGACGGATCGCCCAGGTGCTGGCCAACCTCGTGGACAACGCGGTGAAGTTCACCGAGCGCGGCGGCGTACGCGTCGAGGTCGAGGTGTGCTCGCGCACCAGTGAGACCGTCCAGGCGGTGTTCAGGGTCGCGGACACCGGGATCGGCATCCCGTGCGAGCAGATCGAGACGCTCTTCGAGTCCTTCACCCAGGTCGACGGCTCCGACACCCGGGCGTACGGCGGGGCCGGGCTCGGCCTGGCCATCTGCCGCGAGCTCGTCGCGCTCCTGGGCGGCTCGATCACGGCGACCAGCGCCCCCGGCGACGGCAGCACCTTCGTGGTGACCCTGCCGCTCGAGCAGACCCGACGCGCGGGCCCCTAGACATCGCTGGGGCACACTGAAGGGGTCGGCGAAAGGAACCGCGTGCGCGCATCGACCGCTTCAGCCCTCGTCCTGGCACCGCTGCTGGTGCTCAGCGGCTGTGGGGACGGCACCGCGGGCGCCTCAGCGCAGGCGCCGCAGCCCGCGCCGGCCACCTCGACCGCCAGCCCGCCCGCGAGCTCGCCCGCCGCCGACCCCGCCGCCGACCCCGCCGCGAAGGCTGCGCAGACCCAGCCGGTGGCCAAGACGCTGAAGTTCACCGGCACCACGCTCGAGGGCGCCGCCTTCGACGGCGCCTCGCTGGCGGGCAGGCCCGCAGTGCTCTGGTTCTGGGCGCCGTGGTGCTCCACCTGCCGCGCCCAGGCCGGTGGCGTCAGCGAGCTCGCGGAGCGCTTCGAGGGCCGGGTCGGCGTCGTCGGCGTCGGCGGCCTGGCGGAGGTCCCCGACATCCGTGCCTTCGCCGAGAAGGTCTCCGGCCCCACCCACCTGATCGACGACCCGGGTGTGGTGTGGCGCCACTTCGGGGTCACCGCGCAGAGCACCTACGTCCTCCTCGACGCGGCCGGGAAGGTCGTGGAGCAGGGCTACCTCGACGACGAGGACCTCGCGAACAAGGTCGAGCAGCTCGTGGGCTGACGTGCTCGAAGCCTCCGCAGCCGTCGCGCTGGGCGCCGGGATGCTCGCTGCCCTCAACCCCTGCGGCTTCGCCCTGCTGCCCGCCTACCTCACCCTGCTGGTCACCGCCGGCGACCCGAGCCGCGTGGTCGCGGTCTACCGGGCACTGAGGATGACGGTGGCGATGACCGCCGGCTTCACGACCGTCTTCGCCCTCTTCGGGCTGGTCGTCGCGCCGGTCGCCTCCTCCGCCCAGCAGTACCTGCCCTGGTTCACGGTCGCGGTGGGACTCGTCCTGACCGGTGCCGGGCTGTGGCTGCTCGCCGGGCGCAGCCTGCCGGCGCTCAGGGCGCGGGCGGGCGGCGGGAGACCGCTGACGGGGTCGATGGGCTCGATGTTCGGCTTCGGCGTCTCCTACGCCCTGGCCAGCCTGACCTGCACGGTGGCGCCGTTCCTGGCGGTGGTGGTCTCCGCGTTCCGCAGCGACTCGGTGCTGGCGGGGTCGGCGCTGTTCTTGCTCTACGCCGCCGGGATGGGACTGGTCGTCGGGACGGCCGCCGTCGCCGTGGCCCTCGCGCAGCATTCACTGGTGCGAGGTGCCCGCCGCCTGGGGGCGTTCGTGTCGCGGGCCGCCGGGGCGCTGCTCGCCGTGGTCGGCGCCTACGTCGCCTACTACGGCTGGTGGGAGATCCGGGTCTTCGCCGGAGGCAGCGTCGAGGACCCGGTGATCGAGGCCGCAGCGTCGGTCCAGCGCGCGTTGGCCAACGCCGTGACCGGTTTCGGCGCGACCGGGTTCCTGGTCACTTTGGTGGCGGTCATCGTCCTCGTCGCCGGGTCCGCAGCAGCTCGGCGCGGTAGTCGGCGTACGCCGCGCGGAGCCGGTCGGCCGGGTGGTCCTGCGGGACCAGCTCCGGGGGAAGCGCCGGGTCGTCCATCAGGTGCCGGACGATCGCGGCCATCACGGTGAACCGCTCCCCCGCGCGACCGGGGTGCTCGTGCTCGGCCGCGGCGTCGAGGAGATGCCGCGCGTGCGCCGCCCAGCCCCGAAGGTCCCAGAGTCGGGCGACCACGTCATCGTCGGTGCCGGGCGCGGGGCGCGCGTCGCGCCACACCGTCACCTCGGGGTAGGCGGAGAGGTCGCAGGGCAGGTTGGCCGGTCGCAGCCAGACACCCTCGCGCAGCTCGGCCAGCCGGGCGGCTCGCAGCCCGGCCCGCAGCTCGGCGCGGTCGGCGGCCTCGCGTCCGGCGGTCGTCACCACCGCGAGCAGCCAGGTCCCGTCCCAGGTGGTGACCGGCGCCTGTGCCGCCGCCTCCTGGCGTCGCTGCCGCTGGGCCAGCCGGTCGTTGAGCCGGTAGCCGTCCTCGGTCCGGCTGACCTCCCCGGCGCCGAGCATCCGGGACAGGGAGGCCCGCATGGCGTTCTCGGTGATCCCGAGCTCGCCCGCCAGCGCCACCAGCTCGGCCGGGGTGGCGGCGCCGGCCGCGGACCCCAGCAGCGTGCTGAGTACGGCGGACCGCGCGGTCAGCGGCCGCAGCGTGGAGCCGTCGCCCAGCGTGACGGTGACGGGCACCGGGTCAGCCGGGGGTCTCGTCGAAGCGGCCGTGCCGCCCGGCACCCGCGACGAACCGCCCGGCCCCGTGCACCGCCTCGGCGACCGCCTGCGCGCCGTGGGCCCACTCGGTGGCGAGGGCGTCGGGGAGGTCGAGGCCGACACCCTCGTGGGCCGACATCCGGTCCTGGCGCAGGCACTCCTGAGGGAACGCCGCCAGCTCTGCGGCCAGCGCCAGCGCGTCGCTCAGGGCCTCGCCCGGAGCGCTGACCCGGTTGACCAGGCCCATCGCCTGCGCCTCGTCGGCGGCGACCGGCCGGCCGGTCAGGATGAGGTCGAGAGCGCGCGAGAGGCCGATCAGGCGCGGGAGGCGGACGGTGCCCCCGTCGACCAGCGGCACCCCCCACCGGCGGCAGAACACCCCGAGCACGGCCTCGGAGGAGGCGACCCGCAGGTCGCACCACAGCGCCAGCTCGAGACCACCGGCCACGGCGTGACCCTCGATCGCGGCGATCACCGGCTTGCCCAGCGCCATCCGCGACGGCCCCATCGGAGCACGCGCGGAGTCCCCCGGCGACTCGAGGTGCATCTCCCCCTCACCGACGGCCCGCAGGTCGGCCCCGGCACAGAAGGTGCCTCCGGCCCCGTGGAGCACCGCCACCGCGAGCTCGTCGTCGTCCTCGAAGGCCGCGAAGGCGTCGTAGAGCGCGGTCGCGGTGGTCCGGTCGACGGCGTTGCGCACCTCGGGCCGGTCGATCTCCACGACCAGCACCGGGCCGTGCCGGGTCTGGTGCACGCTCACGTGTCGGTGCCCGGTGCGCGATCGAGGATCGCGCGCGTGTCGGTGCCGGCCGGGAGCGTGCCGAAGGCGTCGCCCCAGTCGCGGCCCAACCGGGTCGCGCAGAAGGCCTCCGCCACGGCCGCGGGGCTGTGCCGCACCAGCAGCGAGCCCTGCAGGACCTGGGCCATCATCTCGACCACCCGGCGGGCGCGGTGCTGGAGGTCCTCGGGGGCGGAGAGCTCCTTCTTGAGCAGGTCCACCGCGTGGTCGAGTCGCGCGTCGCCGCCCGCCGCGAGGTCGAGCTCGGCGAAGAACGCCTCCACGGTCTGCGGCTCGCGACCCATCGCGCGCAGCGCGTCGAGCGCGGCGACGTTGCCCGAGCCCTCCCAGATCGAGAGCAACGGCAGCTCGCGGTAGATCCGGGGCAGGCCGGACTCCTCGATGTAGCCGTTGCCGCCGAGGCACTCCAACGCCTCGCCGGCGACCGAGGGCGCGCGCTTGCAGACGTGGTACTTCGAGACCGCCAGCGCCAGCCGCCGGAAGGTGGCCTCGGCCTCGTCCCCGCGGGTCGCCCGGTCGGTGGCGCCGGCCAGCCGCATCGCCAGCACGGTGGCGGCCTCGGACTCCACGGCCAGGTCCGCGAGCACGTTCTGCATCAGCGGCTGGTCGACCAGGGCGCTGCCGAAGGCCTGCCGGTGACGGGTGTGGTGCACGGCCTCGCCGAGCGCGGTGCGCATGCCTGCGCTGGACCCGAGCACGCAGTCGAGCCGGGTCATGTTGACCATCTCCACGATGGTGCGCACCCCGCGCCCCTCCTCGCCGACGAGCCAGCCCGCCGCCCCGTCGTACTCGATCTCCGCGGAGGCGTTGGACTTGTTGCCCAGCTTGTCCTTGAGCCGCATCAGCGCCATCGCGTTGCGACTGCCGTCGGGCAGCACGCGCGGCACCAGGAAGCAGGACAGCCCGCCCGGTGCCTGGGCGAGGGTGAGGAAGAGGTCGGACATCGGGGCCGAGGTGAACCACTTGTGCCCGGTCAGCGTGTAGGACCCGTCGGCCGCGCACTCGGCGCGGGTGGTGTTGGCCCGGACGTCGGACCCGCCCTGCTTCTCGGTCATCGACATGCCCGCGATCAGTCCCTGCTTGGTCGCGGGGGCGCGCAGCCCGGGGTCGTAGACCCGGTTGGTGAGCAGCGGCTCGAGCTGCGCGGAGAGCTCGGGGGCGGCACGCAGGGCGGGCACGACGGCGTAGGTCATCGAGATCGGGCAGCCGTGCCCGGCGTCGACGTTCCACACCATGAACTTCGCCGCCCGGGCCACGTGGGCACCGGGCCGGTCGTCGGCCCAGGGGGCGCCGTGCAGGCCGTGCCCGACCGCCGTGCGCATCAGCTCGTGGTACGCCGGGTCGTAGTCGACCTCGTCGACGCGGTGGCCGTAGCGGTCGTGGGTCCTGAGCACGGGAGGATGCCGCTCGGCGAGCCGACCGAGGTCCTGGGCGTGCTGGGTCCCGGCGAGCCGGCCGAGCTCGTGGACCTCCTCCTCCGCCCAGCCGGCACCCTCACGGCGCAGACCCTCGAGGAGCGGCAGGTCCTCGGCGGTGTCGTGGCCGGTGCGGGGCGGCACCTGGTTGGTGACCTCGTGGGTCTGCGGTGACATGGCGCTCCTCGGGTGGACGTCTGTCGATCATACGAATTCGCTGCGGCTGTGTCCATCCTGTAATGCCGCCGCAAATCTCCTATTCAGGTCACAAACGTCTCGAATCGGTCATACCGTCGTGCCATGCTCGCCATCCGCCTCGTCCGCCGCAGCACCGCCTCGGCCGCCGTGCTCGCCGTGACGCTCGGAGCGGCGCTGACCTCCGCCCCGTCCCCGACCGCGTCCCCGACCTCGTCCCGGACCGACGGCGCCTGGGCGAGGGACGCGGCACCGGTCTCGGCGAGCAGGCCCACCAACGCCGCCAAGGTCTTCCGCTGGGGCAACGCGACCTGGAAGGACGAGTTCCGCGAGCCATTGAGCTCGCAGTGGCTGGTCGAGCCGGCCGGGCTGGTCCGCAACCAGCACGGCATGCTCACCCTGGACTCGGCCGACAGTGGCGGCGAGGTGACCGCGACCCTGGCCGGGCCCGCGAAGCAGTACGGCCGCTGGGAGGCCCGGGTCCGCGGGCGCAGCTATGGCCGCGGCACGCCGTTCCGGGTGGTCTGGGAGCTCGTCGCGAGCGACGGGTCGAGCTGCGGTGCCCGCGACATCGTGCTCAGTGACTACACCCTGGGCCGCAACGTGGCCACCATGCACCTGCGCAACCTGCCCGACGTCGACTTCCTCAAGCGCAAGGTGCTGCCGCTGAAGGGCAACGAGTTCCACACCTTCGCCGTCGAGGTCACCCCCGACCGGATCTCGTGGTTCGTCGACACCGAGGTGATGATGACCGAGCGCCGCTCCGAGGCGCGCACCGGTGCGACGTACGTCCCCCGCTTCCGGCTGGTCGCGACCCCCGGAGCCACCATGCGCCGTGGCCGGATGCAGATGGACTGGGCCCGCTACTACACCCTCGAGCGCCGCAACGCGCGGTCGATCGAGGCGCCCCCCGCCCAGCAGACGACGTACGCCGGGGCCTGCTGAGCGCTGACCTCGACTCCCGGGTGCGCGAGCTACCGGTCGCCCTCCTGGGCGGCGCTCAGCGCCTCGGTGAGCAGGCCCACCAGCGCCTCGAGCTGGACGTCGACCGAGGAGGAGACCTCCTCATCGGAGCCGTCCAGCGCCCTGGCGGCCAGCCCGGCCTTGGTGTCGATCAGCTCGGCGATCTTGGTGTCGATGGTCTGGGAGGCGATGATCCGCCAGGCGGTGACCGGCTCGGCCTGGCCGATCCGGTGGATCCGGTCGATCGCCTGGGTCTGCTCGGCGTCGGTCCAGGACAGCTCGGCGAGCACCATGTTGGAGGCGACCTGGAGGTTCAGGCCGACGCCGGCGGCAGTCAGCGAGCAGACCACGATCGCGACCTCGGGGTCCTCCAGGAAGGCCTCGATGTTGCGCTTCCGTGCCGAGGGGGTCTGGTCGCCGCGGATCGAGGAGTAGCGGATGCCGCGCTTGGCGAAGGTCTCCTCGGCCACGTCCATCACGTCGACGTGCTTGGCGAAGAAGACCACCTTGCCGACGTTGCGCGCCAGCTGGGCGGCGTAGTCGGCGGCGAGCCCGGCCTTGGCCTGGCCGATGCGCCGCATCATCGAGAAGACGTTCTCCTCCGACTTCGTGGTGGTGGTGTCCTCGCGCTCCCAGGTCGCGACCCGGCGTACGAGCTCGTGGTCGATGCCGTCCACGACCGCACCGGACCGCCTGGTCTCCAGCGCCTTGGTGTAGCGCGAGACCAGCCGACGGGCGAGCTCGCGCTCGGCCGCGCGGATCGATCGACCCACCGCGTCGTCGAGCTCCACGGGGAGGTCGGCGACCCGGCGAGCGGGGATGTCCTTGGCCACGTCGACCTTGCGGCGGCGCACGATGCCGAGGTTGACCACGGCCTTGCGGGCGGCCGGGTAGAAGCCCGGGTCCAACGGGGTGAGGCCGTTGTCGTCGAGCGCCTGCATCAGCGCGGCCAGCGGTCGCTTCTCGTCGATCCAGCCGAGGAACTGCCAGATCGTCAGGAAGTCCTCGATGTCGTTGATCAGCGGCGTCCCGGTCAGCGCCATCAGCAGCGGCCGCCCGATCCGCGTGCGGATCCGCTCGGAGACCTCGAGCACGTGCTGGGAGCGCTGGGAGGACTTGTTCTTGATGAAGTGCGCCTCGTCGACGACCATGCCACGGAAGCCGAGCTCACCGAGCCAGCCCACGTGGCGGTCGAGCACCTCGTAGTTGACGATCACGATGTCGGCGAAGCCGTCGATCGAATCGCCGTTTCCGTGGATCACCGTGGCCGTGCGCCGCGGCGTCCACAGGCTGACCTCGTGCGCCCAGTTGGTCTTGACGACGTTGGGGACCACCACGAGCAGCGGGTAGGCGTTGGCGGCCTCGGCGGCGAGCAGCGCCTGCGCGGTCTTGCCCAGCCCGGGCTCGTCGGCGAGCAGGAAGGTGCGGTGTCCGGCGGCCGCGGCGGCGACGACCTGGGCCTGGTGCGGCATCAGCTCCAGGCCGCCCGGCGCCCGGCGCGAGACCGGCTCGGGCAGCGCCATGCAGGCGGTCGCGCCGCTCGCTGCGGACTCGAAGGAGCGCAGCAGCGGGCCCAGCAGCTCCCAGCCCGACAACAGCCGAGGCTTGACCTTGTTCTGGGCGGCGGCCTCGAAGTCGGGCGCCAGGAACGGGTTGGCCAGCTGTCGGGAGATCACCGACTGCGGCACCACCCTGCGCTCGGAGGCGCCGTTGGTGGCTGTCGGCTCCGCGCGCACCACCTCGGGGTCGGGCTCGACGCCCGCGGTCGCCTGCATCGAGCGCTTGAGCTCGCGGGTGGCCTCGGAGACCACCGCGTCCTCGGCGAAGAGCGCCAGCAGGCTGGTGTCGCGCACGGCGGTCTTGGCCAGGATGGTCGCGACCCCGTCGAGCCGCTTGAGCTGCTCGCCGCGCTGCGCCTCGGTCGCCTCGGCGTCGGCCTTGACCCGCTCGCGCTCGTCGCGCACCAGCAGCGCCACCGCCTGGAACTTCGTGCGCACCGAGGAGGTCACCGGACCGCGCTCGGCGGCCGACTCGACCTCGCGCACGGCGCGGGCGAGCACCGGGATGATGCCCTCGTTGTCGAGGTCGCGCGCGCGCCGCTGGTTGCGCGGGGCGGTACGGCGAGCGCCGGATGTGCGCGTGCCTCGTCGAGCCACAGACTCCTCCTCCGGAGTACCCGACCAGCCGACCGCGGCGGGAGACACCCGCACGCGACCCCCGGACGGGGCATTCAGACCTCGAGCGGAGCGGACCGGGTGGCCCCTCCGCCAAACGCGACGCGACGGTCGCGGGGCGACCGGGTCGAGCGTGATTGCCCGCCCATCGTAGCGCGCCGGGACCGGTCCGCGCCAAGCCACCGCGGATCCGGGCACGGCGTCTCGACGGCCAAGGCCTCCCGGCCGGAAGAACCGACAAATGGGAGACGGCGCGCCACCGTCCGTGCCACCCTCCGTTCCATGGCCGTGCCCGAGCACCTCGTCGACGACATCGCGGCGGGCCGGTGCGTCGCGTTCGTGGGCGCAGGGTTCGCCGCCCCCGCCGTACCCGCCTGGAAGAGCCTGCTCCGGGGACTGGCCGCGAAGGCCGTCCTCGACACCGACACCGCCGCCTGGCTCGACGGTCTGGTCGAGCACGGTGGCTCGCGCGACCTGGAGGCGGCCGCCCAGATCCTGCACACGGCGATGGGGGCGGACTTCGACCCGACCCTGGAGCGGCTGCTGGCCGAGGAGGGCCGCCCCGACACCATCGCCCGGCGACGCCGGCTGCTGGCGGGGATCCCCTTCGATGCGATCCTGACCACCAACTTCGACCCGTTCCTGGTCGGCGAGGTCCCCGGGCCCGATGCCTACCAGCGGATCCTGCGCGACCCGCCGCACCGCTGGTGGGAGCCGCGCTACTGGGCCGACGACGCGCCGGGCGCGCCGGTGGTCAAGCTGCACGGCGAGGTCGGCCCCAAGGGCGACACGGTGGTGTTCACCCAGCGCGGCTACCGCGAGCGGCTCTACGACAGCCCCGCCTACATGACCTTCCTGCGGTCGCTGTTCGCGACCAACACGGTGCTGTTCTTGGGGGTCTCGTTCACCGACGCCTACCTCAACGAGCTGCGCTCGGAGGTGCTGGCGATGCTCGACCAGCGCGAGGAGGACCCCCCGGTGGCGTACGCCGTCCTGCCCGACGTCTCACCGCACCAGGCGCGCTACCTGCACTGCCACGAGGGCCTGGGCGCGATCTCCTTCGACACGGCCGGGGGCACCGACTTCTCCGGCTTCGACGAGGTGCTCCAGGAGCTCTACGACGCCACCAACCCGCGGGCCCAGATCGGGGCCGCCCTGGTGGACCGCACGGTGCTGTGGGTGGACTCGGAGGCCGACGACGTGGCCTACGGACGCGCCGTCCTCGCCGACGCCGCCACCGGCACCGGTGGCCGTGCCCGGATGGTGCACGTGCGCTCCACGGAGGAGGCGCTGGACCTGATCGAGCGGGACCGACCCGACCTGGTGATCGCGGACTGGGCCGCGGGACCCGACGGCCGACCGGTGGCCGAGACCCTGCTGCGCCAGATGCGCGCCCGCGACCTCTCCGCGATCGTGGTCGCGCTGGCCCAGGACCCGGTGGACGAGGCGGACCGGCTCGGCGCCCTCCGGCTGGGGGCGAGCGAGGTCGCCGCCGGCTGGTCCGGGCTGTTCCGCGAGCTCGCCCGGATCCTGGCCCCGGCCACCTAGGAGCGGGCCTCCGGGGCCGTGCGGCCCACCCTCGTGGGCCATCGCCTGCGCATCGCCGATGTCTGCAAGGGTGGTCCCAGGACCCGGCACCGGCCCCGGGCGTTCGAGAAGAGGTCCGCAGATGCGTGCACGCGAGCTCGCCGAGCAGTTCCCGATCGTCGCACTGACCACGGACGCGTTGACCGCAGCGCGCACGATGGGCGACCAGCGGCACCCAGGTCTGATCGTCTGCGACGGAGAGGGCCACCCGCACACGGTGCTGCCCGGCTCGCAGGTCCTGCGCTTCATGATCCCCGGCTACATCCAAGACGACCCCGCCCTTGCCCGCGTCTACGACGAGCGCGGCTCCGACGAGCTGATGACCAGGCTCTCGCACAAGACCGTGCAGGAGCTGCTCCCCAAGCGGCAGGACCGCGACGAGCTCCCGGTCGTCGACCCCGACGCCACCTCGCTCGAGGTCGCCGCGGTGATGGCTCGGATGCACAGCCCGGTGGTCGCCGTCGTGGACGAGAACGCCCAGGTGCTCGGAGCCATCACCGTCAGCCGCCTCTTCGAGGTCCTCTTCCCCGCTGGACCGGTCGCCTGATGACCACGGTGCTCGTGCTGGTCGTCTTCACGACGGCCTACATCCTGATCGCCACCGAGCGCATCCACCGGGTCGCCGCCGCGCTCGGAGGCGCCGCCGCGATGGTCGTGATCGGGGTGGTCAACGCGGAGGTGGCGTTCTTCAGCGAGCGCACCGGCGTCGACTGGAACGTGATCTTCCTGCTGCTCGGGATGATGATCATGGTCGGCGTGCTGCGCCAGACCGGAGTCTTCGAGTTCCTGGCGATCTGGGCCGCCAAGCGCGCCAGAGGGCGTCCCTTCGCGATCATGGTGATGCTGATCGTGCTCACCGCCGTGGCCTCGGCGCTGCTCGACAACGTGACCACCGTGCTGCTCGTCGCCCCGGTCACACTGCTGGTCTGCGAGCGGATCGACGCTCCCCCGGTGCCGTTCCTGATCGCGGAGGTGCTGGCCTCCAACATCGGTGGCACCGCCACCCTGATCGGCGACCCGCCCAACATCATCATCGCCGCGAAGTCCGGACTCACCTTCAACGACTTCGTGCTCAACCTGGCCCCGATCGTGGTGGTGCTGCTGGTGGTGTTCATCGCGATGGCCCGGGTGATGTTCCGCTCCGCGTTCACCTTCCACCCCGAGAAGGTGGCGGCCCTGATGGCGCTCGACGAGCGCGAGGCGATCACCGACCGCAAGCTGCTGATCAAGTCCCTGGTCGTGCTGGTCGCGGTGATGATCGGCTTCGTCAGCCACTCGGCGCTGCACCTCGAGCCGTCCCTGGTCGCGCTCCTGGGCGCCGGGGTGCTGGTGGCGGTCTCCAAGCTCGACGTCAGCGACTGCATCGCCGACGTGGAGTGGCCCACGCTGGTCTTCTTCATGGGCCTGTTCGTGATGGTCGGCGCGCTGATCGAGGTCGGCGTGGTCGGCGCCGTCGCGGAGGCGGCCACCGACGCGGTCGACGGGAAGTACTTCCTCGCCTCCACCGTCTTGCTGTTCGCCTCCGGTGCGCTCTCCGGGATCGTGGACAACATCCCCTACGTGGCCACGATGGCACCGCTGGTGGGCGACCTCGTCGCCGCCGGTGGCGGTGCGCCCGGCGCCGACGCCGCCTGGTGGGCGCTGGCCCTGGGCGCCGACCTGGGTGGCAACGCCACCGCGGTCGGTGCCAGCGCCAACGTCGTGGTGCTGGGGATCGCGGCCCGCAACGGCCACCCGATCAGCTTCTGGCACTTCACCAAGTACGGCATCGTCGTCGCGTTCGTGACGATCACGATCGCGTGGGGCTACGTCTGGCTGCGCTACTTCCTGCTCGCCTGAGGCCGGTCGGCGCGGGTCAGCCGGCTCAGCCGTTGAGCACCCGGTCGATCGCGGCGGAGTCCAGCACCTCGCGGATCGCGAGCGCGGCGCAGCCGACCACGCCGGACTGCTCCCCGTGGGTGACCGGCACGATCAGCAGCTCCCGGGTGTTCAGGGCAGCCGCCTGGGAGTAGAGCGTCTCGCGCAGACCGGCGACGAACGGGTCGTAGGCGTGCGCCAGGTCGCCGCCGACCACGACCGCCTCGGGGTTGAGCAGGTTGACCGACGACGCCAGCACCTCGCCGATCCGGCGGCCCGCCGTACGCACCAGGTGGCGTGCCTCGGCGTCGCCGTCGGTCGCGAGGCGCACGAGGTCGCGGACGTGGGAGACCTCGCGCCCGCTCGCGCGGGCGGCGGCCACCAGCGACCAGCCGGCGGCCACGGCCTCCAGGCAGCCGGTGTCGCCGCAGCGGCACTGGATCCCCTCGGCCGCGGCGACCTTGGTGTGCCCGATCTCCCCGGCCGCGCCCTGGGCACCGCGCAGCAGCCGGCCGCCGGTGACGATGCCCGCTCCGATGCCGGTCGAGGCCTTGACGAAGACCAGGTCGCGGTGCCGCCCGAGGTGGCCGCGGCGCTCGGAGAGCGCCATCACGTTGACGTCGTTGTCGACGAAGACCGGGGCGTCGGTGAGGACGCGCACGAACGGCGCCAGCGGCACCCGGTCCCACCCGGCCATCAGCGGCGCGTCCCGGCTCGCTCCGGTGCGTACGTCGACGGTCCCGGGAATGCTCAGCCCGACGGCCTTGACGCTGGCCGCGGACCGGCCGAGACCGGCGAGCAGGTCGCCCAGCCCGGCCACCACCTGCGGCATCAGGTCCTCGGTGGCCGAGCCCACCTCCTGGTCGAGGTCGGTGGTGGCCAGCACCGCGCCGTCGAGGTCGCACACGCCGAGCTGGGTGCGGCTGCGACCGATCGCACCGGCGAGCACCACGCCGGCGTCGCGGTTGAACCGCAGCTGCACGGGCGGGCGGCCGGACGCGGGCTCACGCTCCTGGTCCTCGCGCTCGTGCTCGTCGCGCTCGCCCTCGACCACGAGCCCGGAGGCGAGCAGCGCCCCGACCCGGGCCGCGACGGCCGTGCGCGAGAGCCCGGTGAGCCGGCCGATCTCGCTGCGGGTGGCCGCGCGGGCGTCGCGGATCAGCGCGAAGACCTGGCCGGTCGAGGCCGGTCCCTGCCAGTCGGGCAGCAGCGTGGTCTGGTCCACTCCGGCTGACATGGCCGTCATTCAACACCCCTGTTCGCGGGTCGTGGGCTGGTTCTGCGATATATGTATCTCAAAAAGCATAACCTTGTCTTGCCAGCACGCATATCTCGACCTACCGTGGAAGCGCACTCAGACGTACCTCCACCGAAGAGAGCCTGAAGATGTCCCCCCAGCCCGGCCCCGTGCCCACCGCCGACTTCGTCGTCTTCGGCGGCACCGGCGATCTCGCCGTCCGCAAGCTCCTCCCCGCCCTCTACCTCCGCGACCGCGACGGCCAGCTGCCGGCCCAGACGCGGATCATCGCGCTCTCGCGCGCCGGCCTCGACGACGCCGGCTACCGCGACAAGATCCGCGGTGAGCTCCCCCGCTTCCTGCGCCCCGCCGAGCTCGACGTCGAGGTGGTCGAGGGGTTCCTCGAGCGCCTGAGCCACGTCACCATCGACATCGAGCACGAGGAGGGCTGGCCCGAGCTCCAGGTCCTGCTGCACGGCTCGGACCGCGTCCGGGTCTTCTACCTCGCGATCGCTCCGGCGCTCTTCGGGCCGGTCAGCCACCGGCTCGCCGAGCACGGCCTGGTCACGCCGATCTCGCGGCTGGTGCTGGAGAAGCCGATCGGTCGCGACCTCGCCTCGGCCAAGAAGATCAACGACTCCGTCGGCGAGGTCTTCGAGGAGCACCAGATCTTCCGGATCGACCACTACCTCGGCAAGGAGAGCGTCCAGAACCTCCTGGTCACCCGGTTCGCGAACTCCTTCCTCGAGCCGCTGTGGAACGCCAACTGCATCGACCACGTGCAGATCACGGCCTCCGAGTCGCTCGGTGTCGGCAACCGCGGCGGCTACTACGACGCTTCCGGCGCCCTGCGCGACATGATCCAGAACCACCTGCTGCAGCTGCTCTGCCTGGTCGCGATGGAGCCTCCGACCCACGTCGACCCGCAGCGGGTGCGCGACGAGAAGCTCAAGGTGCTCCAGGCCCTGCGGCCGATCACCGGCACCGATGTCGACCGCGAGGTCGTGGCGGGGCAGTACGTCCCCGGCCTGGTCGACGGCCAGGCCGCGGCGTCGTACCAGACCGACGCGGAGCGTCCCGGCTCGGCCACCGAGACCTTCGTGGCGATCAAGGCCCACGTGCAGAACTGGCGCTGGGCCGGGGTCCCGTTCTACCTGCGCACCGGCAAGCGGATGAGCGAGCGGGTCTCGGAGATCGTGATCCAGTTCAAGGACGTGCCGCACCCGATGTTCCCCGGCAGCGAGGGTGAGAGCGAGCCCAACCGGCTCGTGCTGCGCCTGCAGCCCGACGAGGGCATGAAGCTGCACATGACCGCCAAGGAGCCCGGTCCCGGCGGCATCCGGCTGCGGCCGGTCTCGCTCGACCTCAGCTACGCCCAGACCTTCCAGCAGGACGCCCCCGATGCCTACGAGCGGCTCCTGATGGACGTCGTCCGCGGCAACCCCACGCTGTTCATGCGCCGCGACGAGGTCGAGGCCGCCTGGACCTGGGTGGAGCCGATCCTGGAGCGCTGGTCGCGTCCCGGGCACATCCCCCGCCCCTACCACTCCGGCACCAACGGGCCCAGCGCCGCCGTCACCCTTCTGGAGCGCGACGGCCGCTCCTGGCACGAGTGAGGACACTCCCATGAACCGCATGCACCCCGTCGTCGCGGACGTCACCGCCCGCATCACCGAGCGCAGCCGCGCCGAGCGGACCGCCTACCTCGAGCGCCTGGAGGCGGCCGCCGAGCGCGGTCCCGCCCGCGGACGCCTCGCCTGCGCCAACCTGGCCCACGGCTTCGCCGCCTCCGGTCCCACCGACAAGGCCGCCCTGCGCGGCAAGGTCAAGCCCAACGTGGCGATCGTCTCGGCGTACAACGACATGCTCTCCGCCCACCAGCCGTTCGAGAGCTTCCCCGCCCAGCTCAAGCGGGCGGTGATCCGCTCCGGCGGCATCGCCCAGTTCGCCGGCGGCGTGCCGGCCATGTGCGACGGCATCACCCAGGGACGCGACGGCATGCAGCTCTCGCTGTTCAGCCGCGACGTGATCGCGATGTCGACCGCGATCGCGCTCTCCCACGACATGTTCGACGCCACCTTGATGCTCGGCGTCTGCGACAAGATCGTGCCCGGCATGCTGATCGGCGCGCTCTCCTTCGGCCACCTGCCGACGGTCTTCGTCCCGGCCGGCCCGATGACCTCGGGACTGCCCAACAGCGAGAAGGCCGCCGTGCGCCAGCGGTACGCCGCCGGAGAGATCGGGCGCGAGGAGCTGCTCGAGGCCGAGTCGGCCTCCTACCACTCGGCCGGGACCTGCACCTTCTACGGCACCGCCAACTCCAACCAGATGCTGATGGAGGTGATGGGCCTGCACCTGCCGGGCGCCAGCTTCGTCAACCCCGGCACCCCGCTGCGCGCCGCACTCACCGACGCGGCCGCCGCGCGGGCCACCGCCCTGACCACGTGGGGGGAGAGCTACACCCCGGTGGGCCGGATCGTCGACGAGAAGGCGATCGTCAACGGCTGCGTCGCCCTGCTCGCCACCGGCGGCTCGACCAACCACACCCTGCACCTGGTCGCGATCGCGCGGGCCGCCGGCATCACGCTGACCTGGGACGACCTCTCCGAGCTCTCGGCGGTGGTGCCGTCGCTGGCGCGGGTCTACCCCAACGGCACCGCCGACGTGAACCACTTCCACGCGGCCGGCGGGCTCGCGTTCACCGTGCACTCGCTGCTCAAGGCCGGCCTGCTCCACGACGACGTGCAGACCGTCGCAGGTCACGGCCTGTGGCGCTACACCACCGAGGCGCGGCTGACCGGCTCCGAGCTGACCTGGGAGGAGGGTCCCAAGCACAGCCACGACACCGAGGTGCTGCGCGGTGCCGACGACCCGTTCGCCCCCGACGGGGGCTTGCGGATGCTCGACGGGAACCTCGGGCGCGCGGTGATCAAGACCTCCGCGGTCAAGCCGCAGCACCGTCAGGTCAAGGCCCCGGCCCGGGTCTTCGAGGACCAGTCGGAGTTCCTGCAGGCCTTCGACGAGGGCACCCTCGTGGGCGACTTCGTGGCGGTGGTCCGCTTCCAGGGCCCGGCCGCCAACGGCATGCCCGAGCTGCACAAGCTCACGCCCGCTCTCGGGGTGATGCAGGACCGCGGCCAGCGGGTCGCACTGGTCACCGACGGTCGGATGTCCGGCGCCTCCGGCAAGGTGCCGGCCGCGATCCACCTCACCCCCGAGGCCTCCGTCGGCGGACCTCTCGCCAAGGTCTGCGACGGCGATCTGGTCACCCTCGACGCGGACAGCGGTGTGCTCGAGCTGCACGTGGCGCCCTACGAGCTCGAGACCCGCGACGGCGCTGCGGCCGACGACTCACGTGTCTTCGGCACCGGGCGCGAGCTCTTCCACGCCTTCCGCACCAGCGTCGGGCCCGCCGACCAGGGCGCCAGCGTCTTCCCGCAACCGCCGCTCCAGAGGGAGAACCCCGATGTCTGAGTCCCCCGTGCTGCTCGACCTGGTCCCGGTGATCCCGGTCGTGGTCCTCGACGACGTCGCCCACGCGGTGCCCGTCGCGCGGGCCCTGGTGGCCGGCGGCGTGCCGGTGATCGAGCTGACCCTGCGCACGCCGGCCGCGCTGGCCTGCATCGAGCAGATCGCCATCCACGTGCCCGAGATCCTCCTCGGCGCCGGCACCGTGCTGGAGCCCGGCCACGCCAAGGACGCGCTCTCCGCCGGAGCACAGTTCCTGGTCTCGCCGGGCACCACCGACGCGCTGGCCCGGGCGATGCAGGACACCGGCCTGCCACACCTGCCAGGTGCCTCGACGGTCTCGGAGGTGCTGCGCCTGCTGGAGCTCGGCTACTCGGAGCTGAAGTTCTTCCCGGCCGAGGCGGCCGGCGGCACCGGCTTCCTCAAGGCGCTCGGTGGACCGGTCCCCCGGGCCAGGTTCTGCCCCACCGGCGGGATCACTGCGGCGAACGCCGCGGCGTACCTCTCCTTGGCGAACGTGGGCTGCGTCGGCGGCAGCTGGCTGACCCCGCCGGCCGCGCTGCACGAGCGCGACTGGGACCGGGTCACCGAGCTGGCCGGCCAGACGGCTTCCCTGCGGGCATGACCCTCGAGGCACTCGGCCCCGTCGACCTGCGAGCGATCCGGCTCGGCGCCGGCCTCTCGGTCCGCGAGGTCGGCGGCGTCGTCGCGGTGCACCCCACCACGGTGCTGCGCTGGGAGCGGCGTGAGCGTCTGCCCGGACCGGTGCACGTGCGCTACCTGGCCAAGGCCTACGAGCTCCCGGTGCCCGAGGTCGCCGCGTTCTTCGACCACGCGCGCTCCCCCGCCGGGAGGATGGACGGCGCGCCCGGACGCGGCGTACGCCGGCTCCGGCGGATGCAGAACCTCCGCGCCGCCCGGCTCGCCGAGCTGGTCGGCGTACGGGTGCACACCGTCTACAACTGGGAGGCGGGTCGCGCGCGGGTGCCCAGTCACCATCTCGGAGCACTCGCCGAGGCGTTCACGCTCGAGGTGGAGGCCCTCGAACGGCTGCTGCAGCGCTGGTCGGCCTGGCGGCCGGCCGCAACCACCCCGCCCGTCACGCCGCTGCGCCGACTGCGCCGCCGCACCGGTCTCACCCAGGCCGAGCTGGCCAGGCGCGCCGGCGTCGGGCTGACCAGCCTGAAGTCCTGGGAGCAGGGGAGTCCCCCGACCCTGCAGGGCCTGCGCGGCCTTGCCCGGGCCCTCGAGCTGTCCACGGAGACCGTGGCCCGAGCCACCGGGCTGGTCCTGCCCGCAGAGCTGCGACCGGCCACGTGGGGGCCCGGGCAACTCCCGCGGGTCCTGGTGGTGCTGCGGCAGTGGAGCCAGCTGACCCAGGAGCAGCTCGCTGCGCTGTGCGGCTGCAGCACCTCCTCGGTGCGCGGGTGGGAGCAGGGCCGGCTGCGTCCCGGCCCCCGGTCGCGCGAGCGGCTGGAGCGGCTCTACCGGCTCGATCAGGACGCGCTGCTCGCAGCCCTGTGAGGCGAGCGCGGCTGCATCGCCCAGCGCGCGGTCTGGGCGAGGTCGGGGTCGGGGTGGTCGACCAGGCGCACTGCCATCAGGCACAGCGCCTCCTCGGGCAGGTGGCCCGTGGCGGCGTACAGCGCACAGGCGCCGAGCCAGGGGTCGTGCCAGAACCCCTCGTCGTCGAGGATCAGCCGGCGCAGCCACACCTCGAGGCTCGCCTCCGGCACCGGTTCCCGTCGTTGGAGGAGGCGCCGCCGGGTCACGGCGTCGACGGTGGGATCGAGGATGGCCAGCGCCAGCCCGGCGACCGACCGGCCGACGGTGACCTCGAGCATCTCCAGTGCCGAGCTCCGCTCCCGCTCGACCGCTGAGGACAGCCCGGCGACCCCTGAGCCGATGGCCCGGGCGTCGTGGACCATCTCGAGCAGCACCTCGGCGCGCCGTGCCGCTGCGGCGATCTCGTCGTGCAGGGCGTCGCGCAACGGTTCGGTGAGCTTCGTGGCCTCGAGCAGCGTCAGGATCTGCAGGCAGCAGCCCGTCCGGCGCGCGAGGTCGTGCAGCCGTCGCTCGAGCTGGATCTCGTCGGCGGACTCGCCGTGTCCCAGCACGAGCAGGCTGCGCGCCGCGGCTTCGACGATGCTCTGGTCACCGTCGTCGAGGTGAGCCAGCAGCGCGTCGCGCGCACGGGCGGTGCCGGACATGCCCAGGACGTGGATCACCCGCTCCCGGGTGGGGCGGGGCACCGACGGGTCGTCCAGCAGTACGGCGACCCGGGGCCCGATCAGGTCGGCCTGCGCCGCGAGCGCATCGAGCAGCTCGGCCGAGGCCGTCGCCTCGGAGGCGAGACCCACCAGGTAGGGGACGAAGTAGCGGTGCGGCAGCAGCACCACGGCGTGCAACCCCGCCCGGACCATTGCCGGCTCCCCCGAGACGATCGCGGCCAGCCACGCCGATCGGCCGGCCTCGCACCGGCCGGCCCCGAGACCAGCCAGCGCCGCGGCAGCAGCCATCGCCACCCGTGGCTCGTCGTCGTGGAGCAACCGGCGCACCGCCTCGCCGATCGCGTCCTCCTCCAGCCGCTCGCTCGTGGCGGCCACCTCGACGCCCAGCTCCCGACGCTCCGGGTCCGGGTCGGCGAGCAGCGCCAGCAGGTGCCGGGAGACGTCCGCGTGCCCCGCGTCGGTCAGGGCGTCGAGCGCCGCGTGCACGTCGCGGGCATCGGTGCTCTCCAACAGCTGCTCCACCGCCCGGCGCGACGCGTCGTCGTCGATCCGCAGGCCGAGCGGGTCCCAGGCCCGCAGCGTCAGCACGTGGCGCAGCTTCGCGCCGTACGCCCGGTAGGCGAGCACCGCGAGGACCAGCCAGCCGATCGCGAGCACGAACGTCGTGGCGACGATCGCGCGGATCTCGAGGTCGAGCAGCTGGAAGACGATCAGCAGGGCGCCGACCGACCCCATGGCCACGGGCACGCCGGCCCCCTCGATCACCGTCTGGGCGCGCAGCCGCTGCCCGGTCGGGAGCGCCTGGTAGGTCGCGTTGATGGACGCGCGGGTGGTGCCGTCGGAGAAGGAGATGTCGGTGACCTGCTGGGCGCACACGAGCGTGAAGAAGGTGAGGCTCAGCGCGCCCGAGGTGAACCCCACCACCGTGGTGGCCGCCAGCAGGACCAGTACGCCGAGCGGGTTGGCGGCCAGGCCCAGCCCGATGCCGAACCTGGTCAGCAACCACCCGGCGAGCAACACCACGAAGGCCACGCTGGTCACGTTGATGACCGCACCGAACACCCCCTGGAACCTGGCCAGGTCGCTGGCGTCGGGGTAGCGCACGGCCGCTCGCTCCCACACCATGAAGTCCAGGAGCTGGGTGACCGCGGCCGAGAGCACCTGGTAGCCGAAGATCAGCACCACCAGCCGGTTGGCCCGCAGCCAGCGCACCGAGGTCGTCGGGTCCGGGGTGGGCGCGGAGGCGGGGCTCGGCACCGGCGGGGTGCGCAGCTCGGCGGGGTAGCGGCGCGCGGTCTCCCTCGCGAGGCCGAGCATCGCCAGCGCCGTGAGCGAGTCGAGCGCGAGCAGCGGCTCCGGGCCACCCAGCGGTCCCACGAGCGCCGCGGCCGCGAGCCCGCCGATGGCGAAGCCGACGGAGAAGCCGGCGGCGACGCGGGGGAAGTGCGCCTTCATCTGGCGTACGTCGAGCAGCCGACCGGCCTGGGAGCCGACCAGCATGAAGCCGATCGGGATCGACAGCGTGAGCAGGACGAGCAGCGGAAAGGTGATCCAGAGGCCGTCGGAGGTCGCCAGCACCACCCATCCGGCCAGCACCAGCACCAGGTAGGTGGCGAGCAGCGCCTGGGCGAGCCCGGCGAGTGAGACCCGCCGCTGCGCCCGGGACATCACCGCCGAGAGGGTGACCCCGGCGACGGCGACGACGAGGTAGACGTAGGGCAGTGCCCTCGCGCCGTACTCGTTGAGGAACAGGGCGCTGACGGGCACGACCAGGAAGGCCATCGTCAGGCCCAGCGCGATCGTCTGCCCCCCGAGCAGGAGCAGGCGGGTCCTCATGCGTCCGGCTGGGTGTCGTGCCGCTCGCGCAGGCGGTGCACGAGCTCGGCGATCACTCCGGCGGCGATCTCGGGGCGCAGCCGGATGGCCTCGTCGAAGGCGTCCTTGTGCAGCCGGAAGGCGAGCACCGGCGTCAGCGCCGTGACGGTGGCGGACCGGGGTTGTGAGTCCAGCACCTCCATCTCCCCGACCACGCTGCCGGGACCCATCCGCACCCGCCGGTCCTCACGGACCACCTCGACCTCGCCGTCGGCCACGACGTAGAGCCAGTCCTCGACCGCCCCGGAGGCCATCAGCACCCCACCGACGGGGAAGGACACCTCCACCAGCACGTGCGCCATCCCGGCCAACACCCGTCCGGGTGTGCGCGAGAACATTTCGACATGTCGCAGCAGGGCGACCCGCTCCACAGCCAGGAGCATGGACTCACGCTACGCCGCGCGCACGCCGGTGACTGCCACCCGAACGGGCTATGCGGCCGTGCGCTCGGGCCCCTCCGAGTGCTCCCCTCGCGGTGCCACCCGGTCGATCAGCTCGAGCAGCAGGGTCAGCACGACCACGGCGGTGCCGATCATCACGACCGCCCCGGTGCCGAAGGCCAGCGCCTGTCCCAGGTTGCTCTCTCGGACCGGTCTGGTGACCACCAGCGGGGTGATCAGGATCAGCGCCAGCAGTCCGAGCGCCAGCGGTGCCTTGAGCTGGGGTCGCAGGTACCACCGGGGAGGTCCCTCCGGACCGCGCTCGTCGAGCTCGCCGCGGTCGAAGACGGCCAGGGCCAGGATCGCCACCCCGGCCCAGAAGCCCACCAGCAGGAACGCCGTCACCGAGTCCGCCGGCCGGTGCCAGCCGGCTGCCATCGTCGCGAGCGCGACCACGCAGGCATAGACACCCGCCGCCGTGGCGACCGCACCTCTGGTCCGCGGAGTCACCACCAGGAGGAGCGCCACCCCCACCGAGAAGGCCGCGGTGCTGTGCCCGCTGGGCAGGCTGTTCAGGGTCGCCGGGGCGGACTCGCGCAGGCCGAGGTCGGGCCGGTCGAGGAACCGCTTGAGCAGCTGCCCCGAGACGTTGGCGGCGGCCAGCACCCCGATGGCGGCCAGCCCCGGGCCTCGCCGCAGCCGCACCAGGGCGATCGTCGCGATCAGTGCGACCGCCGCGGCGAGGGAGGCCACCGTGACGATCCCCAGCGCGCGGTCGACGAGCCCCTCGGTGCGCGCCTGCGCGAGCACGGCCCCCCGCAGGGACGCGTCCGCGAACAGCCGCCCGTACGTCGTACGCACTGTGACCTGGTAGACCAGCCAGAACACGAACGCGTAGCTGACCATCCAGGCGCCGAGCAGCAGCAGCGAGCGCCGGGCGTACCGATCGAGGTTCACGCCGCCAGTATTGCGGCTCCGGCGACGCGGCCGCTCCGCCGGGTCTTGTGGCGCGGGGGGTGGGCAGTTTCCCAGGTTAAGAACCCAAACCGCCTCTTCACACACCATGCGCGGTGTGTGAAGAGGCAGATCGACTTCATAACCTGGGAAACCGACCCCCGCCCCCAGACGTCGCAAGTGAAACGCCCCCACCCCCGCCGAGACGTCGCAGCTGAAACCGCCCCCGCCGCAGAGATTTCATCTGCGACGTCTCGACGAGGGGGTGGTGGGAGCGCAAGCGCGATCACCCAGGGTGGCGCAGGGCGAAGAAGTTGACGGCCGTGAACGTGAGCACGGTCGCGCCGTGCTGGTTCAGGCCCTCGACCTCGGTGGTCACCAGGCCCCGGTCCGGGCGGGTGCGTGAGGCTCGCGCGGCGGCCACGCTCACCCGGATCCGGAGCTCGTCGCCCGGACGCACCGGCGCGGGCCAGCCGACGTCGCCGAGGCCGGGCGAGGCGAGGCTGGCCACCGCGGAGATGTAGTGCTCGACGTAGAGCCGCATGCACAGCGCCATCGTGTGCAGCCCGCTCGCGATCAGCCCCCCGAACGGCCCGGTCACTGCCCACGCCGGGTCGGTGTGGATCGTCTGCGGGTCCCACTGCTCGGCGAACTCGACGATCTCGTCCGCGGTGACCCCCAAGGTGCCGAACTCGTACGTCGAACCGGGCAGGTAGTCCTCGAAGTACCGGTCCTCGACCGGGGCCGGGAGGTCGGTGTCGCTGAGCAGGCGGCTACGGGCTGTCATGAGGACAGTCGACCATCCGGGCCTCGCTCACCGGCCAGCGGACTCCGCGACCCGCTTGATCGCGGCGAGCGTCGTGGGGATCCCGGAGACCGCCTGCCGGGTCCGGTCGGCGATCTGGGCGGGAGCCTGCTCGCCGAACTTCTCCTCGAACATCGCGATCCCCTCGGGCAGGAACTCCCACGACTCGGTGACCGTGGTGGTGCCCTCGTCACCGGCCGCGAAGGTGTAGCCCCAGCGTACGAACGACCCACCGACGACGAAGGCGAACTCGTGCGGACGATCGGCGGCGACCACCTGGGACCGGGTCTCCCAGGTTCGCTCGGGCAGCTCGTTGCGGCCGGTGAACCAGGCGCCGGGCTCACCGGCCGAAGCCTCGTCGTCCCACCAGCAGGTGGTGCAGACCGGGCTCCACTCACCGGTACGGGTGACGTCGGAGACCATGTCGTAGAGGGTCTCCGGGCTCGACGAGACGACGATCGAGTCCCGGAGGATCCGGGGCATGCTCACTTCTTCAGTCTCCGGCTGCCGCCGTGCCAGTCCTGCTCGACCCCGACGGCATCCCCCTCGACCCCGAGGCCGCTCAGCTGGGGGAGCTCGCGCAGGCTGCGCTTGAGCTCGGCGAAGCCGGGGAAGCGGGCCAGGGCGACGACGTGGTCCCACAGCTCGGCGGCGGTGTCCTCCTGCGGAAGCCGACTGATCACCGGCCCGAAGAACGCAACCCCCTCCGGTGGCTCGAAGTGGATGATCGGAGTGCCGACGTCCTTGCCGGTCAGCGACAGCGCCTCGTCGGTCTCGGCGCTGATCTCAAAGTCCCAGGAGTCGTCGTCGAGGGCGTCCGCCAGGTCGAGCGGCAGGCCCAGTGTCGCAAGGATCGGCTCGACGAACCCGCGAGTGCCGCGCAGTCCGCGATCACCGGAGCCGGCCTCGTCGGACGCCGTGTCCCCGCCGGGCGGGACGGGAGGCTGGGCGGTGTCGAAGATCCGGGCACCGAGGGCGGCGTACAGCGGGCCGACGGCGTCGCGGCCGTACTCGGCCCGCACCCGGGCCGCCACGCGTAGCAGCCGCAGGCCCGCGGTGTGCCCCTCCTCGTAGTCGGCCGGGAAGTGGCTCTCGTAGTCCACGTCGGCGTTGACCAGCCGCAGCGAGATGAACCGCCAGTCCACGGTGTAGTCCCGCTGTTCCTGCACCAGGCGTACCCACTTGCTGGTCATCCAGGCGAACGGGCACACGGGGTCGAAGTAGAAGCGGATGTCGGAGCCCATGCCGGCAACCGTAGGCAGGCAGGACAACCGCGCCCGATGACCGCCCCGACCCGCCGACCCCGCAACCGGACAACTGCCCCAGGGAGACCCGAGAGCCCCAAGTAGGTTGGGCTCGAACCCACGTCCAGGAGCACCCATTGCCCTCCCGCGAACCCACCCCCGACGAGTCCTCATGATCCTCCCCGCAGTCACTGGCGCCGTTGCCGGGATCGGCCTCGGCTACGTGCTGCAGCGTGGCCAGCTGTGCTTCCACTCGGCGATCAGCAGCGCGCTGGAGCGCCGGTGGGTCCTGGTCCGCGGGTGGGCCCTGGGCGTCGCCCTCGGATCGGTGGGCCTGGCGTTGCTGTTCCTGCTCCCGGGTACCGACGGCCTCAACCGCGGGCTCGCGTTCCGCCCCGTGGCGAACATCCTCGGCGGCCTCCTCATCGGCGCGGGCATGGTGGTCGCGCAGTCGTGCGTCTCCGGCCTGTTCTACAAGCTCGGCTCCGGCATGCTCGGGGCGCTCGCCGGGCTGGCCGGCTGGGCGGGGGGCGAGCTGCTGGCACGGCAGGTGTCGGTGCCGGGAGCCACGCTGCTCACCGGTGGCCAGGACGCCACCGTGCCCGGCGTACTCGGTCTGCCGAGGCTGCTCGTCGCGATCATGGTGCTCGGCGCCGTGCTCGTCTGGTTGTGGCGACGCCCCGGGCGGGGCGACTCCCGGGCCAGGGCCTGGCAGTGGGGCTGGCGTCCCCTCGGCCTCGGCCTCGGTGCCGCGGTCACCGCCGGCTGGGCGCTCGCGGCCGCGGGCGGCTCGAGCTTCGGTCCCAGCTCGGTGGGGGCGGCGAGCAGCATCGCCGACGGCTCCCCCAACTGGTGGCTGGTCGCGTTCCTGCTCGGCATCGTGGGCGGCGCCACCGTGGCTGCGCGTACGGCGGGCGGCTTCTGGGTCCGAGGGGAGCAACCGGTCCGATACGCCCAACTTGTGACCGGTGGCGTGCTCCTGGGCGCCGGGGGCTGGATCGCCGGCGGCTGCAACCTCGGCCACGGGCTCTCCGGCGTCGCCCAGCTCAACGTCTCGTCGTACGTCGTGGTGGCCGCCATGGTCGCGGGGGTGGCGCTGATGCGCCTGGTCGTGGGTGCGGCCGGCCGGTTTCCCAGGTTAAGAACCCTTCTTGCCTCTTCACACACCGTGCGCGGTGTGTGAAGAGGCAGTCTGGGTTCTTAACCTGGGAAACCGACCCCACCAAAGAACCCGACCCCACCAAAGAACCCGACCCCACCAACGAAACCGACCCCACCACCGCAGACCCACCTAGCCCCCCACCTCGCGGGCGTGGATCTCCACGGTCAGCCGGTGCACCTCCTCGGTGAGGGCGGTGTTCGCGCGGATCAGCTCGGCCTGCAGCTGCGCCAGCTCCTCGCGGTGCGTGGCGTCCGCCTTCTCGCGCGCGGAGTCGCGGCGGGCCTGGGTCTTCTGGGCGATCATCACCATCGAGGCGGAGTAGTAGGCGACCGCGGAGAAGACCAGGTTCAGCAGGATGAAGGGCGCCGGGTCGAAGCCCTGGCCGTCGAGCAGCCCGCGCCAGGAGTCGCGCAGGAACCTCAGCACGTGGTTGACCAGCACCCAGGCCAGGATCACGACCGTCGAGCCCACCACGAACTGCACCGTGCCCATCGCGTCGGCGACCCTCTCGGCGAGCCTGGGCACGAGACCCTCGCCGAAGGCGTTCTTGCTGCGGTGCAACCGGTGATGGCGCAGCGGGTCGATGGTCATGTGGATGCCCTCCTGTTGAGCGGACAGTGCATCCCGAGTATCGCGGGTGTCCGCGCTGCGACTGATCAGGCTGCGACTGCCTTCACAGCCAGACCACGGTCACCTGCCTGCGAGGCACCACGCAGGACGCGGTCTCGGTGACCCTGCGTTGAGCTGCAGCCACCTCCGCCACCTGAGCCGTCCCCCGAGGGCACCGACGACCCCCGTCCGGGGCGGACTCGTCGGTGCTCGCCTGCGTCCGCGGACAGCAGGCTCAGTCCTTGACTACGACGTAGATCCCGTAGATCACGCCGGGCACGTGGCCGAGCAGCTGCAGCAGGAAGGCCCACAGCACCTTCAGGCTCAGCCCCTCCTTGAACAGCACGGCCAGGAACGGCAGGAAGAAGCAGAGCACGATCAGCAGGAGCTTGCGCATTTTCGATGACCTCATTCGTTCTCGACGCGAGCGAGTCGGCCGGCACGAGCTCGGCAGCCCGGCCCCACCGCCCTCCAGCGAAGCACCCTCTCGCAGTGTGCTCGGCCCCGTCGGCGCGCGCAAGGCTCGGGACTGCCGCCGGTCCCGGTCTCCGATTCGGCCTGACCCTCACGTAGCGGTAGAGTTCGGGTCTCGCGCACACTCCGCGCGGCCCCCCGATTCCGGCGCCCCGACCCTGCGCAAACCCCCGCACGCCAGCCCGCTCCCACGAACGGACCCCCATGCCCATGCAGCCCCCCGAGCAGCCCCCCATGCAGCCCCCCGCGCAGCCCCCCACTCCCCAGGTCAAGGTCCGCACCCCGCACCCGCCGGAGGCCTCGGAGATCAACGGCGTCCGGGCCACCCTGCGCTCCCCGCGGCTGCTGCGGACCGAGGTGCTGGCAGGACTGGTGGTGGCACTCGCCCTGATCCCCGAGGCGATCTCGTTCTCGATCATCGCCGGGGTGGACCCGCGCGTCGGCCTGTTCGCCTCGTTCACGATGGCGGTCTCGATCTCGTTCCTGGGCGGCCGGCCCGCGATGATCTCGGCCGCCACCGGCGCGATCGCCCTGGTGATCGCCCCGGTGATGCGCGACCACGGCTTCGACTACCTGATCGCGACAGTCCTCCTGGGTGGACTGATCCAGGTCGTCCTGGCCGTCACCGGGGTCGCGAAGCTGATGCGCTTCATCCCGCGCTCGGTGATGGTCGGCTTCGTCAACGCCCTGGCGATCTTGATCTTCGGCGCCCAGATCCCGCACCTGCTCGGGGTCACGTGGCTGGTCTACCCGATGGTCGCCTTCGGCATCGCGGTGATGGTCTGGCTGCCGCGGCTGAGCAACGCCGTCCCACCGCCGCTGGTGGCGATCGTGCTGCTGACCGCCTTCACCCTCGTCGTGGCCCTCAACGTGCCCAACGTCGGCGACGAGGGCGAGCTGCCGGACAGCCTTCCCGGGTTGTTCATCCCCGACGTTCCCCTCAACGTGGAGACCCTGCGGATCATCGCGCCGTACGCCGTGGCGATGGCCCTGGTCGGGCTGCTCGAGTCGTTGATGACGGCCAAGCTCGTCGACGACATCACCGACACCCACTCCAACAAGTCCCGCGAGGCCTGGGGCCAGGGTGCGTCCAACATCGTCACCGGGTTCTTCGGCGGCATGGGCGGCTGCGCCATGATCGGCCAGACGATGATCAACGTGAAGGCCTCGGGGGCGCGCTCGCGGATCTCGACCTTCCTCGCCGGCGTCTTCCTGCTGATCCTGGTCGTCGGTCTCGGCGACGTGGTCGCGGTGATCCCGATGGCCGCACTGGTCGCGGTGATGATCATGGTCGCGGTCGGCACCTTCGACTGGCACAGCATCCACCCCGCCACCTTGAGGCGGATGCCGAAGAGCGAGAACCTGGTGATGGTCTCCACGGTGCTGATCACGGTGCTCACCCACAACCTCGCGATCGGCGTCGTGCTCGGCGTCGTGGTCGCGATGGTGATGTTCGCCCGCCGCGTGGCGCACTTCACCGAGGTCATCGACGTCTCGCACGACGACGAGACCCGGGTCTACAAGGTGATCGGCGAGCTCTTCTTCGCCTCCAGCAACGACCTCGTCTACCAGTTCGACTACGCGGGCGACCCCGATCACGTGGTGATCGACATGTCTGAGTCGCACGTGTGGGACGCCTCCACGGTCGCCACGCTGGACGCGATCGAGACCAAGTACGCCGCCAAGGGGAAGCGCGTGGAGATCCGCGGCCTCAACGAGGCCAGCCTCGACCGGCACACGCGCCTGGCTGGAACGATGTCGGGCCACTGATGGGCGACCTGCTCAAGATCGGCGAGGTCGCCGACCGGGTCGGGCTCAGCCTGCGCACGATCCGGTTCTACGAGGAGGCCGGTCTCGTCGTACCCGAGGCCCGCAGCGCCGGCGGCTTCCGGTTGTACGCCGAGACCGCCGTGGCACGTCTGCTGCTGATCAAGAAGATGAAGCCGCTCGGGTTCAGCCTCGAGGAGATGGTCGAGGTGCTCGGAGACCTCGACGCCTTGGCCGACCCGGACACCAGCCGGTCCGACACGGCCGCGCTGGCCACGCGGCTCGACGCCGTCCGGGACCGGGTCGGGCGCAGGTCCGAGGAGCTCGCGGAGGAGGCTGCTCGCGGACGCGACTTCGCCCGGCACCTGCTCGAGGTGGCCGACCGGCACCGCTGAGCGCCGGCACCGAGCCGTCAGCCTCTCGGCATGTTGAGCGTCATGGACGTTTCTGGGGCAGGTGATGAGAGAGCGGCTCGTGGGGGTCGCGCCCGTCGAGGTGGCTGGGACTGACGTGCACGGTGGCGTCGTCGAGCTTCTCGATGCGGTGGAGCAGGCGATGCTTGGCCTCCACGGCAACCTCGTGGCCCTCCCACACGGACAGGCCGCTGTCCACGACGAGGCCGGCCTCGGCCCGCATCCGGTGGCCGATCCAGCGGAGGCGGACCGACTCGACCCCGAGGACGCCCGGGACACCCTGCAGGGTGGCCGCAGCCACGTCGACGAGCTCGGGCTCGACGGCGTCCATCAGCCTGCGATAGATCTCGCGGGCCGCACCGCGCAGCACCACGAGGATGGCGAGGGTGATCACCAGCCCGACGATGGGGTCGGCGAGCGGGTATCCCGCCATCACCCCGATCGCTCCCGCCGCCACGGCCAGCGAGGTGAACCCGTCAGCGCGGGCGTGCAGGCCGTCTGCGACCAGCGCCGCCGAACCGATCCTGCGGCCCACGCGGATCCGGTAGGCCGCGACCGCCTCGTTGCCCAGGAAGCCCAGCACCCCCGCGGCGAGAACCGCTCCGAGGTGCGCCAGCGGTTGGGGATCGAGCAGGCGTCGCACGGACTCCCACCCGGCGACCACCGCCGACAGGGCGATCATCGCCACGATGAAGAGGCCCGCCAGATCCTCGGCCCGACCGAAGCCGTAGGTGAAGCGGCGGGTGGGGGCCCGGCGCGCCAGCACGAACGCGACCCACAGCGGCAGGGCGGTGAGCGCATCGGAGAAGTTGTGGACGGTGTCGGCCAACAGCGCCACCGAGCCGGTCACCAGCACCACCCCGAGTTGGGCCAGGGCGGTCAACAGGAGCACCACCAGGCTGATCTTGACCGCACGGACCCCTTCGCTGCTGGCCTCCAGGGCGGAGTCGACCGAGTCGGCCGCGTCGTGGCTGTGTGGCCGCAAGATCCCCAGCACGACGCCCTTCAGGCCCGAGGAGTGCCCGTGGTCGTGCCCGTGCCCGTGCCCGTGGCCCTGCCCGTGGTCGTGCCCGTGCCCGTGGCCGTGCCCGGTCGTCATCGGTGATGCTCCGGTACGCCGCTGCCGGCGTGCTCGGCGTGGTGCACGGCGTCCTGCACGAGCTGGCGCACGTGGTCGGACTCCACGCGGTAGAAGATCTGGTTCCCCTGACGACGGGTCTGCACCAGTCTGGCCATCCGGAGCTTGGCCAGGTGCTGGGAGACGCTCGTCTGGGACCTCCCCGCTGCTGCGGCGAGGTCGTTGACCGGGGACTCCCCGGCCAGGAGCAGCCAGAGCAGCTTGACCCTGGTGGAGTCCGCCAGCATCCGGAAGACCTCGACCGCGAGATCGACGTGGTCGTCCGCGGGCAGCTCGGCCGGCGTCTGCGTATCTGCCTTCATACGCATATGCTCGCACAGAGGGCGCAGGCGTACCTTCGAGTGGCGCGCAGGCTCGGTGCGAAAGAGGGGACTGACGATGGCCATCTCGTTGAACCACACGATCGTCTACGCCCGCGACAAGCACGTGTCGGCGCAGTTCCTCGCCGAGGTGCTGGGACTCGCACCGCCCACGACGTACGGGCCCTTTCGTGTCGTCCAGGTCGACAACGACGTCTCCTTGGACTACGCCGACGACCACGGCAAGCCGCACCCGCAGCACTACGCGTTCCTCGTCGGCGACGAGGAGTTCGACGCGATCCGTGCTCGGATCGTCGCGCGGGGGCTCGACTACTGGGCGGACCCGTTCCACACGCGGCTCGGCGAGATCAACCACGGCGACGGCGGTCGGGGGCTCTACTGGGACGACCCGGACGGGCATGTCCTGGAGATCATCACCGTGCCGTACGGCGGTTGAGCCTCACCGTCGAGCCGTCTGTGAGCCGTCGCGCGCGTCAGCCTCCTTCGACCGCGTCCTCCCGATCGCGACCGACACGGCCACGGCCGCCACCGCCAGCGCGACCGCCCACACCGGCACCCCACCCAGCCAGCGGGTGACGGCGTCCTGGGCCCGGACCTCGAGGTCGGTGGTGTCCCCGATCCCGAAGACCCCGGTGATCCCGGCCGTGCCGTCGTAGCGCAGGAACAGCGCCCCGATGGCCACGAACAGCAGCCCGGCCACGACCGAGGTGGTGTGCGTGCGGATCGGCCCCAGCCGCAGCGGGCGCCCGCGCACGAACGAGCGCCGCGAGACCTCGAGCCGGTCCCACACCGCGGCCAGCACGAACAGCGGCGCCGCCATCCCCAGCGCGTAGACCGCCAACAGGGCCGCGCCTCCGGCCGGTGAGGTGGTCGCGGCCATCGTCAGGATCGCGCCCAGCACCGGCCCCGAGCAGAAGCCGGCCAGGCCGTAGACCGCGCCGAGGGCGACCAGAGACAGGGTTCCGGTGCCACGCACCCGCGAGGAGAGCACCTGCAACCGGGCGTTGAACGGCACCGCGAAGCTCCCGCCGAGCAGCTGCAGGACCCCCAGCGCCACCAGCGTCCAGCCGGCCACCGCGATCAACGTGGCCCGGTGGCCGTAGAACAGGCTCGAGGCGAACCCCGCCCCCATCCCCAGCGGCACCAGCGTGAGCAGCAACCCGACGTAGAAGCCCATCGTGCGGCGCAGCAGCATCGTCCGGCTCGCGAAGGCGTAGGCGAAGAACGACGGCAGCAGCAGCGCGCTGCACGGTGAGAGCAGCGCCAGCACGCCGGCCGCGAAGGCGACGAGCAGGCCGACCTCCCCCATCAGCCGGCGTCGGCGGCCTGCTCGGCCCGCTCGATGCTCGCCTCGAAGTCCGCCAGCGGCATCGCCCCGATGATCGGCGTGCCGTTGACCAGGAACGACGGCGTGCCGGACAGGCCGATCGACAGGGCCTCGTCGAAGTCACGTCGGACGAGCTTCCTGGTCAGATCGCTGTCCAGGTCCGCGACGAACCTCTCCACGTCGAGCCCGGTCCTGCGGGCGAGGTCGGTGAGGTGGCTCTTCGTGAGCTGGCCGCTGTTGGGCGGGGACTGCTTGGCGTAGAGCGCGTCGTGGTACTCCCAGAACTTGCCCTGATCGGCTGCCGCGCGTGCGGCGTGCGCCGCCAGGACGGACTCGTCGCCGAGATAGGGGAAGTCTCGCCACTCGATGCGCAGCACCCCGGTCTCGACGTACTTCTTGATCAGCGTCTTCTCGGTCTCGCGGGCGAACTTGCCGCAGTAGGGGCACTGGAAGTCCGAGTAGGCGATCATCACCACCGGCGCGTCCGGGTCCCCCAGGGCCGTCGGGTCGTTCGGCGTACGCCGCTCGAACGCCGCGAGGTCGCCGTACGCCGGGTCGACCTGGCGTTCGCTGGTGGCTGCGGCGTCGGAGCCTTCGGTCGCTTCCCCGGAGATCCGGGGCACCACGACGGCCGCCAGCGCCACGAGCGCCGCCACGGCCGCCACCACCCAGGGCAGCGTCGCCGACCGACGCTCTCGGGTCGGGCCGGAGGACTGGGGGTGCTTGGTCGTCAAGGGATCTCCATTGCTTCTCGGTCGGTCTGGGACGGCAGGGGGCAGGCCTCGCGGGTGCGGAGCCGGCGGGAGAGTGCCCACGCCAGCAGGCCCACGGCAAGGACCTGGAGGAGCGGTTGGAAGGGCTGGAACCAGGTCACGGCACCGGCCGTGCCGAGCGCCAGCAGGACCAGCTTGTTGCAGACCGGGCACCCGACGGCGAAGAAGGTCAGCAGGCCCGCCGCATAGCTGCCCCGGGGCGTGGCACGGTCCTCGTCGGCTCGCGTCTGGGCCGGCCGCACGTAGGTGGCGGTGACCAGTCCACCGAGCACCGAGGAGACGATGAGGGAGGGCCATGCCCACCAGGTCGGCGGGATCTCGCGCGAGAACAGGGGCGTGTCGATCAGGTCGGTGGGAATCGCGACCACCAGCACGAACCCCAGGGTCGCCAGCAGCGCGACCGCCACCTCGCGTCCCGACGGGGGCGTGCGGTTCATGAGGCGACCTCGACGCGAAGCCCGGCGGTGCGCCACTCCAGCATCCCGTCCTCCAGGCGCCGCACGTCGGTGCCTCGCGAGCGCAGCAATCGGACCGCGTCGTGGGCGAGCACGCACCAGGCGCCGCGGCAGTAGGCGACCACGTCCTTCTCACCGGCGCCCGCGAGCAGCGATGCCGCGGCCTCGGAGTCGAGCTCGCCGAAGGGCAGCGAGCGCGCGCCGGGGATGTGTCCGGCCGCGAACTCCTCCACGGGTCGTACGTCGAGCAGCAGCACCGAGTCGTCGGCGAGCCGGGCCAGGAGCTCCTCGCGGGTCACCTGCGCGAGGTCGTCGAGACCTGCCCCGGCCAGGTAGGCCTGCAAGGCCTGCCCGACGTCCGCAGAGTGCTCCCGGGCCACGGTCTGGACGGCGGCGTAGAGCCGCAGCACGTCCTCCCCGGCCAGCCGGTAGTGGATCCGGGTGGCCTCGCGACGGGTCTGGACGAGGTGGGAGAGCTTGAGGATCTGCAGATGGGCCGAGACCGTGCTCAGCCCGATGCCGCTCTCCCGCGCCAGCGCCTCCACGGTCCGCTCCCCCTGTGCCAGCAGGTCGAGGAGCTCGAGCCGCTTCGGGCTCGCGAACGCCTTGCCGACCACCGCCAGCCGCTCGAACAGGCCGTCCCGCTCCGCGGATCGCTGCACCGCCACCACCTCTTCCCGAAATCTCTGGAATACCGTAGCAAGCCGACCTCAATGCCTGTGAACAGCATTCGCCGAGCAGCCGGGCGCCCGTGGGCCGGGTTGGCCGACTGCGACGGCGGCGGCGCTGGACGCGGCGTCGTAGGCTCGAGAGGTGCACCGTCTGGTCGCCCTGCTCTCACTGTTGACCCACCTGTTGTTCGTCGCGTTCGCGGTGCTCGGCGGATTCCTGGCCTGGCTGCTCCCCTGGGTGCTGATCCCCCACGTCGCGTCCGCGATGTGGGGCACCTGCGTGATGGCATGGAAGCGCTCATGCCCGCTCTCCCGCGCGGAGAACTGGGGCCGCACCGGCTCCGGGCTCCCCCGGCTCCACGAGCGCGGGTTCGTCGCGCACTACTTCGAGGGTCGGCTCTACCCCGCTTCGTGGGCCCCCCGCGTGCAGGTCGCGGTGTGCACGCTGGTGGTCGGCTCCTGGGTCGGCTTCGCGGTCCGCTGAGCCCGAGCCTGCGGGCGCACCTCGCCCTGCTGGTCGGGTGAGGTTCCACGCCACAGGAGGACCTCCAGACGGCGAGCGGTTTGAGGCAGATGTCTTAGAGTGTGGCCTCCGAGCCCGCGACCGAAGGTAGGAGCCAGTGGACTGGTACCGGATCAAGACCGCGTTCACCGGCCTGAAGCGGTTGGCCACCCTGCCGGAGGAGGACAAGCAGGCGTGCATCGAGGCCTACCGGTTCTTCCAGCGGATGCAGGCCGGCGAGCCCACCGAGACCGCTGATGAGACCCGGGCGGTCGCCGACTACTACAAGGTCCTCAACAACATGCTCTCGGTCTTCGACCTCGAGAAGCTCTACATCCCGCCGATGCTCGACGAGACGTTGGGCCTCTACGACAACCAGCTGCTGGTTGAGAAGGAGGTGCTGCGGGAGCTGAGGCTCTCCGACCCCGCCGGCTCCCACCTGCTCGACATGGGCTGTGGCCGGGGCCGGATCGCCCACCACTTCGCCACGCTGACCGGCGGCCAGGTCTCGGGCTACAACATCGACCCCAACCAGCTGGAGAACGCCGTGGAGTGGGCCGCCCGCTGCAAGATGAGCGACCGACTGCACTTCAAGTACGGCGACCACCACGAGCCGCTCGACTACGAGTCGGAGAGCTTCGACGGCTGCTTCTCCTTCCAGGCCGTGTGGCCGTTCTTCAAGAAGGAGGAGCTCGACGCCCATGCCGCGGAGATGTTCCGTGTGCTCAAGCCCGGGTCGCGCTATGCGTGCTCGGAGTATCTGCTGACGCCGTACTTCGACTGGAAGAACGAGGAGCACCTCGCCCTGCACCGGCTGTTCCTGCCGACGCTCGCGGCCACGCAGTCGATGTATCCCGCCGACGTGTGCGCTGCCCTGGAGCGCGCCGGCTTCCACATCGTGCTCTCGGCCCCGTCGAAGAGCGAGGCGTGGCCGCTGGCCGAGCAGAAGCGCGACCTGATCCTCCGCGGTCGTCGGGTGGTGCGCGGACTGGAGCGGATCAAGGTCGTGCCGGCCTGGGTGGAGGAGTCGCTCGACCTGCTCCAGAAGGGCGGGCAGGCCTGGACCGAGGCGGAGCGGGCCAAGATCGCCGACCTGAACTGGCGGATCGTGGCCGAGAAGCACTGACCCGCACCGGTGCGGCTCAGGGTGCGTCGATCAGCACGCACTCGGCCGGCAGTACGCCGCACCGCACCATCCGCTCACCGCCCTTGCCGCTGTCGCGCACCACGGGGGCGACCACGTGCTCGTCGTCCTCCCAGGCCCAGGCCATCACCCGGAAGTCCCAGCCGCTCGGCGCTCGAAGCGTGGCCCGGCCGGTGCCGTCGAGGTTCTGCACCTGCAGCGACGAGACCGCCGCCACCTCTCCACCGAGACTCCCCGGCTCGACCCAGAGCAACCAACCGGCGGGACTGATCGCGATGTCGTCGTGCGGCGGCAACGAGCCCAGCCCGGTGAACTCGCCGGCATCGGAGATCGACGCCAGGTACGGCTGTCCACTCGCCCCGTCGGTGCCGTCGGCGCTGTCGACGACGACCAACCCGGCCGGCGTACTGCCCAGGACGACCTGGGGAGGATCGACCGGGGCGGCAGGCGCGCTCTGCGGGGTCGGGTTCAGGTCGACCGTGCTGTTGTCGCCGCGTGGCAGCCACAACAGATTGGTGCCCGAACCTTGGACGATCACCTTCCCGTCGTCGGTGACCGCCCGCACCCGGATCGGATCGCCGGCCCCGGCCGGGCCGGGGTACACCGGGACCGCGCCCAGCCCGTCCCCGCCGAAGCGGACGTCGAAGCCGGTCACGTTGGAGCGACCGTTGTCGAAGGTCGTCACCAGGGCGATGTACTGCCCGTTGGGGGAGATCACCGGGCTGTCGTCGCGCGACACCGAGAGCTTGTTCGCCTTCGGCCCCGTGCCCCACGACCAAGTGCCGTCGTCGCCGAGCGCGATCCACCCTGCGGCGCCCGACTTCACCGACCACCACGTGCCGGGCACCTGCACACCGTCGACATACAGCTGCTCGTCCAGGACGTAGGGGATGCTGGGAGCCGTCCTCGCGAGCGGGGTGGGCGAGCTGCTCGGGGTGGCCGCGGGTGGGCCTGGCTCGAGATCCCGGTCGCCGCCGAGCCTGGACCCCACGCCCACGGCGCCGGCCACGACCAGCACCACGACCGCCGCGACCAGCAGTGGCAGCCAGTGCCGATGGGCGTGCGGCCGCACGGAGGGTTGCTCGGGCAGCGCCGGCATGGTCGGGATCCTGAGCCCGTCGGCCACCTCACGCAGCTCTCGGCCCAAGGCCTTCTCGAGGTCGTCGACCATGTCAGTTCCCCCTCCCATCGGTGTCGAGCGCGGATCGCAGCGCCTTCAGGGCGTGGTGCGCGGTGGACTTCACAGTGCCTCGCGAGCAGCCGAGCGTCTCCGCGATCTCGGCCTCACTCAGGTCCTCGTAGTAGCGGAGCACGATCACCGCTCGCTGGCGCGGCGCCAGCGCGCTCACGTGCGGCCACAGCACCATCCGGTCCTCGGGGCCGCCGCTGTGCCCGAGCTCAGGCTCGGGCGGCGCCTCGGTGAGCACTTCGAGCCGCCGCGCCTTGGGCCGCCGCTGCGAGAGATAGGTGTTGGTCAGCATCCGGCGCAGGTACCCCGCCGGCGACTCGGCGTCCGCGACCCGCGACCACGACCGGTGCGCGTTGAGCAAGGTCTGCTGGGCGATGTCCTCGGCGTCGGCGTGGTTGCCGGCGAGCAGGTAGGCGTAGCGGTACAGCGAGGGCCACGCCGTTTCGGCGTACTCCTCGAACGTGGTCGGGCCCGAGAAACTCCTCACGCCGTTGATCATCCGACACCACCCTTCTGTCCCCTTTGACGCGGGCAGGGTGTCGGTCGGTTGTCTCGATGGGCGAGGAGAACTCCCAGCCGGCTCGTCGGCGGGTGCGGTCACTGCTCAGGACGTGTCGAGGCCTTCGAGCGCCGAGCCGTTCCCGACCTGGTCCGCGGTGATCACACTCAGCGTCCCGTCGCTCTCGAGCACGACCGCCGCCACGCTCGCCACGTCACCGACGCCCGTGCCCCTGATCGCCTGGAGCACCTCCGCCCGGGTGAGGCGCTGGCTGCGCAGCGCCTCCTCGAGCACCCGGCCGTTGCTCAGGACCAGTGTGGGCCGCGAGGTCAGCACCGACCGGCCAGCCGGCACCCGTGAGGTGAACATCGCCACCAGGAACTGCAGCAGTGCCAGGACCGCGAGTGCGGCGATGCCCTCGGCCCACGAGACGTCCTTGCTCAGGAAGATCGTGGCCAGGGTCGACCCCAGGGCGACCGTGACGATGAGATCGAACGCGTTCAGCTTCGCCAGCGTGCGCTTGCCGGAGGTGCGCAGGAGCACCACGAGGGCGAGGTACGACGCCGGACCGGGGTTCTGGCCACGCCTAGACGTAGATCGCCTCCCGCCAGCGCCGGTAGGCCTCGGCCAGGGCAGGAGAGTCCTGCGGCTCGGCCGTGCTCGTCGCAAGGCTCTGCTGCAGGGTGGGCCCGCCGGCGAGGACCACCGCGCCCGCCGCGGCCGCACTGCGCATCGGCACGTGCAGCACAGGCGTGCCGAGCACGTCGGCCAGCAGCTGGCGCACCCAGGCGTCGCGCGCGCCTCCCCCGACCAGCAGCACCCGTCGCACCTCCACGGCGAGCAGCTCCCGCGAGCGGCGGACGAGAAATGCCTGTGCCTCGGCCACCGCCCGAGCCGCCAGCGCAGGATCCGGCTGGCCGGCCTCCTGCCCGGTGACCCAGCCCGCTCCCGGGCGCGGCGGCGTGAGTCCTCCTCGCTCGGTGGCGACGAACGGCCGGAACACGGTGCCCTCAGCGCCCGCCGGCGTCTGTTGGGCCAGCGCCGAGAACTCCCCCCAGGTGAGACCCAGCTGGGACTGCGCCCAGGACAGCGCCAGGCCGGCGTTCTGCGCGGCCACCATCGCGTAGTGCCCACCGAGCACGCCCGCGTAGACGTGGGTCTCACCCCACCCCGAACGCACGGGCGGGCCGGTCTGTGGGTCGATCATCTGGGCGCCGGTGCCGAGGTTGACCACCACGTCCCCGGGCTGCCAACCGCCGACGGCGCCCTCGAGGGTCACCAGCGAGACCGGGGTGTCGCCGCCCCCGACCACGACGCCCGCACCCCGCCAGGTCCCGGCGGGCGCCGACGATGGCAGCACCTCCGGCAGCAGGTGCGCCGGCACCAGGGCCGAGGCCTCTGGTGACCAGGCACCGGCGGCCACGTCCCAGAGCAGGGTGCCCGCGGCGTCCGACGGGTCGCTGCCCACGGACCCGGGCACCAGGTGCTCGCGGACCAGGTCCTTGGGCAGTGCGACCCGCTCGGCGCGGGCCACCGACTCCGGCTCGTGCTCGGCCAGCCACGCGAGCACCGGCCCGGTCATGCCCGCCGACCACGGGTTCCCGAGCCGACCGAGCGCATCGGCGGGGAGCGCGTCCCAGCGGGACCGCAGGGCGTCGGCGCGCGAGTCCGGCCACAGCACGGCCGGCCGCACCGCGACCCCGGCCTGGTCGAGGAGCACGGTCCCGTGCATCTGCCCGGTGATCCCGACCGCGCGCACGTCGTACGCCTCACCCAGCGGGCCCACGAGCTCGTCGACCGCCCGGGTCCACGCGCGCGGGTCGGCCTCTGCCTGGTGGGGCAGTGGCCGTTCCAGCGGCAGTGCCGCCTCACGCTCGGCCAGGGAGACCCCCGCGCGGTCCACCGCGAGCACCTTGACCGAGCTGGTGCCGACGTCGACGCCGAGCCAGGCCGGTTCGCTCATGCCCGCAGGTGCTTGGTCATGAACGCGTAGGCGTGACGAGCCAGGTCCTCCCCGTCGTCCCACAGGTTGCGCCACACGGCCAGCTGGTTGGACAAAGTGGGGTGTACGACGGCACTGCTGAAGCTCTCGAAGACCACAGGTCCGTTGTACTCCACTTCCCGCAAGGTGGCGAAGAAGGTGTCGAAGTCGATCGTCCCGGTGCCGAGGTAGCCGCGGTGCGACTCCCCGACGTGCACGTATCTCAACCGGCCGGCCTCCGACGCCTCGTGCACGGGAGCAGCGAAGCCGTTCTCCTCGATGTTGACGTGGTAGGAGTCGAGGTGGACGCCGAGGTCCACGCCGGTCTGCTCGATCAGGCCGAGCATCTCCGCGGTCGTGTTCACCACGTTGGTCTCGTAGCGGTTCACCACCTCCAGGTTGACCCTCAGCCCGCTGCCGGACGCCCGTTCGGCCAGCCACGCCATCGACTCCACGACGTGGGCGCGCGAGCGGTCGCTGATCGGGGTGGGGTACTTCGCGAGCACGGAGTAGAGCACCCCGCACAGGTCGGTTGCGCCGATCTCCGCGGTCACCTCCACCGCTCTGGCGAGCAGGTCCCGGCCGCGGGCGACCACGGCAGGGTCCTCGCTGGAGACGTCCGCGTCGGGGTCGAGGCCCAGCGAGCACGCGGCGCCGAGGCCGTGCCCCTCCAGCAACGAGCGGGTCATCGCGGTGTCGACCGCGCTCGGGTCCAGGAGCGGGACCTCGATCAGGTCGAAGCCGATCTCGGCCGTCGAGGCGATCGCGTGCTTGGCCGAGCTGGGGGTCCAGTCCCCGACCCACACGAGTGCGTGCAGGCCGAGCGGGCTTCCAGGGGCGGTCATGGTGTTCCTTCCGGGGAGGTGGAGTGGTGCTTGGACTCGATGGCGTCGACCGTGGCGCCGGTCACCAGCGCAACCAGCTCGGGCCCGGTGGTCCCCTCTGTGGGGCGGTGCGCGACGGTGCGACCTGAACGCATGACGTAGACGTCGTCGGCGATCCGGAGCACCTGGTCGAAGTTGTGGCTGACCAGCACCACGCCGAGTCCCTGGTCCCTGAGCTTGAGGATCATCTCCTCGACCTTCGCCGTCTCCTGCACGCCCAGCGCGGCCGTCGGCTCGTCGAGGATGACGATGCGCGAGCCCCACCCGGCCGCGCGGGAGAGGGCGACCGCCTGTCGCTGTCCGCCGGAGAGCCCGTTGACCCGCGCGTCGACCGACGGGACGTTCACGGCCAACGCACCGACCATCCGACGCGCCTCCTCGCGCATGGCGCCGCGCTTCAACCATCGCAGCGGCCCACGGCCGAAGCCGTCCTCGCGCCCCAGGTAGAGGTTCTGCCACACCCGCAACGTGTCGACGAGGGCCAGGTCCTGGTAGACGGTCTCGATCCCCGAGTCCCGGGCTTCCTGGGGTCCGGAGAACCTCACCGCCCTCCCGTCCACGACGAGCTCGCCGTCGTTGGGGCTGTGGATCCCGGAGAGGCAGCCGACCAAGGTCGACTTGCCGGCGCCGTTGTCGCCGATGATCGCGGTCACCCGTCCCGCGCGGATCTGGACCGACCCGTCGCGCAGCGCGTGCACCTGGCCGTAGGACTTCGTCAGTCCCTGTGCGTCGAGCAGGATCTCGCCACGTGCGGCAGGGGTCTGGTGCTCCTCGAGCTGGCTGGTCATTTCTCGAACCTCGCTAGGAAGGCGGCGGCGATGACGACCACGCCGACCGCGAGCGGTTGGTAGAACTCCGAGAGCCCGAACCGGGTCAGCCCGTTGACCAGTGCGGTCAGCAGCAGGGCGCCGGCGACCGGGCTGGCGATCGTCGCCCGGCCACCGAAGAGGCTGACTCCACCCAGCACGACGGCGGCCACGGAGTTCAGCAGGAAGCTGGTGTTGCTGGCCGGCTCGGCTGCACCCACCCGACCCACCAGCAGTACGGCGGCGATGCCGGCGCACGCCCCGGAGATGGCGTAGGCGGCGATCTTGACGCGGTCGGTGCTCACGCCGGTGGCCCGCGCCGCCTTCACCGAGCCTCCGACCGCGAGCAGGTGCACCCCGAACGCCGTACGGAACAGCAGCAGGTGCGCCGCCACCGCGATCAGCAGGGCCAGCACCACCGCCCAGGTGACCACACCGAAGCCCTTGACCGTCAGGTCGAGCAGGAAGCGGTCGATCACCTGCGTGGGCTTGCCGTCGGAGACGATCAGAGCGAAGCCGGTGGCGGCCGAGAGCATCCCGAGCGTGACGATGAAGTCGGTGATCTTGCCCTTGGCGATCAGCACCCCGTTGAGCAGGCCCACGGCCACGCCCGTCCCGATCGCCACCAGGATGGACACCGCGATCGGCGCTCCGGCGCTGTGGGTCTCACCGAGGGCGATGGCGGAGAGGGTCATCGTGGAGGCGACCGAGAGGTCGATGCCGGCGGTCGCCACCACGAAGGTCTGGCCGATCACCAGCACCAGCAGGATGGAGGCGGCCTGGAGCATCGCCGCCAGGTTGCCGCTGGCCAGGAAGCCGGGATCGGCCACACCGAAGCCGACCAGCAGCGCAGCCAGGGCGAGCGGTGCCGCGAGCTCGGGCCACGACACCTGCCCCAGTCGGCCGAGCAGGCCCGGGGAGGGTGACTGCGGAGCCTCGGTCGCGGCTCCAGGCGGATTGGTCTGGGAGATGGTCATGGGGCCGTCCTCCTTTCACATCGGGGTGCCGTGGCGTCGCGAGGACGCTGTGGGCGGGTCATCACTGAAGCGGGTTGGGGAAGGGCTCGAAGGGGGCGGGGAACTTGGCCAGGGCCTCATCGGCCTTGTCTGCCGTGACCACCGCGGTCGGCGAGACGATCTCCGCCGGCAGGTCGTCGCCCTTGGCTGCCTTCTCGCACGCCTGCACACCGAGCTGCCCGATCGCGTAGGGGTACTGCGCCACGGTGGCGAGCAGGCCGCCGTCCTTGACCGACTGCAGCGCGTCCTTGTTGCCGTCGACGCTGACCACCTGGATGGACCCGGTCTTGCCGGCGGTCTGCACCGCCTGGACGATGCCGAGGCCCATGTCGTCGTTGGCCGCGAAGAACCCCTTGAGGTCGGGGTGCTTCTGCATGATCGTGGTCGCCGCGGTCAGCGCCTTCTGGCGCTCCCAGTCGGCGGCCGTGGTCTGGACGACCTCGAGCTTGCCGTCGACGGCGGACTGGAACCCCTCGAGCCGCGCACCGCTGGTGACGTCGCCGGAGATGCCACCGATGAGCGCGACCTTGCCCGACTTGACCGCCTCGACCATGGTGTCGCCGGCCTTGCCGCCGGCCTCCTTGTTGTCGGTGCCGATGTAGGTGGCGACCTTCACGTCGGCCTCCGAGGCGGCCGCCGCGTCGATCGGTGAGTCGATGTTGACGATCGGGATGTCCTTGGCCGCAACCCGGGCCAGACCCTGCACCAGGTTGGTGCCGGAGATCGGGTTCACCACGAAGCAGCCGAAGTCCTGCTGGGCGAGGGCGGTGAGCTTGTCCGACTGCCCTGTGGTGTCGGTGATGGCCTGGGCCGCCTGGACGGTGACCTCCACCGAGTCGGTCTTGGCCGCTTCGTTGATGCCGGACTCCATGGCCTGGAAGAACGGGTTGTCCAGGCCCTTGATCACGGCCGCGATCTTGGCGCTGCCGGTGTCGCTGCTGGCGGTGCCGGCGTCGTCAGAGGAACCGCAGCCGGTGAGGACGAGTGAGCCGCCGACAGCGAGGGTGCCGAGGACGCGAAGTGAGTGGCGCATGGGTGGGTCTCCTTTTTTTATGTCTGTGTCTAGACATTAAAGTGCGCTTCTGTGTCCGTCAATAGACAAATCTGATTCACTGGATCCCGTCCGGACCCGAGACCCTGGAGAGGAGCCCGCCGGTGATGAGTGCCCGAACCGTCCCGCCGTCCCTGGGCGATCCCGATCTGACCGCCACCCTGGCGCTGTTCTGGAGCGGCGGCCACCTCACCCGGGCCGAGGTCGCGGAGCGCACCGGGTGGGCCCGGGTCACCGTCACCGCCCGGATCGAGAGGCTGCTCGAGGACGGACTGCTCGAGACCTTCGAGGAGCCCGCCAACGGGCGCGGACGTCCGGCCACCCGCTACCACCTCGCTGCCAAGGCAGGGACCCTGCTGGTCGCAGACGTCGGTGCGACCGGGATGCGGGTGGCCCGGTGCGACCTGGCGGGACGCGTCGAGGCCACCTCCGCGCACCCCAGCACCATCGAGCACGGTCCGGACGAGGTGCTCGACATCGCGCGGCGGGCCTGGCGGGACCTGTCCCGGGGCCAGAGAGGCAAGCGGCCGTGGGGCGTGGCGATCGGGCTGCCCGGACCGGTGGAGTTCCCCAGGGGCCGGATCGTGGACCCGCCGATCATGACCGGCTGGGACGGGTACGACGTCAGCGAGGCGATCGGGGGCTGGTACGACACCGTGGCCCACGTCGAGAACGACGCCAACGCCCTGGCCATGGGCGAGATGGCCGCAGCCGCCGAAGCCGGCGTACCGATCTCGGACCTGCTCGTCGTCAAGGTCGGCACCGGGGTCGGCGCCGGCATCATCAGCGGCGGCAGGGTCCTGCGCGGCGCGGCCGGTGCCGCCGGCGACCTCGGGCACACCGAGGCCGACAACGTCTCAGGTGGTCGTGACCGCCCGAGCTGTCGTTGCGGGAAGACCGGCTGTGTCGAGGCCTATGCCGGAGGATGGGCCCTGGCGCGCGATGCCGCCGCCCACGGGCTCGACGTCACCGACACCGCGTCCTTCCTGCGGGTGCTGGCTGCCGGCGACCCCGTCGCCCGAGCCCTCACCGCCGAGGCCGGCCGGGTGATCGGCAGCGCCATCGCCACGGCGGTCTCGCTGCTCAACCCCGAGCAGGTGCTCATCGGAGGCTCGCTCGGACTCACCGGCGACCACCTCGTCGCCGGCGTCCGGGAGCGGGTCTATGCACGCTCACTGCCTTTGGCCACCCGAGCGCTGCGGATCGAGACCAGCCGCCTGGGCCAGGACGCCGGTGTCCGCGGGCTCGCTCATGCGCTGAGCAGGAAGGTGCTGCTGGGAGCAACGGCGGCTGGCTGAGCGCCCTCCCGAGACGGTCGTCTCGGACCCGAAACCAGTGCAGGGCCCTCGAGCCGAGGCGCCCGGACGCCTCGGACGCCTCGGCTCCCATACGCTGGCGCCATGTCTGGGAACGACGACGAGCAGGCAGCACTCCTGCGCCAGTTCGAGGCAGCGATCTCGGGGATGGAGTTGGCCGACCTGCGAGAGCTCGCGGGCAACCTGTCCCTGGTCGGCGAGCGGATCGTGCGTCAGCCATCCCGACCCGAGCTGCGCCGGCCGCCACGTGCCGAGGTCGTCTCCTATCGCGTCCGCGTCGACCTCGATCGCTCCGTGCCCCCGATCTGGCGGCGGATCGACCTGCGGTCCGACCTGACCCTCGACGTCGTGCACCAGGTGCTCCAGTCGGCCTTCGACTGGACCGACTCCCACCTGCACCGCTTCGCCCTCGGCGGCGACCCCTTCGCCCCGGGCAGTCAGGTCTTCCTGTGTCCCTTCGACGTCGAGGAGGGCGAGCCCGACGACGACGAGGGCATTCCTGCGTGCGACGTACGCCTCGACGAGGTGCTGCAGGAACCCGGCGACGTACTGCGCTACCTCTACGACTACGGCGACTCCTGGGAGCTGTTCATCGGTCTGGAGCAGGTGCTCCCCCGACCGGCGGACGCCCCGGCGGCGGTGTGCGTCGACGGCCGGCGGGCTGCGCCACCCGAGGACTGCGGCAGTCTGCGCACCGCCGAGGAGCTCGCACAGGTGCTCGATGACCCCGCCCACTTCGACCTCGCCGAGACGAACCAGGCGCTCTGCGAGCCGTACTTCGTGCTTCGGGAGTACGGCGTGGACCAGCGGCTCCTGGATCTCCTCAACCGACTGCGCTACACCGACGTCGGTGACGACCTGGCGTCGCGGATGCTCGCGCTGGTCAGCGAACCGACCGAGCTGCCAGCCGAAGAGCTGCGGCCGGCACTGGCGGCCCACCGCTGGTTCCTCGACCGCGCCAAGGGCGGCGGGATCGAGCTCACCTCGGCCGGCTACCTCAAGCCCGTCGACGTCGAGGCCGCCTGTGCCGTCGTCCCCACCATGGGTGACTGGATCGGCAAGAACAACCGCGAGAGTCACGCCGCTCCCCTGCTGGAGTTTCGCGAGTCACTGCAGTCGATGGGGTTGCTGCGCAAGTACAAGGGCACTCTCCTGCTCACCCGGGCCGGGGCCGCCGCCCAGCGCGACCCCTCGAAGCTGTGGGCGCACCTCGCCTCTCGACTCGTCTCCGAGAAGCCGCACGACTTCGCCACCGTCGCCGGCCTGCTGGTGCTGGCCTACGCCGCGACCTCCGCGGGCCGCGAGCTTCCCGTCAGACGCATCGCCGCCGCGCTGTCCGAGCTCGGGTGGCAGCACCGCGACGGCCGCGCACTGGACGGCTACGAGATCTACCGACTCGACGTGTTCAGCGCGCTGGCCAACGTCTCCGAGCGCCCCGCGAAGTTCAGCGACCGCGATCGGGTCAGCCCCGCGGCCGCAGCGCTCGCCCGCGCGGCACTGAGGCACTGAGGCACTGAGGCGCGACGTCCGTCCACCGGCTGGTCGGTCCAGGGCCGGTCCACCGGCTGGGTCGGCATGCGGCTGTGGGTCAACGACCGCCGCGAGGCCTAGGGTCTTCGGTGGAAGCTGACCTTGCCAGTGGACCAGCTCGCGGGTGGCCGCTGTGCGGTCGATCCGGCGCACCTGGTGAGCCGGATCGACCGCACTGTTCCCGCGGATGCGGTCCGGTGGAGCCCCCGGTGGTTGAGGTGGGCCACCAAGCCCGTCGCGAACCACGACCCGACCTGCCATCATCCGTGGCGAGACGCTGGCTGCCGCGAGCCCCTCGACCACTCACCGGCTCCAGGCGATGGGCAGCCGCTTGACGCCGCGCTGGAAGTTCGAGCGCAGCCAGGCAGGCTCGCCGGCGGGCTCGATCCAGCTGGTGCGGGTGAGCAGCTCGGTGAACAGCGCGCGCATCTGCGTCCGCGCGAGATGCGCGCCCAGGCAGAAGTGCGGTCCGGCACCGAAGGCCAGGTGACCACGCCCGCCGCGGACGAGGTCGAAGTCGTCGGGTCGCTCGAACACGGCCGGGTCCCGGTTGGCCGCGGTGAAGGAGACCACGACCTTGTCCCCCGCCTGGACCCGCGCACCAGCGAGCTGCACCGCCCGGCTCGCCGTACGCCGAAACGTCATCACCGGCGTCCACCAGCGCAACATCTCCTCGACCGCGGCAGGCACGAGCCCCGGGTCGGCGCGCAGCTGCCGCTGAGCGTCGGGATGCTGGAGCAGCGCCATCATCCCTCCCGGGATGCCGTTGCGCAGGGTCTCGTTGCCGGCGACGGCGAAGAGCCAGAACAGGTTCTCGAACTCCTCCACGCTCACCGAGCCACCGGCGTCGTCGCGCTGTCCCATCAGGATCGACATCACGTCCGCGCCGGGCCGCTCGCGCTTCTCCCGGCCGAGCAGGTGCGCATAGCCATAGAGGTCCGGCATCCCGTCCCGCGACCTCGGGTCGGGCATCCGGCCGTCGACCCCCGGCTCCGGCCGCAGCGGGGCCACCTCCCGGGCCAGCGCACTCCCTGCGCTCGGGTCGAACGCGCTACTGGTCGCGTAGTCCTCGTCCTGCCAGCCGATCACCCGATTGGACCAGTCGAACATCAGGAGCCGGTCCTGCGCCGGCACCCCCAGCACGTCGGCCAGGGTCAGCAGCGGCAGGTCGGCCGCCACGTCCTTGGCGAAGTCGCAGGTGCCCTCAGAGCCGGCGGCCAGCATCCGGTCCACGATCCCGCGCGCGTGCCCGAGGATCTGTTCCTCCAACCGCGCGACGGCGCGCGGCGTGAAGGACCGCGCCAGCATTCGCCGCAGCCGGGAGTGCTCCGGCGGGTCCATGTTCAGCATCATCCGCCGGACGAACGCCAGATCCTCCTCCGTGCCCGGGTCACGGATCTGGGTGCCGCGCAGCGCCGAGGAGAAGGTCTCGGTGTCCTTGACGACGCGGTCGACGTCGGCGTGGCGCAGCACCAGCCAGTAGCCGTCTCCCGTCGGCCAGCCCGGCAGCGACGGTTCGGCCACCGGGACCACACCGTGCTGCTCGCGCAGGGACGCAAGCTCGGCGAACGGCACGCCGGTCACGTAGGTGCCGGGGTCGTGCACGCGTCCGGTGGCCTCGCGGGCAGCAGGAGCCAGCTCGTCGTACGCCGCGGCAACGGCGCCTGTGGTCCCTGGCCCGACGGGGAGGTCTCGGCCCGCCGTCACGCGGAGAGGAAGCGTTCCACCACGGTGGCCAGGGCCACCGGCGTCTCGAACATGGCGTAGTGACCGGCGTTGGGGAGCACCTCGAGCCGGGCGTTCGGGTAGGTCTGCATCCAGGTGGCCTCGATCGTGTCCGCCCCGAGAGCCGGGTCGTGCTCGCCCACCACCGCCAGTGCCGGGACCGGGTTGCCGGACACCTCAGCGGAGAAGTCGTCCTTGGCCCACGACTGCAGGTAGCCGGCCACCGCCTCCCGGGTCGCGCGGTCCACCGAGTGCTGCACCATCGCGTCGATCCATCGCTGGGTGAGCCGGTTGCCCGTGGTCAGGTCGATGATCGCGGCGCGGTTGCCGTCCTCCTGCGCGGCACCGGAGAACAAGCCCCAGCCCTGGTCGTCGAACGGCACGCCGGAGGCGGGCACCGGGCTGATGCCCACCAGCCGGTCCACCCGGTCCGGGGCCAGGGAGAGCACCCGCTGGGCCGCGCTGCCGCCCATGGAGTGGCCGAGGACCGAGAACCGGTCGGCCCCGAGCGAGTCGGCGAGCTCGAGCGCGTCCCGGGCGATCTCCTCGACCGTGAAGTCCCCCGCCACGTCGGCCCGTTCGCCGTACCCGCGGTAGTTCATGAACACATAGCGAAAGGCGTCGGTGTCCAGCACCGAGCAGAAGTCCTCGCCCCAACCCGTGGACGAGCCGAACCAGCCGTGCAGGCACATCACGGTGTGCGCGCCGGACCCGAGAGTGCGGTAGGTGTCAGTCATGTCCGAGAGGCTATGTAGGACCTGGACGACACGCCAGAGCATCGAAACCACTTCCGCCGCAGGGCGGGATGGGGCCTTTGCCGCGATCAGAACCTAGGGTCGGCTCATGCCACTCTCCCCGCACGTGCCGGACCTGGCGGCGCTGGACATGCTTCTCAGCGTCGCCCGGCACGGCAGCATGGGACGTGCGGCCGAGGAACACGGCGTGACCCAGCCGGCGGTGAGCTCGCGGATCCGCCGCATGGAGCGCCTGCTCGGCATCGCGCTGATCGAGCGCACCGCGCAGGGGTCCTCCCTGACCGGTGCCGGCAGCCTGGTCGTGGAGTGGGCTCGCGACGTCGTGGAGTCTGCGGCCTCGCTCGAGCGAGGGGTGGAGGCGCTGCGGCGGCAGACCCAGGCCCGCCTGCGGATCGCGGCAAGCATGACCGTGGCCGAGTACCTCATGCCGTCGTGGCTCACGACCGCGCACGAGGAGGACCCCGAGCTGATCATCGCCCTGGAGCTGGCGAACTCCGCGGAGGTGGCGCGCCGGGTCACCAGCGGCTCGGCCGACCTGGGGTACGTCGAGGGGCTGCCCCGGACGAGCGGCCTGCGCACCACCACGATCGCCCGCGACGAGCTGCTCGTGGTGGTCGCCCGAGACCACCCGTGGGCACGTCCCGGAGCCCAGGTCACCGCCCGCGAGCTGGCGCGGACCCCGCTGATCCAGCGCGAGCCCGGCTCCGGCACCCGGTGGACCCTGGACCGGGCGATCCGGCAGGCCGTGGGCCAGGCCGAGCTCGCGCCGCCGATGCTGGAGCTGACCTCGACCACCGCCATCAAGGCGGCCGCCCAGAACGGGCTGGCGCCGGCGGTGATCAGCTCGGTCGCCGTGGCCGACGCCGTCGAGCTCGGTCATCTGGTCTCCGTGCGCGTCGACGGCCTCGACCTGCGGCGTACGCTCCAGGCCGTCTGGCCCGCGGGCCGCCCGCTGCTGGGCGCGGCCCGCACCTTCGTCGGACTCTCTCGTCGCACCTTCCAGCAGCGCCAGCGCCGCCCCGTCTGACCCGGTCAGATCGGCGTCAGGGACAGCGAGCGACCCACCAGCGACCGTCGTACCGGTCGCAGCCGCGCCGCCACCTCGTCCAATGCCCGGGCCGAGGGCGAGCCCGGCGCGGAGACCACGACGGGGACTCCCCGGTCACCGCCTTCGCGCAACGCCATGTCGAGCGGCACCTGACCCAGCAGCGGCACGTCGAGCTCGCCGGCCAGCTGCTGACCACCGCCGCTGCCGAAGAGCTTGCTCTCGGCGCCACAGGAGTCGCACACGGCGGCCGACATGTTCTCCACCACGCCGGCGACCGGCATCCCGAGGTCACGGGCCATCAGCCCGACCCGGGTGGCCACCGTGCGGGCAGCTGCCTGCGGCGTGGTGACCACGAGCAGCGACGCCTCCTCGAGCAGCTCCAGGACCGACAACGTCACGTCGCCGGTGCCGGGAGGAAGGTCGAGGATGAGTACGTCGAGCTCTCCCCAGTGCACCTCGTGGATGAACTGCGTCAGGGCCTTGTGCAGCATCGGTCCGCGCCACACGATCGGGGTCTCGTCCTCGACCAGGAAGCCCAGCGACATCAGCCGGACCCCGTGGGCCTGCACCGGCAGCATGGTCTCGTAGAGCGCGACCGGGCTGTGGTGGACCCCGAAGAGCTGCGGCACGGAGTAGCCCCACACGTCGGCGTCCAGCAGTCCCACCGACTTGCCCTGGGCCGCGAGCGAGACCGCGAGGTTCGCCGCGACCGTGGACTTGCCCACCCCGCCCTTGCCGCTGGCCACCGCGTAGATGGCCTTGGCAGCCGTGGCGCCAACCTGGTGACCCTCGACCATGAAGCGGGCCGCGGTGTCGCGACGCTCTCGCTCGCTCATCACCGAGAAGTCCACGTGCACGTCGGCGCCGCCGGCCACGGCTCGTACGGCGGTGGTGACGTCGCGCGCCAACCGGTCCCGCATCGGGCACGCCTCGGTGGTCAGGGCGATCCCGACCTCGACCTCACCGCGCCGGTTGATCTCGACGCGGCGCACCATGGTCAGCTCCGACAACGGCCGCTCCAGCTCGGGGTCGCGCACCCTGCCGACCGCATCGGCGATGGCGTCGCGGTCTCGCTGGCGTCTCACTGCGCCCCTTCCAGTGCTGCGGTCAGGACGGTCGCGGTGGACTCCGCCCGGGCCCGCCACCAGTCGGTGGTCGGGTCGGCACCGTGTCCGGCGTGGATCTCGGTCCAGGAGCGGGCGCGCTCGGCCAGCCAGCCCAGCGTGGCGGGCGCGTCCTGCTCCAGCATCGCCCGCAGCGCGAACCGCCGCTCACCGCGCCGGAAGCCGACACCGACGACCGCCGCCCCGGCCTGCAGGTCGCGCTGGCTCAGCACGACACCGGAGCGCACCGGCGCGACCAACGCGTCCAGCAGGTCGTCGACGGAGTCCTCGGCGGCAAGCGCGGGCGGCGCCTCCCGCAGCGCCAAGGGCAGCAGCGGCGCCGGGGTGGAGCACTCGTGCTCCTGGTGCACTGCGGCAGAGGCGAGCTCGGCCCACTCGGCGAGGCTGGGCACCTGGAGGTCGGTGACCGCGCGCAGGTACGCCGGCACCCACGGCCACAGGTGCTCGTGCAGCAGGGCCTGACGCGAGGTCCGCAGCTGCTCGGCCGAGCGGTCGCTGGTGGCCAGCGACTCGGCCAGTCCGAGCTCGGCGTAGAGCATCAGCAGCGCGCCGAGGTGGTCGGCGTCCTCGGGTGCCTTCAGGCCCAGGGCACGCCAGAACCCGCCCACCCGGTCGAGGCCCTCGCCACCCAGCTTGCCCTCCTCGCCGAGGTAGATCGCCGCGTGCGGGGGTAGACCGAGCACGAAGACGGCCGTGTGCTCGACCGCGGTCGCCGGGCTCAGGCCGAGCGCGTGCCACACCGGCTCGTTGCCGGGCGGGGGCGTCAAGGCCACCGAGCCCAGGGCCCTCAGCAGCTCGTAGCGCTCACGGACCTCGGCGTCCGGCTCCACCGGTCGCCGACCCGCGCGCTGCTCGGCCATCGTGGGGGCGCTCACGTGTCGAGCGCGACCGTGTCGAGGGCGAAGGTGTCGGCGCTCGGCTTCAGCGGACGCATCAGCCAGTGCGGGCGACGGGTCCCGTCCGGCGAGATGTGCCCGGCCGGTCGGGTGCGAGCCATCCAGTCGTCGTAGACGGCGCTCGCCTTCCCGGTGTCCACGCTGATGTCGCCGGCGCGGTCCTCCGGTCCGGCCTTGACGACCCGGACGGCCTGGTGCCAGCAGTGCATGCCCGAGATCGGGTCCGGGTGCACGGGGAAGATCAGGTTCTGGTGCACGCCGGTGTCGCTCCACCAGATCCGTTGGGTGTCGGGGTCGCTGGTCTCGTGCGGGCCGACGTTGCGCAGCCGGCGCATCGTCCAGTCGCTTCCCTCTCGCTGCAGGTCGACCGTGGCCATCATGCCGCCCGCGCCACCGCCCTGGTTCTCCGGACGCCACCGCCCCATGTGGTGGGAGCAGGCGACGACGCCGGGCCGGATCCCCTCGGTGATCCAGACCTTGGCCACGAAGTAGCCGATGTCTGACTGCACGCGCACCAGGTCCCCGGTGTGCTCCACGCCGAGCCGGGCGGAGTCCTGCGGGTGGATCCAGACCGGGTTGGTGTGCGCCAGCTCGTCGAGCCACTTGGAGTTGGCCGAGCGGGTGTGGATCTGGGTGGGCAGCCGGAAGGTGGAGAGCAGCACCATCTGGTCCTCGGCGAGCTCGTCGGGGTGCACGTGGCTCTTGAGGTAGCCCGGGATCGCCTGCTCCGGCCAGCCCCACCCGGCCAGCGTGGAGGAGTAGAACTCCAGCTTGCCCGACGGCGTCGGGAACCCGGTGCGTACGACGCCGTCGACCATCACGCCCACGGGCCGACGACCCTCGTCGTCCGGCCCGGGAGCACCGACCGGAGCCATGTTCACGACGGGTGGCTTCTCGGTGGCGGTGAACACCCGGCCCTGCGCGGTGACGTTGAGGTCGTCCAGCTCCTGGTCGGCCACCTGGGCGGTGTAGACGGCCCCCTGGCCCTTGGTGATCTCGAAGGCGCCGTACCGCCGCATGAACTGCAGCGGCGTCAGTCCCTCCGCGGCCGCCTTCTCCGGCAGGCCGGGCACCGAGTTCTCGAACATCCAGCCGTAGTACTCGTCGACCGAGAGCTTCGTGCCCGGTTCGGCCTTGGACTCGTGGTACTGCCGGATGCCGAGGCTGCCATCGGGGTCGATCCGCCAGGACAGCTCGATCCAGAACTCGTTCTCCTCCCAGACCTCCCCGGGGTTGACCTGACGGCTGTCGGTGATGGTCTCGCCCAGCCGCTCGCGAGCGGCCCGAAGCACGGGCTGGCGGAAGCCCACCCACTGGCCGTCGTACTGCTCATAGGAGTGGGTGTCGTGCCGCTCCGAGCTGTGCCCCATGGGCAGCACGAAGTCGGCGAGGTAGGCAGACTCGTTCCACGTCGGGGTCAGCGAGACGAAGCAGCCGACCTTCTCCTCGTCGGTGAGCACCTCCATCCACGACATGCCGTCGGGGTTGGTCCACACCGGGTTGTAGACCCGGATGAAGTAGGTGTCGAGCTTGCCGCGGCCCTCCTTGAGGAAGTGCGGCAGCAGGAACGACATCTCGTTCTGCGAGAGCGGGAACTCCGACGGCCAGGTCAGCTGCTGCCACACCCCGGGGTGCGGCGGGGTGTAGATCGGCTTGGGCACGAACTTGTTCCACGAGTTCGCGAACAGGCCACCCTCGGTCCCGATCGCGCCCAGCAAGGCGGAGATCAGCACCAGCGTGCGGGTGATCTGCCAGCCGCCGAGGTTGGCGGCGGCCGCCGAGCGCCAGATGTGGGAGGAGAAGCGGGTGCCGGCCTGGGCGACCGTCTCGGCGACCTCGGCGATCGTGGCCGCGTCGATGCCCGACTCCTGGGCGGCGTAGTCGAAGGTGAACTCCGAGTACATCGTGGCCAGCGCGGTCTCGAAGGACTCGAAGGTGGCCGGGAGGTCGGGGCGGCACTCCTCGAGGTACTCCTGCCAGTTCCACCACTTCCGCACGAACTCGCGGTCATAGCGACCGGTCGCGATGAGGTGCTGGGCGACGGCGAGGTTGATCGCCGACTCGCTCCCGGGCTGGGGGGAGAGCCAGTGGTCGGCATGCGTGGCGGTGTTGGAGAGCCGGGTGTCGAGCACGATCACCTTGGCGCCGTTGGCGCGAGCCTCGGTGATCCGCTGGGCGTGCGGGTTGAAGTAGTGCCCGGTCTCCAGGTGCGAGCTGATCAGGTAGATCACCTTGGCGTTGGCGTGGTCCGGGCTCGGCCGGTCGGCCCCCATCCAGAACTGGTAGCCGGCCCTGCCGCCGCTCGAGCAGACGTTGGTGTGCGAGTTGTGGCCGTCCACGCCCCAGCTGGCGAGCACGCGCTCGGTGAAGCCGTCCTCACCGGGGCGCCCGATGTGCACCATGATCTCGTTCTGGCGCTCCTCGATGATCGCCTTGCGCAGCCGCTCGGCGAGCGTGTCGAGGACCTCGTCCCACGACACCCGCTCCCAGTTGCCCTCGCCGCGCTGCCCCACCCGGCGCAGCGGGTAGAGGATGCGGTCGGGGTCGGTGACCTGATTGATCGTCGCCGGTCCCTTGGCGCAGTTGCGTCCCCGGCTGCCGGGGTGCTCGGGGTTGCCCTCGAACTTGCGCACGTGGAGGTCGTCGCGGTCGACGTACGCCAGCAGACCGCAGGCCGACTCACAGTTGAAGCAGGTGGTCGGCACCAGCATGTAGTGGTGCTCCTCGCGGCGCGGCCACGCACGGGAGTCCAGGTCCACCCAGTCGTCCCACCGCTCCTTGGGAGGGAAGGCCGCCAGGTGCACTCCGCTCGCACCCTGGTAGAAGGTCTCGCCCCGGGCCTCGACGTCCTTGCGGGCGGCAGAGACGCGACGGGCGCGCTCGGTCAGGGACACGCGGTTGGTCTTCTTCGACGACATCGGGTCTTCCTCCTCAAGCCAGCGGGACGGATTGGCCGGCCTGGACGTAGGCATGCTCGTGGGCGAGCAGGCCGATCAGGGCGAACGGCACCGCGATGACGCCGATCACGGGGGCGGCGGCGGAGACCAGCACGCCCCCCAGGCCCACGCGGAAGTACGTCGCGTACTTCCCATGAGTCATCTCGTGGCCGGCCAGTCGGGCGTGGGCGGTCACGTGCGGCAGCGTGGTCTCGGTCCACACCAGGAGCAGGTGGGCGAGAGCCGACACGGCCAGGACGATCTCCAACGGCCGGACCGCGGCCTCTTCGCCCATCATCAGCGAGAACGGCAGCAGCGAGGCGGTGCCGGCCAGCACTGCCTGCACCGCGAGGTGTGCGGGCAGCAGCGGGCTCTGCCAGAGGTCGCGGGCCTTGGCCTGCGCGAAGAGGTAGGCGGTGTAGCAGGCGGTGGCCAGCCCGGTCACGGCGCCGATCACGCCGATCACCTGCTGGGCCGTCAGCAGGTCGAGTACGCCGACGACCAGCGACGCGAACGCCGCGGCACCGAACGCGCCGATGATGAAGGACCCGCGCACGAGCCAGCTTCGCCACTGATGGCGGGTGAAGATCAGCCAGAAGCGGAACGGGTGCTTGAGGTCCCAGATCAGCAGGACTCCGGTGATCCCGAGGAAGACCAGGGCCAGGAGCGGTGCGACGTACCGCGTCACCGGGTCGTCCCAGGTCATCAACCCGGTGAACGCGAACACGATCGCCACCATGAAGGCACCGGCGGCGATGCTCTTGGTCCAGGTGTAGAGGCTCACCCGCCAGCCCCACGGGGCGTAGTGCGGGATGTCGTAGGACAGCAGGGCCGCCGCGGAGGAACGAGCACCCTCGGGGTGGCCCGACGGCACCAGCTGCGGGTCCGGGGGGCCTTGCGTCGACCAGGCATAGAGACCGCCCTCGGGCCGCTTGGCGCCGAGCGGGTCCAAGGTGGCCTGGTGGGCCCCGAGGTAGAACAGCCCGGGGCCGGTCTCCTTCTCGGGACGGCGCACCAGCGCGGGCTGCCGCTTCACAGCCTGCGCGACCTTGGAGGTCGGGTCGTTCATGTCACCGACCAGGATCGCCTCAGTAGGGCAGACGGTGACACAGGCCGGCTCGAGGCCACCGTCGATGCGGTGGGCGCAGAAGTTGCACTTCTCGGCCGAGTGGTCCTCGGGGTTGATGAAGATCGCGTCGTAGGGGCACGCGGCCATGCAGGCCTTGCAGCCGATGCAGATGCTCTTGTCGAAGTCGACGATCCCGTCGGGGCGCTTGTACATCGCCTCCGTCGGGCAGGCGGTCACGCACGGCGCGTCGGTGCACTGGTTGCACCGCGTCACCTGGAACGCCCGGCGGGCCTGCGGGAACTCCCCGACGTCCACGGACTTCACATAGGTCCGGGTGACGCCGAGAGGGACCTCGTTCTCGCTCTTGCACGCAGTCGTGCAGGCGTGGCACCCGATGCACCGGGTCTGGTCCAGCACCTTCAACCATCTGACGGGGCGTTCTGTGACTTCGACCATGACAGCAGCGTAGGAATGAGAAGAGATGTGCGCTATGGGGTGATCCCCAAGACGGCGTAGGCACCCCAAAGCCACGTTTGGGTGCTCGGGCGCATACGTCCGACGCCATCGGGAGCACGGATCGTCCTTACTGCACCGGCATGCCGATCAGGGTGAACCAGCCGGAGAGCGCGAGGATGACGTAGAGGTTGCCGACGATCGAGAAGGTGCCGCCGAAGACGAGGACCTCGCGCCAGGAGATTCGAGCGGCTTGCGTGGCGATCAGGATCGCGACCGCCGAGACCGGCACGAACACGGCGACGTTGAGCGCGTTGACGATGATCACCGAGAACGGCACGACGTTGAAGTCGAAGGAGTCCGCCAGACCGATAGAGAGCGGCACGAACACGGCCGCCATGGCTCCGCCACTGAGGATCCCCGCTCGGGCCACGTGCAGACCGGCGACCGAGATCAGCATCACCAGGAGGCTGTTGGTGATCCCCCAGCTCTTGATCGGGGAGACCAGCGCGTCGGCGGCCCAGGTCACGACGCCGAACTTGTAGAGCAGGTTCCCCAGGCTGATCGCCCCGCCGATCAGGAAGAGCATGCCCCACATCACGTTGCCGACGTAGTCCTTGAGCTCCAGGCCCATGCCGGGAAAGAACAACAGGCCCACCATGATCAAGGTCGCCATCCCGGTCGAGATCCCGGTCAGTCCCTCGGTGGTCCACAGCGCGAAGGCGATCGCGACGCAGATCAGTGTCCACACCTCACCGCGGCTGATCGGGCCCATCTCTGCGCGCATGCGCGGCATCACCGTGGTCACGTTGGGGAGGTTCACCGAATCCATCCCGAAGCGACGTTTCACCATGAAGTACGCCAACGGGATCAGGCCCCACAGCGGGAGGTTCCACCACAGCCAGTCCAGCCAGGTGATGTTGACACCCTGGCCGGCCAGGGTGCCCTTGAGGACGAGGTTGGGAACACCCGCCGTCAGGAACAGCATCCCCCCGAGCAGCGGGACCAGTCCGGCCACCGCGAGGATCATGCCCTGGTTGGCCCGGTCCAGACCGCGAGGCTTCTCCTCGCCCTCCGAGATCTCACCCAGGCAGCGCGAGATGGGCAGGAACATCGCGGTCTCGGCCACCGTGGGCAGGATCGCGTGCAGCGACGCTCCCGCGGCCATCAGGGCGGCCATGATCCGGTCGGCCCGGGTCGATCGCACGCTGGCGACGATGCCGAACGCGATCCTCTTGCCCAGGCCGGTCTGGATCATCACCGCCACCAGCACGAACGCCCCGAGGATCAAGAAGAAGGTGTCGGACACGAACGCGTTGAAGGCGACCGGGACCTCGTCGGCGGCGCCGGGCGCGGTGGGGAGGTCGGCCAGTACGACGAGCAGCATCGGCGAGCACAGCCCGACCACGAGCCCCGGAAGCGCCTCTGTCGCCAGGCACAGCACGAAGAACACGAAGATGCCGAGCAGTGTCTGCGCCGCCAGCACCAGGGAGTCCGGGGCTGCGGCGTCCGTCTTGTTGGTCGCCTGGAACATGGCCGTGACCGCGTCTGCGAGACCGGGCAGGGTCGGCCCGAGGCGACCGTAGGCGATCGCGAGGACGCCCAGGATCAAGGCAGCCACCCTGCCAGGGGTGAGCTGGGCCCGCCACCCGGCCGCAGCCTGATCGGCAGGCACCGCCCGGTCGGACTTCACCGGTGCCGGACGCGTAGGCGTCCCGTTCCGGGCGCCTGGTAGGGAGATGCTCATCTTCGGCTCCGCTCTCGTCGTCCGTGGCAACGGCGCTGGCCCATTCCCCTGTCTGTGGCGCACGTCACTAAAAGTCCACCGTGGGCTTCCCGAGCCCGGGGGAACAAGGCATCGCGGCGTTGCACTTGAGGTTGAACGCGTTTAGCCAAGACCGCAACAACGAGTCGGACGAGTCCGCACACTGGCCCGCATCTGGGACAACTGGCACAGTGATCCTCGTGACCGACACCACACGTCACTCGGGGTCGGCCGTCGGCACCTTGCCAAGCCCGGGCACCACAGCCGAGCGGATGCTGGTGGCGCCAAGAGCGGCGGTGGGCCTCGGGGTGATCGCCTGTTCGCTGTTCATCCCCGACGTTCACGTCGGGCTGATCCTGGCGTGCGCTGTCGCCTTCCTGCTCACCACGGCCCTGGCCAGGAAGCGGCTCGCCGAGGGTGACCAGGGCGCGTTCGTGTGGACCTCCATCGCCGATGCCACCACGTGCACGGCCTTCCTGGCCGTCACCATGCAGATCCCCTTCGCTCCCAGCGCCCTGCTGTTCCCGCTGCTCGCCTTCGAGCTCGGCCTCAAGCACGGCCAGCGCGGGAGCGCGGTGGGGGTGGTCCTCCTCGCCTCGGCCATCGGGCTGCGCAGCTGGGAGCGCCGGGCGGTCTTCGCCGAGATGCCACGCCTCTGGCTGATCGGGCTGCTGCTGGCCGCAACCGGTGTGTTCATCTGGATCGCAGGCACGATCCGAGAACAGCTCGCGGCCCGGGCGGCCGCCGACCTGGACAGGCGACGCCTGGCCGGTCTGCTCCAGGACACGGTCGCGGGCGTGCTGGCGGAGGCCGGGATCGAGCCGGACGACCGCGAGCACGTCTCACTGATGTCGCTCGTGGACGAGGCGGCCGAGCATCCGGAGGTGATGACGAAGGTCAACCGGCGGATCGCCGCCTGGGTCACCCCGAGGCAGGGAGCGGGGGCGATGGGCCCCCTCTCCCCGCGCGAGTTGGAGGTGCTCGAGCTGCTCGCGGCCGAGGTGACGGACCGGGAGATCGCCGATCGACTCTTCCTCTCCCAGGGGACGATCCGGGTGCACGTCTCTCACATCGTGCACAAACTGGAGCTCGGTGACCGAGCCGCTGCGATCGCCTGGTTCCACGAGCAGCGCAGCGGCGGCGGGGCCTGAGCGGGCCGTTCAACCGAGGTTTGTACGGCCCTGGCCGAGGCTGTTTATTGACCTGAACTGCGCGCTGGTGGTCAGCCTTGTCGGATACATCACAGCCACACCGACCAAGGAGCACCTATGACGGCCGAACTGACGGGCATCCAGCGGATGACGACGCTCGAGGTGGTCGGTGCCCCAGCAGGGGTCGAGACCTATCAGATCTCCACCCCCGGGCTGGGGGACCACAGCTACCTGATCACCAGCGGTGGCCAGTCCGCGGTGATCGACCCCCAGCGCGACCTGGACCGGTTCGAGGCGGGTATCGCCGAAGTCCACGCTCCCCTGGGGCTGATCATGGAGACCCACGTCCACAACGACTACGTCAGCGGGGGCCGCGCACTCGCCCTGCGTCACGGCGCCACCCACGTACTGCCCGCCGACGCCGGCTACACCTTCGACCACCACGCCGTCCGCGACGAGGACGAGGTGCCCTTCGGCGACCTCACCATTCGCGCCCTGCACACCCCCGGGCACACCCCGCACCACACCAGCTACGCGGTGCTCGACGGCGACGAGCCGCTGCTGGTCTTCTCCGGCGGTTGCGTCCTGGTCGCGTCCTGCGGGCGGACGGACCTGGTCAGCCCGGAGATGACCGAGAATCTCACCCGGCGCCAGTACCGCTCAGCGCAGCGCCTGCTGTCGATGCCGAAGACCATGGTGATCGGCCCCACGCACGGGGCCGGCTCCTTCTGCGCGGCCTCCGCGGCCAGCGCCGACACCTTCACCGACGTCGGCACCGAGCTGACGCGCAACCCCGCGGCCCTGGCTCGCGACGAGCAGGACTTCGTCGACACCCAGCTGGCCGGGCTGCTGGCCTACCCCGCCTACTACACGCAGATGGCAGGGCTCAACGTCGACGGCGCCGAGGGCTGGGAGCCGAGTCCGGTTGCGGCGCTAGGGCTCGAGGACCTCGACCGCGCGAGGGAGCAGGGCACCGTCCTGATCGACGGTCGATCTCGCGCGGAGTTCGCGGCCGCGCACGTGCCCGGCTCGGTGAACATCGAGCTCGACGCCCAGTTCTCGACGTACGTCGGCTGGCTGTTCCCCTTCGGCACCGAGTTCGCGGTCATCCTTCCCGAGGGAACCGACCCCCAGGAGCCCGTCCGGCAGTGCGCCCGCATCGGCATCAACTCGATCATCGGGTTCCTCGAGGGCGGCTTCGGCGCCTGGCAGGACGCCGGGCGTGAGACCAGCTCCTACGACGTCGTCGACGTCGACGCACTGCACTCGGCGCAGGGAGACGGGGTCCGCGTGCTCGACGTACGGCAGGACCTCGAGTGGTCGGACGGCCACGTGCCGGACGCCGTGCACATCCACATCCCCGAAGTCCCTCAGCGAGCCGACGAGCTGGTCGGTGGCGAGGGACCCGTCTACGTCATGTGCCGCACCGGCCACCGCGCCAGCATCGCGACCAGCATCCTGGACTCTCGCGGCGTGCCTGCCGTGCTCGTGGACGGCGGCTTCCCGGACTGGGCGGAGAACGGCTACCCCGTGGACCACAGCTCCGATTGAGTGCCGGCAAGCGACGACGAGAGGTGGACCAAGTGACGCACTACCGGGCCGTGTTCCAGGTCTCCGAGGACGATCCCTCCTTCCACGAGCAGGTGCTGCGCAACGTGCGCAACACCGCAGCCGACCTCGGTGAGGACGCCGAGGTGGCCGTGGTGACGCACGGACCCGGCCTCCAGCTGGCCACCGGTGCCACCGGGTGGACCGACCAGGTCGCAGAGCTCGTGGACAGCGGCGTCGAGGTGCTCGCCTGCCGCAACACGATGCAACGGCTGGGCATCGATCCTGCGGAGCTGCTCCCGGGGGTCGAGATGGTCACCGCCGGCATCGGCGAGATCGTGCGTCGCCAGCAAGGGGGGTGGGCATATGTCCGGCCGTGAAGCCCCGATCGACCTGACCGTCCCCCCGATGGACGACGTCGTGGACCTGCACGGCGACCCCTGCGCGGCCGATCTCGTGCTGTTCATGAACGGCAACCAGTTCATGGCCATGGACGACGTCGTGGCGGCCTTCTACGCCGAGAACCCCGAGGTCGCCCAGGTGTTCTTCGAGACGATCCCTCCGGGCAAGCTCGTGGAGCAGACGCTGAACGGCCGGCTCCAGATCGGCAACCTGGTGCTCAGCGTCCGCCCCGACGTGGTGGCCGCCGGACCCCGGGCCCTTCGGCGGCTGGTGGAGCAGGACCTGCTGGAGGATCCGCAGGAGTACACCAGCAACGACCTGGCCATCCTGGTCTCCGCAGGCAACCCGCTGGGCATCCGCGGCTGGGCCGACCTGGCCCGACCAGAGGTCCGCGTGGCCATGCCCAACCTGCAGTTCGAGGGCGTGGCCGAGCTGATCGCCGAGGCGGTCGAGAAGGGCTGCGGCCCCGAGGCCAGGCGCACGGTCTTCGAGGACAAGGCCCGCGAGGGCAGCACCCGCTTCACCGACATCCACCACCGCGAGAGCGCACGATGGCTCGCGGACGGCGAGGTGGACGCCTGCCCGGTGTGGTCGACGGAGGCGCGCTACCACTGCGAGGTGCTCGGAGCCGACATGGAGACCGTCTCGATCCCCGACGAGGAGAACGTCGTCGGCCGCTATGCGCTGGCCGTGGTGCGGGACTGCGCGCACCCGGAGGCCGCGAGGCAGTTCGTCGACTTCATGGTCGGCGGCAGTGGTCGCGAGGTGTATCGCAAGTACGGTTTCGCCCCGCCGGTGCCCGCACAGGTTTGAGACCCGCAACAGCGGGCGATGAGTGGAGTGAGGCAGTGACCCTGCTCACGAAAGGAGTGTCATGACCACCACCCGAGAAAGGAAGGCACCTCGGAAGGTTGACGCCTCCGAGCTGCACCGCCAGCTGCAGGACAAGTCAGTGCGCGTCCTCGACGTACGCACCCCGGCCGAGTTCGAGGCCTCGCACATCGCGGACTCCTACAACGTGCCGCTGGGCCTGCTCCGCAAGCATCGCACCGACCTGGCATCCTGCCTCGACGATGACGTCGTGCTGATGTGCCTCTCGGGCGCCCGGTCCGAACAGGCCGCGGAAGCCCTCAAGGAGGCCGGCCTGTCCGACCCCAGGGTCCTCGACGGCGGCCTGAAGGACTGGGTGGCCGAGGGCAACGACGTCGTGGAGGGTCGCCAGGTCTGGGACCTGGAGCGCCAGGTGCGTTTCGTCGCGGGCTCGATCGTGGGCGCCTCTGTCGTCGCCAGCACCGCCTACCCCCCGCTGAAGTGGCTCGCAGCCGGCATCGGTGGCGGGCTCGTCTTCGCCGCAGTGAGCAACACCTGCGCGATGGGCTCGGCCCTGATGAAGATGCCTTGGAACCGCGGGAACGAGCCGATCTCGATCGACGCCGTGATCGACCAGCTCAACGGAGGCGATCGGCAGTCGAGCTGACGCCGAGCTCCTCGCCCAGCGGGATCACTCCATCGCACAGACGCTGTCGATCCAGAACTCCTGTCCGCCGACCCTGAGCCGGCTGATCGCACCGGTGATCGTCACGGTGCCCTGGGTTCCGCCGCCCCCGGGCGTCGCCGAGACCGAGACAGTGGCGCCGCCCAACACCGCCGGAGCCGAGGTCAGGTCTCCGGCGAAGACCGGGCTGCCGTTGACCGAGAGGTTCTCCGTGCCTCCCTGGTCGAGGTAGTCCAACGTCACGACGGAGGGCACGAAGCCGAGGTTGCCGTAGTCGAACTCCAGGTCGATGTTGTTGGTGCGCATGTTCTGGCCGCTGCCGAAGGGGGCCGTGTCGACCTCGGCGGAACCGAACGTGCCACCCCCGCCGACGAAGTCGAAGTCGAAGACCGACACCGGGATGCCGTTGCTCGTGAAGACGACGTCGCCGCTGCTGTGGCCGGCCGGGGTGCCGTACTGCGTGCCGACCCGCAACGGCGCTTCGAAGTCGACGCACACCTTGCGCCTGCCCGCCTTGCGCATCCGCGCCGGCACCCTCTCGGTGTGCAGGGTCTGCACCTGAGCGTCGGCCGGGCCGGCGGTGTACACCGCGACGACGTCGAGCTCGGTCTCGCTCTCGATGACGACGAAGCCCTTGAGGAAGGCAGCCCGTTGCCCGGCCAGCTTGACGATGTCGGGGTTGTCGATCTCGAGCGCCTCGTCCGGCCCGAGGCCGACCTCTCGGAACGGTGAGACCGGGCCGGGCTTGAACCCCGGCAACGCGACCGCGACCTTCACGCGGAAGCGAACGTCCCGGTAGAGCGGGTTGTGCACGTTGACGGCCGTGAAGTAGGCGCCGGGGGCCACGATCTTGCCGGCGGACTTCCCGATCACGAACTTGGCTGCGTACTGCGCGATCGTCCGTTCGGCGAACTGCGACCGGTAGTGCGCCAGCACGCGCTCGGGTGAGAGCGCGACCGGGAACAGGGCGACCTCGTCGATGAGCCCATGGAACGGACGGTCGCGCTCGGTCTGGTTGCCGATCCCGATGCCGCTCTCCACGAGGTTCGCCGGCGTCGGCGGCTTGGGGGAGATCGCTCCGGGTGCCCGCGTCTCGCTGTCGAGCTGCCCGTTGAGGTAGGTGCGGATGACATTGCCGTCGTACGTCGCCACCACGTGGGTCTCGACGCCCTGCGACACCACGGCGACGCTGTCGACCGCGACACTCGTCGTGGCCGAGCTGGTGCGCAGCTCGACCCGGACGTGCCCGTCGGGCAGGATCCCGAAGCCGTACTGCGCCAGCTCCGCGAAGCTCGACTTCTCCAGGATGCGTTGGTACTGGTCGTTGGGCCCGTCCCAGCGAACCTTCGCCTCCATCGTCACGTGCGGCGGGTTCAGCGAGTTGCTGTTGAGTACGACGATCCGCCCGGACCTCCCGTCGAAGAGCGCCGCCGTGTCGCCGCCGTGGAACCCCGGCAACCCGAACGTGACGCCCCCGCTGGAGCTGCCGTTGTTGCCGTTGCCCGACGCGTCGCTCGTGGTCACGCTCCCCGCGGCCTCGCCGAGCCGCCAGTGCGCGATCGGCCCGTCCGCCAGGACCTCCGTCGCGAAGTTGCTGCTGGCCATGACCGCCTCCCCGTCCCCTCGATCCGGCGCTCTCCACGTTGCGCCGGGTCACGACGTTTGTCGATGCTCGACTGACGACCCCGGTGGCCGGGCTAGTCCGGGCGGACTGCGGCAGCGGTCGCCGTCCACGCGCCCGGTGCCAGGAAGGCCGACAACGACGCCGCCAGCGCCTCGGGGGCCTCCTCGACCATGGCCGAAGTCCGGCCTCAGGCGGGAGCGGCGAAGAACTCCAGTGCGATGCCGTCCGGGTCGCGGAAGCTCAGTCCCGAGCCGTAGTGGGCGTCGACGATCCCACCGTGGTCGATCCCGAGCTCCTCGAGTCGATCCGCCCATTCGGTCAGCGCGGAGCGGTCCGAGCACGCGAAGGCGACGTGGTCGAGTCCGATGTTGTGCGCCGAGAAGGTGCCCTCGGCCGGGGTCGTGTGCTCGTGGAGTCCGAGCAGGGTGCCGCCGACCAGGAAGACCGCGTGATGGAACCCGCCGTCGACAGGCTCGTCGAGGACCGGATCGGCGCCGAGGAGGCGCTGGTACCAGGGTCGGCTGACAGACAGCGAGCGGACGGTCAGGGCCACGTGGCCGATTGCGGGAAAGGCGTTCATCGGGTGTCTCCAATCGTGTTGATGGTGAGGCTGAGGACGTCGGGTCGTGAGTAGTGGCCCGTGGGGTCGAACAACCGCCGCCCGGCGGCGACGCGGTCGAGGTCCAGGACGCTGGTCAGCGTTCCGGCGGTCCCGACGAGGGGCCCCTCGAGGATCTCGCCGCCAGGAGCAAGGATCGTGGTGTTGCCGTAGGACAGGTGGTCCTCTTCGCCGCCGTACTTCGCGGCTGCGTCAGGCAGGTCCCGGGGGACGTCGCAGCCTCGGAGGTAGGCGGTGACGCCGACGACGAAGACCTGTCCCTCCTTCGCGATGTGTCGCAGCGTGGGGACCCACACGTCGCTGTTGTCCCAGGTGGGAGCCAGGAGCACATCGATCCCCTTCTCGTAGAGGGCGGCCCGAGCCAGCGGCATGTAGGCCTCCCAGCAGATCAGCGAGCCGACCCGGACTCCGCCGACCTCGACCACGGTCAGCATCGGCCCGGTTCCGTTCGCCCACACGAGGCGTTCTGCGCCGGTGGGCACCAGCTTCCGGTGCAGTCCGGCGACCTGCCCACGGCTGTCGATGTAGACCACCGCGTTGTACAGGGTCCCTGCCCGGGTCCGCTCGGTGATCCCGAGCGCGACCCACACACCTGCCTCCTCGGCTGCGGCGCGCAGTCCGTCCAGCGCTGGTCCGTCGACCTCGACGGCCTGGTCCTGGAACCTGGCGTACCACTCGCGGTCGTGCCAGGGATTGGTGCGCCAGACCCAGTCCGGGTAGCCGGGCACGAAGCTCTCCGGGAAGACGACGAGCTGCGCTCCGTCCGCGCCGGCCTTGCGGACCTCCTCGACGGCGATGTCCAGCGTCGCCTCGCGGTCCAGGTACGACGGGGTGGCCTGGACCGCCGCGACCTTGAAGGTGCCCCGCTGGCTCATCGGACTCCGCTTGCCACGACGAGCTCGCACGGACCCACGAAGCCGTCGGCCGTCTCGTACTGCGAGAGGGCCTGCTCGATCTCCTGCCACACCGCGTCCTGCTCCTCGGCACTCAGCGATCCCAGCATCTGGTGGAGGGCACCGAAGGACTCGCGCTCGAACCGGGTGCACTCGGCGGCAGATGCGAGCCGCACGGGTGCGGCGACCGTCGAGACGGCGACGTCTCGGAAGCCGGCCTCCTCCAGCTCCTGCGTCAACAGGTCCGGGTCGGCCAGGCTGAACGGTCCCGGCTGACCGGGGGCCGGTGCGGGGAGTGCGGCGCGCTCCCGGATGATCGAGACCGGCACCGAGAAGAACCCGTTGGCCGCCGCGGTGGAGTAGGTGACGGTGGCGAACCTGCCGCCCGGCCGCAGCGCGTGGTGGATCCCCGTCAGCGCCCGATGACGGTCGGGGAAGTAGATCAGGCCGACCCGCGAGATCGCGGCGTCGAAGCTCTCGGCCGGCAGGTCGTGGAGGCGCTCACCGTCGAGCTCCTGGGTCGAGAAGTTCTCCAGCCCCGCCTGCTTCGCCGCGAGTGAGGCGTAGTCGAGGATCGTCGGCGACAGGTCGGTGGCCAGCACGCTCCCGCCCGGTCCGGCCCGGTGTGCGGCGGCGATGCCCTGACCGCCCGCTCCAGCGGCCACGTCGAGCACCCGGCATCCGGTCGTCACCGCGGCCATGTCGAGCATCCGCTCGGTCGCCTCGCCGAGCCAGGACTCCAGGTGCGGCGCCCAGTCGCTCCATCCCTGCGCGTACTCCTCCCACTGCTGACGTGTTGTCTGCTTGTAGAGAATGGGGTCGAATGTCATCGGGCTTCCTCCAGGTAGTCGGACTGTCACCCTTGAGACGCCAGACTTCCTGCCCGTTCCGCCAGATTCCGTCTGGCGATCTCCGATCTCCACGAGAGTGCAGCGATGACCCCCCGCCCCCGAGCACCACGGATCGTCGGGCGGTCCGAGCCGCGCCGGCGCCTCGGCGAGCTGGTGCGGGCCTCGGACCGGGGCCGTCGGTCCGAGGTGCTGGTCAGCGGTACGGCGGGGATGGGCAAGTCAGCGTTGATCCGGGACGTCGTCGAGTCGCTGCCCACGTCCACCGTCGTCGGCTGGGGGACCTGTTGGCAGGCCGAGGGGGCGCCTGGCTTCTGGCCCTGGATCCAGGCGCTCGACGGGCTGGCCTGCGCCGTCGGCCGCGAGGTCTCCGCCGAAGCCGCCGGGCACGACCGGGACCGGCTCTCCGCGCTCGTGCCCGAGCTCGGACCGACTCGACACCCGGCCGACGACCCCGACCGGCAGCGCTTCCTGCTCCTGAACGCAACTGTCCACTGGCTGGAGAACCTCGCGGCACAACGACACGTCGTGCTCGTGCTGGACGACCTCCAGTGGGCCGACCAGTCGACCCTCGATCTCCTCGACCACGTGGTGATGGCGTCCTGGAAGGGGCGACTGCTGCTTGTCGGTGCCTACCGGCACGACGACCTCGACCCCGAGACAGGGGCGCGGCTCGCAGCGCTCTCGACGCGCACGGAGAACGTCCGTCTCGACGGTCTGGCACCGGACGAGGTCGAGCAGCTCGTCGGGAACATCCGCGGCACGGCGTTCGCTCGCGAGTTCGCGGTCGCGCTGCATCGGCGTACGGGCGGGCACCCGCTCTTCGTCCGGGAGCTCGCGAGCCTCCCCGCGACCGGTTCGTCAGAGGTGCTCCCCGAGGCGGTGAGCGTCGTGGTCAACCGACGACTCGACACCTTCGCCCCAGAGCTCCGATCGCTGCTGGACGCCGCCAGCGTGCTGGGCAACCGGCTGCTTCCCGACGTCCTCGCGGCCGCCGTCGACCAGCCGGTCGCCGTCGTCCGCGAGCGGCTCGAGCCAGCCATCGGGGCCGGAGTGCTCGCCTCGCGACCGGGGGGCGAGCTCTGGTTCGCCCACGACCTCTTCCGTGAGGTCCTCCACCAGCGGTTGAGCCCCGCCGAACGCACCCGGCTGCACGCGCGGGTCGGGGTGGCGCTGGAGGGCAGGACTCGTCGCGGGGCCCCGGTGGCGCCTGGCGACCTTGCCCGCCACTTCACCCAGGCAGTCAGCGCCACCGACCCGAGCAAGGCAATCCACTGGGCGCGGGCGGCCGCACAGGTTGAACGCGGACGCGCCGCCTTCGTCGAGGCGGCTGCCCACCTGCGCCGGGTGCGCCAGGCGGTCACCGACATCGGCGGGAGGATCGAGCCCGAGGTACTCGTCGAGCTGTTGCTCGACGAAGCAGACGCGCTCGCGCGCTCGGGAGACCCCGACACCGCGCGTCAGTTGTTGGCGGAGGCTGCCCTTGCGGCGCCGGGGCCGCACCGGGCCGTCGACGTCGCGCTCGCCGTACAGCGCCTGGGTGCGAAGTTCGCCACTCCCCGCGGCGAGATCATCGCGCAGCTGGAGGGAGCCCTGGAGTCGATCACGGGCCACGACGTCGCCCGCCAGGCCAGGGTCACCGCGGCGCTGGCACGCGAGCTCCAGCACTCGGTCGAGACCGATCGATCGCGGGCGGAGCCACTGAGCTCCGCGGCGCTCGCGCTCGCCCGCGATGCCGACGACGAGACCCTCGCCTCCTGCCTCCTCGCCCGGCACGACGCGTTGTGGAGACCGGGCACCGGCGCGGAACGCGGCGCCCTCGGTCGGGAGATCGCCGCGGTCGGAGAGAGGTCGGGCGACACCGACAGGTTGGCAGAGGGGCTCCTTCTCGAGGCCAACGGGCTGCTCGAGTCCGGCTCCCCGGGATTCCGTCCGGTGCTCGACCGCTGGTTCGGGCTGCTGGAGGCCCGGGACGAGCCGCTGGACCGTTACCTGGTGAAGACGCGGCGTGCTGCGCTGGCGCTGCTCGAGGGGCAGGGCGATGCGGCGGAGGCGCTGATGTACGACGCGGCCGCCCTGGGCGAGCGCATCCACGAGCCCGACGCCGGAAACGTGCTGATGTCCCAGCGGGTCGCGTTGGCCAGGACCCGCAACGACCCGGCCGAGATGCTCGCGCTGGCCAGGGACGCGGTGGCCTGGTGGACCGGCGCACCGGTGGTCGCCCATGCCGTCGCGGCCGGGGCGTTCGCGTCAGCCGGCGACGTCAGATCGGCCGCACGGGAGGTCGCGATGCTCTCGGCGGCCGGTGGGTGGCGCAGCGAGGGGTCCTACCTCCGGTCGGTTCTCGTCGCGGACCTGGCCCATGCCGCCACGGTCCTGCACGACACCGACCTGTGTGCGCTGCTTCTCGAGGACATTGCGCCGCTGGCCGACAGCTGCGGGGTCAACGGGGCCGTGGTGGCCTTCGCCGGACCCTTCGCCTACCCCGCGGGCATCCTGGCCGCCGAGCTCGGAGACCGCCCACGCGCCGCCTTGTTGCTGCGGGAGGCCGTCGAGACGGCTCGTCGACTGGGCGCCACGGTCTGGGTCGACCAAGGCGAAGCGGCTCTGGCTGCCCTGGCCCCGACCCTGGCCGCCGAACCGGGCACCATCACCGCCTCCCTGGCACGCACCGCGATGTTGTGGACGGTCGCCTTCGACGACGAGCGAGTGACCGTCCCCCATGTCAAGGGAATGGCCGACCTGGCTGTGCTGGTGAGCAGTCCGGGGCACCAGGTCTCCGCGCTTGACCTGGTCGGCCCTCGTGCCGCGGCCTCGGGGACCTCCGATCCCCTCACCGACCTGACTGCGTTGCGGGCCTACCGCCAACGGCTGGCGGACCTGGACGACGAGCTCGACCAGGCGGGTCGGGACGCGGACCTGGCGGCGCTCGGCCGGCTCGAGGAGGAGCGGGAGGCGCTGCTGGCAGAGCTGCGGCGCACGACCGGGCTCGGCGGCGCGATCCGCACCGCGCCGAACGATCCCGCCGAACGGGCCCGCAAGGCCGTCTCCGGACGGATCCGCGACGCGATCCGGCGGCTCGACGACCTCGCCCCTCGGCTGGCGGCCCACCTCGACCGCTCGGTCAGGACGGGTCTGCGCTGCTCCTACGACCCGCCCGCGAGCGAGCCGCCGGTCCGGTGGCAGGTCACGGTCTAGTGTCCGACCCCACGGCCGGCGGTGCTCTACCCGAAGGTCAGCCCGTATCGCTCGATGATCGGCACGGTGGCCTCGAAGTCGCCCTCGCACCCATACGGAGCGATCACCGGGCCGAGGTCGACGTCGTCGGTGGCGGTGTCGATGATCCGGAACGCCTCCTCCAGCCCGCCGGGCGAGATCAGCTCCAGGAGACGGGCGGGTTCGTCGGCGGCGTTGAAGAAGGTGTGCCACTCCCCGCGTGGCTTGAACACCAGGTCACCGACCTCGGCGACGTACTCCTCGTCGTTCGCGACGAACCAGACCCGCCCCTCCAGGATGAGGCTGAACTCGTCCTCCTTGGTGTGCCGGTGCAACGGTGCGGCGATGGACCGCGGGGCCAGCAGGTGCTCGACGACCGCCAGATTGCCACCCCAGTCCTTGGAGTCGACCAGGAACCGGTCTCGACAGCCCAGCGGCGAGCCGAGGATCTCACCTTCGCCCGCGCGGATGACTCGTGTCTTCATGGGCCCAGCATGCTGCGGCCCGGGTCCCTGCGCCATTGCAGAAATCTGGTACGCCGTACCGCCGCATCTGGTAGGCCGTAGGCATGGATGGACCTCAGCGCATCGTCGACCGGCTGGAGTCGGTCGCGGGCTCGGGCTCGGACCTGGTGACCCTGTGGCGCGAGGCTGGTCCCCTGCTGGCCGAGGCGGTCCCGCACTTCGAGACCGCGTGCTTCTTCACTGTCGATCCCGCCTCGCTGCTGACGACCAGCCACTTCCAGGAGGGCCTGCCCGAGATCCCGGGCGAGTGGCTGGTCCGGGAGTACGCCGAGGGCGACTTCAACTCGATGAGGGAGGTGCTGCACTCGCCGCGGGGAGTCGGCACGCTGCACGAGGCGACCGGCGGACGGCCCGAGCTGTCGCGCAAGTTCCACGAGGAGATGCAGCCCTACGGGTGTGACCAGGAGCTGCTCTTCGCCCTGCGCACGCGTGACGGCGAGGCCTGGGGCCTGGTCGGGCTCTACCGCGAGACCGGTCGCCCGGCCTTCTCGACCCACGACATCGACCTGGTACGCCGGGTCGCGCCAGGGCTCGCTGCCGGTGCGAGGCACGCCCTGCTGCTCGGGCAGGCGCGGGAGCCGGACCTGCCGCAGGCGCCGGGGCTGGTCGTCCTCGACGAACGCCTCGGCGTCGAGTCGGCGACGCCGACATCACCGGGCTGGCTCGCCGACCTCGGCGGGACGATCGAGACCCCACCGGTGAGCGTGCTCGCGGTTGCCGGACAGGTGTTGAGCGAGAACGGCGTCCCGGCCGAGTCCCGGGTGCGCGCCGAGGACGGGCGCTGGATCGTGCTGCACGGTTCGCGCCTGACCCACCGCGACGGACGACGAAGCGTGTCGGTGGTCATCGAAGCCGCGCAGCCGCTGCACCTGACCTCACTGCTGATGAGGGCCTACGGGCTGACGGCGCGCGAGCAGGAGGTGACCCGTCTCGTCCTTCGCGGCGAGTCGACCGAGGCGATCGCGCGGGCACTGCTGATCGCCGGCGGGACGGTTCAGGCACACCTGCGCAACATCTTCGAGAAGGCCGGCGTCCGCAGCCGACGCGAGCTGGTCGCCACCGCCTTCGAGCGCCACTACGAGCCTCGCGTGCGCGACAACGAGCATCGGACGACGCACCACCTCCCCTCGCGACACGGCCCGATGCCTGCCTAGCAGCGGGCGGGGTCGAGCTCCGCGACCCTTCAGAAGGTGAGCGTCACCGTCGTACCGACCCCGACAACGCTGTCGATGTCGAGAGTCCCGCCGTGGGCATCCACGATCTCGCGGACCAGGGTGAGCCCGAGCCCGACGCCCGGCAGGGCCGCCTCGAGCACGGACTCCGATCGCCAGAACGTGTCACAGGCCTGCTCGACCTCGTCGGGACTCATGCCCGCTCCCGTGTCCTCCACCGTCAGCCCGCCTGCCCCGTCCAGCGTCCGCGCCCTGACGGTCACCCTCCCGCCGGAGCCGGTGTACCTGAGCGCGTTGGACACCAGGTTCTCCAGGGCCCGTTCGACCTGGCCGGCGTCGACCGTGGCCCACACCGGTTCCCCCGAGGGCCCGCACAGCTCGATCCCGGCCTGCTGTGCCTCCTGGGTGAACATCGTGACCACGCTTCGAGCCAGGGCGGAGACGTCCGTGGCCTGCATCTTGATCTGGCGCCGCCGGTCGCCGGTCTCGAGCAGCTGCTGCACACGCTCGAGAAGTCGGAGCGCGTTGCGTCGGATGGTGTCGAGTGCGCCCTGGAGGAACGCATCCTGGGGGGCGACCTCGTCGCTGACCACCTCGAGGTAGCCCAGGATCGAGGTCAGCGGGGTGCGCAGCTCGTGCGAGACCGTGGTGATGAAGTCGTCCTTGACCTTCAGGGAGCGGGCGAGCTCCGTGACGTCGTGGGCGGCCACCAGTGTGCCCCGCATCGACCCGTCGGACCGGCGGACCTGTTGGGCCGAGGCCACCACGGCCAGCTGACGCCCGAGGGGGCCGATCCACTCCATCTCGTGGCCCTCCAGCTCCCCTCGCAGCGCCCGCGGGATGAACTGGTCCTCGGAGGGGATGAGAGTGCGGTTGTCGCTCCGCCGCACGTGGACTCCGGCGTACGGCGGGGTGTCGAGCCTGAACCCCGCAGCCGCGGCCGCGGCGTCCGCCTGCTTGTTGGCGATGACCAGCCGGTGGTCCGCGTCGTAGAACGCCATGGCGGCGCCGACGGTGTCGAAGAGGGTGCGTAGGAGGTCCTCACCATCCTGGGCCTGCCGCAACCGTGCCTGCAGCTCCGCTGAGCAGGCCTGCGCAAGGTCGCTGAGCGTTTCGAGGTCCTCGGCCGTCCAGTCCCGCGGCGAGGAGTCGATGGCGCACAGCGAGCCGACGGTGGTGCCGGCCTCGTCCAGCAACGGCCATCCGGCATAGGCGATGATCTCGAGGTCCCGGATGGCCAGGTTGTCGGCGAGCCGGGTCTCGAGGCGGGCATCGGTGATGATCAGGGGTTTCTCGTCGGCCACGACGTACTGGCAGAACGAGTGCGAGAGCGGCGTCTGGCGAGCAGCTGCATACGGCCCCTCGAGTCCGTCGAGACCGCAGAAGACCTGTCGGTCGGCCTCGACCAGGGTCACCAGTGCCACCGGCACTCGCAGGATGCGGCGGACCAGGCGCGCATGGTGGTCGAAGGATCGCCCGTCCGTCACGCTCGTCGACCACCCCGAGTTGGCCATCGGCTCCCCCACTCCTAGCGTCCGAAGGGACCTGGCAACGCCGATCGCGCGACTTCACCCGCCGCACGGATCCGATCCCGAGTCGTGCCCGATAGAGCCGAAAACAAACCTTTGTGCCTCAGTCGGCGGCGAGGAACGCGCGCAGGGTCGAGACGAACGCCTCGGGCTGCTCGGAGTGCACCCAGTGACCCGAGCCCTTGATCGTCACCAGCCGGGTGCTGGGGAACAGCTCGCGCATGGCGGCGGCGTGCTCGGGCTGCACGTAGTCCGAGTGCTCGCCGGCGATCCACAGCACCGGCCGCTCGAACCGGCCGCTCGCCTCGGGGAAGCCGGCGATCGTCGAGAGCTCGGAGCGCAGCAGGTCGAGGTTGGCTCGCCAGCCGAACCCGTCCGGCCCTCGGCGCAGGTTCTGCAGCAGGAAGCCGCGCACCCGCTCGTCGCCCACCTCGGCCTCGAGCGCGGCGTCGGCGTCGGCGCGACGCTCGATCGCCTCCAGGTCGAGCCCCGCCAGGCTGTCGAGGAGGTGCTCGAACTCCCCCGACCCACCGCTGGCCACCGGTGCGATGTCGACGACCACGAGCCGGTCGACGAGCTCGGGGTGACGCAGCGCGAGCACCATCGCGACCTTGCCCCCCATGGAGTGGCCGACGAGATGGACCGGCCCGGCGTCGGCGTAGTGGTCCCGTACGACGGAGGCGACGGTGTCGGCCACCACCTCGTAGTCGGTCGTGTCCAGCCAGGGCGACTGGCCGTGGTTGGGGAGGTCGATCAGCACCGAGCGCAGGTCGGGGGTCAGGTCCCTCGCGATCTGGGTGAAGTTGCGGCCCTGCCCGAACAGCCCGTGCAGGAACACCACCCGGTGCCCCTCGTCACCGATCTCGGTCGTGTGCAGCGACGAGGAGGAGGGGGACGAGCTCACGGCCTCACCCTAGTGAGTCCGGTGGGACCGTGAGCCATCAGGCCACGTCGAAGGTGACCCGCAGCGTGCGCAGGAAACCGTCCACGCGAAGCTGCACGAAGCAGACGTACTGCCCCGCCCTCTCCAGCTCCGTGTGGAAGGACAGTCGGGTGCCGGTGTCCTCGACCCCAGGCTGCCCGAGCGGGTGCAGGTGCACCACCGCGCCGGACTGGAGGTGGACGCCGGTCACGTGCGCGAACGAGCCCAGGTAGCTCCCGAGCTTCACCGGTCGACCCCGTGCGTCGCGGGCCACGAGCTCGAGCCGACCGGACGGACCGACGGCCGGGGCCTGGTCCACCTCCACGCTGACGATGCCGTCATCGGGCACCTCGACCTCGACCTCTTCCGGAGTCCGGGCCCCGGCGACGCTCGCGTGCGAGCCCAGCATCGCGTGGACCCCGTTCCCGCGCTCGTCGCGCGCGACGAACTCCGCGATCACCCGATAGTCCCCGGGCTCGGGCAGCGTCACCGGCGCCGACCACGTGCCGTCCCGGCCCAGGGTCGGGTGCAGGTGCCGGAACACCGCGAGGTCGGAGCGCACCAGGTACAGGTGCAGATCCTTGGTCTGCTCGGTGATGTAGTCGGTCAGCGGCGGACCGTCGTACGTCGTGATCTGGAACCGCACAGAACCCGGGACCCCCGCCTTCCTGGGCAGCCTGACCCCGGTCAGGGTGTACCCCACCTCGTAGTCACGGGTCCCGTCGCCGACCAGCGCAGAGATGTTCTCGTCGCCGGGGCCGTGGGAGTGCGACGGGCTCCCGGCGGCCGAGGGCGAGGCGCCCCCGATCGGTCGCGTGACCCCGCCGCCGTCGCTGCATCCGACGAGCGAGAGCACGCACGAGACCGCCGCGAGGACTCTGAGCAGGGAGTGCGCTGTGGAGGTCGGCATCGGTGGCACCTAGTCCCGCACCTTGAAGTTGACGGCGGCGACGGGGTTGTCGAACTCGCTCAGCCGCAGGCTGACCTGGACCCGCCAGCTGCCCGCGGCCGGGAGTACGACGTCGGCGCGGAAGGTTCCGGCCGCGACGCTGCTGGTCGTGACCTGGCCCAGGTCGATCTCGTCCGAGCGCAGGCTGATCTCCGGGAGGCGGGTGGGTTCGAGCGGCTCCCCGCTCAGGTCCTGGAGCTGGACCAGGACGGTGTTCTGCCCGACTCGCCCAGGGGTCATCGAAGCGAGCACCTTGGCGTCGTCGCCGAGCGGCGTGCTCTGCACCCCGGTGCGGCCGTCGGGGACCACGACAGCCTCTGCTCGGGGAGACTGGTTGACCAGGAACCCGGTGAGGACCAGCACCAGCACGATCACGGCCGCCTCGACGGTGACCACCCGCCCCACCCGCACGACTGCGTTCGGGCCCTCCTGGCGCCCGTCGTCTGCCCGGGCCCGTGGCACGAGCACGTAGCGGTTCCAGGCGGCGATGGTCGCGGCAAGCGCCACGAGGGCCACCTTGGCGAGCAGCAACCAGCCGTAGCGGGTGCCGAACAGGTTCTCCCACGAGGCGACGATGCTCCAGGCGAGCACACCGCCGGTGGCGACCAGCGCGGCCAGGATGCTGGCGGCGATGGTGGAGAACCGTCCGAGGAGCTGCACGGCGTGGGTCCCGCGGCCGGCGATCGCTGGGAGGGTGATCGCGAGGCCGACGAGCCCGCCGAACCAGACGCTGGCGGCGAGCACATGGAGGACGTCCACCGCGATCACCGGGACCTGCCATCCGAACGCGCGGGAGTGACCGGTCAGCGCCGGAGAGACCACCGTCAGGCAGGTGCCGAGACCGAGTACAGCCCGCTGCTGCAGCGGCGGGAGCCGCTGGTCCAGAGAGACCCTGACCGCCAGCAGGCCCAGGGCCAGGAGGGTCAGGGCGATGCGGGCCGTGGCCGTGGTGCCGGTCCACGGCTCCAGCGCGGTCAGGTCGGCGAGGCCGCCGCCCTGCTGGTTGATGACCGTGAGCGGGAGTGTTGTGGCCGCGGCGACCACGCTCAGGGCAGCGGCCGTGGTGGTCACTGTGCGCATTCGCCGCCGCGGCCGATCGAGACCGATCGAGGTGGGCAGCAGCAGGGCGAAGATGCCCAGTCCGACCGCGAGCAGGAGCCCCAGGTAGGTGGTGGCCTGGGCGGTGGAGAGCGCGGTGGAGACACCTGTCCCGGCCGGTTCCGGCGGCTTCGGGGAGTTCACCTGGATGCTGGGTCTGCCCACCGAGAAGGTGAGCGAGCCCGCGACGGGGTGACCGTCCGCGGAGACGACGCGCCACACCACGACATAGCTGCCGATCTCCAGCCGGTCGGGCAGGTCGACCGTGACCTGAGTGCCGCTCGCCGACGCCGACGCGGTGATCGGCTTCCCGTCGGCGTCGAAGGCCTCGACTCCCTGAGTTGGGAGGAAGACCCGCTCGTCGAAGCTCAGAGTTGCCCGGCCTGGGGACTGGGCGAGAACAGCGCCGTCCGCCGGGTCGGTGCCGACCAGGGAGGCGTGGGCGGCTGCGGGTGCCGCGGAGGCGAGCAGGGCGAACAGGCAGGCGACCGCCGTGGTGGCGAGCCTGGGAGCCCACCACCACGACGACCGCTGCTGCATGTCGCTCACTCAGGCCCGGCGGCGGACCTGGAACAGCGCCGTGCCACCGGCCAGCAGTCCGAGCACGCCCGCTCCGAGGCCGAAGGCGCCGAGCATGTTGCCGTCCTCGTCCTCGTCCTCGGAGGCCTTCGATGCGGTCGCTTCCTCGTCCGAAGCCGCGCCGTGGCCCCCCTCCTCGTCGGCTGCGGTGATGGTCAGCGTCGGCGCGGGGTGCTCCAGTTCTTCGGCATCCTGGCCCTCGGCGGCGATCTCGGCCCATGCCGTCTCGCCCTTCTCACAGGTCTGGATCGCCGGGAAGGCCAGCGTCTTGCCCTCCTCCTCCGGCAGCTTCACCGACAGCTCGAAGGCGTCGCGGTAGCCATCGAGGAGCGGGGTCTTCGCCGTGTAGACGACGACGGCGTCGCGTTCGGTGACCTCGTTGCCGTGCACGTCGGTCACCGGCTCAGCCAGCTTCTGCTTCTCCTTGGTCACCTCCCACAGCGGGTTGCGGCTCGGGGTGACCGAGAGGATCTCCTCGGGGATCTGGATGGCCACCTTCGTGGTCGGCGAGCCCTCACAACCGTGTCCCACGCTCACGGTCAGCACGGTGTAGGCGCTGGCAGCGGTGGTGGTCGGGGTGACCGTCACGTGCGCGTTGGCCGGACCGGCGATGAACAGGAGCGCGGCTCCGGCGAGAGCGGGAGCGGCGATGAGGCGCGCGGCAGTACGTGGTGCATTCATGGTGGTGGTACTCCTTCGTGTCTGGGTTGTTTCGGGCGTGCGTCCGCGCCCGAGTACCCCAGCCATGGCGGTGCTCAGACGCTGCAGGGCCTCAAGGGCGGGCCGCGCCGGGGGGCACCCAGGAGCCACCTGCGCCCAGGGGGCACCGCCACGCCACCGAGAGCGCGAACGACGTCGCGCCGCGCCAGGAGCACCCCGGAGCGGAGCGGTCGTCGCAGGATCGCCTCGACGAGCCGTCGGCGCAGGTGCCAGACCAGGGCGGTGACCAACCCGCTCACGACGTGGGCGGCCAGCATCTGCCACGAGAGATCGAGAGTCGCCGCGCCAGCCGCTGGGCCAGTCGCTGGGCCTGTCGCTGGGCCCGTCGCATGGCCGTGGCCGTGGCCGTGCCCTGCAGGCGCACTCAGGGCGAGAAGTCCGTGGAGCAGGAGCTGGGCCACCGCGAGACCCGGGATCATCCAGCGCAGCCGGGCCAGGTCACCGAGCACCAGGAGGGTGGCGCCCAGGACCAGCCCGGTGACACCAAGCAGCCACGGGACCGCCGGCAGGGTCCCTCCGGCCCAGGTATGGGCGATCGTCGTCGCGATCATGATCTCGGCCGTCGCCAGCGCCGACCGCGGCACCGCGTGCGGTGCCGGACGGACGCTGGGGTGAATCACTCCCGCATCATCGCGGACCGGCCACCGCGCGTCACGGGCAATCTCAGAATGGGCGGGCGCTTCCCGACGAGCGCGGCTCCGCGCCGGGCTCCGGGAGCCCGGCTTGTTCCATCACGCTCCAGATGGGCATAGTGCTCCACGTCACACCACTCCGGCCGGAGGACCCGCACGACCACCGGCCTTCTCTCGGGAGCCAGCCTTGTCACACCGTCCTCGCCACTTCCTGTCCGCCCTTGCGCTCCTGCTGGCCGGGACGGCGGTGTCGCCGCTCACCGGCCACGCGCCCGCCGCCGCCGCCGAGGACGCGCCGCCCACCTCGGTGACCCTGGTCGGGTCCCTCCAGTCCGAGCTCGGCTGCGGCGACGACTGGGCGCCCTCCTGCGCGAAGACCCGGCTCGAGCAGGAGCCGGGCAGCACGACGTACGCCGCGGCCTTCACCGTGCCCGCCGGCACCTACGACTACAAGGTCGCGCTGAACGGGACCTGGGAGGAGAGCCACGGCGGCGGGGCGAACGGCGCTGACAACATCCCGCTGCACCTCGAGCACCCGGCGAGACTGGTGTTCAGCTACGACGACGCCACCCACGCGGTGGCCGTGGCGCCGGCCGACCAGCCCGCGGCGAAGCCGACCCGTGCGGACCGCGCCCTGGCGGCGTCGTCGGTGCGCCAGCCCGGTGCGGACCAGAACTTCTACTTCGTGATGGCCGACCGATTCGCCAACGGCGACGCCACGAACGACACCGGCGGCGTCCGCGGCGACCGGCTCGCGCACGGGAACGACCCGACCGACAAGGGGTTCTACCACGGTGGCGACCTCGCCGGGCTATCCCAGCGGCTGGACTACATCCAGGGGCTGGGCTCGAGCGCCATCTGGCTGACGCCGTCGTTCCGCAACCGCGCCGTCCAGGGCACCGGCGCGAACGTCTCGGCCGGCTACCACGGCTACTGGGTCACCGACTTCACCCAGGTCGACCCGCACTTCGGGACCAATGCCGAGCTCAAGGCCCTGATCCGCAAGGCGCATGCGCGCGGGATCAAGGTCTACTTCGACATCATCACCAACCACACCGCCGACGTGATCGACTACGCCGAGCAGAAGTACACCTACATCAGCAAGGCCGCCTCCCCCTACCGCGACGCGGACGGCAAGGAGTTCGACGACCGGGACTACGCGGCGGGCGAGACCTTCCCCACGCTGGACCCCGAGACCTCCTTCCCCTACACGCCCGTCTTCCGCGACCAGGCCGACGAGACCGCGAAGACCCCGGCGTGGCTCAACGACGTGACCAACTACCACAACCGTGGCGACTCGACCTTCGCCGGCGAGTCCTCGACGTACGGCGACTTCGTCGGCCTCGACGACCTCTTCACCGAGAAGCCCGAGGTGGTCGACGGCATGAGCGAGATCTACAAGGCCTGGGTCGACTTCGGCATCGACGGCTTCCGGATCGACACGGTCAAGCACGTCGGGATGCCGTTCTGGCAGCGGTTCGCGCCGGCGATCAAGGCAGAGGCCGAGCGCGTCGGCAACGACGACTTCTTCTCCTTCGGCGAGGTCTACGACGCGGACCCGCGCGTCACCTCGGCGTACACCACGCAGGGCCAGCTCGACGCCACCCTCGACTTCGGCTTCCAGGCCGCGGGTGTGGGCTTCGCCTCCGGCAAGCCGACGACGGGTTTGCGCGACCTCTTCGCCAGCGACGACTACTACACCGACCTCGACTCCAACGCCTACTCCCTGCCGACCTTCCTCGGCAACCACGACATGGGCCGCGTCGGGACCTTCCTCGCGGCGTCGGCGTCCGGTGAGGAGCTGCTGCGCCGCGACGAGCTGGCCCACGAGCTGATGTACCTCACCCGCGGCCAGCCGGTGGTCTACTACGGCGACGAGCAGGGGTTCACCGGCGCGGGCGGCGACAAGGACGCGCGCCAGGACATGTTCCCGAGCCGGGTCGCCGACTACAACGACGACGACCTCGTCGGCACCGACGCCACCACGGCGGAGAGCAACTTCGACCGCGCCCACCCGCTCTACCGGGAGATCGGCGCGCTCGCCGCCCTCCGCGCGAAGCACCCCGCGCTCACCGGGGGCGCGCAGCTGCACCGCTACGCCTCCGGCAAGGCGGGGATCTACGCCTTCAGCAGGGTCGACCGCGACGAGCGCCGGGAGTACGTCGTGGCGCTGAACAACGCGACCACCCCGAAGAAGGCGTCGTTCGACACCCTGATGCAGCGCGGATCGTTCGAGCAGGTGTGGCCCAGGGCCGGGCGCGGGTCGCGGGTGCGCTCGGACCGGGAGGCCCGGGTGCAGGTCACGGTCCCACCGCTGTCCGCGGTGGTGCTCCGCTCCGCCCAGCGGCTCAAGCACCGCTCGACGGCACCGGCCGCCTACTTCAAGTCGCCCGGTGCCGGCGGCACCGTGGGCGGCCGGCAGGAGATCGCGGTCTCCGTCCCCGACGGCGGCTTCAACCAGGTCACCCTCGCCTACCGTCCCGTCGGGGCGAGGTCGTGGACCCCGTTGGGCACCGACGACAACGCGCCGTACCGCGTGTTCCAGGACCTCTCCGGTGTCCCGAAGGGCAGCCTGCTGGAGTACCGCGCCGTCCTGCGCGACAGCAGCGGGAACCTCTCGGTCGCCTCGAGCTACGCCACCGTCGGCGACCCGAAGCCCAGCGGGGGCGGGGGCGGCACCGGGGGCTCCGGCCCGGTCACCCAGCCCGACGCGGTCTCGATGCCGGGCTCCCACAACAGCGAGATCGGGTGCCCCGGCGACTGGCAGCCGGCGTGCGACCAGGCGCAGCTCTCCCTGGACGCCAAGGACGAGATCTGGAAGGGCACCGTCGACGTCCCGGCCGGGACCTATGAGTTCAAGGCCGCGATCAACCGCTCCTGGGACGAGAACTACGGCACCGGAGGCGTGCCCAGCGGCGCCAACCTGACCCTGGAGGCACCCGGTGGCCCGGTCAGCTTCTTCTACGACCACGCCACCCACCACATCACCACGGACGCGCAGGGACCGATCGTCACCGCCGCCGGCTCCTTCCAGTCCGAGCTCGGCTGCCCGGGCGACTGGGCACCGGACTGCATGCGGTCCTGGCTGCAGGACCCCGACGGTGACGGCACCTACACGTTCTCCACGACCCGGATCCCGGCCGGCGCCTACCAGGTCAAGGCCGCGCACGGCCTCTCCTGGGCCGAGAACTACGGGGCCGGTGGCGCCGCCGGTGGCGACAACATCGACTTCACGGTGCCGGCCGACGACGTCCAGACGACGTTCAGCTACGACCTGGCCAGCCACGTGCTCACGGTGACGTCACGGACACCGGGCGCCACTCCGGACCTCGACAAGGCCAAGGCGCAGTGGGTTCGGCGAGGACTGCTCGCCTGGAAGGTGGACACCTCCGCGGCGGCGCGCTATCGGCTGCACCACTCCGCCGACGGCGACCTCGCCCTCGACGACGAGGCCGTCACCGGCGGTACGTCGGTCCCGCTGACCCACGACCCCGCCGGGCTGCCCGCCGACGTGCTCGCCGACTTCCCGCAGCTGGCCGGCTACCAGGCGTTCCGGCTCTCCCGCAACGCTGAGAAGCAGGCTCCGCTGATCCTCCGCGGCCAGCTGGCCGTGGCGGCCCACGACGACCTCGGCCGCGTGGTCGACGCCACCGGGGTGCAGACGCCGGGTGTGCTGGACGACGTGTTCGCCGAGGACGCCCGCCGCCGGGCTCTGGGCGTGAGCTGGTCCGGTCGCTCCCCCTCGTTCGCGCTCTGGGCTCCCACGGCGCAGGACGTCGACCTGCTCACCTGGACCGACGGCGCCGCCGAGCCCACCCGGCGCCAGATGCGGCGCACCGACGACGGCAGCTGGACCCTGCGGGGACGCCCGTCGTGGCGCGGCGCCACCTACCTCTACGACGTCCGCGTCTACTCCCCGGCGAGCCGCACCGTGGCGCGGCAGCGGGTCACCGACCCCTACTCGGTGGCGCTGACGACGAACTCGACCCGGTCGGTCGTGGCCGACCTGGCCGACCCGGCCCTGACGCCGCAGGGCTGGTCGGGAGTGCGTGCGCCGCGGATCGCGCAGCCCGAGGACCGCAACGTCTACGAGCTGCACGTGCGCGACTTCTCCATCGGCGACACCTCGGTGCCGGCGAAGGAGCGCGGCACCTACCTGGCGTTCACCCGCTCGGGCTCGGCCGGCATGAAGCATCTCGGGGAGCTGGCACGCGCCGGCCTGAACACCGTGCACCTGCTGCCGACCTTCGACATCGCCACCATCGAGGAGGACCGGGCGGCCCAGGCCGAGCCGGGTTGCGACCTGGCGTCGTACGCCCCGGACTCGACCGAGCAGCAGAAGTGCGTCGACGAGGTCCGCCGGCGCGACGGCTTCAACTGGGGCTACGACCCCTTCCACTACACGGCCCCCGAGGGCTCCTACGCGACCGACCCCGACGGTGCCCAGCGGACCCTGGAGTACCGCCGGATGGTGCAGGCGCTGAACCGCGCCGGCCTGCAGGTGGTGATGGACGTGGTCTACAACCACACCAGCGCGGCCGGCGACGACCCCACCTCCGTGCTGGACAAGGTCGTCCCGGGCTACTACCACCGGCTCTCGGCCAGCGGGGCCCTGGAGACCTCCACGTGCTGCGCGAACACCGCGAGCGAGCACACGATGATGGAGAAGCTGATGATCGACTCGGTGCTCACGTGGGCGCGGGAGTACAAGGTCAACGGCTTCCGCTTCGACCTGATGGGGCACCACTCCAAGCAGAACCTGCTCAACCTCCGCGCCGCCCTGGATCGGCTCACCCCGGCCCGCGACGGCGTGGACGGCAAGGCGATCTACCTCTACGGCGAGGGCTGGAACTTCGGCGAGGTCGCCGACGACGCCCGTTTCGAGCAGGCGACGCAGAAGAACATGGCCGGCACCGGGATCGGCACGTTCTCGGACCGGCTGCGCGACGCCGTACGCGGTGGCGGCCCGTTCGACGAGGACCCGCGGATCCAGGGCTTCGGCTCGGGGCAGTTCACCGACCCCAACGGCGCGGCCGTCAACGGCTCGCCGCAGGAGCAGCGGGCGGCCCTGCTGCACGACGAGGACCTGGTCCGGCTCGGCCTGGCCGGCAACCTGGCCGACTTCCGGTTCCGCGACTCGGCAGGGCAGAGCGTGACCGGTCGCGAGGTCGACTACAACGGCCAGCCGGCGGGCTATGCCGCCGACCCGAGCGAGACCGTGACCTACGTCGACGCCCACGACAACGAGACCCTCTACGACGCCCTCACCCAGAAGCTGCCGCAGGACACCACGATGGCCGAGCGGGTCCGGATGAACACCGTCTCGCTCTCGACCACCGCCTTCTCCCAGGGTGTCGTCTTCTGGCACGCGGGCACCGACATCCTGCGGTCGAAGTCGCTGGACCGGAACTCCTATGACTCCGGCGACTGGTTCAACCGGGTCGACTGGACCCGCCAGGAGAACACCTTCGGTTCCGGGCTCCCCCCGGAGGCGGACAACGGCGCCAAGTGGCCCTACATGCGCCCGCTGCTGGCGGACCCCGCCCTGAAGCCCACCCCGGCAGCGATGGACGCCGCCCACGCCGGCGCGGCCGACCTGCTGCGGATCAGGATGTCCACGCCGCTCTTCCGGCTCGGCAGCCTGGCCGCGATCCAGCAGAAGCTGTCCTTCCCCGAGGCCGACCCGGGCGTGGTGGCCATGCGGATCGACGACACCGCTGGACCCGACGCCGACCCGCGGCTGGACGGCGTGCTGGTGGTCTTCAACGCGACCCCGGACTCCACCACCGTCGCGGACGTGGGTCCTGGATGGGAGCTGCACAGGGTGCAGGCCGATGGCGCCGACCCGGTGGTGAAGCAGTCCACGAGCACCGGCGACGCGGTGGAGGTGCCCGGCCGGACGACCGCGGTGTTCGTACGTCGATGAGGGTTGCTCAGCCGACGAGAGAGGCTGAGCCCGCTACTCCGGCGGGGCGCTCCCGTGCCGGTGCACCACCTTCCACGCGCCCCCCTCGCGACGGTAGATCTGCGTGACCCGCAGGGTGTAGGTGCGCGGCACCCCGTTGACGGACGCGGAGGTGTGCTCGAGGCCCGCCGTGTAGGCGGTGTCTCCGAGCACCTCGGCCTCGAGGAGCTCGAACTCATAGGAGGTGCAGTCCGAGAGGCTCTCAGCGAGATGGGCGAACAGCTCGTCCAGCTGTTCCTGCCCGCTCGCGTTCTTCCACGCGCCCAGCACGCTCACCGGGTCGTGCTGTGACCAGATGGCCCGGCGTGGACCCGCGTCACCGTTGTGCAGGGCGATCTCTGCGTCCACGAGCTCCGACCGCACCCAGGTCAGGAACCTCTCAAACTCGTCCACGCCTCGATGATGCTCCGAATCGGGGTGGCTGACCACCCGCAAGGAGTCGAGCGAACGCGTTCTGGCCTGCGGGCTGGGCGTGCTGCGTCAGGGGTGGAGCCCTCGGTGCGCGACCGCGGATCCGACCCGGCGCGGGTCATCGAGGGGTCAGCGGGCGCAGACCCGGGTGACGGAGAACTGGGTGGCGCCGGGAGTGGTGAAGCGGGCGTTGGGCAGGTACAGCGCCCCGGCGATCCTCGCCACGGTGGTGGGGACGTCGAAGGACTGCGCACGCAGGTAGCCGGTCAGCCTGCCGGAGGTGCCGCTGCGGTCGAGCCGGATCACGGCGACCTTGTTCATCGTGTTCTGCACGACGTACAGGGTGCGACCCTCGAGCAGCATCCCGTCGCCCCGCTCCAGGGACACCCCACCGACGTCGACCCGGGTCGCCTCGCCGGTGGCAGGGTCCACCCGGTAGAGCAGACCGGTCGTGGTGTTGACCACCAACAGCCCCCGACGGTCCGGGGTCTGGGTGATGCCGTTGGCGCCCAGGCCGGGACCCTGCACCCACTCCCCCGTCAGCGGCACGGTCTGCACCCGCTCTTGGCTCGGCAGCGACCCGCGCCGACCCAGCGGCACGCGGTAGAGCTGCGCCTGGGAGGAGTCGGTGAACCAGGCCGCGTGCTTGGTCAGCACGACGTCGTTGACGAAGGTGGAGCTCGACGACGTCAGGGTGTACGACGCCAGCAGCTTCCCGCTGCGCGAGTCGACCACCCGCGCGTCACCGGCCGAGCCGCCCGCAACGAACAGCCGACCGCGGCCGTCGGACTTCAAGCCCAAGGACGGCGTCCCCGGCCCGGCGGTGACCTCGCTGGTCCGACCGGTGCGGACGTCGAGACGCAGGATGGAGCCGTCGGAGCGCGAGCCGAGGTAGGCGGTGGTGCCTCGCCCGGCAGCGATGCCCTCGGGGGCGAAGCCCTCGGGCAGGACGATCGGGGACGGGAAGGACCGCGGCGAACCGTGAGCCGCGCAGTGCTGACCGCTGTCATCGCGCTGGGGCCGCGTGTCGGCCGACACCGGCGCGACACCGGTGAGGGCGGCCAGCGAGACGCAGGCACCCACCAGGCCCGTGCGCAGCAGGACAGAGGACGCGTGCTTCATGACTGCTCCTGTTCCGGCAGCGGACCGACCCACCACTCTCGGTCTCGAAACTAACCCGGCCGTCCACACGGTGGCGGGTGCCGCGAGGTGATGGTCGCTGGCACCGAGGGGTAGCGCGGGCGCCTTCTGCCGGCTTCGCCCACCCGGTAGCGGGGGCGGGATCTGAACCCGCGACGTCTGGACGTCACCGGCGACCTGACGCTCGAAATCACTCGATCCGCCGAGCGCCGGGCCTGACCAGCCCCGTCTCGTAGGCCAGTACCACCGCCTGGACGCGGGTCGCCAGGTCGAGCTTGGTCAGGATCCGGTTGACATGCGTCTTCACCGTGGCCGGTGAGACGACCAAGTCGCCCGCGATCTCGTCGTTGGAGAGTCCGCGGGCGATCAGACCGAGCACCTCGACCTCCCGCTCGGTGAGTGCTCCGAGCGATGGCGGCACGCCGTCGTGGGGCGCCGGGCAACGCACGTGCTCCTCGATCAACCGCCGTGTGAGGGTCGGCGCGAGCAGGGACTCACCCGCGGCGACTGTGCGGATGCCGTCGACGAGCCGATCCGGCGGCGTCGCCTTGAGCAGGAAGCCGGAGGCTCCTGCGCCCAGCGCCTCGTAGACGTAGGCGTCGACGTCGTAGGTCGTCAGCACCAGCACCCGGCTCGGCATCTCCTCGTCCACGATCTCCCGGGTGGCCGCGATCCCGTCGAGCACGGGCATCCTGATGTCCATCAGCACGACGTCCGGCCTCAGCTCCCTGGTCCGCCGCACCGCCTCGCGACCGTCTGCGGCGGTGCCGACCACCTCGCACCCGCGGGCCGCCACGACGAGCTCGAGCCCGCTCCGCACGAGCTCCTGGTCGTCCGCGATGAGCACAGTCGGCCCCGTCACGGCTCGACCACCGGCAGCACCGCCTCCAGCTCGAACCGTCCGTCACGTACGCCGTGCGTGAGGGTCCCGCCGAGCACCGAGGCACGCTCCGCCAGCCCGAGCAGCCCCAGCCCGCCACCCTGGGACGCCGTCGACCCGATCGCGTTCGTGGCGAGGATCCGCACCGCGCCGTTCTGCCGCTCGACCGTGAGTGACAGGGGTCCCCGGCCGTAGCGACGTGCGTTGGTCAGCGACTCCTGGACGATCCGGTAGGCGGAGACAGCGACGGCTGCCGGTAGCCCGGAAAGGTCTCCGGAACGGCGCAGCTCCACATCACCGCCCTCGACCAGCCGTTCGATGTCAGCGATCCCGGGCAGCGGCTCAAGTCCGAGCTCATCCGCGCTGTCCCGGACCAGGTGCAGCAGCCGAGCGGTCTCGGCCAGGGTGCGGCGGCCGATCGCGGCCACACCGCCGAGCATCACCTTGGCCCGGGCCGGGTCCGACGTCACCAGGTCCTGCGCGGCCGAGGTCTGCACGACCATGGCGCTGACCGAGTGGGCGATGACGTCGTGCAGCTCGCGGGCGATCCGCGCCCGCTCCTCGCGGGCCGCTTGCTGCTGGAGGACGGCCTGCTGCGCCTCGAGCAGCCGCGTCTGCTCGTCGAGCTGTCGGGCGACCCGGCCGAACACGAACGGCGGCACGAGCAGTGCGCCGACGAAGAAGAGGTCGGTGATGTCGTTGTCGGCCTCGAGCACGAAGTACCGCGGGAGCGCCGAGGTCAGCAGCGCCGCGACCGCGGCGATGCCCCACAGGTCAGCCCGGTAGCGCGCGCACGAGTAGCACGCGACCACGATGATCGCGATCCCAGCAGCCGGCTCCGACAGCTCCGGTTCGACCAGCGAGGCGACGATCGCGGCCCAGCCCGCGAGCGGGGCGACGACGAGGGGCACACGACGCCGCCAGACCAGCAGGGCGCAGGCGACCGCGTTGCACCCGACGCCGAGGCCCCACATGGGCAGCCCGCTCAGTGCCAGCTCAAGCGTGGAGAGCACGAGGAGCGCTGCAGGCAGGAGTGCGTCTCGGCCGGAGGGCAGCGACACAGGCATGTCGCGAACCTAGCGCCGTGGCGGCCTCGAGGCGTCAACCCTGAGGTGGAGTCACGTCGGACCCCGAGGTTGACGACCACGGGTGCACTGCCTTCCTAGCGTTGTGACGACCGCTCCCGAGACCCAGGAGAACCCCATGTTCGACACGATCGAAGCGCAGAACCGGCTCACCCGCTGGGCCTGGCTGACCGCCCTGGCCACGCTCGTCATCGGCCAGCTGCACGCCCTGGCCCGGCACCGCACCGAGGACGGCAAGTCCGACCTCGACGCCGCGTCGACCTCGTTCTGGGCCGAGCCTGCGGGCCGGGCCCTGGACCCGCTGCTGAGCTGGGCCAGCCCCGACACCGTCTACCTGGCCTACGGCAAGTGGTGGGTCCTCGCGTTGGGCGTTCTGGTCGCGGCCGGTGTCATGGTGATGCGGCTCCGTGCGCCGTACGGGGTCGAGCTCTGGGGCTGGAGACTCACACTGGTCGGTTACGCACTGCTCGCCCTCGGCGCCGGCACCTACTACTGGGGCCAGTGGACCTCGTACAACGTTCTGGAGGACATCGGGCTGTGGATGGACCTCCCGGGAGCACTGCTGGGAACAGTGGGCGCCACGGTCCTGGGCTTCGCGCTGCTGCGTCGGGGGGCGAGGCCACGGCTGGCCGCGGTGCTCTTGCTCCTGAGCATCGTGTGGCTGTTCGGGATCAGCATGGTGACGTCGCTCGGCAACACCGGCCTGCCGATCATGTTCGCCGTCGCGATGCTCGCTCGCGAGGCGACGGCACGTCGCCCGGGGGTTCCCGCGCACGCCGTTGTGTCGCAGCGCGACCCGCGTTCTCAGGCTGTCCCTCATCGCGAGATCGAAGCGTGACCTGGAGGCACTGCACAGCGGCCCAGAACGACGCGTTCTAGATCTAGGCGAGCAGTTGCTCTCGGCAGGTTCTGGCGAACCAGGTCTCCCAGTCCTCCGGCGACCAGCCTCGACGATCGACGAGCAGCAGCCAGACATCTGGGTGGTTGAGCGTCCACAGCAGGTCGGTGGCGCGCTGAACATCGAGTCCGGGCCGTAGGGAGCCCTTCTCGGCAAGGCTTTCGACGATCGCGCGCTGGTTGGCCAAGAAGTCGGTCTGGATGAGTTCCCACAGGGCTGCGAGGTCCTCGTCGATGGCGGCAGCGTCTCGGATCACCCTGAGCATCGGCCCGATGCGCGTCTTGACGATGCGCGAGTTCGCCGCCGTCATCGCGAGCTGCCGGTGTGGATCGGCCTCAGTGAGAAGTTCGGTGTACCAGCGACGTTCGGCGATGGGTGCGTCGTCGAGGTCGCCCTTGAGGGAGAGGTCCCATACCGCCCTGAGCAGGCCCGCCTTGCTGCGGTAGGAGTTGTAGACCGTCTTCAGCGAGACGTCGGCGCGTTTCGCGACCGCCTCCATCGTGGTGGCCGGGTATCCAGCTTCGACGAAGAGATCCCGGGCGGCCTGGGCTAGCGCGCGGCGCCGCGCTGAGGCCTGCTGCGCGCGCAGCGAGGAGTTGTAGGCGCGCGATCCCTTGACTTTGGCGGTCATGGGATTAACGTAGCAGTATTCGTTACTCACCACGTGTAACGAACTGCCTAGGGAGGTTCGAGATGTCACAAGAGACTGTTCAACTGCCCACCGGTGAGCAGATCCGGCACCGCGTGCACCAGATGTGGGGCTCGGTCGCGGAGTCCTGGGGTGAGCATGTCGATCATGTCGAGCAACGCGCGGAGGCGGTCACCCGGCTGATGATCGAGGCGGTGGCACCTGTTGCCGGCGACGAGGTTCTGGAGCTCGCCTGCGGTGCGGGCGGCCTCGGCTTGGCGATCGCCGACGAGGTCACACCAGCAGGACGGGTCGTCCTCTCCGACGCGGCCCCGGAGATGGTGGCGATCGCGTCCGCACATGCGGCGCGCCGCGCCCAGGTCCGTGGAGCCACCGCACAGGTCACTGCGCGGGTCCTCGACCTGGAGCAGATCGACATGCCCGACGACTCGTTCGACATCGTCGTGTGCCGCGAGGGACTCATGTTCGCACTCGACCCGGTCCGAGCCGCGCGCGAGATCGCCCGAGTGCTGCGGCCAGGTGGCCGAGCGGCCATCGCGGTGTGGGGTCCACGCGATCGCAACCCCTGGCTCGGGGTGCTGGCAGACGCCGTACAACTGCACACCGGCTCACCCGTGCCTCCTCCCGGAATGCCAGGCCCGTTCTCCCTGGGTGCCGACGGCGCCCTCGAGGCAACACTGACCGCAGCCGGGCTCGAACAAGTCAGCGTGCAGCCGATCGACGTGCCCACCCACGATGCGTCCTTCGAGGACTACTGGCAGCTGCGTATCGACCTCGCAGGCCCTCTGAAGCAACGCCTCGCCGTCCTGCCTGCCCCAGACTTGATCGCCATCCGGGAGATGGTCCGCGAAGGGCTCTCGCGGTACCAGGGCGCAGACGAGCTCACCATCCCGGGTCTCGCGTACGTCGCATCCGCACGCCGATCAGTCGCAACACCCCGCCCCAAGGCGACCGACTGACCTCAGGCACGTCATCCGGCAACGGCGCCGACGCGCGGGCCTCCGGATCGTAGGAGCGGTAGCCCGCTTCATTCGGTCTAGCAGCCGCGAGAGGTGCGCCGGCGTGGGCGCCGTCCGCCTGAAATCACCGAGATCCCGATGGACGCAATCTTGGACGCAGGGAGCGAGAAGTGACCCGGGAAACGACAACTGACCTGGCCGAAGGTCCGGGTCAGCGCCAGATTTCACTTCGTAGTCCTAACCCATCTGAACTCACACACCGCAAGGGTGCTCTCAGCCTCTTTCAACCGCTCCGCCGATTCTGACCGTTCCGACGTCGGCACGGCTGTTGGATGGTCGCCAGGGTCGAGGACGGTGAAGGTGTAACCGGCGCCCCGAGTGAAGTCGTCGGCGTGACGGCGGAGGTCGGAGAGGTTCTCCTTGAGCGTCATGCCTCTCGGAGGTGGCCAGGTGCCGTCGGGATAGCCCGGCGTGGAGCGGATGTGCTCGATGCTCGACATCCAGGCGGCATGGTCGGCTTGGTTGTGCTGCGGCCCCAGCGGTTCGAGGTGGAACTGGTGGGTCGCGAGTGAGGTCGCCGGATCGAAGTCGACCGGCACAAACGCGTCCCAGGTCATGACCGGAGAGGTACTGCTATTGCCAGAACTCCTGCACTCGAGTTCCTATCGGCGGCATGCGCGAGAGCACGCCTCTCGATCGAGCGGATCGGCTACGTCCGACAAGAGCCGGAGTGACGCTGGGTCCCTGGTTCTAGGCCTGGGCTCGCTCACGGTTCGAAGGCTGGGTCGCTGCGGTGCGGACGAATGCAAGGACGGCCAGGACGCGACGGTTGCTGGTGGCGTCCGAATGCAATCCGAGCTTGGTGAAGATCGTGCTCACGACTGGTTCCACGGTCTTGATGCTGAGGTGGAGCTCTTCGCAGATCGCTGCGTTCGAGAGGCCGCGTGCCATCAGTCGGAGAACCTCTCGTTCGCGCGGGCTGAGTCCGTCGAGGTGGCCGGCCTGTCGTTGGCGTGCGATGACATCGCTGAGATTGAGGTGGTCGATCACGAGGGCTGCCTGGGCGACCAGGTCATCGAAGAGCCTGTCCTCGGCAAGCGAGAGACGGTTCGTCCCTGACCGGCTGAAGCTGAGGGCGCCGACCACCGTCCCGCCCCTCGTCACGGCACGAACCTGCTCGTCGGGCCAGTCGTGGGGCAGATCCAAGTCCCTTGGCGAGAAGTCGCGGCCGGTCTCGGGCCACACCCCGACGGCATGGAGATCGTGGCGGAGACCCATCCACAACGTCGCGCCCGTCGCGGCCAGAGCTTGTGCCACCGCCCGGGTGATATCGGTGGGCAGGTCCTCGGGCTCAGGTCCGGTCCGGGACAACCAGGTCAGGGCGGCGTACGCAGCGACATGCTGACCGTGCACTATCGCCCATCCAGCCGTGATCGGCAGGAGCGTGGCCGAGATCAGCCCCGGCACGGGAGTTCCCCAGATTGCCAGTCCCACGACAAGGGCGACCACCGAGAACGCGGCGGCCGCGACCAGCCAGGCCAGCTGGCGCCGTACGCTGCCGTCAGCCGATCGCCAACGAGCGACCAGGGCGATCACCCAGAGGACCTGCAGACCGAGGTACGCCGGGTGGGCGACCGCAGTCCACAGACTGACGACGACGTCGGGCGAGTCCGCGTGGAACACGTGGGTCGTGACCACACCGGCCGACTCATACTCCACGGGCCAGATCGCCGAGAGGGTGGAGCAGCAGAGTGTGATCGCCACGACCCCTGCCGCGACCGGACGCCAGCGAGGAGACGGCAGTCGACCATCAGGGAAGCAGATCACCGCAAAGGTGGTGAGAGCCAGCGCGAGTGCCAGCGGCCACACGCCCAGCCATCCCCACCACCGGCTCCCCTCCCAAGACGGTGCGTGACCGACCTGGCGACCCAAGAACAGGACCGCCTCGACAAGTCCGGCGGCCATGAACAGCAGCCCCTCGCGATGCCCGGGACGTTGGAACAGCACGTACACGCCCACGATCGTGAGCGACAGCGCCAGCAGTCCATTGTGCAGATTCGAGAGCCAGAACCCTCGCGACAGCCCGAAGGACACCGCCACCACGACGAGGCTGAGCAGCAGCAGAGGCACGAGCGCGCTGAGTCCCCGGGGGTCGGTTCGGGTCACGCGGTCATCGTGGCACGCCTGGCGCTAGGCAGGGGCAGGGTTTTCCCTGCTTCTCGGCTACAGGGTTCTCCCCGTGGCGAAGAAGGCGGCTGGCAGCCGAAAGTAGCCAACGCCGCACCATCGCAACCGCCACGAAGGGGGACCACCCATGACCGCGACCACCGTGGGGCCCGAAATCGCGTCGACCACACCCACCGATCGGCTGCTCACCGGCGCGCTGCTCGTCGCACCCGTCATCTATCTCTCCGCCGACACGATCTACGCAGCGCGTGGCTGGGACGACCCGATCGCTGGAGCTCTGCACGTCCTCGGCGCTATCGGGTACGGGTTCGTCCTGCTCCGGATCGCCTCGTGGCTACCCCGTACCTCGACGCTCGCTGCGTGGGTGCTGCTCACCGGCCTCATCGGACTCGTTGGGAATGCCGCTTACGGCTTCGAGGCGATCCACATGTCCCTCGGAGACACCCAGCTCGTCGACCAGCCAGGCGCCGCCAACCTGATCAAGCCACTGGGCCTGTTCTTTCCCTTGTCGTTCGCGCTGATCTCCCTGGCCCTGATCCGCTTGGGGCATCGCTGGCAGGGTCTGCTTGCGCTAGCAGCGATCCTCGCCTGGCCAGTCGGACACATCGGTAACCTCGCGGTCCTGTCAGTCCCCGTGAACATTGCCCTTGTTGTTGCGTTCGGGAGCCTCGTCTGGGCCCGCACGGGACAGTCATCATGAGTCGTCATCTCGGCAGCGCGACCACGAGAACGATCAGTACGCCCTCGGTTGGTCCACGCTGAGGTGTGGGGTGCTCGGTTTGCATCCGAACTGAGCGCGTACGCCGCTTGCCTCTCACCGCCGGTGACTTCCTCCCCATCCCTCCCGAACGGCACTCGGTCGACGCGCTCGAGGACGCCGTACTGCTGTTGAGCGTGGTGAAGTAGCTGGTGCCCCCATCGCCGCGGTAGTCCCGCCGGTCAGAGCCCGCCGGTCAGAGCCCGCCGTCAGAGCCCGCCGATCAGACCAACGGCCGCAGCTGCCGCGGGGCGGCCGGGTCGGGGCCGACGGGAGCGGCCAGCCGCATCTTGACGTCGACCACGCTGCAGCCGTCAGGGCCCACCAGCACCGGGTTGAGGTCGAGCTCGGCGAGCTCGCGTACGTCGGCGGCGAGGCGACCCACCGCCAGGACCAGCTTCTCCAGACCTGCGACATCGGCGGGAACCGAGCCGCGGTAGCCCTCGAGCAACGGCCAGATGCGTAGGCTGCGCAGGGCCCTGGAGGCGTCCGCGTCCGAGAGCGGCGGCACCAGGAACACCCGGTCCTCCCACACGTCGGTCGCGACGCCACCCGCGGCCACCATGACCAGCGGCCCGAGCGCCGGGTCACGGACGACACCGAGCGCGACCTCGACGCCGCTGGCCATCGGCTGCACCAGGACCGGCGGCACGGTGCCGAGCTCGGCGGCGAAATCGGCCACCGCCGAGGCGACCTGGAGGTCGCCGGAGACCCCGATCCGGACCAGTCCGCGGTCGGTCTTGTGCACGACCTCTGGGTCGGCGACCTTCATCGCTACGGGGTAGCCCATCTTCTGCGCGGACGCCACGGCCGCCACCGCACCGACGACGGTCTCGCCGAGTGTCTCGATGCCGTAGTCGGCCAGCAGCACGGCGGCCTGCTCGGGCGGCAGCCAGCCGTCCGCGTCGGCCTCGTGGAGCAGGTCGGCGGCCCGCCGCTGCACCGTACGCCGCACACCGGCGTCGGTGAGAGTGCCGGCGTCGCGCGGAGCGGCCAGCCACTCGGCGTACCGCACCACGCGACTGATGGCGCGTACCGCGGACGCGGTCGTGCGGTAGGACGTGACCGGTGCACTGTCCGTCTCCGGCGGCCGCAGGCTGCCGAGCGGCACCATCACCACGGGCACGTCCGGGTACGCGGCGCGGGCGCGCATCATCGCGCGCAGCGACTCCGTGCCGTCGGTGACCCCGGTCGCTACGGGAACGAGAAGCAGCGCATCGACCTCGTCCGACGCGAGCAGCTCGGTCACCAGACCGGCCATGGCCTCCGGAGGCGCTCCGGCGCCCGCGTCGATCGGGTTACCGGTGCCCGTGGTGCCCTGCACCAGGGTGGCGATCCGGGCCTGTAACTCCGCGGACAGCTCGGGCACCTCGAGGCCCACCCCCTCCGCGGCGTCGGCGGCCAGGACGCCCATGCCGCCCGCGTTCGAGACGATGCCGAGGCGCCGACCTCGGGGCAGCGGCTGCTCGGAGAGCAGCAGCGCGGTCCGAGCCAGCTCCTCGGCGTCCGCGCACTCGATCACGCCGGACTGGGCGAACAACGCCGTGACGCCGACCGCCGGCGAGGCGGCGGACGCGGTGTGCGAGGCACCCGCGCGCTTGCCGCCGGACGACCGGCCGCCGACCACGACCAGCAGCGGCTTGCGCTCGGCGAAACGGCGCGCGAACCT
>CAVZPT010000008.1:0-17868 GCA_963777195.1 uncultured Actinomycetota bacterium | reverse complement strand
GAGTGCCGGGCTCCTCCAGGAACGAGGAGCACGACCGCGGAAACGAGCGTGCGAAGTCAACCCAGATGGGTTGCTCCGGTCAGTGTAGGTGGGGCCCGGCGGGGTTGTCGAAACGGGTCCGCCGCCCCCGCCCGCTGCGGCCCACAGGTCCCGCGGTCGCCGGTCGGTCCACAGCCACCCCCAGGAGCCCTGGCGGTACGCCGGCCCGGCCCGGACCGTGGAGCCCATGACCTCTGTGACCGCGCTGCTGCTGGGCCTGCTGGCCACCGTGCTGTCCCCCGGGACGATGACCGGAACGATGACCGGAACGGTGACCGGAATGGTGACCGGATCGACGCCGGTCCCGGCGCCCTCCAGGCACGGGGAGTGGCCCCTGGTCCCGCGCCCGGCGGTGATCGAGGGCTTCGACCCGCCACGCGAGGCGTGGGGCGCCGGGCACCGGGGGGTGGACCTGCTGGGCCACGCCGGTCAGGGGGTCCGCAGCTCCCTGCCCGGCGTGGTCACGTTCGCCGCCCCGCTGGCCGGGCGCGGCGTGGTCGTGGTCGAGCACGGGGGCTCCCGCACCACCTACGAGCCGGTCTCGGCCTCCGTCGAGGTCGGCAGCATCGTCTCCGCGGGCGAGGAGATCGGCACGCTCCAGCGCCGGCACAGCCACTGCGCACCGGCCGCGTGCCTGCACTGGGGCCTGATCCGCGGCACGACCTACCTGGACCCGCTGACGCTGGTCGGGGCGGGGCCGGTGCGGCTGCTGCCGCTCACCCCGGAGGCCACGGGGGTGGGAGCTGCCCGGTTCGCGCCCGGGTCCACGGCCCCGCTCACGGCTGCGCTCGCTGCCGGGTTCAGGCCCGGGGGTGCGCCAGCCGGTAGGCCTGGCGTAGCCGGTCCGTGGTGACGTGGGTGTAGATCTGCGTCGTGCCCAGCGAGGCGTGCCCCAGCAGCTCCTGGACGGTGCGGAGGTCGGCTCCCCCCTCGAGCAGGTGGGTCGCAGCGGTGTGCCGCAGCCCGTGGGGGCCCATGTCGGGTGCGTCGGGCACGTCGGCGAGCCGGGCATGCACCAGTGAGCGCACGGCACGTTGGTCGATCCGGCCACCCCGCGCCCCGAGGAACAGCGCCGCCCCGGCACCGGGGGTGAACAGCGCCGGCCGCCCCCGGTCGAGCCATTCTGCGATCGCCCGGTCGGCCGGCACGCCGTAGGGCACGGTGCGCTCCTTGCGGCCCTTGCCGAAGACCCGCACCACCCGTCGCGAGCGGTCCACGTCGTCGACGTCGAGACCGCACAGCTCCCCCACCCGGATCCCGCTCGCATAGAGCAACTCCAGGATCGCCACGTCGCGAAGCCCGGTGGGGGTGCCGTCGTCGGCGCGCACCGCCACCGCCTCCAGCAGCGCCCGGGCCTCGGCTGCACTGAGGGCCACCGGCAACGGCTTGTGCGGTCGAGGCGAGCCCAGGGAGGCGCCGGGGTCGGTGTCCATGCGACCGGTGCGCAGCGCCCAGGCCGTGAACACCCGCACGGCTGTGGCTCGTCGAGCCAGCGTCGAGCGCGCCTTGCCGAGGGTCTGCTGGCGCGCCAGCCAGCTGCGCAGGGTGCGCAGGTCCAGGGTGCGCAGATCGGTGTGGCCGAGGGCGGCAGCGTGCTCGAGCAGTCCCCTCACATCGCCGAGGTAGGCCCGGACCGAGTGCGCAGTGAGGTCGCGCTCGGCGACGAGGTGCCGCTCGTACGCCGCCAGCGCGGTCGCCAGCTCCTCGGGAAGGTCCACCCGCCCAGAGTACGAAGGGCACCGGCGATGCACGGGCAGGCGCGACAGGGCCGGGTCGTGGTTCAGCCGTCTCCGCCCGCCGAGGCAGTCAGGCGCCACCGACCCAGGGAGTGCTCGACCAGCCCGGCGCGGTGCAACGCGAGCAAGGCCTCCCGGGTGCCGGTGACCGACACCCCGGCCGAGCGGGCGATCGCTCCCGCCTCGGCGGCGTGGACCACGGGCACGGCATCGAGGACCTGCTGCTCGCGCCGGGCGAGCCGGTCCCGGGGCCGGTCCGGCTCGCGCGGGTCGGCGAGGGTGAAGGTGCCGATCGGCCCGACCGCCTCGAGCACCTCCTCACCCGAGGTCACCAGCAGCGCGTCCCGGGCGCGGATCAGCTGGTGGACCCCGGCCGACGGCTCGCTGGTCACCGGACCCGGCACCCCCATCACGGCACGACCCAGTCCGGCAGCCCAGCTCGCGGTGTTCAGCGCTCCGCTGCGCACCGCGGCCTCCACCACCACGGTCCCCCGTGCCAGCGCTGCGATCAGCCGGTTGCGGGCCAGGAACCTGATCCGCGTGGGGGCACACCCGGGCGCGGCCTCGGAGACCACGAGCCCGACGTCGGCGACGTAGTCGATCAGCGCTCGGTGCGCCGCGGGGTAGGCCCGGTCGGCGCCGCAGGCCAGCACCGCGACCGTCGGCCCGCGACGGGCCAAGGCGCCACGATGGGCCGCCTGGTCGATGCCGTAGGCAGCACCGGAGACCACCGTCCAGCCTGCGTCCGCGAGCACTCCGCTGACGCCCGAGGCGATCTCGCCACCGTAGGTGGTCGCCGATCGGGAGCCCACCACGGCCACCGAGTCGGCCGAGATCTCGTCCAGCCGCGCCGGCCCCCGGCACCACAGCCCGACGGGCACGCCGCCGCGGTCGTGCAGGTGGGGCGCGCGGCTCAGGTCATCGACCCGGGGCGGCCACTCGGCGTCGCCGGGGACCACGAACCGGAGTCCGGCTGCCGCGGCCCTCTCCAGCTCCTGACCGGGGTCCGCCGCCTCGAGTCGGCCGGCCAGGTCCGCGCCGAGCTGTCGGTCTCCGGCCTGCTCACGCAGGCTCTCCAGCACGGTGACGGCGCCCAGATCGGCGACCAGGTCGGTGAGACGGTGGTCTCCCGGCTCCCCGATCCGCGCCAGCACCACCCGGGCGAGCCGCTCGCTGTCCTCGACGCTCACGCTGGCTCCTCGAGCACGTCGGGCTCATCGTGTCGGCGCAGGCTACGCAGCTCCAGCGGTACGGCGTTGCGCAGACGCAGCGCCACGTCGAGCTCGTCGGGTCCGGGCCGGTCCACCCCGGCGAGGTCGGCCACCGTCCAGGCGACCCGGTGAACGCGCACCGCCCCGCGCCTGGTCTGCCGCCCGTCGTGCACCTCCCGCTCGAGGCGCGCCGCCGCGACCCCGGTGAGCGATCCGTGCTCACGCAGCCAGGGGCCCGGAGCATGCACGTTCAGCCGCCAGGGCAGCCCCTGGAACCGCGCCCGCTGCCGTTCGCGAGCCGCGGTGACCCGCTCGCGGATCGCGGCGCTGCTCTCGGGTCGGTCGAAGGGCAACGGCTGCACGTCCCCGCGCACCGGTGTGACGAAGCGCGTGATGTCGATCCGGTCGGCGATCGGCCCCGAGATCTTGCGGCGGTAGTCACGTCGCCTCGTCTCCGAGCAGGTGCACTCATGGTCGCGGGAGTAGGGGTGGTAGAGCCCGCACGGACAGGGGTTGCAGGCGAAGACGAACATCGCGCGCGCCGGGTAGAGCGCGTCCTCCTCACCGCGCGAGATCGAGATCTCGCCGGCCTCGAGCGGCTCGCGCAGGGCCTCGACGACATCGGCGGGGAAGAGCGGGAACTCGTCGAGGAACAGCACGCCCAGGTGGGCCTTGCTCACCTCACCGGGCCGCACCCGTCCCGACCCGCCACCGAGGATGCCCGCCCGGGAGGCCGAGTGGTGCGGGGCCCGGAACGGCGGGCGCGCCAGTCGCGGGGTGCCGGCCGGCAGCACCCCGGCCAGCGAGTGCACGGCCGTCAGCTCGAGCGACTCCTCGGGGTCGAGGTCGGGCAGGAGGCCGGGGATGCGCTCGGCCAGGGTGGTCTTCCCCGAGCCCTTGGGGCCGCTCAACATCAGGTGGTGTCCGCCTGCGGCCGCCACCTCGAGGGAGTATCGGGCGTCGGCCATGCCGAGCACGTCGGACATGTCGAGGTCGTCGAGCCGCTCCTCACCGCGCCAGGTCAGCAGCGGCGAGCCGGACGGCGGCTCGACCTCTGGTGCATCGGGGATGATCTCGGCGTCGGTGAGCACCGCCATCACCTGCGCGAGCGATCGGACGCCGAAGACCCGCACCCCCGGCACCATCGCTGCCTCGGCCGCCTGCGGCTCGGGCACGAAGACCGTGGTCAGGCCGCGGGCCGTCGCGGACATGGTCATCGGCAGCACACCCGGAACGCAGCGCACCCGCCCGTCCAGGGTGAGCTCCCCGATCATCACCGAGGCCGCGAGCCGGTCGCGGGGCACCGCCTTGTCGGAGGCCGCCAGCACGCCCACCGCGATCGCCAGGTCGAAATGCGGACCCCGCTTGGGCAGGTCGGCGGGCGAGAGCAGGATCGTGACCCGCCGGGTGTTGGGCCACTCGAACCCGCTGTTGGTCACGGCCGCGCGGCACCGATCGCGCGCCTCGTTGATCGAGGCGTCCGGGCGGCCCACCAAGGCCGTCGCGATCAGCCCGTGGGAGAGGTCGACCTGGACGTCGACGACGTGACCGACGGCGCCCTGCAAGGAGACCGTCCTGGTCATGGCGACCATCAGCCCACGCCCTTGAGGTGCTCCACCTGCGCGGCACCTCGCTCGCGCAGGAGTACGCCGACCAGGTCGATGCGCACGCCGTGCGGATGGACGTCGTGGGCCTCGAGCCAGCGCGCCGCCAGCCGGCGCAGCCGAGCGGCCTTCACCGGGGTGACGGCCTCCAGTGGGTGCCCGAAGTGGACGCTGCTGCGCGTCTTGACCTCGCAGACCACCAGATCGCTGCCGTCGCGCAGGACGAGGTCGATCTCGCCGGCGTCGCAGCGCCAGTTGCGGTCCACCACGACCATCCCCGAGTCCACGAGGTGCTGGGCGGCCACCCGTTCGCCGTACCCGCCCACTGTCTTGTTCCGTGCTCCGCTGCTCATGGCGCGAAGCACACCGGACCGGGCCCCGGACCGCGCACGAACGGCCCCGGCCTGTGGACCGAGCGCCTCCGCCTGCGGCCTGTGGGCGCCAGCGGGCCGTGCCTGAGGGGATGCGGCTCAGGGGATGTAGCGAGCCGGGCACGGCAGGAACGCCGCCGGCCGGTTCTCCACCCGGGCGGTCGCGCTCTGGGTGACGATGCCGCCGTTGGGCATCGGGAACAGGTGCAGGTCCAGCGTCGGCATCTGCACGGTGACGGTGACCAGCGTCCTGATCGGGATCGGGGTGGCGGTGCTGCGGTTGATCGTCACGGTCGGCGTCCCACCGGCCGCGGCGTCGCGCGCCCGGGCGACCGCCCAGTTCTGGGCGCACGACCACTGGGTGTTCACGGCCATCAGCCGGGCGGCCTCCCGAGCCGAGGCCGAGGCGGTCTGCAGCGACCAGTAGAGGTAGCCGTACTGCAGCGTCCCGAAGAGCAGCAGGAAGACCACCGGCGCGACCAGGCCGAACTCCAGGGCGCTGGCGCCGCGCTCGCCGCGCCGTCGGCGCCGCCAGGTGCTCACTTGACCAGCCTCACGAGCTTGGGTCCGACACCGAAGTAGTCCGAGACCGGCCCGTCGTAGTTCGTCGGCACGGCGGGCAGCGCGGAGGGCTCCACGGTCATGAACCGTGCCGCTGCGACCTCGCCGCCCTTCATCACCAGCCCGTGCTGGTCGGTGCCGCCCTGCAGCAGGGCCCGCATCGCGCTGTCGATCACGGCGACCGAGTTCGTGACCAGCGGTGGCAGCGCGATGTTGGAGAGGCCCGAGGACTGGGTGATGAAGATCGGACGGAAGGTCAGGATCGGGTAGGAGCCGGCAGCGCTGTTGCCGTGCTGCGGCGTCGAGAGCACCGGCACCCACATGAACCGGTGCGAGTTGTAGATCTGCGGGCTGAGCGCGGAGTCGGGAGTGACGGCCGGGATGCCGGGGGTCAGGTAGGTCGAGGCGTTGAAGAAGGTCGACGAGGTGAGCAGGTTGCGGCGTACGACGAAGTCATCGAAGGTGTCGTCGTTGACCTGCTGCCCGCCGAGCGGGAACGACTTGGTGCACGGCCTCGCGGAGGTGCAGGTCATCCGACCCGTGGGCCCGATCAGCCCGTTGGTGAAATCGTCGTTGATGTCACCGCTCATCAGCATCACCATGCAGTTCGGCACCGCGCCGTTTTGCAGGTTGCCGTTGATGTCCTTGACGTCCTGCCCGCTGTTGTTGCAGCGGGTGAGGCTGCTCAGCGTGTTCAGCAGCCCCTGCTCGTTGCTGGGCGGGCTGATCGAGAGCAGGCTCGGGTGGGAGGTCACCGGGTGGTCGAGGCCCTCCTCGAGGTTGATCCGGAAGTTGCCGCCGGTCCCCTCCTGCTGGGCGCGCGGCGACTTCAGCAGGCGACCGCAGGCCAGGGCGCCCGACAGGTCGATCCCGGGCTCGATGGTGAAGGTGGCCTCGCCCTGCGACCACAGGTTGGGCTGTCCCACGAGCGGGCCGGTGGCGACCTTGACCGCCCAGGCACCCGGGGTGTTCTTCACCTCCGGCGGGATCGCGACGGTCACGCTGCCCGTGGCTGCGGCCACGGTGCCGAGCACCGGGCCGGTGGTCACCAGCGTGCGGCTGGTCCCTTCACCGAGGGCGAAGGAGACCCACACCTTCTTGGAGGCCCCGCTGACCACCGAGGGCCAGTCGTTGCCGCTGCCCTGCACGGTCACGGTCAGCTGGAGGCTGCTCACCGTCGTGCTCGACGGCGTCACCCCGTCGGTCTTGAGCTGGTTGCTGGTCGGCTGCTCGGAGGTGCCGGGCCAGTCGGTGCGCTCGGGTCCGTTGGCGACGTGCGGGGAGGCGATGTAGCCGAACGGCAGCCCGGCCCCGTTGAGCACATTGGCGCCGCCGTTGAGCAGGCAGTCCAGCGAGAGGCCCATCGGCTCGATGACGCCCGGCGAGCCGATCCGCGCGTTGGCGGTCTTCACCTGCACGCTGCCCGTACGACGCCGTCCCTGTGAGTCGACTCCCGCGGGGGCGAAGCCGAAGTTGATCCGCGCTGCGGGGGTGGTCACCGAGACCTCGTTGGTGTCGGGGAAGGTGACCGCCCCGGTGGTGATCAGCTTGCCGGCGTAGGTGTCCAGCGAGCTGGAGGTGGCGCTGCTGGGGCAGACGGGGATCGTGCTGTCGAGCTCACGCTGGCCGGGCACCGTGTGGCAGGCGATGTAGTAGGCCGCAGCCTTGGCCACGTTCGTCCTCGCCGCAGCCGTGGTCGCGGGCAGGGAGTTCGCGGCGAAGAGGGCGGCGTAGTCGGCCTGGATCTGCAGTTGTCCGCGGCGCGACCAGGTGTTGCCGAGGTCCACGGTCAGGGAGGCGATGGCGATCAGGAAGGCCGAGGTCGCGATCGCCACGATCACCGTCACCGCACCATGCTCGTCGCGAGCGCGACGGCGCATCGGCCGGGTCATCGGCACACCGATCCGCTGGTCAAGACGACGTCGTCGAGGCGCTGGCTGAACTCGCTGGTCACCGCGCCGGTCCCGGGCAGCGGCACCAGGCTGCCCAGGCCGGAGAGGATCGGCACCTGCACGCTCACGTTGATCACGACTCCGACCGTGGGCAGCGCCTCGGCCACGACCGTGATCGCACTGGTGGGGATCGGTGTCATGGCGCCGAGGTCGTCGCCCAGCGAGGCGACCGTGGTCTTGACCTGGGCGAGCAGCTCGGAGCAGCTCAGCGACCCGGTGATCGTCCCGGTGGGAAACCTGGGTGCGTAGGTCTGCACCCGCTGCGCCTGCCAGAAGTAGTTGCCGTACTGGAAGAGCCCCAGCATGAAGGGGACCATGAAGAAGCTCAGCACCAGCGCGGCCTCGACCGCCACCGCACCGCGCTCACCGCGGCCGGACAGCCGGAGCGCGAGCGGGCGCAGCAGCTTAGGGACGAGGAGCCCGCCGGCCGCTGACCCCCCAGCGCGCGTGGCCCACTCGTCGCGTCTCCCCAACGCGAACACGATCAAACCCTCCCGGTCTCCCCTGAGGGGGATCCCTGATGGAGGGATGTTACGTCCGAATTGACCGCCAATGCGGATTTTTCACCAGGATGGGGTGAACCGGACTAGAGCAGTGCCCCGGGATTCACTCCTTGGGCGGCTCGATGTCGGCGTGCGCGAGCTCCTCGACGTTGACGTCCTTGAAGGTCAGCACCTTGACGTTCTTGGCCAGCCGACGAGCGGGGCGGTACATGTCCCAGACCCACGCGTCGGTCAGGGTCACCTCGAAGAACACGTCGCCTGCCTCCGTCCGAGCCTTCACGTCGACCTGGTTGCACAGGTAGAAGCGGCGGTCGGTCTCCACGACGTACTTGAAGATGCCGACGACGTCGCGGTACTCCCGGTAGAGGTTGAGCTCCATCTCGGTCTCGTACTTCTCGAGATCCTCGGTGCTCATGGCGTTACCTCCTGCAGGTGGGGCGCGGACGCCGACTCCGCGGCGAACAGCTCGAGCTGGGGTTCAAGACTGAGGGGTTCGGGGTCGATGACCCCCGCGGCACGCCGGACGTTGACGAACCTCATCCGGTGCACCTCGCTCGGACCGTGCTCGTCGAGCGCGGCGGCGTGCTCGGTGGTGATGTAGCCCTTGTGGGTGGCGAAGTCGTAGACGGGGTACTGCTCGTGCAGCTGGCACATGATCCGGTCACGGGTGACCTTGGCGATCACCGAGGCGGCCGAGATGCAGGCCGCGACCCGGTCGCCCTTCCACATCGCCAGGCCGGGCACGCCGAGGCCGTCGACGGGGAACCCGTCGGTCAGGACGTACGCCGGGCGCTGGCCCAGCCTGGCCAGCGAACGGCGCAGCGCCTCCACGTTGGCCACGTGCATGCCGAGCCGGTCGCACTCCCCCGGCTCCACCACGACCACCGACCAGGCCAGCGCCCGGCGCACGACCTGGGCGTAGCAGCGCTCGCGGGCCTTCGCGGTGAGCAGCTTGGAGTCGGCCAGCTCGGGCACCAGACCGGTGCGGCCCTCCGGCAGGATCACCGCGGCCGCGACCAGGGGGCCGGCGCAGGCTCCCCGGCCGGCCTCGTCGACACCGGCGACCGGTGCCAGGCCGGCCCGGCGCAGCGCGCGCTCGTAGCCGTAGAGGCCGGCGTCGCGGCGTACGGTCGAACCACGTGGCAGGTCGCTCACCGGGTGCTCACCTCGCGTCAGGGATGCCTTCGAAGGTGGCGGGACGGGTGATCACGTCAGCCCGGTCCCAGGGCCAGATCAGCCAGAACACCTTGCCCACCACCAGGTCCTCGTCGACGAACCCGCCGCCCGGCCCGCCCATGTGCCCGCGCGAGTCGTAGGAGAAGCCGCGGTTGTCACCCATCATCCACAGGTGGCCCTGGGGGACCACCTTGTCGAACTTGATCAGCGACGCCTCGGTGCCCTTGGGCAGGTAGGAACGCTCGTCGAGCGCCTTGCCGTTGACGGTCAGCCGCCCGGCCTTGTCACAGCACACGACCCGGTCGCCGCCGATGCCGATCACCCGCTTCACGAGGTGTCCGCCGGTCGGGTAGAGCCCGACCTTCTCGAGCAGGCGGGTCAGCGGCGAGTGGGCGGTGGTGGCCTCACCGGCGTCGAGCCAGCCGCCGGGGTCCTTGAAGACCACGATGTCGCCGCGGCTCGGGGACCCGCCCCAGTAGGAGACCTTCTGGACCAGGATCCGGTCGTCCTTGATGAACTGCGGCTCCATCGAGGGCGAGGGGATGTAGAAGGCCTGGACGAACAGGCTCTTGATCACCAGGGCCAGCACCAGGGCGAGCCCCAGCAGCAGGAACGTCTCCTGCCACAGGGGCATCGGCTTCTTGCGCGCCGTGGCCGGACGGTCGCCGGAGTCCCCCTGGGCCTGCACAGCGTCGTCCACGTTGGTCACTTCGCGAGCCTAACCGGACCCTGGACGAGGGCCGGATCAGCCCTCGCGGCGCTCCTTGATCTTGGCCGCCTTGCCGCGCAGGTTGCGCAGGTAGTACAGCTTGGCCCGGCGCACGTCACCACGGGTGACGATCTCGATCGACTCGAAGATCGGGGAGTGCAGTGGGAAGGTGCGCTCGACGCCGACCCCGAAGGAGACCTTGCGGACGGTGAAGGTGCGGCCGATGCCCGAGCCCTGGACCCGGATCACGACGCCCTGGAAGACCTGGACCCGCGAGCGGTTCCCCTCGACGACCTTCACGTGGACCTTGATGGTGTCGCCGGCCCGGAAGTCGGGGACGTCGTCGCGCTTGATGGCGCCGGACAGGTCGTCGATGACGTTCGACATGGTGTGCTCCTCGTGACTGCCACAGGTCATCCACGGATCAGGGTTGCTGGATCGAAGGTGGTCAGCGGTGGTGCCGTACGGTCGCCCCCCTGTGGCAGGTGGACCGTGGACACCGCCCGGCACGAGGTCGGGCGGCTGTCGTGGCTCGCTGAGCCAAGGAGCGATTTTGCCACAGCGGGTGCCCGACCACGAAATCAGCGTCGGGGCTTGCCGAGCCGGACCGTCCCGGGCTCTGCGCCGGGGTCCGGCAGGAACCGGTAGCCGGCCGACTTGTAGATCGCGATGTTGCGCCTGCTCCCCGCACCGGTGAACAGCTCGAGCTCGGTGACGCCGGGGGGCGCGGCCCGCTCGATCGCCGTCAGCAGGACCTGCCCGAGGCCGCGCCCCTGGAGGTCCGGTGCCACCATGATCCGGCCGATGTCCCAGGTGTCGTCGTGCCGCCGGCCCCGAGCCGCCCCGACCAGCCGGTGGTCGACGCGCAGCACCAGGGTGGTCCACTCCTGCATCCACGCCTGCACCTCGGCCAGGTCCTCGTGGAGGGCGTGGATGTGCACTCCCGGGTTGGCCTGCGCCTCCTGCACCCAGCAGGCGCGCTGGAGGGTGAGCAGCTCGGCCGCGTCGGAGGGCACGGCCAGCCGGACCTGGCCGGCGAGCCCCGCGACCTCGACGGCGCTCGCACGGTGGGCCAGGTCGGGTCGGCGGTCGGCGGTCCGCCGTACGGACTCGGCGTGGCGCCAGCGCGCGATCCGCGCGTGGTCGCCGGAGAGCAGGACGTCGGGGACCTCGAGGCCGCGCCAGGAGGCAGGCTTGGTGAAGACGGGGTACTCCAGCAGCCCGTCGGCGTACGACTCCTCGGCCAGGGACTCGGCGTTGCCCATGAACCCCGGCAGCAGGCGTACGACGGCCTCGGTGATCGCGAGTGCCGCGACCTCGCCCCCGTTGAGCACGTAGTCGCCGATGGAGAGCTCGCGCACCTCGAGCCTCGAGCCGGCGTGGTCCACCACCCGCTGGTCGATGCCCTCATAGCGGCCGCAGGCGAAGACGAGGTGGTCGCGGGTCGCGAGGTCGGCGGCGATGCGCTGCGTGAACGGCTCGCCGGAGGGTGTGGGCACGACCAGGGTGGCCCCGTCGGGCGCCACCCGGTCGAGCGCCTCGCCCCACGGCTCCGGCTTCATCACCATCCCGGCGCCACCGCCGTAGGGCGTGTCGTCGACGGTGCGGTGCCGGTCGTGGGTGAACTCGCGCAGGTCGTGCACGTGCACCTCGAGCAGCCCGGCGCCCTGGGCCTTTCCCGGGAGGGACAGTCCCAGCGGGGCCAGATAGTCGGGGAAGATCGTGACGACGTCGATGCGCATGGCCCGGCTCAGAGCTCGGTCTGCAAGATGCCGGGCCGGTCGTCGATCACGATCAGGCCACGGTCGAGGTCGACGGTGGGCACCAGCGCGCTCACGAACGGAAAGAGCACCTCGCGCTGCGGCGTACCGATCACGAGGAGGTCCTGCGCCGCGCCGTGCTCCACCCGGAGCAGGTCGCCGACGACCTCACCCTGCACGGTCTCCACGCGCAGCCCGACCAGCTGGTGGTCGTAGAACTCCTCGGGGTCCTCGGGGCGCTCGTCGGGGCTCACCGCACAGGACAGCTCGGTGCCGCGGACCGCCTCGGCGGCGTTGCGGTCCTCGACCTCGACGAAGCGGACCACCAGGCGTCCGGAGTGGTTGCGCGAGGAGGCCACCGTGAGCGTGCCGGACGGTGTCCGCAGGCGCGCCCCGGCAGCGAACCGGCGCTCCGGCTCGTCGGTGCGCGGCTCGACCAGCACCTCACCCTTGAGACCGTGGGCGCGCCCGATCCGGCCGACCACGACGTACTCCTGCTCCACGCGCACTCCTTGCTGGGTCAGCTTGTGGGTTTGGTTTGGGGGTGGGTTTTCCGGGGGGCGGTTTCCCAGGTTAAGAACCCAAACTGCCTCTTCACACACCGTGCACGGTGTGTGAAGAGGCAGGATGGGTTCTTAACCTGGGAAACCAGCCGCTGCAGCTGGACGAACCAGCCGCGCCGACTAGCGCCCGCGGTCGACGTCGACGAAGTCGATGCGCGCGCCGCCACGGCCGGCCAGCGAGCTCACCACGGTGCGGAAGGCGCTCGCGGTACGACCGCCACGACCGATGACCTTGCCGAGGTCGGAGGGGTGCACGCGGACCTCGAGGATCGAGCCGCGACGCATCTGCTTGTCGCGGACCGAGACGTCGTCCGGGTGCTCGACGATCCCTCGGACCAGGTGCTCCAGCGCGTCGGCGAGCACGGGGCTCAGGCCTCGGACTTCTCGGCGGCTGCCTCGGGAGCAGCCTCCGCGGCGGGAGCCTCAGCCGGTGCCTCGGGAGCAGCCTCCGCGGCAGGAGCCTCAGCCGGTGCCTCGGGAGCAGCCTCCGCGGCGGGAGCCTCAGCCGGTGCCTCGGGAGCAGCCTCCGCCTTCTCCGGCTTGTCGGCCTTCTTCGCGGCGGCCTTCTTGGTCACGGCCTGGCCCTTGGGCTCGTTGGCAGCGTCCTTGAGTGCCTCGTTGAAGATCTCCTGCTTGTCCCGCTTGGGCTCCGCGACACGCAGGGTGCCCTCGGTGCCCGGGAGGCCCTTGAACTTCTGCCAGTCACCGGTGATCTTGAGCAGGGCGGCAACGGCCTCGGAGGGCTGGGCGCCGACGCCGAGCCAGTACTGCGCCCGGTCGGAGACGACCTCGATGAACGAGGGCTCCTGCTTGGGGTGGTACTTGCCGATCTCCTCGATGACCCTGCCATCCCGCTTCTTGCGGGCGTCGACGACGACCACGCGGTAGTGGGGCTGGCGGATCTTGCCCATGCGCTTCAGGCGAATCTTGACGGCCACGTCTGTGGTGTCTCCTTGAGAGTGTGTAGTGGTTGGCTCGTGCGCGATCCGGTGGGGCCGGATGCGGTCGGAGCCCGCGGGCGTGCGCAGGCCGGATGAGAGGGTCCGGACGGCGTACGACTCAGCGTGCCATTGTGCCAGACGACCGCCGCGGGGCTGAAATCGCACGTACGACGGTCCCGTCGACGTCCTCGTCACGGATCACGCTCGTCTCCAGCTCCGCGCCGAGGCACTCGTGCGCGGTCGCCCCGGCCTGTGCGCGACTGGTCTCGATCAGCAGCACCCCGCCGGGCGCGAGCCACTGCGGAGCAGCCGCGGCCACCCGCCGGTGCACATCGACGCCGTCGGAGCCACCGTCGAGCGCGAGTCGGGGCTCGTGCAATCGCGCCTCGGGGGGCATCCGGGCGATCTCGGCGGTGGGCACGTAGGGCGCGTTGACGGCGAGTACGTCGACCCGCCCGCGCAGGGTCTGCGGCAGCGCAGCGAAGAGATCGCCCTCGTGCACCAGGGCCAGGTTGCGCCGGGCACAGGCCACCGCGACCGGGTCCAGGTCGGCGGCGTGCACCTCCAGGTCGGGCAGCGAGTCGACCATCGCCCGGCCCACGGCCCCGGACCCGCAGCACAGGTCCACCGCCACCGGCGCGAGCACCCCACGGGCCGCCTCGACCGCGAGCCGCGCCAGCAGCTCGGTGCGGCGTCGTGGCACGAAGACGCCCGGTGCGACGGCGATCCGGAGCCCGGCGAAGTCGGCCCAGCCGAGCACGTGCTCCAGCGGCTCTCCCCCGCAGCGACGCGCCAGCCAGGCATCCAGCTCCGTCGCATCGCGGGCCTCGCGCAGCAGCAGCGCGGCCTCCTGCTCGGCGAACACGCAGCCGGCAGATCGCAACGCGATCACGACGTGGTCGGAGGAGGCGACGGGCTCAGCCGACGACGACACCACGCAGCACGATCCGTTCGGGCTTCTCGAGCACGCTGAGGTCATCCAGCGGGTTGCGGGGGTAGACCACGAAGTCCGCCGTCGTGCCCTCGGCCAGGATTCCGTCGAGTCCGAGCCACTCCCGGGCTCGCCAGGAGGCCGCCCCCAGGGCCTGCTCGGCGCTGAGGCCCAGCCCACGCAGGGCCTGCACCTCGCCGGAGAGGTTGCCGTGCCGCGAGAGGCCACCGCCGTCGGAGCCCGCGTAGATCGCGACGCCGGCCTCGTGGGCGGCCATGATCGTGTCGCGCCGACGGCGGTGCAGGTCGGTCATCGTCGTGGCGTAGTCGGGGAACTTCGCCGCACCCGCCTCGGCGTACTGCGGGAACTTCTCCAGCTGCATCACGGTCGGCACCAGGGCCACCGACCTCGCGACCATGCTCTCGACCAGGTCGGGGGTCAGCCCGGTGCCGTGCTCGATGCAGTCGATCCCGGCATCGATCAGACCGGGCAGCACCTCACCACCGAAGCAGTGCGCGGTCACCCGGGCGCCGTGCTCGTGTGCGACGCGGATCGCGTCCGCGAAGGCCTCCGGCGGGAAGGAGGGGGCCAGGTCGCCGGTGTCGCGCGAGATCCAGTCGCCGACGAGCTTGACCCACCCGTCGCCGCGCTGCGCCTCCTGGGCGACGTACGCCGCGAGCTCCTCCGGCTCCACCTCGTGGGCGTAGTTGCGGATGTAGCGACGGGTGCGCGCGATGTGGCGTCCGGCGCGGATCAGGCGCGGCAGGTCCATGCGGTCGTGGATCCAGGAGGTGTCCGCCGCGGAGCCGCAGTCACGGATCAGCAGTGCCCCGCCGTCGCGGTCGTCGATGGCCTGCTGCTCGGTGGCCGCGTCGCTGGTCGCGCCCTCGTCGTCGAGCCCGAGGTGGCAGTGCGCGTCGACGAGTCCAGGGACGATCCAGCCCTCGCTGACCGTCTCGGCTCCCGCGTGCGGCTCGTAGGTGACCAGCCCGTCGACGACGTAGAGGTCGCGCGTCTCGCCGTCAGGAAGGACCGGGCCCCGAAATCGCTGTGCAGCCATGCGGCCGACGCTATCGCTTGTCGGCCCACCCGGACGTCATACGAACTGGTCGTCCGAGCAGCCATGACGTATGACGTCCGCGGGGCCGGCCTTGGGAGGTCATACGAACTGGCTGCGAGAACGACCAGTTCGTATGACGTCCCACCGCCCCGCGAGGCAGGCCCTACTTCAGGTACTTGGACAGGTCCGGCAGCTGGCTGGGGTCGAAGTCGTCGGGCAGGCCCTGCTCGCCGAGGCCGAGCGCACTGCCCGACGCGGCGGCGGCCGGCTTCTCGGCCGAGTCGAGCTGCGCGCGCTTCGCGGGGTTGCCGGAGACGCGCTTGCCCTTGCCCTTCTTCGGCTGTGCGGCCTGACGCCCCTTGGCCTTCTTGCCCAGGCCCATGCCCGGCATCCCGGGAAGACCCGGTGCGCCGCCGCGGGCCATCTGCTGCATCATCTTGCGCGCCTCGAAGAACCGGTCGACGAGCTGGTTGACATCGGAGACCGCGCGCCCCGACCCCTTCGCGATCCGAGCCCGACGGGAGCCGTCGATCATCTTGGGGTTCTCGCGCTCGGCGGGGGTCATCGACTGGATGATCGCCTGGATCCGGTCGATCTCGCGCTCGTCGAAGTTCTCGAGCTGGTCGCGGAACTGGCCCATGCCGGGCAGCATCCCGAGCATCTTGGTCAGCGAGCCCATCTTGCGGATCTGCTGCATCTGCTCGAGGAAGTCGTCGAGGGTGAAGTTGCCGTCCTGCATCTTCGCCGCCGACTTGGCTGCGGTGTCGGCGTCGAAGGTCTTCTCGGCCTGCTCGATCAAGGTGAGCAGGTCACCCATGTCGAGGATGCGCGAGGCCATCCGGTCGGGGTGGAAGAGGTCGAAGTCGGTGAGCTTCTCACCAGCCGAGGCGAACATCACCGGCTTGCCGGTCATCTTCGCGATCGACAGGGCGGCACCACCACGGGCGTCGCCGTCGAGCTTGGTGAGTACGACGCCGTCGTACCCGACCCCGTCGAGGAAGGCCTGGGCGGTGTTGACGGCGTCCTGGCCGATCATCGCGTCGACGACGAAGAGCACCTCGTCGGGGTTCACGGCGTCGCGGATGTCCGAGGCCTGCCGCATCAGCTCGGCGTCGATGCCCAGGCGGCCGGCGGTGTCGACGATGACGACGTCGTGCAGCGTCCGGCGCGCCTCCTCGACCCCGCCGCGGGCCACGGCGACCGGGTCCCCGACGCCGTTGCCGGGCTGCGGGGCGTAGACCGTGACGCCGGCGCGCTCGCCGTTGACCTGGAGCTGCTTGACGGCGTTGGGGCGCTGCAGGTCCGCGGCGACCAGCATCGGGCTCTTGCCCTGGTCCTTGAGCCACAGCGCCAGCTTGGCGGCGAGCGTGGTCTTGCCGGCGCCCTGGAGGCCCGCGAGCATGATCACGGTGGGCGGGTTCTTCGCGAACCGCAAACGCCGGGTCTCGCCGCCGAGGATGCCGACGAGCTCCTCGTTGACGATCTTGATGACCTGCTGGGCGGGGTTCAGTGCCCCGCTGACCTCGGCGCCGCGGGCCCGCTCCTTGATGGCCGCGACGAAGTCCTTGACCACCGGCAGGGCGACGTCGGCCTCGAGCAGGGCCATCTGCTGCATCATCTTGCGCGCCTCGAAGAACCGGTCGACGAGCTGGTTGACATCGGAGACCGCGCGCCCCGACCCCTTCGCGATCCGACCCCGCGGGAGCCGTCGATCATCTTGGGGTTCTCGCGCTCGGCGGGGGTCATCGACTGGATGATCGCCTGGATCCGGTTCATCTCGCGCTCGTCGAAGTTCTCGAGCTGGTCGCGGAACTGCCCCATGCCGGGCAGCATCCCGAGCATCTTGGTCAGCGAGCCCATCTTGCGGATCTGCTGCATCTGCTCGAGGAAGTCGTCGAGGGTGAAGTTGCCGTCCTGCATCTTCGCCGCCGACTTGGTGCGTGTCGGCGTCGAAGGTCTTCCCGGCCTGCTCGATCAAGGTGAGCAGGTCACCGATGTCGAGGATGCGCGAGGCCATCCGGTCGGGGTGGAAGAGGTCGAAGTCGGTGAGCTTCTCCCCAGCCCAGGGCGTACATCACCGGCTTGCCGGTCATCTTCGCGATCGACAGGGCGGCACCACCACGGGCGTCGCCGTCGAGCTTGGTGAGTACGACGCCGTCGTACCCGACCCCGTCGAGGAAGACCTGGGCGGTGTTGACGGCGTCCTGGCCGATCATCGCGTCGACGACGAAGAGCACCTCGTCTGGCTTCACGGCGTCGCGGATGTCCGAGGCCTGCCGCATCAGCTCGGCGTCGATGCCCAGGCGGCCGGCGGTGTCGACGATGACCACGTCGTGCAGCGTCCGGCGCGCCTCCTCGACCCCGCCGCGGGCCACGGCGACCGGGTCCCCGACGCCGTTGCCGGGCTGCGGGGCGTAGACCGTGACGCCGGCGCGCTCGCCGTTGACCTGGAGCTGCTTGACGGCGTTGGGGCGCTGCAGGTCCGCGGCGACCAGCATCGGGCTCTTGCCCTGGTCCTTGAGCCACAGCGCGAGCTTGGCGGCCAGCGTGGTCTTGCCGGCGCCCTGGAGGCCCGCGAGCATGATCACGGTGGGCGGGTTCTTCGCGAACCGCAAACGCCGGGTCTCGCCGCCGAGGATGCCGACGAGCTCCTCGTTGACGATCTTGATGACCTGCTGGGCGGGGTTCAGCGCCCCGCTGACCTCGGCGCCGCGGGCCCGCTCCTTGATGGCCGCGACGAAGTCCTTGACC
>CAVZPT010000007.1:0-382604 GCA_963777195.1 uncultured Actinomycetota bacterium | reverse complement strand
GCAAGCAGATCCGGCACGCGGAGCGCAGGGGGATCCCCTTCGTGCTCTTCCCGGGTGCCGACGGGGCAGACCCCGAGATCAAGGACATCCGCAGCGGCGACCAGTCCGCTGTGGACCCCACGACGTGGACGCCGCCGGTCGACGACCTTCGACCGCGCGTCCGACGCAACCAACAGGAGCAGCAGTGATCCGCACGCACGACGCCGGCAGCCTTCGCCCAGAGCACGTCGACACCGAGGTCACCCTCACCGGGTGGGTTGCTCGCCGGCGCGACCACGGCGGCGTGGCCTTCATCGACCTGCGTGAGGCCAGCGGCGTGGTCCAGGTGGTGATCCGCGACGAGTCGGTGGCGCACAACCTGCGCAGCGAGTACTGCCTGAAGGTCACCGGCACCGTCTCGGTCCGTCCCGAGGGCAACCAGAACCCCAACCTGCCCACCGGCGAGGTCGAGGTGATCGCCACCGACGTCGAGGTGCTCAGCGAGGCCGCGCCGCTGCCGTTCCCCATCGACGACCACGTCGACGTCGGCGAGGAGGCACGACTGCGCCACCGCTACCTCGACCTGCGTCGCAGCGGGCCCAACGCGGCCCTGCGCCTGCGCAGCAAGGTCAACAAGGCGGCCCGTGACGTCCTCGACCGCCACGACTTCGTCGAGGTGGAGACCCCCACGCTGACCCGGTCGACACCCGAGGGCGCCCGTGACTTCCTGGTGCCGGCGCGGCTCCAGCCCGGCAGCTGGTACGCCCTGCCGCAGAGCCCGCAGCTGTTCAAGCAGCTGTTGATGGTCGCCGGGATGGAGCGCTACTACCAGATCGCGCGCTGCTACCGCGACGAGGACTTCCGCGCCGACAGGCAGCCGGAGTTCACCCAGCTCGACGTCGAGATGAGCTTCGTGGAGCAAGACGACGTGCTCGCCCTGAGCGAGGAGATCCTCACGGCGCTCTGGGCACTGATCGGGTACGACGTACCCACCCCGCTGCCGCGGCTGACGTACGCCGAGTCGATGCGGCGCTTCGGCACCGACAAGCCCGACCTGCGGATGGGCCAGGAGCTCGTGGAGTGCACCGAGTTCTTCGCCGAGACTCCGTTCCGGGTCTTCCAGGCCGAGTACGTCGGTGCCGTCGTGATGCCCGGCGGGGCCGGCCAGCCGCGCAAGCAGCTCGACGCCTGGCAGGAGTGGGCCAAGCAGCGAGGCGCCCGCGGGCTGGCCTACCTGCTGGTCAAGGAGGACGGCGAGCTCACCGGTCCGGTCGCGAAGAACATCAGCGAGCAGGAGAAGGCGGACGTTGCCGCCCATGTCGGCGCCGAGCCCGGTGACTGCATCTTCTTCGCAGCCGGGGCGACCAAGTCCAGCCGAGCCCTTCTCGGTGCCGCTCGGCTCGAGATCGGCCGACGCGGAGGACTGATCGACGAGGACGCCTGGAGCTTCCTGTGGGTGGTGGATGCGCCGCTGTTCGAGCCGGCGGCCGACGCCACCGCCGCCGGTGACGTCGCCGTGGGCGGCGGGCAGTGGACCGCGGTGCACCACGCCTTCACCAGCCCCAAGGACCTCGACAGCTTCGACCAGGACCCCGGCAACGCGCTGGCCTGGGCCTACGACATCGTCTGCAACGGCAACGAGATCGGTGGTGGGTCGATCCGGATCCACCGCAGCGACGTGCAGAAGCGGGTCTTCGCGCTGATGGGCATCGACGAGTCGGCCGCGCAGGAGAAGTTCGGGTTCCTGCTTGACGCCTTCGCCTTCGGCGCCCCGCCGCACGGCGGCATCGCCTTCGGCTGGGACCGCATCTGTGCCCTGCTCAGCGGCACCGACTCGATCCGCGACGTGATCGCCTTCCCCAAGAGCGGCGGCGGCTTCGACCCGCTGACGGCAGCGCCGGCACCGATCTCGGCGGAGCAGCGCAAGGAGGCCGGGGTCGACGCCAAGCCCCCGACCGCACCGGTGGCAGGGACCGCTGCGGAGGGGTCCGAAGCCGCGCATCGGGACCAATAGTCGCGCCTTGGTAACAATCACGTGTTGTTACCGCGTTGGGGGCTGACCCCGCCCCCGCGATGTGTCTAGGGTCGCCTAGTTCAGTCGGGTCCCTGACTGGTGACTGCCGGTCCGCGTTGTGAGCCGGACCGCACCGAGGAGGAAAATACGTGAGAAGCAAGCGAATGCTCGCCGTAGGCGCGGTCGTCGCCGCGCTGAGCCTGGTAGGCACGGCCTGCGGCGCTCCCAGCGCAGATGAGGGAAGCAGCAGCAACAGCAACAAGAAGACGTCCCTGAACCTCGGCTGGAACCAGCCGTTCTACTCCTACAACGACCAGACGTCGAACGGCAACGCGACCGCGAACGCCAACATCAAGTACCTGATGACCGACAACTTCTGGTACTACACCGCCGACGCGGAGCTCAAGGAGAACACCTCCTTCGGCACCTACGAGCAGGTCAGCGAGGACCCGCTCACGGTGAAGTACACCGTCGCCGACGACACCAAGTGGTCCGACGGCACGCCCGTCGACGCGGCCGACCTGCTGCTCGCGTGGGGTGCCTTCAGCGGCAACCTGAACACGATCGCGGCCGACAAGGTCAAGACCGACGACGCGACCGGCCTGCCCAAGAACACCAAGGGCAAGGTCTACTTCGACACCTCCTCGCCCGGGCTCGCCCTGGTCAAGGACACCCCGGAGATCTCCGACGAGGGCAAGTCGCTGACGCTGGTCTACACCAAGCCGTTCGCCGACTGGAAGCTCGACATGGGCGGCTACATGCCCGCCCACGTGGTCGGTCAGAAGGCCCTGGGTGTCGCCGACCCCCAGGAGGCCAAGGACGCGCTCGTCAAGGCGATCACCGACAAGGACGACGCCGCCCTGACCAAGGTGTCCTCCTTCTGGAACACCGGCTTCGACTACTCCTCGATGCCGACTGACAAGTCCCTGTACCTCTCCAACGGTGCCTACTTGATGAAGGACTTCAAGGAGAACCAGTACATGACGCTGGAGAAGAACCCGGACTACAAGGGTGAGCACAAGGCGTCGATCGACCAGCTCACGATCCGCTGGAACGAGGACCCGATGGCTCAGGTCCAGGCCCTGCAGAACGGTGAGATCGACATGTTCTCGCCGCAGGTCACCACCGACGTGGTCAAGGCTGCCGAGAAGATCTCCGACGCCGACATCCAGTCCGGCGTCGAGGGCACCTACGAGCACGTCGACCTGGTCTTCAACAACAAGGGCCCCTTCGACCCCGCCAGCTACGGCGGCGACAAGGCCAAGGCACTTGCGGTCCGCCAGGCGTTCCTGCACGGCATTCCCCGCCAGGAGGTCGTGGACAAGCTGATCAAGCCGGTCAACCCCGAGGCACAGGTCCGCAACTCGTTCCTGCGCACCGAGGGCACTCCCGGTTATGACGAGATCGCCGCTCAGAACGGCTCGGCGGAGTACGCCGAGGTCGACCCGACGCTGTCCCAGGACCTGCTCAAGAAGGCCGGGGTCAAGACCCCGATCGACGTCCGGGTCCTCTACGCCGAGGGCAACATCCGTCGCGAGAACGAGTTCCAGATCTACAAGCCCGCTCTCGCGAAGGCCGGGTTCAACCTGATCGACGGCAAGGACCCCGAGTGGAGTGCCTCCCTGGGTAACGGCAAGTACGACGCCGTCTACTTCGGTTGGCAGTCGACCAGCACCGCCGTGAGCGCCGACCAGGCGATCTACGCGACGGGCGGGATCAACAACCTCAACGGTTACTCCAACCCCAAGGTCGACGAGCTCTTCGACGAGCTCATCGTCACCTCCGACGAGGCCAAGCAGCTCGAGCTGCAGACCGCGATCGAGAAGCTGCTCTACGAGGACGCGGTCGGGATCACTGTCTTCCAGTTCCCGGGGGCGACCATCTCCAACAAGACCCGGGTGACCAACGTCGACCCGGCCACCCTGGCGCCGACCATGTTCTACGGCTTCTGGGACTGGAAGGTTCCGAGCAGCTGATCTGATGATCGGTTACGTGACCAACCGGTAACACTCACGTGGTGGGTACTGTCGCTCTCGGCGGCGGTGCCCACCACGTGATCCGTCTGCACCAAGTCATCCCAGGACAGGGCTGGTTCTCTCCATGGTTGTCTTCTTCGTCAAACGGCTGCTCACCTCGCTGTTGGTGGTGCTGATCTCGACGCTGATCATGTATGTCCTCGTGGACATCTCGATCGACCCCCTCGAGGATCTCCGGATCAGCACGGCGCCCAACAAGGCCCAGCAGATCGCCAACCGGATCGCAGAGCTGCGGCTCGACGAACCGGTGCTGGTGCGCTACCTCAGCTGGCTCAAGGGTGCCGCGGGCTGTCTCTACGGCAGCTGCGACCTCGGCTCGAACTGGCGCACCAACCAGCTGGTGACCTCGCTCCTCGGTGGCGCGGTGATGACCACCATCCAGCTCGTCGCCGTGGCCACCGTGCTCGCGATCGTCCTCGGGGTGATGGTCGGCGTCGTCAGCGCCCTGCGCCAGTACACCGGGTTCGACTACTCGATCACCTTCATGTCCTTCCTGCTCTACTCGCTGCCCGTGTTCTGGGTGGCAGTCCTGGCCAAGGTGTTCCTGGCCATCGACTTCAACAACTTCCTGGCAGATCCGGTGATCTCGACATCGACGATCCTGATCGCCGCCGGGTTCATCGGGCTGGTGATCTCGGCTGCGGCGGGGGGCTCCGTCACGAGCCGGCTGCGCAACTTCGGCATCGGCGCGGGGTTGAGCGCAGCGCTGCTCATCTACTTCAACGTCACCGAGTGGTTCGCCGACCCCTCGATCGGGATCGTGCTGATCGTGCTGAGCTCGGTCGCCTGGGCGCTGGTCGTCACCACGCTGAGCACCGGGCTGCGCAACCGGCGGGCGCTGTACTCCGCACTCTCCGTGGCGGCCCTCGGCGCCGCGCTGTGGCTGCCGCTGCTGTTCTTCTGGAAGTACGCCCGGTCGGAGGGCTTCTTGGGCTGGCCGCTGGTCTTCGGCATGTTCGTGCTCGGCCTGGCCGTCAGCGCGGGGATCGGTCTGGCGTGGGGTGGCCCCGACCGGACGCGATCGGCCCGGACGGCGGCGCTGACCGCGATCCCGGTCTCGATGATGCTCTTCGTCGACCGGCTGATGCAGAGCTGGGGGTCCTACAACGACAACCTGGCGATCAAGGGCCGTCCGATCGCCACGCTGGGTCGCAGCACTCCCAACCTCGAGGGTGACTTCTGGATCCAGACCCTGGACGCCTTCGGTCACCTGGTGCTGCCGACCTCGACGCTGATCCTGATCTCGTTCGCGGCCTACACCCGCTACTCCCGCGCCTCGATGCTCGAGGTGATGAACCAGGACTACATCCGCACCGCGCGCTCCAAGGGGCTCACCGAGCGCACGGTGGTGATGCGGCACGCGTTCCGCAACGCGCTGCTGCCGCTGGCCTCGATCGTGCCGATCGACATCATCACTCTGCTCGGGGGCGCGGTGATCACCGAGACGGTCTTCGGCTGGTACGGCATGGGCCGGCTGTTCGTGGCCTCCCTCGGTGACCAGCAGCAGGATCCGGTGATGGCCTACATCGTGATCGTCGGCGTCCTCGCCGTGGTCGCGAACTTCGTCGCAGACCTGATCTATGCCGTACTAGACCCAAGGATCCGGGTGGCAGCATGAGCACTCCTCTCGAACCCCCGCACGAGGACACCCTCGAGAACGCGATCGAGCTCAAGGACGTCGAGGGACTCTCCCAGGGTCAGATCGTCCGGCGACGCTTCCTGCGTCACCGCGGCGCCATGGCCGGGCTGATGGTGCTCGGACTCATCGCCCTGCTCGCCTACAGCTCGATCGGCGCCATGGGCATCTCGGGCTGGTGGAAGTTCGACCACGCCACCCCGGGGGACGTCGTCAACGCCGGCTCGCCCAGTCTCAGCCTCCCGTCCTGGCTCGGTGGCAGCGGCTTCGCCATCGGCGACCACCCCTTCGGCCAGGACGAGGTCGGCCGGGACATCTTCGCGCGCACGATGAAGGGCACCCAGACCTCGCTGAACGTGATGATGGTGATCAGCCTGCTGGCCGCCTTCATCGGGATGACCATCGGTGCGGTCTCGGGCTACTTCCGCGGCTGGATCGACGAGGCCCTGATGCGCTTCACCGACCTGTTCATCACCTTCCCGGTGATCGTGATCGGTGCCGTGCTCGGCAACTTCGCCGGCGACGCAGGCGCCTTCTGGCTGGCAGTCGCCCTCGGAGCCATCACCTGGACCACCCTGGCGCGACTGGTGCGCGGGGAGTTCCTGACCCTGCGCGAGCGCGAGTTCGTCGACGCGGCCAAGGTCGCCGGAGCGAGCAGCTTCCGGATCATGCGCAAGCACATGATCCCGAACGCCATGGGCGTGATCATCGTCAACACCACGCTGCTGGCCTCGACCGCCGTACTGCTCGAGACCGCCCTGAGCTACCTCGGCTTCGGCATCAAGTCGCCCGACGTGTCGCTGGGCACGATGATCTCGCAGTACCAGTCCGCGTTCTCCACCCGGCCGTGGCTGTTCTGGTGGCCCGGACTGTTCATCGTGATGATCGCGTTGTCGGTGAACTTCATCGGCGACGGCCTGCGCGACGCCTTCGACCCGCGGCAGAAGCGGGTGCCCTCGCAGCGTCAGATGGACAAGGCGCTGCGCGCGAATGAGGCCGCCGCGGAGAAGGCCAGCTCGTGATCCTGCCCTGCGCAGGCGCCGGTGGCTCAGCCCAGCAGGGGCAGGGTCAGGCTGGCGAGCACCAGCACGCCCAGCGCAACGAGCACCGGCCGGTGCCACACCGTCACGGGTTCGCGCCGTTCCAGGCGCGGGTCGTCGAGGTGGCCGGCTCCACGCAGCTCCTCGAGCCTGCTCGTGACAGCGACGGCCGCCTCGCTCTGCCGCTCGCGGGCCCGCTCGCGACCGGTCGGTGCGGAGGCCGACCACGCGTTCACGCGCCCGTAGGCCGTCTGCAGGCGCAGTCCGTAGCGACCGTCCACCGACTCGATCGCCGGCCACGGCACCTCGACGGTGCGCAGGGTGTTCGCCACGGTGACACCGCCGTCGGAGACCTCCACGTAGGGCTGCCAGAACGCGGCCCATCCGAGTACGCCGAACAGGATCATCGGCGCGGCGAAGTCCAGCACCGTCGCCAGCCCGCCGGAGACGGCCGAACCCAGCATCAGCACCGACAGCGCCATCATCGCGACGCCCAGCGCCCGGGTGGAGCGGGATCTCAGCAGCACGGTCGAACCCATGAAGCCACCCTGACAGATGCCCCGACCATCACGGCGGCCCCCACAGCGCTGACCATCACGCCGGCAGGCCCGAAAGGCAACTCGTGAGCACTCCCAACACCGACAGCACCGACAACCAGCCGGTCCTTCCCGACGACGGTGGGACCATCCTGGAGGTCGAGGACCTCAGCGTCGCCTTCTACGTCGACGGCGACTGGTTCCCTGCCGCCATCGACGTCAGCTACCACGTGGACGCCGGCGAGGTGCTGGCCATCGTGGGTGAGTCCGGGTCGGGCAAGACCCAGTCCTCGATGTCCCTGCTGGGCCTGCTCCCGTCCAACGGTCGGGCCAGCGGCAGCGCCAAGCTCAAGGGGCAGGAGCTCGTGGGGCTGACCGGTGCCCCGCTGCGGCGGATCCGGGGCAAGGAGATCGCGGTGATCTTCCAGGAGCCGATGACCGCCCTGAACCCGGTCTACACGATCGGCTTCCAGATCGTGGAGACGATCCGCTCGCACTTCGACATGTCGCCGAGCCAGGCCAAGGAGCGTGCCCTCGAGCTGTTGCGGATGGTGGAGATCCCGGAGCCGGAGCGCCGCTTCGACGCCTTCCCCCACCAGCTCTCCGGTGGCCAGCGCCAGCGGGCGATGATCGCCCAGGCACTGGCCTGCGAGCCGCAGCTGCTGATCGCGGACGAGCCGACCACCGCGCTCGACGTGACCGTGCAGGCCGAGATCCTCAAGCTGATGCGCGACCTGCGCGAGCGGGTCAACGCGGGCGTCCTGCTGATCACCCACGACATGGGCGTGGTGGCCGACATGGCCGACCGGATCGCGGTGATGCAGCACGGTCGGATCGTCGAGACCGGCACCGCCGACCAGATCTTCAACCAGCCGCAGCACCCCTACACCCGGCAGCTGCTGGGGGCCGTGCCCCACTTCGGCACAGTCAGCGTCGCCGACGCCCAGGCGCGCACCGACCGCGACAAGGCGACCGCCGCGGCCGAGACCCGGGCCCCGATCTTCGTCGCCGAGAACCTCGTCCTGGAGTACCCCAAGCGCGGCAACCAGCCGGTCTTCCGGGCGGTCGACGACGTCTCGCTGACCATCGCCCGCGGCGAGGTGGTCGGGCTGGTCGGTGAGTCCGGCTCCGGCAAGACCACCATCGGGCGGGCAGCCCTCGGCCTGCTGGCCGTGGCGGACGGCTCGCTCGAGGTCGCCGGCGTGCAGATGAGGGGCGCGCGCCACAAGGACCTGCGCCCGCTGCGTGACCGGGTCGGCATCGTCTTCCAGGACCCGGGATCCTCGCTGAACCCGCGCCTGCCGGTCGGTGAGTCGATCGGGGAGCCGCTGTTCCTGCACCGCAAGCTCAAGGGCAAGGCCCTCGACGCCGAGGTGGAGAAGCTGCTCGACCAGGTGCAGCTGCAGCGGGGCTTCCGCAACCGCTACCCCCACGAGCTCTCCGGGGGCCAGCGTCAGCGCGTCGGCATCGCCCGCGCGCTCGCCCTGGACCCAGACCTGCTGGTGGCCGACGAGCCCACCTCGGCGCTGGACGTCTCGGTGCAGGCCAAGGTGCTGGAGCTCTTCCAGGAGCTCCAGCGTGAGAAGGGCTTCGGCTGCCTGTTCATCAGCCACGACCTCGGCGTCGTGGAGATCCTGGCGTCGCGGATCGCGGTGATGTACATGGGCAAGCTCGTCGAGGTCGGCGACCGCGACCAGATCGTGCGCAACCCGCAGCACGAGTACACCCAGCGGCTGGTCTCCGCGGTGCCCGTCCCCGACCCGGCCGAACAGCGTCGTCGCCGTCAGGCGCGCGACGAGCTGATCGCCCGCGCCGGGGTGTCCTGACCACCGCGTACGCCGTGGGCGGGGCTGGTTAGGCTCGCCCTGATGGATGGCCTCTTCGCCTACGACGGCCCCGATCCTGCCCCGGTCACCCCGGGGTCGGCCGGGACGCTGGTCGGCAACACCCACGAGTCCGCGCCGCTGGCGGTGCGGATGCGACCGCGCACCCTGGACGAGCTCGTCGGCCAGCAGCACCTGCTGGCACCGGGTGCCCCGCTGCGTCGCCTGGTCGAGGGCGACCAGTCGATGTCGCTGCTGCTGTGGGGTCCTCCCGGCACCGGCAAGACCACCATCGCGGCGATCGTCTCGGGCCAGACCAACCGGCAGTTCGTGGAGGTCTCGGCGGTCGCCGCCGGGGTCAAGGAGGTGCGTGCCGCGATCGACAGCGCCCGCAACCGGCTGGCGCGCAGCGGTCAGGAGACCGTGCTCTTCGTCGACGAGGTGCACCGGTTCACCAAGGCCCAGCAGGACGCCCTGCTGCCGGGGGTGGAGAACCGCTGGGTGACCCTGGTCGCGGCGACCACGGAGAACCCGTTCTTCTCGGTGATCTCGCCGCTGCTCTCCCGCTCGCTGCTGCTCACCCTGGAGCCGCTGACCGACGACGACGTACGCGGGGTGATCGAGAAGGCGCTCGCCGACCCTCGGGGTCTCGGCGGACGGGTCACCCTGGAGCCGGAGGCGATGGATCACCTCGTGCGTCTGGCCGGTGGGGACGCCCGGCGGTCGCTGACCTACCTGGAGGCGGCGGCGGGCGCCGTCAGCGGGAACGGTGCGATCGACCTGGCCACCACCGAGACGGCCGTCGACCGGGCCGCGGTGCGCTACGACCGCCAGGGCGACCAGCACTACGACGTCACCAGTGCGTTCATCAAGTCGATCCGCGGCTCCGACGCCGACGCCGCGCTGCACTACCTGGCCCGGATGGTCGAGGCGGGGGAGGACCCGCGCTTCATCGCCCGCAGACTGGTGATCCTCGCCAGTGAGGACATCGGGCTGGCCGATCCGACCGCCCTGACCACCGCCGTCGCCGCCGCCCAGGCGGTGCAGCTGATCGGGATGCCCGAGGCTCGGCTGAACCTCGCCCAGGCGGTGATCGCGCTGGCCCTGGCCCCCAAGTCCAACGCCGTCACCCGGGCGATCGACGCCGCGAGCGCCGACGTGCGCGCCGGCAAGATCGGACCGGTGCCGGCGCACCTTCGCGACGCCCACTACGGGGGCTCGAAGAAGCTGGGACATGGCCAGGGCTACCAGTACTCCCACGACGCGCCCTTCGGGATCGCCGAGCAGCAGTACGCACCCGACGTGGTCGCCGACGCGGCGTACTACCAGCCCACGGCACTGGGCGCCGAGGCGACGATCAAGGACCGCTGGGAGCGGGTCAGGCGACTGATCCGCGGCAGGTAGGGTCGGGCACCATGGAAGCGTCCGTCCTGATCGCCGGCACCGCCGTTGTGCTGCTGCTGTTCGGCACGGTGCTGGTCGTCGTCGTGCTCATCCTGCTCCGCGGTCGCCGTGACTCGCAGCGGGCGTTGCTGGTGGCGCAGGCCGAGACCTCCGAGCTGCGGCAGCGACTCGACGAGCTCAACGACAAGCTGGAGCGTCAGGCCGCCACGATGGTGCGCGTCGACGACCCGGCCTACGTGATCACCGACGCGGGCACCGCGCTCGAGCCCAACGTCCCCGACCGGGTGGTGCTCAGTGCCACCGTCGGAGAGCCCCTGGTCAAGGCGGTGGCCCTCGGCCACGGCCTGCGTCGCGCCCTGTCCGCTGAGTCTCGCAACCGGATCTGGTTCGAGATGCGGCGCGAGGTACGCCGGGCGCGCAAGCAACGGCGGCGGGAGACGAAGGAGGCGTGGCGACGGGTGCAGGCCGAGGAGCGCGCCGCCACCGACCCGCACCGGCCGGCCAGCGCGGCATGAGGCGCGGGGTGTGGTTCGTCGCCGGGGCGGGCGCCGGCGTCTACGCGATGGTCAAGGCCCGCCGTGCGGCGGAGGCGTTCACGCCCGAGGGCCTGCGCGACCGTGTCTCCGGCCTCGGGCTGGGGGCGCACCTGTTCGCCGACGAGGTCAGGGCAGGCATGACGGAGAAGGAGGCCGAGCTGCGAGAGCGGCTCGGCTGGACACTTGACGGGCCCAGAGAGCTGGAGCCCGTGCACACGACCCTGGAGGGCCCCCACTGATGGACACCGCCGAGATCCGCCGCCGTTTTATCGCGCACTTCGAGGCGGCCGGCCACCAGGCTGTGCCCTCGGCGTCGCTGCTGGTGCCGGACCCGAACCTGCTGTTCGTGAATGCGGGGATGGTGCCGTTCAAGCCGTTCTTCCTCGGCCAGGAGACCCCGCCGTACCTGAGGGCGGTCTCGGTGCAGAAGTGCGTGCGCACCCCCGACATCGAGGACGTCGGCAAGACCACGCGGCACGGCACCTTCTTCGAGATGTGCGGCAACTTCAGCTTCGGGGACTACTTCAAGCAGGGCGCGATCGAGCTCGCCTGGGACCTGGTCACCAAGCCGCTGGCCGACGGAGGCTGGGGCCTGGAGGAGAGCAGGCTCTACCCCAGCGTCTATGAGGACGACCAGGAGGCCGTCGACCTGTGGAAGCAGGTCACGGGCCTGCCCGACGATCGGGTCATCCGGCTCGGCAAGAGCGAGAACTACTGGTCGATGGGGGTGCCCGGGCCGGGCGGCCCGTGCTCGGAGATCCTCTACGACCGTGGGCCGGCGTACGGCGCCGACGGGGACTTCACCGCCGAGGATCGCTACCTGGAGATCTGGAACCTGGTCTTCATGCAGGACGAGCTCAGCGCGGTGCGCAGCAAGACCGACTTCGACATCGCCGGCTCGCTGCCCAAGCAGAACATCGACACCGGCATGGGTCTGGAGCGGGTCGCCTTCTTGTTGCAGGACAAGCCCAACATGTACGAGATCGACGTGATGCTGCCGGTGATCGAGCGGGCCGAGCAGCTCACCGGCCGCCGCTACGGCGCGGACCCCGAGGACGACGTGCGCCTGCGCGTGGTCGCGGACCACGTGCGCAGCTCGATGATGTTGATCGGCGACGGCGTCACGCCCGGCAACGAGTCGCGTGGCTACGTGCTCCGCAGGCTGCTGCGCCGCGCCGTGCGCTCGATGCGGCTGCTGGGCTATGAGGACCGGTCGCTGCCCGAGCTGTTCCCGGTCAGTCGCGACAAGATGTCCGACGGCTATCCCTCGCTCGCCGCGGACTGGGAGCGGATCTCGACGGTGGCCTATGCCGAGGAGGACGCGTTCCGCTCGACGCTGCGCACCGGCACCACGATCTTCGACACCGCCGCCTCGGAAGTGACCTCCAGCGGAGGGTCGACTCTCTCCGGTGACAAGGCCTTCGCGCTGCACGACACCTATGGCTTCCCGATCGACCTGACCCTGGAGATGGCCGCAGAGAAGGGTCTCTCGGTCGACCAGGAGGGCTTCCGCCGGCTGATGGGGGAGCAGCGCGAGCGGGCCAAGGCCGACGCGCGGTCCAAGAAGGGCCAGCACACCGACGCCACCGACTACCGCGAGCTCGCCGACTCCCTCGGCCGCGGCGTCGAGTTCACCGGCTATCAGGAGGCCGTCAGCGAGGCCTCCGTCCGCGGCATCCTCGGTGCCTCGGGCCGGTTGGAGACGGCGCAGGAGGGCGAGGAGATCGAGCTGGTGCTGGACCGCACGCCGTTCTACGCCGAGGGCGGCGGACAGCTCGCGGACCAGGGGGTGATCGAGCTCGACTCCGGGGCCCGGATCGAGGTCTACGACGTGCAGTCGCCGATCACCGGGCTGGTCGTGCACAAGGCCCGGGTGCTGGCCGGTGAGGTCACCGTCGGCAGCCACGCCCAGGCGCTGGTCGACATCGAGCGGCGGCGCTCGATCAGCCGGTCCCACACCGCCACGCACATGGTGCACAAGGCCTTCCGGGAGGCGCTGGGGGAGACCGCGACCCAGGCGGGCTCGGAGAACTCGCCCGGACGGTTCCGCTTCGACTTCTCCGCGACCGGCGCGGTGCCGGCCTCGGCGATGGCCGACGTCGAGGCGCGCGTCAACGCCCTCGTGCTCGACGACCTCGCCGTGCACGCCGAGGTGATGACCCAGGACGAGGCGGTCAAGGCCGGCGCGATGGCGCTGTTCGGGGAGAAGTACGGCAACGAGGTGCGGGTGATCTCCGTGGGCGACTGGGCCCGCGAGCTCTGCGGCGGCACGCACGCGCAGCGCTCTGGCCAGCTCGGCGTGGTCAAGCTGCTCGGCGAGAGCTCGATCGGCTCCGGCGTACGACGGGTCGAGGCGCTGGTCGGCGGCGACGCCTACCGGTTCCTGGCCCGTGAGCACCTGCTCGTCGCGCAGCTCAGCGAGACCCTCAAGGCCCGGCCCGAGGAGCTCCCCGAGCGGGTCAACGACATCCTCGATCGGCTGCGCAACGCCGAGAAGGAGATCGAGAAGGTGCGCGTGCAGCAGCTGCTCGCGGCCGCCGGCCAGCTCGCCTCCGGCGCCGAGGACCTTGGCGGCGTGGCCTTCGTGGGGCACGTGGCGCAGGGAGCCGGAGGTGGCGACGTGCGCACCCTCGCCCTGGACATCCGCAACCGGCTCGCCGGCGACCGGGCCGGGGTCGCGGCCATCGTCGGCTCGGCCAACGGCAAGCCCTCGGTGGTGGTCGCGGTCAACGACGCCGGCCGTCAGCAGGGGATCTCCGCGAACGCGCTCGTGCGGGTGGCCTCGGAGGTGCTCGGCGGCAAGGGCGGGGGCAAGGACGACGTGGCCCAGGGCGGCGGTGCCGACGCGAGCCGGTCGGGCGAGGCCCTGGGTGCGATCCGGCGCGCGCTCGCCGAGGCCCGGTCCGGGCACTGACGGCAATGGACGAGTCGCTGCGCGGCGTACGCCTCGGTCTGGATCCGGGCGACGCCAGGATCGGGGTGGCCAGCAGCGATCCCTCCGGCATCATCGCCACCCCCGTCGAGACCGTCGCGCGGGGCGACGGGGACCTGGCGCGACTGTCGGAGCTGGCCGTCGAGCTCGGCGCCGTGCGGGTCTACGTCGGGCTGCCCCGCTCCCTGTCCGGGGGCGAGGGACCCGCTGCCGCTAAGGTTCGTGAGTTCGCTCACGAGCTGGCCCTCGCGGTGGCACCGATCCCGGTGCGGCTGTGTGACGAACGACTGAGCACGGTGACGGCCGAAGGGCAGCTGCGAGGCCAGGGACGCAAGGGCAAGAGGCGTCGCGCCGTGGTCGACATGGCCGCGGCCGTGGTGATCTTGCAGGGCGCACTCGACCGGGAGAACGGGACGGGCGTGGAAGCGGGTGAGCTGGTCTCACCCGGGGACCGGACAGACAGGAACGCAGAGACGTGAGCGACCCCGAAGACCACCTGCACGAGGAGGCGCCTCCCGCCGCCGGCTCCCACCGGCTGGTCGACGAGCCGCCGCGCAGGCGCCTGGGCCGTGGCTGCCTGCCGGTGCTGCTGGTGCTGGCCGTCCTCGTGGGTGGGGTCTTCCTCGGCGGCCGCTGGGCGATCGACCAGATCGGCTCGCGCATCGGTTCCGCCCCCGACTACGCCGGCCCGGGGACAGGCCAGGTGCTCTACGAGGTCAAGTCCGGTGCCTCCTCGGCCGCGATCGGCCGGGAGCTGAAGTCGGCCGGGGTGGTCAAGAGCGTCGACGCCTTCACCTCCGCCGCCCGGGACAACGACAAGTCGCGCAGCATCCAGGTCGGCTACTACGAGCTGAAGAAGGAGATGAAGGCGGCCGAGGCGCTCGCCGTCCTCGTCGACCCGGCCAACCTGATGCAGAGCCTGGTGGTGGTGCCCGAGGGCGCCCGCGTGCGCCAGATCGTCAAGACCATCGTCGAGAAGACCGACATCACCAAGAAGGCGGTCACGGCCGCGCTGGCCGACCCCGAGTCGATCGGGCTGCCGGACGAGGCCGAGGGCAACCCCGAGGGCTTCCTCTACCCGGCGACCTACTCGGTGCCCCCGAAGCAGACGGCCGTCGGCCTGCTCAGCCAGATGGTGGCCAAGACCGTCGAGGTGGAGCGGTCCCTCGACCTGGACAGCAAGGCGAAGGCGCTGGGCTTCACCGCCGAGGAGATCCTCACCGTCGCGAGCATCATCGAGTACGAGGCCAACGTCCCGGCCGACTACCCCAAGGTGGCCCGGGTCATCTACAACCGGCTCGACAAGGGGATGGCGCTCCAGCTGGACTCCACGGTGTCCTACGTCTCCAAGCGCTCGGGCGACATCTGGACCACCGCGGAGGAGCGCTCCAACACCTCGGCGTACAACACCTACGCCAACACCGGCCTGCCCCCGGGCCCGATCGGCTCCCCGGGCGAGGCGACGATCAACGCGGCGCTGAACCCGGCGAAGGGAACCTGGCTGTTCTTCGTGCCGGACTACGCGGCCGACACCACCCGCTTCTCCACCACGCTCGCCGAGCACAACAAGTGGGTCGAGAAGCTCCGGGCGTACTGTCGCGAAAGTCCGGACTGCTGATGCGGTGCGCAGTGCTCGGGTCGCCGATCAGCCACTCGCTGTCCCCGGCACTGCACCGAGCGGCGTACGCCGAGCTGGGACTCGACTGGTCCTACGACGCGCTGGAGGTCCGCGAGGGCGATCTGCGGGCCTTCCTCGACGGGCTCGACCACGACTGGCGGGGGCTGTCGCTGACGATGCCCCTCAAGCGCACGGTGATCGCACTGGCGGACTCCCTGGACCCGTGGACGCGGCTCTCGGGCGTCGCCAACACCCTGCTGCTCGGCGAGTCTCGCCGGCTGGCCTTCAACACCGACATCCCCGGTGCGAAGTCGGCGCTGGCCGAGCGGGGTGTCGACCTGGTCCGCTCCGCGGTCGTCCTCGGTGGCGGCGCGACCGCGGCCTCGGTGCTGCTGGCCGCGGCGGACCTGGGCTGCCGCACGGCGACCCTGGTGGTCCGCGACCCGGCCCGGGCGGAGGAGACCCTGAGTGCCATCCGCGAGCACCCCCGGGCGCCGGAGGTCACGGTGGTCACCTTCGCGGAGCTCCCGCTCGTCCCCACCGACCTGCTCGTCTCGACGATCCCCGCCGCCGCGCAGACCGAGGACGTGCTCGCCGCCGCCACCGCCGCGCTGAACGTCTTCGAGGTCGTCTACGACCCCTGGCCGACCCCCCTGGCGAGCGCAGCCCGCGAGAGTGCCCGCAACCTGGTCAGCGGCCTGGACCTGCTGGCCCACCAGGCGGTCCTTCAGGTGCAGCTGATGACCGGCCAGGACGTGTCCGTCGACCTGGTCCGCAACGCCGGGATCGCCGAGCTGGAGCGGCGGGCTGGGGACAACCCCGGCGCTGAAGCCTGAGGATCACCTAGCCTTCGCGCATGGCCCTGCTCGATGCCGACCACCTGCTGGCGGCGCTCTCGACGGCGCTCGCCTGTGCGGTCGTGGCCGCGGCGGCACCGGGGCTGGTGGCGCGGCTGCCCGAGCCGGAGCCCGAGCCGGAGCCCGAGCCCGAGCCGGCGCCGGCGCCGGAGGTGGAGCCCGAGGTGGAGCCGACGGCACCGGCTGATCACGCTGCGCCGGGGGAGCGGCTGTTCTCCCGGACGATGCCGCCCCCGCCGGAGAAGGTGCCGTACGCCGAGATCGCCGCGGGCACCCGCTTCCGGATCGGGGTGCCGGCGTGGTCGGCCGCCGTGGGCGCGGCCTTCGGCCTGGCCCTGGGGTGGACCGGCGCGCTGCTCTACCTGGTGCCGCTGGTCCCCGTGTGCGTGGTGCTGCTGGTGATCGACTGGCGGACCACGTTGCTGCCCACCCGGGTGATCCACCCGACCTACGCCGGTCTCGCGGTGCTGATCCCGCTGGCCGCCCTGGTCGACCGCGACCTGGACTCGCTCTATCGGGCCGGATGGGGCTGGCTCGTCATCGGCGGCTGGTTCTGGGTGTTCTGGTTCGTGCTGCGCGCGTGGGGGTTCGGCGACGTACGCCTCGCCCGCGTGCTCGGACCGGCACTGGGCTACCTCGGCTGGTCCTACCTCGTCGTCGGGCTCTTCGCCATGGTGATGGTCGGCGGGCTCGGCGGTGCGGTCCTGGCGATGGTGCATCGCAGCGTGCGCCGCCGCTACCCCTACGGCCCGTTCATGGTGGTGGGTGCCGGCCTCGCCGTGGTGTCGGCACCCTGGCTGGCCACCGGTCTCGGGTACTGACGGCGCGGTCCGGCGCCACGCGCGCCCGTGAAAGACTTGGGCCATGCTGCGCTGGCTCACGGCCGGGGAGTCCCACGGCCCCTCGCTGACCGCAATCCTCGAAGGGCTTCCCGCCCACGTCCGGGTGACCTCCACCGACATCTCCGAGGCCCTCGCGCGCCGCCGGCTCGGCTACGGACGTGGCGCCCGGATGAAGTTCGAGCAGGACAAGGTCCAGATCACGGGCGGTGTCCGCCACGGCGAGACCCTCGGCGGGCCGATCGCGATCGAGGTCGGCAACACCGAGTGGCCCAAGTGGGAGCAGGTGATGTCCGCCGACCCGGTGGACCCGGCCGAGCTCGAAGCGCTCGCCCGCAACGCGGCGCTCACCCGTCCCCGCCCCGGCCACGCCGATCTCGTCGGGATGCAGAAGTACGACTTCGACGAGGCGCGCCCGATCCTGGAGCGTGCCTCCGCCCGCGAGACCGCGGCCCGGGTGGCGCTCGGCCGGGTCGCCTCGGCGTTCCTCGAGCAGGCCACCGGAGCCCGGATGGTCTCCCACGTCGTCCAGCTCGGCGGTGTCTCCGCGCCGGCCGGGTCGGTGCCCTCCGCCGACGACGTCGCCCATCTCGACGAGGACCCGGTGCGCTGCCTGGACCCGGACGCCTCGAAGCTGATGGTCGAGCGGATCGACCAGGCGCACAAGGACGGCGACACCCTCGGCGGCGTGGTCGAGGTGGTGGTCCACGGACTCCCGCCGGGCCTGGGCTCGCACGTGCACTGGGACCGACGGCTCGACGCACGTCTCGCCGGGGCCCTGATGGGGATCCAGGCGATCAAGGGCGTCGAGGTCGGTGACGGTTTCGAGACCGCGGCCACTCCCGGCTCGATGGCGCACGACGAGATCGTCAGCGAGGACGGCGCCCTTCGGCGTACGTCGGGCCGTTCCGGCGGCACCGAAGGTGGCATGTCCACCGGGGAGGTGCTGCGCGTGCGGGCCGCGATGAAGCCGATCGCCACGATCCCGCGGGCTCTGCGCACCGTCGACGTCGCCACCGGCGAGGCGACAGTGGCGCACCACCAGCGCTCCGACGTGTGTGCGGTTCCGGCCGCCGGCATCGTTGCCGAGGCGATGGTCGCGCTGGTCCTGGCCGACGCCGTGCTGGAGAAGTTCGGCGGCGACTCGGTCCAGGAGACCCGGCGCAACGTGCAGGGCTACCTGGAAACGCTGAAGTTCCGGTGACCCGAGCATGACCCGCCCGCTGCTGGTCCTGGTCGGGACCATGGGGGCCGGCAAGACGACCGTCGGTCGACGCCTCGCCCGGGCGTGGAACGTCGCCTTCCGCGACACCGACCACGACGTCGAGCTCTCCGAGGGACGCCCCGTCTCCGAGATCTTCGTCGACGACGGCGAGGCGAGGTTCCGCGAGCTCGAACGTGCGGCGGTCGCGAGCGCGCTCTCCAGCCACGATGGCGTGCTCGCCCTGGGCGGTGGCGCCGTGCTCGACGAGCAGACCCGGGCACTGCTGGCCGGGCACCGCGTGGTGTTCCTGCGGGTGGGACTGGCCGACGCTGCCCAGCGGGTGGGCCTCGGTGTCTCCCGGCCGTTGCTGCTCGGCAACGTGCGCGGCAGGATCAAGCAGCTCATCGACGAGCGCACCCCGGTCTATGAGTCGGTCGCCACCCACGTCGTGGACACCGACGGGCTGGGTCTCGACGAGGTCGTCACGCAGGTGTGCGCGGCGCTCGAGGCGGATCTCGATGACTGAGCGGACCAGGCTGCCCGTTGGGGGCGCGGCTCCCTACGACGTCGTGGTGGGCCACGGCGTGCTCGACGAGCTCTCGGCGATGCTCGGCCCGGGGGTCCGGCGGGTCGCCGTGTGCTACCCCGAGGAGCTGGCCCACCTGGCCGAGCCTGTGATCGCGCTGCTCGACGGCGTGGAGGTGCTGCGGCTGACCCTGCCCGAGGGCGAGGCGGCGAAGACCGCCGCGGTCGCGGTGCAGGCCTGGGAACGCCTGGGCGAGGCCGGGTTCACCCGCTCCGACGTGGTGGTCACCCTCGGCGGCGGTGCGACCACCGACATGGGCGGCTTCATCGCCGCGACCTGGCTGCGCGGGGTGCGGGTCGTGCACGTCCCGACAACCGTGCTGGCGATGGTCGACGCCGCGGTCGGTGGCAAGACCGGCATGAACACCGGCGCGGGCAAGAACCTGGTCGGCTCCTTCCACGAGCCTGCCGGGGTGGTCTGCGACCTCGACCTGCTCACCACCCTGCCGCACGCCGAGCTCGTCGCCGGCCTCGGCGAGGTGGTCAAGTGCGGCTTCATCGCCGACCCGGCGATCCTGGAGATCGTCGAGGAGCGTTCGGCCGGCCGCGCTCGACGTGACGTCCTCGGAGTTCCGCGAGATCGTCGAGCGCGCCATCCGGGTCAAGGTCGACGTGGTGGTCGGCGACCTCAAGGAGACCGGCGGGAGCGGCGGACATCCCGGTCGCGAGGCGCTCAACTACGGGCACACGATGGCGCATGCGGTCGAGAAGGCCACCGGGTACGCCGTACGGCACGGTGAGGCGGTGGCGCTGGGGATGGTCTTCGTCGCCGAGCTGGCGCGGCTCTGCCGGCGTGCTCGACGACGCCACCGCAGCCCGGCACACGACGGCACTGCGCTCGGTCGGGCTGCCGACCGCGCTGGGCGACCTGGGCCTGGGCAACCTCGACTTCGACTCACTGCTGGCCACGATGCGGGTGGACAAGAAGTCGCGTGGCGACAGCCTGCGGTTCGTCGTACTCTCCGGGCTCGGTAGGCCCACCATCCTCACCGACCCCGACGAGGCCGCCCTGCGCGCGGCCTACGACCACCTGGCAGGAGCCGCGTCGTGAAGGTCCTCGTGCTCAACGGCCCCAACCTCGGGCGGCTCGGCCGGCGCCAGCCCGAGATCTACGGCACCACCACCCACGCGGACCTCGTCACGCAGTGCCGGGCCTGGGGGGCAGACCTCGGCCTCGAGGTCGAGGTCCGGCAGACCAACCACGAGGGCGAGCTGCTCGACTGGCTCAACCAGGCCGCGGACGACGAGACCCCGGTGGTGCTCAACGCCGCCGCCTGGACGCACTACTCCTACGCGCTGCTCGACGCCTGTGCGCAGCTGAGCGCCCCCCTGGTCGAGGTGCACATCAGCGACCCCAAGTCCCGGCCCGAGGAGTTCCGGCACCACTCCGTGGTCACGGCGTACGCCGCCTGCGAGTTCACCGGCCAGGGCGTCGACGGCTACCGGATGGCGCTGGAGTTCCTCGCCGGCCGCTGAACCGCCCGCTCGCCACGGGTGTGGTCACTCATGGCCGAGCTGCTCGCGCAGGATGTCGGCGTGGCCGCAGTGCTGGGCCAGCTCGCGCAGGACGTGGAGGTAGATCCACCGCAGCGGGAGCGGTCCCCGGCGGTTGCCCAGGACCACGTGGTCGAGGTCCATCGTCGCCGTGGCTCGACGGGAGGCCTGGCACGCATCGGCGTGCGCCTGCCGGACGCTGGCGATGGTGTCACCGTCCTCGAGCACGAACGACTCGTCGGGGGTGGCGGGAATGCCGATCTCTGCGCGGGACCGGCAGGTGATCGCCTCGTCGAACCAGACCCTCTCGACGAACGTCGCGTGCTTCACCAGCCCCAGCAGTGTGGTCCGCGACCGCACCAGCGACCTGCGCGCCTCCTCCCCGGTGAGACCGTCCAGGCAGGCGCCGAGAGCAGCACGGTGCTCATCGACGAAGGCCTCCATCTGGGTGCGGGCGGGGAGATCGAACTCAGGTTGCGGCAGGCCGCGGGACGACGAAGACATCTGAGCAGGATTCCATCGCCCGGACCGGCGAGCACCCGGGGGCTGACGCAGGTCGTCGCGGCGGGTTAGCGTGCGTCGGTGAGACGCGAACCTCATGAGAACGTTGCGACCGTCCTGGTCGACCCGCGCGTCCTCACCGATCTCGAGCTCTCCCTGATGGCGATCGACCTGCGGGTCTGGCCGGTGCACACCGCCCCGATCTGCGTGCGACGGCCCTCGTGAGGCGTTCCAGATCCGGCGCAAGATGCTGATGAGGCGCCGAGGCGAGTGGGACCACGCCGCGGACTGGACGGCGGTGTGGATCGGCTTCGGCCCCACCTGGCACCACGGCGACGAGCCGCTCCCGTGGGCGGCGCACCAGGCCTTGTGGCAGGCCCTGGAGTGCCATCGCGGCGAGGTGCTCTTCTCCCGCAGGCTCGGGGGAGTCAGGCGGCTCCCGCTGCCGGAGGACGCAACCGGCTGACCCCGACCCCCGACCCCCACCGAGACGTCGCAGATTCGCAGGTGTTGTACGCCGAGACGTCGCGAATTCGCTGTCAGAGTGGGTGGGTCCCGCCCCCCGGTCGCCCGCGGGCTGCGAGCTATCCGATGCCCCGCGTCGGCGTCTTGGGCCTGCTGTCAGCGGGCGTCGAGGCGCAGTGCCCCCCAGCGACGCCCGAAGAACGATCAGTTCGTCCTCGTGTGCGCCGCCGCCACGCTCGGGCTGCGTGGTTCGAAACTGAGTTGATCGTCCGAGGGGTGTCCGTGGACGCCAACCGGTTCCCCCTGCCCGAGAGATCACGTGCTGGATCCCGGTGAGCGTCTCGAACCGGGTAGTCGCGAGCCTCACCAGCAGTGGCGAAATGGGTGCATGTCGTCAACCAGTCGGGCAGGCTGTGACGCGTGATGGCCGACGACCTCGAGGGCTCCCTGGGCTACGCCGTGTGGAAGGACGATGGCGCAGCCGTGAAGCGGATCCTCGCCGAGGGCAACCACGTCGATGACGACGCATGTGGCGAGGGCGTCAAGACGCCGTTGATGGAGTCGCTCGACGAGATGGAGGACTTCTACGACGACGCCCGGCGCGCGATCACCAACGTCTTGCTGGAGCACGCGGCCGATGTCCATCGCCGCGACGACTCGGGTCTCACGCCGCTGCACTACGCAGCCGGCGCTGGAGCAGCGGCCGTCGATCTGACCCTCGCCGCGGGAGCGGATCTGAACGCTCAGGCTGCCGACGGCAGCTCTCCGTTGCACGTCGCGGTGGATCGCCGGTCAGTGACCGCGGTGGAGGCACTACTACGCGCCAGCGCAGATCAGGAACCGCGCGATGGTCAGGGGAGAGCTGCGCGCGACCTGCTGTCGCAGGACCCGGGATCAGACGATGCCGAGGCAAGCGTGATCCGTCAGATGCTGGCGGGTGGCGCGCCGTAGATCCGCCGACCGCTCGTCGGCACGTTGAGCGCGGGGACGTGCCATGTGCGGACGATCGCAGGCGCCGCAACGCGGCTGTCCCGGATGGCCGCAGCGCGCGTCTACCGGACGAACGAGTGCGAGGATCTGCATGTGACACAGGACCTGGACCGGGCTGGTCGGAGCGCGTTGCACTACGCGGCAGTCGACGGCGACTTCGCGCGTGTGGTCGAGCTGATCGCCCTCCGCGCGGACGTGAACCTCGTCGACCGGGCCGGTGGCCACACCCCCCTGCACTTCGCGGCCCAGGCACAGCACTCGGCGATCGCACAGGCGCTGTTGTCGGCAGGAGCCGAGGTCGACGCACGCGATCGCTTCGGGAAGACGCCGTTGGCCATGGCGCTCATCCACATCACGCATCGCCATGATGGCGAGGTCATCGGTTTGCTGCTCGCGAGCGGTGCTGACCCGGACCTCGAGAACAACCGCGGAATCAGCCCCCGCAAGTTCGCCAACATGGTCGCCAACTACGACCTGAAGAAGTACTTCGACTAGGGACCCACCGGTTCCGGGCCGGGCGGGTGCGATGGCGTTCAGCTCGGCCAGGACCAATCGGTCTCCAACCGGCCCATGAAGTCGTGGTACGGCGTGCCCTCGTAGGCATCGTCGAATGGCGGAACCTCGTGGTCATGAAGCACCCGAAGAGTGTCGTGCACTCCGCCCTCGTAGGACTTCGCCAACATGTGACCGATCGCCGCGCGGTCCTGCGCCGGGAGGCGGCCCAGCACCTCGTTCAGGCGCTGCTCTGCCGGCAACTCGTCGGGGTGGTCGAGCGCATACGCGTTCCACACGCCGCGCCGAGCCCATGACGCGAGAACGGTCCCGCCTCCATTCCGGCACTCGTCCACCAACGCATCGATCACGGACCTGTACTGATCACGACCATCGTCTGACTCCATGCGACGAACATGCCCGACCCGGCGCGCATCATGCCTGCGATTGCGTCGATCGGGATCTGGGGCAACTTCCGTTTGAGGCCCTCCCGGCCGCTGATCCCGGCCCTGATCGGCGCGCTGAGCGACTCGGCCCGGCACTGTCGAAGGGGATGCACGCCGCCGCAACGAAGATTGGCGACAGGCCCACGAGCCACGGCCACGCCGACGACAGCGCCGCTCCCGCCTCCGACATCGCCGGAGGCATCGCCGGTGGGGTGATGGAGTTCCAGGCCTCCTCGCTGCGCGGCACCGGCCAGTACTTCCAGCAGCTCTCAGCGAAACACCGCGAGTGGGCGCGCAACGCCGACCCCGGGGTCATCGGCAAGACCCGGTGGTACGCCGACATCGACGCCGCCAACAGGGCGGGCCGGAGCGCGGACGCCTTGGTCAGGTCGTGCACCCGGAGGCGCTCGCCCGGGTGATCGCCTCGCCCTGTGCGCCGACCAGCCCGACCTGCGCGCACAGCTGGGCTCACCGGCTTCGGCCGACTGGTCACGCTGGCCGCCGGGACCCGCTCAGCCGCGCCCCTAGGTCCCAGGTCCGGTCCGGGTCCGCCCGCGACTCCCCGAACTAGAGATATCCCTTGTGCTGCGGGAGATTCCGGGCCGGATGAGTTGTCGGTGGTGGGTGCTTGGATTGATTCATGACCACCCAGCAGCTGGACCCACGCAGCGCTGAAGGTGTGTGGCGGGTGCAGTGGCTGCGGTGCGCGAGCGGATGCGTGGGTTGGGTACGACGCTGTGGGCCGCTCGTCCGCGTGCGGAGTTGATGGAGGCAGTCGCGGAGGTCGAGGCGCTGAAGTCGACCCTGGACGCTCTGGAGCTGGCGATGGTCCGCGAGCTCGACGCGACCGGCGCGGCGAAGACCGCCGGGTGGGCCTCCACGCAAGACTTCGTGACCTCGGTCGCCGGTGGCCACAAGGGCACCGGGCCGTCGACGGTCCGCCTCGCCAAAGCGGTCGATGAATCATTGTTCGCCCCGGTGAGTGAAGCGCTGGCTGACGGGTGGCTCTCCACGCCCAAGGCGCAGGTGATCGAACGAGCGGTCGACGCACTGCCCGGGGACCTCGATCTGCGCCGACGCGGGGTGCAGGGGCTGCTCGAGGAGGCCAAGGCCTTGGATGCGACCGAGCTGCGCAAGGTCGCCCGCCGGTTGCTGTCCCTGGTGGACCCCGAGGGTGAGGACCGTCGTGCCGAGGCCGAGCTGGACCGCCTCGAGCGCGCAGCCCACCTGGGCCGCCACCTCACGATCACTGATGACCAGTGCGGCGGCGCATGGATCAGGGCCGGTGCGCCACCGAGGACGCCGCCCTGATCAAGGCCACCCTGATCCCGCTCGCCGCACCACAACCCAACTCCGGCCCGGTCTGCGACGCCGCGACCTGCGACCTTCCTGGGTGCTCCCACACCGGGCGCGACCCACGCGACCACGGCACCCGGATGCTCGACGCCCTGGTCGAGAGCTGCCACCGGTTGCAGACCGCGGACCTGCTGCCCACCTCCCACGCAGCGGTCCCGCGACTCACCCTGACCATGTCTCTCACTGAGCTGCAGGAGCTGTCGGGGTTCGGGTCCACCGAGACCGGCGAGCAGCTCTCCCCCTCCGCAACAAGGCGGCTGTGCTGTGACGCCGAGGTCATCCCCGCCGTGCTCGGGGCGAAGTCGGAGGTCCTCGACGTCGGGCGCCTGCAACGGCTGGTCACCGCCGCGATCTGGAAAGCCCTCGTCGCCCGGGACCAGCACTGCCGGTTCCCGAACTGCACACGCCCACCGCTGATGTGTCACGCCCACCACATCGAGCACTGGGCAGACGGCGGGATCACGAGCCTGACGAACATGATCCTGCTCTGCGGGCACCACCACCGCCTGATCCACGCCGCACCCTGGACCATCCGCACCACCGCAGCAGGGCAGTTCGCATTCGATCCACCCCCGAGGAACCGAGCCCAGGGCAGCGACCGGCCCCGACCACCTCCACGGGAGTAGCGGCCGTCAGGGCCGGAACGACACCCAGACTGCAGCAGTTTGTCCGACGACTGCGAGGGTACGAAGACGTCCGCCCGACCTGAGGAGACCTCGTGCAGCCCGACCCAGTGATCCTTGGTTCCCACCCTCGGCCGGCGCTGCGGGAGCTGGCCGAACGCGCAACAGTGGCGGGTGCGGCGACAGACCTGGTCCCGGCTATCGAGCTTGCCCGCGAGCTGGGAGCGGAGCTGCCGCGACCCGGAGCAGGCGAGACGTTGGCCCTCTGGGACGCGCTGGCGACCCTGGGCGCAGCCGACCTGACGGTGGCCCGGGTTGTCGAGCCGCACCTCGACGCCTTGGCGATCCTGCAGGAAGCCGGCGGCAAAGAGGTCCGGCCACCTACAGAGGCGGTCTGGGGAGTGTTCGCGGCCGAGGGTGGCGGCGGGCGACTCGGCGCCACCCAGGGTCCGGGAGACAGCTGGACGCTGACCGGCCCCAAGCCCTGGTGCTCGCTGGCCGACGTGGTCACCCACGCGCTCGTCACCGCCTGGGTGGATGACGAGCAGCGTGGGCTCTTTCATCGTCGACCTGGGCGATCCCGGGGTGCGCACGCAGGAGGATCAGGTGCCGTGGGCCGCGCGCGGGCTGCCCCGGGTGCGCAGCACGGGGCTGGTGCTGGAGCAGGTGACCGCGACCACGGTCGGCGGACCGGGTTGGTACCTCGAACGGCCGGGCTTCGCGTGGGGTGGAATCGGCGTCGCTGCCATCTGGTTCGGCGCCGCCGTGGCCGTGGGCCGTCGGATGTGCGCAGCCTCGCTGCGCCGCGAGCCGGACCAGATCGCGCTGGCCCACCTCGGTGCGGTCGACGTCGCACTGGCCCGGGCGCGCGCCGTGCTCGTTGACGCGGCGCACGTCGTCGACGGGCCGGCCGTTCGCCACCGGTGGCGGCGCAGCGGCTCGCACTGCGCGTGCGCCAGGTGGTGGCGGACGCCGTCGAGGAGATCCTGACCAGGGCCGCGTCACGCGCTCGGGCCAGGACCGCTCGCGCTCGAGGAGGAGCATGCGCGCCGGGTCGCTGACCTGGGGCTCTACGTCCGCCAGCACCACGCCGAGCGGGACGCCGCCGCGCTCGGTAGCCACGTGCTGGGGCCGGTCTATCGAAGGGGAGTGGTCGTGGTGGTGAGCACCGAAGAGCAACGCTCCTTCACGAACATCGGACCGGGCACGCCCGCGACGGTGTGGAGGCGCCACCCTTCCTGGACCGCGGGTGAACCCCTGACGCTGGAGGGTTATGCACGCGTCGTCGTACTCGCTGCGCATCCTGACGACGAGTCCCTGGGAGCAGGAGGCCTGACGAACACCGCGGTGGCCTCGGGTCTCGACGTCGTCATCGTGTGCGCCACGGACGGCGAGCACAGCCATCCGGACTCGCCCACGCTCACCCCGGCAGAGCTGGCGCAGATCCGGGCCCGGGAGGGGCGCGCTGCCGCCACGGCGCTCGGCGTCACTGACGTCCGGCGGCTCGAGCTCTCCGACGGCGACCTGGGGAATCACGAGGACCTTTTGACCACGCGGCTGGTCGAGCTCGTGGGCGACGGCAGGGGGACGCTCATCGTGGCCCCTTGGCGTCGCGACGGACACCCGGACCACGAGGCGGCAGGTCGCGCGGCTGCCACCGCAGCGCGGCGTACGGGTGCCGACCTGTGGGAGTACCCCGTGTGGTTCTGGCACTGGGGCAGACCCCGAGAAGGCTCCCTGGCAGTCGTTGCGCCCCTTCCACCTGGAGGCGCCCGCTCTCGAGGCCAAGGCGCTCGCGGTGCGGGCTCACACCAGCCAGGTAGCGCCGCTCTCGGACCTCGAGGGCGACGAGGCGCTGCTGGGGCCGGAGCTGCTCGCTCACTTCGCGGACTCGCCGGAGCACTTCCTGCGCACCCCGTCGGCGGAGTGCCCCGATGACTCCCTCGACCGGCTGCACCGGAGCGAGGCCGACCCCTGGGGAGCCGAGACGCGTTGGTATGAGAAGCGCAAGCGCGACCTGGTACTGGCGATGCTCCCGCGCGTGAGCTTCGAGAGAGGGCTGGAGCTGGGCTGCTCGACCGGAGCGCTCGCGGAGGCGCTGGCCACCAGGTGTGACCGGGTCCTGGCGGCGGACCGCTCCGCGGCTGCGCTGGCAGCGGCACGCGTCCGGTTTGCGGACGAGGACCGCGTGCGCGTCGCCGAGGTCGATATCCCGTGGGACTGGCCGGAAGGCAGCTTCGACCTCGTCGTCCTCTCGGAGGTCGGTTACTTCCTCAGTCCGGCCGCGCTCGACGTGCTGGTGCGCAAGGTCGGCGCGAGCCTTGACCAGCGACGGTGTGCTCGTGCTCTGCCACTGGCGGCACCCGGTCGAGGGCTGGGTGCTGGACGGTCCCGAGCGGTGCACGCGCCTTCGAGGACGCCTCGCTCCTGCCCGCTAGCGGCCACCTACCGCGACCGTGACTTCGAGATCCAGGTGCTCGCGCGCGATCGACGGCTGGCCGGACCCGCTTCGGTGAGGAATGCGCCCCCTCGGCCCGATCGACTTCGTGCACGTGGTCGTCCCCGCCCGCGACGAGGCAGAGTTCCTGCCACGCCACCTCGAGTCGGTGTACGCCGCCGCAGAGGTCGTGCGCGCAGAAATGCCCGGCCTCCAGGTCCGCGCCACTGTGGTCCTGGACTCCTGCACCGACGAGTCGGCGAGCGTGCTCTCGGCACACCCCTGGTTCGACACCCATGAGGTGGAGCTCGGCGTGGTCGGTGAGGTGCGCGCGCACGGTGTGGAGCGGGCACGCAGCCGGGCGGGCGGGGTCGACCCGACGCGCCTCTGGATCGCGTGCACGGACGCGGACACCGTCGTGCCCGAGCACTGGCTGAGCGAGCAGCTGCGCCTCGCCGAGACGGGTCACGCCCTGGTGGTCGGCACGGTTCACCCGGAGCCGCAGGACGTGTCGCCCGAGGTGCTCCGGCTGTGGCGGGCGCGCCACCGCCTGGAGGAGGGGCACGAGCACGTGCACGGGGCCAATCTCGGGTTCACCCTGGCGGCGTACGACGCGGTCGGCGGCTTCGCGCCGGTCAGCACCGGCGAGGACGTGGCGCTCGTGACCCGGATGCGGGAGGCGGAGATCCGGTGGTGCTCCACGGCCCGCACCCAGGTCGTGACCTCGGGACGTTGGCAGGCACGCGCCCCCCAAGGGTTCGCGAGCTACCTGCGGGCGCTTGCCGCCGATGAGGCGATGGTCGTCGGCTGACCTGGCCGCCATGGGGCAGATCGTGCCGCCGCCCACCCCTGTGGAAGGCTGCTCCGGTGAAGGCCTACCGCTGCAGAACCTGTGACAACACGCTGCACTTCGAGAACTCCGTCTGCGTCTCGTGCGGCACCCACCTCGGGTTCTCCCGTGAGGAGCGCGCCATCGTCCCCGTCGACGACGAGGGGCTGTACGTCGACAGCGAGGGCGGGGAGTGGCACGTGTGCCGCAACCTGCCGCTCTCCGGGTGCACCTGGCTGACCCAGGAGGAGGGCGGCCAGTGCTTCAGCTGCTCGCTGACCCGGACCCGGCCCAACGACGAGGACGCCGTCGGTCTGGCGAACTACCCCGCGGCCGAGAAGGCCAAGCGGCGGGTGCTGGTCGAGCTGGACGCGCTCGGCTTCGAGGTCATCGGCAAGGACACCGATCCGGACAACGGACTCGCGTTCGACCTGCTCAGCAGCGTCGAGGAGAACGTCGTGATCGGGCACGCCAACGGGCTGATCACCATCGACCTCGCCGAGAGCCAGGCCGCCCACCGGGAGAAGGTCCGGGAGAAGCTCGGCGAGCCCTATCGCACGATGCTCGGCCACTTCCGGCACGAGGTCGGCCACTACTTCGAGTGGCAGCTGGTCCGGGGCGATGAGCTCAACGAGAGGTGCCGGGAGCTGTTCGGCGACGAGCGGATCGACTACCGCGGCGAGATCGAGCGACACTACGCCGAGGGACCACCCGAGGGCTGGGAGTCCTCCTACATCTCCAGCTACGCGACCATGCACCCCTTCGAGGACTTCGCCGAGAGCTGGGCGCACTACCTGCACATCTGCGACACGATCTCGACCGCGTCGGAGTACGGGCTGACCACGGTCGGCACGCTGAGCTCGTTCACGAACTTCCGCGACGTCGTCGTCGGGATCTGGATGCCGCTCAGCGTCGCGCTGAACATGATCAACCGCAGCATGGGCCACGACGACCTCTACCCGTTCGTGATCCCGTCGCCGGTGCTGGACAAGCTCGACTTCGTCGCCTCGCTGGCCCGCACGGACTGAGGCTCGGCGAGGGGTACCTCGCGAACCCAGTCAGGTCGGGGCACTGGTTCCTGGGACCCCCTGCTCGTCGCCGCCCGGGCGAAGACCTGTCTCAGGTTGCCGTGGACAGCGATCGCACCCAGGCCGGACAGCGTGGCGTGGGGGGTGAGCTCGGGCGATCCGGTGATCCACGAGATCGTCTCGTCGATGCTGGACTCGGTGCGGGGGAAGGGCACCGCGAGCAGCGAGCCGCCCAGCTCCCAGGAGCCTTCCACGGGGTCGGCGTGCCTGATGGCGAGCAGCAGCCCGCGCAAGTCGAGGTCGAGCACTGCCAACCCGCTGAGCAGGTGCGTGCCGACCTCTGAAGGGACCGTGAACCGTCCGACCGCAGTGAGGCTGATCTGTCCTGGGGTCAGATCCAGACCGAGCTCCTCGCGCCCTTCGCGGGCCAACGCGGCGAGCGGAGCGGGGAGGCCGTCCGCGTCGAGGTCCCGGGAGAGCCCGCGTCGGTCGAAGAACTCCAGGTTGCCGTTGATGGCGGGCCCGAACTGCCTCGCGTGCGAGTGAGAGAACTCAGATCGCCGTACGAAGACGAGATGGTCGCAGGCGGTGAGGACCACGGCCGAGAGGGTGAGCAGACCGACTCGCGAACCTGTGACGGGGCGCGGCCCGGGCCCTGAGGTCAGGGACTGCGGATAGTGGTCGAGGACCACGGTCCCGTAGGTGCACTCCGCCAAGGAGAGATGCATCGACTGGCGCCCGGAACGCGGGTCACGCTCCACTCGCCAGTCGGTGAGTCTCGGAATGATGCCGTCGAAGATGTGTTCCTTGCGCAGTTCCTCTCGCACGCGGTCCACCTCGCCGGGAGAGACGCCGGGCAAGGCCTTGGTGCGCGGGCCGGCACCCCCCTTCGGCGGCGGGGGAAGGGCTTTGCGCTCGCCGGGAAGCGCAGGCACCTCCACCCGGTGCCGCCGGTAGGAGATGTCGAGGTCACGAGCAGCGAAGTCCGGAGCCACGGGCGACCCGGAAGTTGTCTCCTCCAGCCCGAAAAGCTCAAGCTCGAGTCCACGGTGGGCGACGGTGAGAGCGACGACGTCCTTGCCGGGCCGACCGTCGCGAGCGGCTGCGGCGCGCAGCCGACGAGACACCGCATGGCACAGGTCGACCTCTCGCGTCACGATCGGCGCGGCAGTGGCTCCGAAGAGGACCCCGTGCTCGATCCGGGTCGCATAGGCGTCGTAGGCCGCTGCGATCGCCTCAAGCCGATGGGCAGGAGCGAACTCGAGCCCTACACCGTTCTGGACGCCGAGGCAGTCCGCGAGCCAGGAGAGCTCGCTGGCCGGCGAGTCTTCGCGGGTTCCCAGGACGACGCGAGTGCGCTCGCGGATCTGCTCTCTGCTCAGCGGGAGAGCCCCAAGGAAGCGACGACGGCTCGTGGCCACGATGCGCTGCGGTCGGCCCTGGAAGACCTTGACCCCGGCGTACGCCGCCAGCGAGGTGGTGAGCCAGTCACCGAAGGTCATCGTCGTGAAGAGCTCCGTGACCCACGTCCCATCGCCTGCCATGACGCGAGGCTAGGGGATGACCGCTCCGATCGTCCGGCTCAACGCGGTGTCAGCACGCAGTCCGCGAGCACTGGGGCTCCATCGCGCTCGCCGGCGCCGCGGATCGTCGCCGAGACCAGGATCCCCGCGTCCTCGCGCCAGGCGCGGACCCTGATCGTCTCGCCGGGAAAGACCACTCCGGCGAAGCGGGCGACGAAGCCGCCCACCCTCGAGGCGTCCCCGTCGAGCAGCGCGTCGGTGACGGTGCGCAGCACGATGCCGTAGGAGCACAGGCCGTGCAGGATCGGCGCCGGGAACCCCGCCGCCTTCGCGAACTCGGGGTCGGCGTGCAGCGGGTTGCGGTCGCCGCAGAGGCGGTAGAGCAGCGCCTGCTGCGGCGTGACGTCGTACGCCGTGTCGCAGTCGGGCTCGCGGTCCGGCAGGTCGACCTTGGCGGAGCTGCCGCGGTCGCCGCCCCAGCCGCCCTCGCCGCGGACGAAGATCGAGGAGCGCGCCGTCCAGAGCGCGGTGCCGTCGTCGGCCACGGCGCGGCTCTCCTGCCAGATCACCGCGGCCTTGCCCTTGTCCCACACGTCGGTGACCTGAGTGCTCAAGGTGGCGGTGCCCTGCGTCGGCAGCGGCCCGGTGACCGTGATCTCCTGGCTGCCGTGCACCACCTGCGCGAGGTTGATGTCGCACCCGGGGAGGTCCAGGGGTGGTGGGTCGGTCTCGTGGAAGGTCGGCACCACCACCGCGAAGCTCGGGAGCACCTGGAGGTGCTCGTCGTCGAGGGTGTAGCGCAGCGACGCGGGCTCCAGGTTGGCCCCCGTGGACGACCCTGCGCCGATGCCGAGGTGGTAGAGCAGCACGTCGGAGCTGCTCCACGAGAACGTGCGGTCGGGCAGCCGGGCGCCGATGGCGACGGTGGGATCGATCGGCATCAGGAGGCCTCGTCCACGGGCGCGGACTGAAGGTCCGACGGTGTGGTCCTCGCCTCGGCGGCGCACTCCTCCGCGGCGATGTAGCCGAAGACCAGCGCGGGCCCGATCGTGGCGCCGGGGCCGGCGTAGGTGTGGCCCATCACGGCGGCCGAGACGTTGCCGGCCGCATAGAGCCCGGCGATCACCGAGCCGTCGGGACGCAGCACCCGCGCGCGCTCGTCGGTGACCAGCCCGCCCTTGGTGCCCAGGTCGCCGGGGACGATCTTGACCGCGTAGAACGGACCGTGGTCGATCGGGTGCAGGGACGGATTCGGCTTGACCGTGGGGTCGGAGTAGTACTTGTCGTAGGCACTCTCACCGCGGTGGAAGTCCTCGTCGATGCCGGAGCGCGCGAAGCCGTTGAAGCGGTCGACCGTGGCGCGCAGACCGTCCGCCGGTACGCCGATCTCGGCGGCGAGCGCGTCCAGGGTGTCGGCCCTGGTGACGGTGCCGTGCTTGTACCAGCGCCCCGGGAACGGCTGGCGTGGTGAGAGGCCCGCGAACAGGTAGCGGTTGCGGTAGCGCTGGTCGATGATCATCCAGGCGGGAACGTGCGGCACGCCGGTCGCCTCGCCCTTGTAGATCTCGTGCACCGCCTCGACGTACGGCAGCGCCTCGTTCATGAACCGCCGACCCGCAGAGTTCACGATGATCGACCCGGGCAGGTTGCGCTCGGCGAGGGCGAACCACGGGCCGCGGGGGAGCGGGATCGTCGGGCCCCACCAGGCGTCGTCCATCAGGGCGACGTCGGCACCGATCGCCATCCCCGCGAGGTGGCCGCCGCCGGTGTTGGACTCCGCACCTGTGGTCCACTCGGTGCTCGTCGGCGTGGGTTGGAACTGCTTGCGCAGCTCCAGGTTCTTCTCGAAGCCGCCGCTGCCGAGGATGACGCCGTGCCGGGCCCGGATCGTCCGCGTGGTTGCGCCACGGGTCGCCCGCACGCCCGTGACCCGGCCGTCCTCGAGCACGAGGTCGAGCAGCTCGGTGTCGTACTCCACCGGCACCCCGGCGTCGACCAGGCCCTGGCGCAGGCCGATCGCGAGCGCATTGCCCATCGCGTGCATCTTGCGCCCGCGCAGCATGCTGAACATGCGGTTGACCAGCACCCGCATCATCGTCAGGGGCCCCTTGACCGTGCGCATGCCGAGGCTGATCTTGCGGAAGTCCGCCTGGGTGACGATCAGGTTCGCCGGAGCCTTGGTGTACGGCGGGTGCAGCCGGGCGAGCTCGTCGCCGAGGAAGCGGGCGTCGAGCGGCACCGGCTCCACGCTGCGGCCGCGAACCCTGCCGCCGGGGGCCTCGGGCAGGTAGTCGGAGTACTCCGGGACCCAGGCGAAGCGCACCCGGGTGTGGTCCCGGATGAAGTCCATCACCTCGGGGCCGCGGTCGATGAAGGTGTCGCGTCGGACCTTCGGGACCACGTCACCCACGATCGCGTCGAGGTAGCGCTTGGACTCCTCGGGGTCGTCGGCCTCGCCCGCCTCCACGAGGGCGTAGTTGCCGGGGATCCAGACCCCACCGCCCGAGCGCGCGGTCGAGCCACCGAAGTAGCTGCTCTTCTCGATCAGCAGCGTGTCCAGGCCGCGGCGGGACGCGGCCAGGGCGGCCGCCATGCCCGCAGCGCCGGCACCGACCACGACCACGTCGTGGACGGCATCGGCGGTGAGTTCGGCGGGGGGCTTCATGGCGCAAAACTGTAACAGGTTCTATTGTTGGCGACATGCTCTCCGACGACGAACGACGGCTGGTCTCCGACCGGCTCTGGGACGCCGAGGTCAACCGGACCCCGATCACCCCACTGCGCGACTCCTGGCCCGGGCTCGACGTCGTCGACTCCTACGAGATCCAGCTGCTCAACATCCGGCGCCGGCTGCAGGCCGGGGCCCGGGTCAACGGCCACAAGGTCGGGCTGTCCTCGGTCGCGATGCAGCAGATGATGGGCGTCGACGAGCCGGACTACGGACATCTGCTCTCCGACATGGAGGTGCTCGAGGACGAGCCGGTGCCGGCGAGCCGCTACTGCTACCCGCGGGTCGAGGTCGAGGTCGCGTTCATCCTCGGCGAGACCTTGCCGGGCAGGGGATGCACCGAGGAGGACGTGCTCGCCGCGACGGCGTACGTCGCACCGGCGATCGAGCTGATCGACAGCCGGATCGTCGACTGGGACATCAAGATCGCCGACACCATCGCCGACAATGCGTCCTCCGCCGGCTACGTGCTCGGTCCCGAGCGGGTCCGGCCGGCCGACCTCGACCTGCGCGCGATCGACGCTCGACTGCGGCGCAACGGCGAGCTGGTCGCCGAGGGGCGTTCCGACGCCGTACTCGGCAACCCGGTCACCGCCGTGGCCTGGCTCGCGGACAAGGTGGCCGGCTTCGGGGTCGCCCTCGAGGCCGGACACGTGATCCTCCCCGGGTCGGTGCACCGCGCGATCGACGCCACCGCGGGGGACGAGTTCACCGCCGACTTCGACGGGCTGGGCTCGGTCCGGCTCAGCTTCACCTGAGGAGAGGAACCAGATGACCACCCCCACCAGGCTCACCGCGGCCATCGTCGGCCCCGGCAACATCGGCACCGACCTGATGTACAAGCTGCTGCGCAGCGCCGAGAACGGCGGGAACATCGAGCCCCGCTGGATGATCGGCGTCGACCCGGAGAGTCCCGGGCTCTCCCGTGCGCGAGACAAGGGGCTTCAGGCCAGCCACGAGGGCGTCGACTGGCTGCTCAAGCAGGACGAGCTGCCCGACCTGATCTTCGAGGCCACCAGCGCCTACATCCACCGCGAGTACGCCCCGCGCTACCGCGAGGCCGGCATCCGCGCCGTCGACCTGACGCCTGCGGCCATCGGGCCGGCGGTGATCCCGGCGGTCAACGGCAACGAGCACGCCGGCGCCGACAACGTCAACATGATCACCTGCGGCGGGCAGGCCACCATCCCGATGGTGGCCGCGGTCTCACGGGTCACGCCGGTGTCCTACGCGGAGATCGTCGCCTCCGTCGCGTCGCTGTCCGCGGGACCGGGGACCCGGCAGAACATCGATGAGTTCACCCGCACCACCGCCAGCGGGGTGGAGACGATCGGCGGCGCCCGGACCGGCAAGGCGATCATCATCTTGAACCCCGCCGAGCCGCCGATGATCATGCGGGACACGATCTTCTGCGCCGTCGGCCCGGAGGTGTACGACGCCGGCCAGGACGCGGTCTCCGAGTCGGTGCACGCCATGGTCGCCGCCGTGCAGGACTACGTCCCCGGCTACAGGCTGCTGCAGGACCCGCAGTTCGACCCACCGAGTCCGGCCACCCGTGGCCAGACGAAGGTCAGCATCTTCATCGAGGTCGAGGGTGCGGGCGACTTCTTGCCGCCGTACTCCGGCAACCTCGACATCATGACCGCCGCCGCGACCCGCGCCGGCGAGGGAATGGCGAACCAGGGGGCACGCGGATGACCGTCTTCGGAGACCCACAGCTCAACGCGCTGGACCGGACCTGGTCGGAGCACCTCGACATCCGGCTGACCGACACCTGCCTGCGGGACGGGTCGCACCACAAGCGGCACCAGTTCACCGGTGAGGAGGTGCGCTCGATCATCGGCGCCCTCGACGAGGCCGGTGTGCCCGTCCTGGAGGTGACCCACGGCGACGGGCTCGGCGGCTCGAGCTTCAACTACGGGTTCTCACACACCCCGGAGCAGGAGCTGATCAAGATCGCGGCGCAGACCGCGAAGCGCGCCAAGATCGCCTTCCTGATGCTCCCCGGCGTGGGGACCAAGGACGACATCCGTGCGGCCCAGGACAACGGCGGCTCCATCTGCCGGATCGCCACGCACTGCACCGAGGCCGACACCTCGCAGCAGCACTTCACCCTCGCGCGCGAGCTCGGCCTGGAGACGGTCGGCTTCTTGATGATGAGTCACACCCAGCCGCCGGAGGTGCTCGCCAAGCAGGCGCGCACGATGGTCGACGCGGGCTGCCAGTGTGTCTACGTCGTCGACTCGGCCGGTGCGCTGATCATGGAGGGTGTCTCCGACCGGGTCTCGGCCCTGGTGACCGAGATCGGCGCGGAGGCGACGGTCGGCTTCCACGGTCACGAGAACCTCGACCTCGGGGCTGCCAACACCGTGATGGCGGTGCGGGCGGGAGCCACCCAGATCGACGGCTCCGTACGCCGCTTCGGCGCCGGTGCGGGGAACACCCCGCTGGACGCCTTCGTCGGCATCTGCGACAAGCTCGGCTGGCGGACCGGCGTGGACTTCCGCAAGATCATCGACGCCTCCGAGGACGTGGTCCGTCCGGCCATGCCCGAGGAGTGCCGCCTGGACCGGATGACGATGATGATGGGCTACGCCGGGGTCTACTCCTCCTTCCTCAAGCACGCCGGCAACGCGGCCGAGCGCTACGGCGTCTCCGGCGCCGAGATCCTCCAGGTGGCCGGCCAGCGCAAGCTGATCGGCGGCCAGGAGGACCAGCTGATCGACATCGCCCTGGAACTGCGCGCCAAGCAGGACGCCAACAGCTGACAGCGCTGCCGGTTTCACAGGAGAACTTGTGAAACTGGCAGCGGCGGACCGGCGATGCCCCGGCGGATGGGCCGAATCCCGGCTTGCCGGGCGGGCAACGCGGGTCGGTCGGTGCCTGTGGATTCACCGAGCGCGAGCGGAGGTGATTGGTGCAGGGTGCCGGCATGGATCCGGTGGAGTACCTCAGGCGCGTGGGAGGGCTGTCGGCGGCGCGACCACTGGTGTCCTCGTGCGGCCGCGAAGCCGTGGCCGAGGCAGTGGGTGCAGCTCTCGTGATCCGCACCGGGCGCGGGCGCTACGCGTTGCCTCAGGTCGAGGCGGGTCTGCGGGCGGCGCACGGGTGTCACGGGGTGCTCTCCCACGAGAGCGCTGCCGCGTGGTGGGGGTGGGAGAGCGTGCGGGTGCCGGAGACCGCGGTCGTCACCGTGCCGCGCGACCGCAGGCCCCGTGGGCGCAAAGGCGTCCGGTTCTCCTTCCGTGCGCTGGCCGAGGGGGACGTGGTGTCACCGGGTGTCACCAGTGCCGTGCGCACCGTGCTCGACTGCGCCACGACTCTGCCGTACGCCGAGGCGCTGGCGATCGCGGACTCCGCGGTGAGGCACGCGCACGTCGACCCGCACGAGCTGACGCTGGCTGCCGAGGCCTCGCCGTTGCGTGGGCGGGCCCGCCGGGTGCGGGTGGCACGCACGTGCGACGGTCGGGCAGCCAACCCGTTCGAGTCGGCGCTGCGCGCACTCGCCATCGACGCTGGTCTGGACGTCGAGCCCCAGACGTGGATCCACACCGGCCACGGGTGGGTTCGACCCGATCTGCTCGATGAGCGGCGCCACCTGGCGCTGGAGGCGGAGTCGTTCACGTGGCACGGCCACCGCGATCAACTGACCCGGGACTGCCGCAAGTACAACGATCTGGTGCTGCTGGGGCTGGACCTGCTGCGGTTCTCGTGGGAGCAGGTCTTCCTCCGCCCCGAGGAGGTGAGCGCCACCCTCGAGCGCGCACGGACCGGCGTTGCCCGCTGGCAGGGCGCCCTGAGCACGCATCCGCTGGGGCAACGCCGGTTGGCGTGAGCGAGCGGCCGGCGGGCTCAGGCGCCGCGGGAGCGCAGGGTCTCCACACCCTCGCCGGTGAGGTCCCGGCAGGCGGCGGACCGGCCGGTTGCGGCCAGGGTCAGCGAGATGATCGGGCCACGGACCGTGGGGCCCGAGCCGTGGGCCCAGTCGGTGTCGGTGGCCTCGAGGCGCAGGCCCGCGATCCTGGTCTTGGTGCCGATCAGGGCGTCGGAGCCCTTGTAGAAGTCCAGCACCGAGACGACCGCGTCGACTGGGTAGGCGTGCTTGATGCCCAGCGGCAGGCGGATGTCCTCCGCGTGCACGATCGTCTCGCCGAGCCAGGACAGCTTGGGGCCAGGCGGGGAGGAGGTCGAGTGCTGCTGGGCCCGGAAGTTCGCGAGCGTCTCTGCCGGACTGCTGCCGCGGTGACGCTCGATCCCGGACGCTGCGAACTTGCCGAAGTTGAAGCCCGACGCCAGGAACCCGCCGAAGAACTTCAGCGGGTTCATGCTGGCGGTGCTGGTCATGTGAGCGAGCGTGTCCTGGACCGACCATCCCGAGCACAGCGAGCCGGCCCGCCACTCGTGGTCGCTGAGCGAGACGAGGTCGTCGGCCAGGGCGCCGCGCTCGACGGCGATGGTGTTCCACATGTCTGACATGCCTTGCAGCGTAGGCCCGGTGAGACCCCGGGCGCACGCGTCATGTGAGACCCCGGGCGCACGCGTCATGGAAAAAACCTAGAACGTGTTCTAGTATTTGCAGGAGCATCACCACCACCTGCAGAGGAGAACCCATGAGCCAGGCAGTTCTGGACGGCGTCCGTGACCTGCTGCCCACCCTGCGTGAGCGTGCCGACGAGGCAGAGCGGCTGCGGGTGGTGCCGGAGGCTTCGATCAAGGAGCTCGAGGAGACCGGGTTCTTCCGGCTGCTGCAGCCCAAGCGCTTCGACGGGCTGGAGTCGGACCCGATCGACTTCTACACCGCCGTCCGCGACATCGCGAGCGCGTGCGGCTCCACCGGCTGGGTCTCGAGCGTGGTCGGCGTGCACCCCTGGCAGGTCGCGCTGTTCGCCGACGAGGCGCAGCAGGCGGTCTGGGGCAACGACACGAGCACCCGGTTGAGCTCGTCCTACGCCCCCACAGGGAAGGCGATCCAGACCGACGGCGGGTTCACGCTGTCGGGAAAGTGGAGCTTCTCCTCGGGCTGTGACCACTGCCAGTGGGTGCTGCTGGGCGGGCTGGTGTTCAACGCCGAGGGACAGGTCGTCGACTTCCGCACCTTCATGGTCCCCCGCAGCGACTACGACATCATCGACGTCTGGGACATGGTGGGGCTGCGCGGCACCGGGTCCAACGACATCGTGGTCAACGAGGTGTTCGTGCCCGAGGCGTTCACGCTCTCGATGGGCGACACCGGGCGCTGCTTCGGCCCTGGCCAGCAGGAGAACACCTCCGAGCTCTACAAGCTGCCCTTCCACTCGATCTTCACCGGCACCATCACCACCCCGATCATCGGGATGGCGATGGGTGCCTACACCGAGCACGTGGAGATGCAGCAGAAGCGCACTCGCGCGGCCTACCTGGGGGAGAAGGCCTCGCTCGACCCGTTCGCGGCCGTCCGGATCGCGCGCGCATCGAGCGAGATCGACGCCGCCTGGGCGCTGCTGGTCAACAACATCCGCGAGGAGCAGGCCTACGTGGCCAAGGGCGAGCGGATCCCGCTCGGCACGCGCCTGAAGGTACGCCGCGACCAGGTGATCGGCTCCCAGCGCGCCATCGACGCGATCGACGCGCTCTTCGAGGCATCAGGCGGCCGTGCGCTGGCCAACGGCACCTACCTGCAACGGGCCTGGCGGGACGCGCACGCTGGCCGGGTGCACGCCGCCAACGACCCTGAGCGGGCGCTGCAGATGTACGGCGCCCACGAGTTCGGGCACAAGGTCGACCCGGGGATGTACTGAGTGACCGACCTCAGCAAGGAAGGCACGCGCCGCTCGGGCCGAGTGGAGGCCGGGGCCGGTGCCGTCACGCTGAACTACCACGAGGCCGGGCCCGACGCAGGGTCAGTCCTCGGCGGCGGGCTGCCACTGGTGATGCTGCACGGCGGCGGGCCGGGGGCGTCCGCGTGGAGCAACTTCGGCTCTGCACTGCCCGGCTTCGCCGAGCACTTCCGCACCCTGCTGGTCGACCAGCCGGGCTTCGGCGGCTCCGAGAAGCCCGAGGTGGTCGGCAACTACTACCGCTTCGCGGCCGACCACGTCGTCGCGCTGCTGGACCGGCTCGGGATCGACCGCGTGCACCTCCTGGGCAACAGCCTCGGCGGCGGTACGGCGATGCGGCTGGCGCTCGAGCACCCCAGGCGGGTCGGCCGGCTGGTGCTGATGGGGCCCGGCGGCGCTTCGTTGAATCTGTTCCACGCCGACCCCACCCAGGGAGTGCAGCGGCTGATGGACTTCGCGGCGAACCCCTCCAGGGAGGCCTTGCGGGCGTTCATCTCCACGATGGTGGTCAACCAGGAGCTCGTCACCGACGAGCTCGTCGAGGAGCGCTACGCCGACGCCACGGCACCCGGCGCCCAGGAGGCGCTGGCCTCGATGGGAGCGTCGTTCTGGAAGCCCGACACCTTCGAGGACGGGATGCTCTGGCGCGAGGCACACCGCCTGCGCCAGCACACACTGCTCACGTGGGGTCGTGAGGACCGGGTCAACCCGCTCGACGGTGCCATGGTCGCGCTGAAGCTGATCCCCAGGGCGAGCCTGCACGTGTTCCCCAACTGTGGCCACTGGGCGCAGATCGAGGCGGCCGAGGAGTTCCGCGAGGTCGCGACGTCCTTCCTGGCCCGACATGTGGAGCGCCCCCGCCGAAGTGGCAGCGAGGGGACGGCGCAATGACCATCGACATCCGGAGCATGGGCTACGCCCGCGTCGCGAGCACCGACCTGGAGGCCTGGAAGACCTTCGCCGGCAAGGTGCTCGGCCTGGCCGAGGGGCGGGGCTCGAACCCCGACCACCTCTACTACCGCATCGACGAGGTCTCCGCCCGGCTGGTGGTCTTCCCTGCCGAGACCGACGAGCTGTCGTGCATCGGCTGGGAGCTGGCCGACCATGTCGCGCTCCAGGCGGCCCGCGAGCACCTGGCCGCCGCCGGAGTCGCCTTCGAGGAGGGCTCCGCCGAGGAGCTGGCCGAGCGTCGGGTCCAGGAGCTGGTCCGGTTCAGCGACCCCTTCGACAACGTCTTCGAGCTCTTCCACGGCATCACCTACGAGTCCCGGCCGGTGGTCACGCCGTACGCCGCGACCTTCGTGACCGGCGACCAGGGGATGGGTCACGTGGTGATCCCGGTCTCCGACGACGTCGAGGCGCTGCGGTTCTACACCGAGGTCCTGGGCTTCCGGCTGCGTGACTCGATGAGCATGCCCGGGGAGTTCGTGGGCAAGGAGCCCGGATCGAAGGTGTGGCTGCGGTTCCTCGGGGTGAACCCCCGGCACCACAGCCTGGCGTTCCTGCCGATGCCGAACCCGAGCAGGTGCGTGCACCTCATGCTCGAGGTGGAGGCCCTCGACGACGTCGGCCGGGCGCTGGAACGGGTCCGCAAGCACAAGGCGCCGCTCTCGGCCACGCTCGGTCGGCACATGAACGACCAGATGGTCTCCTTCTACGTCAGGTCCCCGGCGGGCTTCGACGTCGAGTTCGGCACCGAGGGCCTGCAGGTGGACGACACCAGGTGGGTCGCGCGGGAGAGCACGGCGGTCTCCTACTGGGGCCACGTCTTCGGCGGCCAGTGAGGTCGGCGACGATGACGACTGGTAAGACTGCACCCATGTCTTCCCCCGGACCCTCCTCGGAGATCCCCGACGGCATCAGCCCCGACGCGCGCGAGACCTGGCCCAGCCAGGAGCTGATCGACTCCTTCCTCGGCAACGGCTTCGACGTCGAGCTCCGCCTCGGTGAGCACACCACCATCTCGCAGGACGACCCTGAGGCGGTTGCCCGTGCTCGTGAGTTCCGCGACGTTCTCGGCCTGTTCTGCACCGGCGTCACCGTGGTCACCTCCATCTCCAACGAGGAGCCCGTCGCGATGACCTGCCAGTCGTTCTCCAGCGTCTCCCTCGACCCGCCGCTGGTGATGTTCTGCCCGGCCAAGACCTCCCGTGCCTGGCCGCTGATGCGCGCCGCAGGCTTCTTCTGCGTGAACTTCCTCAGCGAGGGGCAGCGCGAGATCTCCAACGCGATGGCCAGCAAGGGCGCGGAGAAGTTCCACGGGGTCTCCTGGCGAACCGCGGCCACCGGTGCCCCGGTGCTGGACGAGGTCCAGGGGTACGTCGACTGCACCGTGGAGACGGTCCACGAGGCCGGCGACCACTACATCGTCGTGGGCCGGGTCAAGCGGCTCGCTACCGGCGACGGTCGCGAGATGCCCCCCTCGACAGCGGCGCCGCTGCTGTTCCACCGGGGTGCCTACACCCGCCCAGAGTAGGGCCCGCGGCGCCGCGTTCTCTGCCGGCGCCTACCAGCACCACCCCACCCGGAGGCACGTCGTCCGGGTGCTTCTCCGCGCGCCTGTGAGATCGGCTGCCGCGACGCGATCTGCGTCGCGCTTACCACGCCGACCCTGCCGAATTTTCTGATTCGAGGGTTTGGGGGGTGTGACGTGGGGCACATGGCGTGGAAGGGAGAGCACGTCGTCACCGGGTGAGAGCCCGCACGGTGGGAGTAGGGAGCAAGATGAGCAACAACGCAAAGGTCGCGCTGGCCGTGGCAGGCGGATACCTGCTGGGGCGGACCAAGAAGATGAAGCTCGCCATCTCGTTGGGGGGTCTCCTCATCGGTCAGAAGGTGGCGACCACGCCGAGTGGACTGCTCAAACAGGGGCAGGAGCTCGTCCGGGGAAACCCAGACCTGTCCAAGATCGACGACATGGTCCGTGGTCAGCTCCTCGAGGCCGCCAAGGCAGCCGCTCTGGCGACGCTGGGATCTGGGATGGACCGCGTCAGCGACTCGCTCAGTGAGCGCACCGAGGGCCTGCGTGAGCTCGCCACCGACCTCGAAGAGGCCGCTGACGAGGCGGAGGATGACGAGGATGACGGGGCCGAGGACGACGAGGCGGAGGAGGACGAGGCCGAGGAGGACGAGGCCGAGGACTCCGACGAGTACGACGAACCCGCCGAGGAGGACGAGACCGGCGACGAGGACCCCGAAGAGGACCCGGACGAGGACTCCGACGAGGACTCCGAAGAGGATCCGGACGAGGACTCCGACGAGTACGACGAACCCGCTGATGAGGCAGATGAGGCGGACGACGACGCCGAGGAGGAGGAGCCGCCGCCGACAAGGAATCGTCGTTCGCGGGCATCCGGGTCCGGACGATCCACCCGCCGCTCGCCCGCCACGAAGTCGGCGAAGAAGTCATCCCCGGCGAGACGCACCGCCAAGAAGGCGCCGGCCAAGAAGTCCTCCGCCGACAAGGCTCCGGCCAAGAAGTCAGCGGCCAAGAAGGCTCCGGCCAAGAAGGCACCGGCCAAGCAGTCAGCGGCCAAGAAGGCACCGGCCAAGCAGTCTGCGGCGAAGAGGTCATCGGCTACGAAGGCGCCGGCCAACAAGTCCGCTGCCAAGAAGGCTCCGGCCAAGAAGTCAGCGACCAAGAAGGCTCCGGCCAAGAAGACCGCCGCCCGCAAGTCGACCAGCCGCTCGCGGCGCAGCAGCTGAGGAGGGCAGTTCGATGGCGAAGGACAATGACGAGCAGTCGGGGGGCCTCCGGTCCTTGATGGAGGAGCTTCCCTTCGACCGGCTCAAGGACGAGGTGCAAGACGCCGTACGTGCCCTCGGGGACAAGGCGTTCGACAGCCTGACCGAGCGGATCAACGACGCCACCGACTCCCTCACCGACATGGCCGAGGGCGGGGGTGTCCTGGGCAAGGTGGTCAAGGGCGGCGGTGAGGCCGCGGCCAAGGGCGAGAACCCCGTCGGCAGCGCCTTGAAGGGCGGTCTGGAGGGCGTCAAGGACAAGGTCAAGTCGGCGCTTCCGGGAGGAGGCGGCTCCAACAGCAAGGCCACGAAGTCCACGAACATCATCGAGTCCATCGACGTCGGGGTGCCCATCGACGTGGCCTACAACCAGTGGACGCAGTTCCAGGACTTCTCGGGCTTCATGAAGAAGGTCGAGAGCGTCGACCAGCAAGACGACGTCAACGTGACCTTCAAGGCTCAGGTGTTCTGGTCCCACCGCAAGTGGGACGCGCACATCATCGACCAGGTGCCCAACGAGCGGATCATCTGGAAGTCCAAGGGCGAGAAGGGTCACGTCGACGGGGCCGTCACCTTCCACGAGCTGGCGCCGAGCCTGACCCGGATCCTGGTTGTCCTGGAGTACTACCCCCAGGGTCTCTTCGAGCGCACCGGCAACCTCTGGCGCGCGCAGGGACGTCGTGCCCGACTCGAGCTCAAGCACTTCCGCCGGCACGTGATGACTCGGACGATCCTCGACGAGGACGGGCTCGAGGGCTGGCGCGGGGAGATCCACGACGGCGAGGTCCAGCGGGACCACGACGAGGTCGTGGAGGAGGAGGAGCAGGAGTCCGACGAAGCGCAGGACGAGGACTCCTACGACGACGAGGTGGATGGGGACGAGGAGGAGTACGACGAGCCCGAGGACGAGGCCTCGGAGGAGGAGTACGACGACGAGCCCGACGACGAGCCCGAGGACGAGGCGGACGACGAGCCCGAGGACGAGGCGGAGGACTTCGAGGAGGACGAGGACGCCCCCGAGGACGAGGCGGACGACGAGGAGGACGAGGACGCCCCCGAGGACGAGGCGGAGGACTTCGAGGAGGGCGACGACGAGGAGGACGAGGAGCCCGACGACGAGGAGGCCGAGGACCCACCCGCCCGAGGGTCCTCCGGCAGGCGCCGCACATCACGAAGGAGAAGGTGAACGACGATGACCGTCACTCAACGTCAGGGTGGATATCTCGACCGGCCGGCGCCCAGCGGGCTGGCCGACGTCATCGAGGTGATCCTCGACAAGGGGCTCGTGATCGATGCCTACGTCAGGGTCTCCGTGATCGGCATCGAGATCTTGACCATCGACGCGCGGATCGTGATCGCGAGCGTCGACACCTATCTGCGCTTCGCCGAGGCCACCAACCGCCTCGACCTCTACGACAAGGGCGGCAAGGACCTTCCCGAGATGATCGAGGGGTTGACCGAGGGGGGCGCCAAGGGCAAGACCTCCGGCATGCTCGGTGCCGCCAAGGACGCACTGACCGGATCCTCGGACGACGATGACGACGATGACGACGACGATGACGGCGAGCGCGAGAAGCAGCCCAGCAGCCGACAGCGCCGACCCGCCAAGAAGTCGTCATCGGCATCGTCGACGCGTTCGCGCAGGCGGCAGGAGTCGTGACGCAGCAGGCGTCCGCCCTCGCGGCGCCGACGGGTGCTGCGGCGTACTACGTCTACGGGATCGTCCCCGCGGACGCACCGGTGGGGCTCGTGGTCGACGCCGGCATGGGCGAGCACGTCGAACTGCACGCGCTGGGTGGGGTGGCTGCGTTGGTCGAGCCCGTCGACACCGAGCGCGCCTTCGGCCGGCGACGCGACCTCGTCGCCCACAGCGCGGTGCTGAACACGATGGCAGCGCACGTGCCGGTGCTGCCGATGCGCTTCGGATCCGTGGTCGAGGGCCGGGAGGCCCTGGACGCGGAGCTGCTCGGACCCCAGCGCGAGCACTTCGAGGCGCTGCTGGCCCAGGTGGCAGGGCGGGTGCAGTACACCCTTCGGGCGCGCTATGTGCTGGACACGGTGCTGGCCGAGGTGGTCGCCGCGGAGCCGGAGATCGCCGAGCTGCGGCGCAGGACGGTGGGTCGCCCCGAGGATGCCACCCACTTCGAGCGGATCCGCCTCGGTGAGCTGGTCTCCACCGCCGTGGAACAGCGACGGCGGGCCGAGGAGCAGCAGCTCGTCGAGCGGATCTCCGCGGTGTCGCAGGAGTGCGTCGCCAGGGGGGTCTCGGAGATGGACGCCGTCGCGGACCTGGCGCTGATGGTCGGTCTCGAGGATCAGGCCGAGCTCGAGCGGGTCTCCGAGCTGCTCGCCGTCGAGCTCGACGGTCGCGTGCGGCTCAGCCTGGTCGGGCCGATGGCGCTCTTCGACTTCGTCACGGAGCTCTGAGATGGGTCTGATCAAAGGCCTGCTCACCCTGCCGCTCGCTCCCGTGCGAGGCACCATCTGGGTGGCCGAGCAGATCCAGGAGGAGGCCGAACGCCAGTACTACGACCCGGCGGTGATTCGCCGGGAGCTGGAGGAGGTCGAGCGACTGCGGGTCGCGGGTGAGATCCCGGACGAGGAGGCAGAGCAGGCCGAGGACGCGCTCGTCGAGCGATTGCTGGTGAGCCGCCGACGCCACAGCAGCCCGAGAGGACACTGAGAGATGGCAACCACACGGTCCTCCTCATCGAGCGGCGGCACCCGCAAGCGGGCGCCCTCGGGGAAGCAGGGGGCAGGCAAGTCGTCGGGGGAGACCTCGGCGGTCGCGGTGGCGCGTGCCGCCGGACAACAGCTCGCCGAGCTCACCGGTCGTCCGCCGGAGAGCGTGGTGGGCATCGAGCGCACCGAGGATGGTTGGCGCGTCGAGCTCGAGGTCGTGGAGAGCCGGCGGATCCCCGACTCGACCGACATCTTGGCCACCTACAGCGTCCAGGTCGACCGGAGCGGAGAGCTGCTCGGCTACCACCGGGTCCGCCGATACGTGCGGGGCAAGGGTGGCGACGGCGACGGGGGGCACCGATGACCGAGCAGCGCCTGGAGCGGGCGACCCAGGGCAGGTCCGAGCTCTCGGAGCGGCGGCAGCCAGCGGACCTCGCCGACATCTTGGAGCGCGTGCTCGACAAGGGCATCGTGATCGCCGGCGACATCAAGGTGAACCTTCTCGAGGTGGAGCTGCTGACCATCAAGATCCGGCTCCTCGTGGCCTCGGTCGACAAGGCCAAGGAGATGGGGATCGACTGGTGGGAGCACGACCCCCTGTTGAGCACCCGGAGCCGGCACCAGGAGCTCGAGGCCGAGAACCAGCAGCTCAAGGAGCGGATCGGCGAGCTGGAGACGGGGTCGTGAGCGCCACCGGGCTCTACGCCTATGCCATCACCCGGGGGCTCAGCCCCGCAGAGCTGACCGACGGGGTGGGGATCGCGGGAGAGGCGGTGCGTCTCGTCGAACACGCCGGCCTGGCCGCCGTCGTCAGTGAGGTCGACCTGGCGGAGTTCGGCGAGGAGGGGCTGCGGCGCAACCTCGAGGACCTCGGCTGGCTCGAGGGCGTTGCCCTGGCCCACGACGACATCGCCCGGCTGGTCGCCGCCCGGGCTCCGACGGCGCCGCTGCGGCTGGCCACGATCTTCCTGGGCGAGGACTCGTTGCGTGCCCAGCTCGCCGAGTGGCGCGACCACGCCGAGCGCGTGCTCGACCGCATCGAGGGACGCAGCGAGTGGAGCGTGAAGGTCTACTCCGATCCAGAGCGACGGCCGCCGCCCCCGCGCGCGGCGACGGGTGAGCCGCAGCCGGGCGCCGGCCGTGCCTACCTGATGCAGCGCCGGGCTGCCACCCGGCTGCGCGAGGAGGCCGCCGAGGCCGACGCGAGCATCGCTGAGCAGCTGCATCGCGCCCTCGACGCCGTCGCGACCTCGGGTCGACGGCTCCCGGCCCAGGACAAGAGGCTCGGCGACTACGCCGGCGAGATGATCCTCAACGGCACCTACCTGCTCGACGACGACCGGGTCGAGGCGTTCCGCGCCACGGCCGCGGAGGTCGAGTCGCGGGAGTCTCACCTACGGGTGCAGGTCGGTGGACCGTGGCCGCCGTACTCCTTCTCCTCCTTGGACCTCTCGTGAGCGCCGGGCTGGTGTCTGCGCCTGCCGCGGACTCACCGCTCCAGCGGATGGCCCTCGTGGACCTGCTCGACCGCCTTCTCGGAGCCGGGGTGGTCGTCTCGGGTGACCTGGTGATCTCGCTGTCCGGAGTCGAGCTGGTCCAGGTGCGGCTGCACGCCCTGATCGCCTCGGTGAGAGCGGAGATGGTGGTCCATGAGTGAGCACCATCAGCTGCCCAGCCGGCTCGACACCGACCCGGACTCCGTGCAGCGGGACCTGATGAAGCTGGTGCTGACGATCATCGAGCTCGTGCGCCAACTGATGGAACGCCAGGCGATCCGGCGCGTCGACGAGGGAGACCTGACCGACGATCAGGTCGAGGACCTGGGCCTGGGCCTGATGCGGCTCGAGGAGGCCATGGTGCGGCTGCGCGAGCAGTTCGACCTCACGGCCGAGGACCTCAACCTCGACCTCGGTCCCCTCGGGACCCTGCTCGAACACTGACGGCACCACCGACCGGTTGGAGGGAAGATGGCACGAGGCGAGAGCTATGACGTCCGCGCGCAGATGCTGCAGGCACTGCTGGAGAAGGTCGAGGAGGACCAGTTCCCGTCGAGCACCATGCTCGACTGGATCGAGCAGCTGCTCACCCCTGACGACGTCCCCGACTACGCGGAGGCGCTGCTGCGCCGGATCCGCACCGAGCGCTACCCGAGCATCCCGATGATGACCCGGTTGACCCGCCTGGCCCAGTAGCCTGCTCCCGCCGGAGCGGCGAATCTGCCGGTGCAGCCGCGCTCTGGCACGCTGGGACCATGAGCGCTGAGGGCGTTTCCGCCGACTTCACCGAGCGCCTGCTGAGGCGGTTCCTGCTGCTGTGCGAGAGCCCGCGCACGCAGCGCAGGGTGCTGGCGCTGGTGCGCGGCAGCGTCAGCAACGCCCGGGCAGGGCGGCGGTTCTACTCCCTGGTGAACCGGGTGGTGCTCAACCCGGTGGCCCGCGGCATGGGGGTGGAGACCTCGGCCGTGCGGCTCGAGCTGGTCGGATCGCAACTGATCGGGCTGGCGATGATCCGCTACGTGCTCAAGGTGGAGCCGATCGCCTCGCTGGCGGTCGACGACCTGGTCACGCTGATGGCCCCCTCGGTCCGACAGGCTCTCAGCGGCCGGCCGAACGCCTCCGGGGGGCTGCCCGTGTGCTCGTGCCACTCCGGCCTCGAGGTCCTCGTCCCCTGGTGATCCGGCAGCCTGTGGATTGCGGTTCGACGGGACCCGCGAGGCGGTCCACCCTGACGGGATGGACGACACGCTCCCGCTCAGGCCCCTGGACACACCCGCGCTGCTGCACGGTCCCTTCACCCCGGCGATGGCGCGGGACGCGGGCGTCGGGCGCACCTCGCTGGAGCGGATGCTCAGAGCCGGCACGGTGCGCCGCGTCCTGCGCGGGGTGTACGCCGCCTCCACGCTGGCCGACAGCCGCGAGCAGCGGGCGCGGGCGCTGGGGCTGGTGGTGGGGCGTTCCGTCGTGGTCGTGGACCGCTCCGCGGCGTGGGTGCACGGCCTCGACCCGGCCACCGAGGCCGGGCAGGGGGAGGCCCTGCCGCCCGTGGAGACCCTGGACACGGGCCGGGTCGCGTCCAACCGGTTCCGCAGTGGACGACACCTGGCCGCCAGGGACGTGGAGGTCATCGACGCTCTCACCGTGACCACCCCGTTGCGGACCGCGCTCGACCTCGGTCGCCTGCTCCCGCCGCCGGCGGCCCTCGCGGCGCTGGACGGACTGCTGGCCGGAGGCACCTTCACCCACACCGAGCTGATCGCCGAGCTGCCGCGGATGGTCGGCCATCGCGGTGCCGCCCGGCTGCGGGTGCTGGCGGCCCAGGCCGACGACCGGGCCCGTGGTGCGGCGGAGTCGGTGCTTCGGCTGCGCTGGCACGACGCGCGGTTGCCGAGCGCGGTCCCCGGGCTGATGGTGGCCGCAGGGCCACGGGTGGTCCGGCTCGGTCTCGGTGTCGAGCGGTGCCAGTTCGGCGCGGTGCTCCACGAGCGTGTCGTCGCCGACGAGCTCGTGGCGCTGGAGGGTGCGGGCTGGCGGGTTCTGGTGCTTTCGGGTCAGCGGGTGCTGCACGCCGAGCCCGAGGTGCTGATGCGCCACCTCGAACGCGAGTTCCACCAGCACCTGCTGGGTCAGATCAGCTGAGCCTCACGCCTGGTCGGCGTCGAGCGCGGTGATCGCCTCGTGCATGCTCAGCGTGCGCTGGGCAGACTCGACGTGGAGGTTCTCCACCATCCGGCCGTTGTAGGTGACCACGCCGGAGCCCTTGCCGTCCTCCCACGCCTGGAGGATGCCGCGAGCGTCCTCCACCGCCTTCTCCGACGGTGCGAACGCCTCGTTGGCGCCCTCGACCTGGCCGGGGTGGATCAGGGTCTTGCCGTCGAAGCCCATCTCGCGCCCCTGGCGGCACTCGTCGAGGAAGCCCTCGGAGTTCTTCACGTCGTTGTAGACACCGTCGATGATCACCTTCCCGGTGGCACGCGCCGCGAGCAGGGCCAGGGAGAGACCGGTGAGCAGCGGTTGGCGGCCGGGCACGTGCTCGGCGTAGAGCTCCTTGGCGAGGTCGTTGGTGCCCATCACCAGCACGGTGAGCCGCTCGCTGGCGGCGGCGATCTCCTCGGCGTGCAGCATGGCGTACGGCGTCTCGACCATCGCCCAGAGCATGGTGTGTGGCGGGGCCTGGTTCGCCGACATCGCCTCGACCAGCCGCAGGACGGCGTCGGCGCTGTCCACCTTGGGCACCACGATCGCGTCCGGGCCGGCAGCGCAGGCGGCGGCCAGGTCGGCGTCGTGCCACTCGGTGTCGGCGCCGTTGACCCGGATCGTCAGCTCGCGGCGCCCGTACTCCCCGGACCTGACCGCGGCACAGGCGGCGTCACGCGCGGCGGACTTCGCATCGGGGGCGACGGCGTCCTCGAGGTCGAGGATCAGGCCGTCGCAGGGGATCGACTTGGCCTTCTCCAGAGCGCGCTCGTTCGACGAGGGCATGTAGAGCACGGAGCGGCGGGGGCGGAAGCTCTCGGCGGTCATCGGTCTGCGGCCCCCAGCTCGATCTCGTCGTACTGCCTCTTCAGCTCGGGGTCGATGCCAGCCAGCTCCTCGGCGAGGGCGACCATCACCCGGCACTGTTTGACCGAGGCGTCGTCCTCCATCTTGCCGTCGAGCATCACCGCGCCGGTGCCGTCGCCCATGGCGGCGATCACCCGCCGGGCATGGGTGACGTCCTCGACCGAGGGGCTGAAGACCCGGTTGGCGATCGCGATCTGCTTGGGGTGCAGCGACCAGGCCCCGACACAGCCGAGCAGGAAGGCGTTGCGGAACTGGTCCTCGCACGCCACGGTGTCGGCGATGTCGCCGAACGGCCCGTAGTAGGGGTAGATCCCGTGCATCGCGCAGGCGTCGACCATCCGCGCGATCGTGTAGTGCCACAGGTCCTGCTGGTAGGTCGTGCGCTGTCCCTCGATGTCGCCGTCGACGGGGTCCTGGCGGACCAGGTAGCCCGGGTGGCCGCCGCCGACGCGGGTGGTCTTCATCCGGCGGTCGGCCGCGAGGTCGGCAGGTCCGAGCGAGAGGCCCTGCATCCGGGGGCTGGCGCCGCAGATCTCCTCGATGTTGGCCACTCCGCGCGCGGTCTCCAGGATCGCGTGCACCAGCAGGGGCTTCTCCAGCCCGGCCTTGGCCTCGAGCTGGGCGAGCAGGCGGTCGACGTACTGGATGTCCTCGGCGCCCTGGACCTTCGGGACCATGATCACGTCGAGCTTGTCGCCGATGGCGGGGACCAGGGTGGTCAGGTCGTCGAGGACCCACGGGGAGTCCAGGGAGTTGATCCGGGTCCAGAACTGGGTCGGACCGAAATCGACCTCCTGGCCGATCTTCACCAGTCCGGCGCGTGCCGTCTCCTTGTTCTCGGCCTTGACGGCGTCCTCGAGGTTGCCGAGCAGTACGTCGGTGCTGCCCACCATGTCCGGGACCTTGGCGGCCATCTTCGGGTTGCCGGGATCGAAGAAGTGGATCGCCCGCGAGGGGCGGGCAGGGATCTCCCGGAGGGGCTCCGGTGCTCCGACGGCGAGGGGGGCGAAGAAGTCCTTGGCGCTGCGCATGGGGCGGACGCTAGCAGCGGAGCCGAACCGCGGGTATGACGCATGCCACGCCCGTCTCCCACCCCTGCGCTGCGCTCGTGCTCAGCCCAGCCGGGCGCGGTGCTCGTGGGCCTGGCCGAAGAGCCGGTTGAGCACGTGCGCCCGCTTGAGGACCAGCTGGGCGTCGTGCTCCCAGGTGATCGCGATCCCTCCGTGCAGCTGCACCGTCTCGGACGCCACGTGCTCGAGCGCCTCCGAGCAGTAGGAGCCGGCCACGGCGGCTCGTCGGGCCAGGGTCTCGGCGTGGACCGGCGTGGGATCGGTGAGGTACGCCGCCGCGGCGGACGTGGCTCCCCACGAGGCGGACCGGGAGGCCTCCACCAGCACGAGCATGTCGGCCATCCGGTGCTTGAGCGCCTGGAAGGAGCCGATCGGCCGGCCGAACTGCTCACGCTCCAGGCTGTAGGCCACGGTCATCTCCAGTCCACGCTGCGTCGCGCCCACCTGGAGGGCGGAGCACAGCGCGATGGCCACGTCGCGCAACGGCCGGTCGGAGGCGAGGCCCCCGATGCTGCGCCCGACTCCGCAGACGCGGCCCAGCCGGACGGTCTGGTCGAGGCAGCCCACAGCCGTGACCTCGGGCGACTCGACGATCTCCAGGCGGTCGTCGTGCACCCGCAGGTGGATCGTGGCCTGGGCGGCGTCGAGCACGAGCTCGTCGAGGACGAGGGTGCCGACCTCTCCCGAGGCCAGCCGGGGGAGCAGCTCGGCACGGGCCGGCTCGTCCGCGTGCAGCACCAGGGCTGCGGCTGCCAGCGTGGTGGCGAGCAGCGGTACCGGAGCGAGGTTGCGGCCGAGCTCCTCGAGCACGACGGCGCTCTCGACGAGCCCGGCACCCGCGCCGTCGTACTGCTCCGGCACGGGCAGGGCCGCGACGCCGACCTGCTGGCACAGGGCCTCCCACAGGGCCTCGTCGTAGCCGGCGGGCATCGTGACGGCGGCCCGGACTGCGGCGCTGTCGCTGCGCCGCTCGAGCAGGGAGCCCACGACGGCCGCGAGCTCGGCCTGCTCCTCGGACCTGGCGAAGTGCATCAGGACCTGCCGTCGGCTGCGACCAGGGCGGCAGCGATCCGCTCGCGGTGGTGCGACGGACTGCCCCAGGCGCCGACCAGGGCGCGGACCCGGTTGATCCACAGCCCCAGGTCGAACTCCGCGGTGTAGCCGATGGCCCCGTGGACCTGGAGCGCCACCCGGGATGCCAGGTAGGCCGCGTCGGCCGTGGCGACCTTGGCGGCGGAGGCGTCGCGGCTGCCGGTGCCTGCGCCGGTGCCTGCGCCGGTGCCTGCGCCGGTGCCTGCGTCGGTGTCGATGCTCACGGCGGCGCCGTGGACCAGGGGCCGGGCGAAGTCCAGGGCGATCCGGACGTCGGCCAGCTGGTGCTTGACCGCCTGGTAGGAGCCGATGGTGCGGCCGTACTGCCGACGCTGCTTGACGTAGTCCACCGAGTCGGCGAGGAGCCGCTCCCCGCAGCCGAGCAGCTCGGCGGCGCAGGCCAGCACCGCGGTGTCCAGTGCCGGGGAGGCCGGTGCGGGGGAGTCGAGCGCCGGGGAGTCAGGCGCCTCGACCTCGAAGAGCCACCGGGTGGTGTCCACCGAGCGTCTCGCGGCGCTGGTGGAGAAGGGTCCGTCGGCCAGGACGAGGCCGTCGGCCGTGGCGATGTAGACGTGGTCGGCGGCGTGGGCGTCCAGGGCGAGGGGCGTCAACGGTGGCAGTGCGAGGCTGGCCACCGCGCCCGCGGCGAGCGGGCCGAGGCGGTCCTCGGGCAGTGCCCGGGCGAGGAAGGCGGCCGACTCGATCCACGGCCCCACGGCGAGCTGGTGGCCGAGCACCTCGAAGGCCACCGCCAGGTCCACGGTGCTGCCGCCCATGCCGCCGGCGGACTCCTCGACCACGAGCGCGTTCAAGCCCTGGTCGGCGAGCCGGCGCCACAGGGCGAGACCGGGACCGGTCTCACCGGCAGCCCAGGCACGGGCCACCGCCACCGGCTCGGAGCTCGCGATCAGCTCGGTCAGCGAGTGGGCGAAGCCGGTCTGCTCCGCGGTGGGACGGAAGTCCATCAGGCTCCCCTCGGCTCGCGGGGCAGACCGAGGATGCGCTCGGCGACCACGTTGCGCTGCACCTCGTTGGTGCCGGCGTAGATCGGGCCCGAGAGCGAGAACAGGTAGCCGTCGGCCCAGCCCGCGTCGGGTCCGTCGCGCAGCTCGGAGGTCGGGCCGAGGAGGTCCAGCGCGGTCTCGTGCATCGCGACGTCGAGCTCGGACCAGAAGACCTTGTTCACCGAGCCGGCGTACCCGATCTGACCGCCCTGGGCGAGCCGGGAGACCGTGCCCCAGGTGTAGAGGCGGTAGGCCTCGGCACCGAGCCAGGCGTCCACGACCCGGTCGCGCTGGGCGTCCGGTGCGCCGTGGCGGCGCCACAGCTCGACCAGCCGGTCTGCGGTGGCGCAGAACCGCCCGGGGGAACGCAGCGAGAGGCCGCGCTCGTTGCCGGCGGTGCTCATCGCGACCGCCCAGCCCTGGCCGGGCTCGCCGAGCACGTCGGCGTCCGGGACGAAGACGTCGTCGAGGAAGATCTCGGCGAACCCCGGCTCGCCGTCGAGCTGGGGGATCGGGCGCACGGTCACGCCGGGAGCCTCGAGCGGGAAGCACAGGTAGGTCAGGCCCTGGTGGCGCCTGGACTCGGGGTCGCTGCGGAAGAGCCCGAAGCCCCAGTGGGCGTACGCCGCCCGCGACGACCACGTCTTCTGCCCGTTCAGCACCCAGCCGCCACGGTGGTCGTCGCGCTCGGCCCGCGACCGCAGCGACGCGAGGTCGGATCCGGCCTCGGGCTCGGACCAGGCCTGCGCCCAGATGGTCTCCCCGGTCGCCATCGAGGGCAGCCACCGGTCCTGCTGCTCGGCGGTGCCGCTGTCGAAGATCGTGGGGGAGAGCAGGAAGATGCCGTTCTGGCTGACCCGCCCCGGCGCTCCGGCGCGGTAGTACTCCTCCTCGAAGATCACCCATTCGACGAGCGACGCGTCGCGGCCGTGGTACTCCTCGGGCCAGCTGACCACCGACCAGCGGGCCTCCGCGAGCCGCGCCTCCCACTCCTGGTGGGCGACGAAGCCGGCCGGGGTGTCCATCGACGGCAGCGGCTCGGTCGGCACGTTGGCCGCCAGCCAGGCCCGCGCCTCGTCGCGGAAGGCCAGCTCCGCGGGGGTCAGGTCGAGGTTCACCTGGGGCTCTCCTCGGGGTCGGCGAGCGCGCGCAGCTCGGTCTTGAGGACCTTGCCCCCCAGGTTGCGGGGGAGTACGTCGAGGAAGGTGACCTCGAGCGGAACCTTGAAGTTGGCCAGGCGCTCGCGGGCGAAGGCGATCACGTCCTGCGCGCTGAGCCGGTCCCCTGGTGCCACCACGAAGGCCCTGCCGACCTCGCCCAGGCGCGCGTCGGGGACACCGACCACCGCGACGTCCTGGACGCCCTCGAGACGCATCAGCGCCTGCTCGACCTCGGCCGGGTAGACGTTGAACCCGCCGGAGATGTACATGTCCTTGAGCCGGTCGGTGATCGTCAGGTAGCCGTCCTCGTCGAGTCTGCCGAGATCGCCGGTGTGCAGCCAGCCGTCGGCGTCGATGGCCTCGCGGGTGGCCTCGGGGTCGTCGAGGTAGCCGAGCATCACGAACTCCCCGCGCAGCAGCAGCTCGCCGCTCTCGCTGATCCGGGTCTCCATCCCCGGGATCGCCCGGCCGCAGGTGCGGGCGACCAGGTCGGCGGGGTCGCCCTCGCGGCAGATCGTGGCGACGACGGCCTCGGTCATCCCGAAGGCCGTGACCACGGTGTCGATCCCCAGGCCCTCGGGCCCGGGGGCGCGCATCTGCTCGATCAGCACGACCGGGACCACGGCGGCGCCGGTGACCGCGAGCCGCAGGGAGGACAGGTCGAACTCCGCACGCCGCGGTGCGGCGAGCAGCGACTGGTAGATCGTCGGGGCGCCGGGCAGCACGGTGATCCGGGCGTCCTGGACGAGCTGCATGGTGGCGTCGAGGTCGAAGGTCGCGACCGGGTAGAGGGTGGCCCCGGTCAGCAGCCCGACCACGATCCCGATCTTGTAGCCGAAGGAGTGGAAGAACGGGTTCACCACGAGGTAGCGGTCCGCCGCGGTGACGCCACCGAGGGTCGCCCAGGCCGACGCCACCCCGATCGTCTGCCGGTGGGCGCTCACCGCGCCCTTCGGCCGGCCGGTGGTGCCGGAGGTGAACAAGATGTCGGCCACGTCCTCGGGGTCGACCGCGTCCGCACGGGCGTCCGCCTCGGCCAGGTGGGCCGCGTCGGTGCGGGCGCGGAGCTGGCCCAGCGCGGAGAGGTCCACCAGCTCGAGCACCGCGGACAGGTCGCCGGCGGCGCGCAGGTCGGCCGCCTGGGTGCGGCCCAGGAACCCGTCGGCGAGCAGGACGAGGGCGGCGCGGGTGCGCTCGACGATCTCGGCGACCTCGTGGCCGGTGTAGCGGCTGTTGGCCGGGACCAGCGTGCCCCCGGCGTACGACACGGCGAGCGCAGCGACCACCCAGTCGATGCTGTTCGGTCCCCAGATCACGACCCGGTCGCCACGACGCAGGCCGAGGGCCACGTAGCCCGCCGCCGTCAGTCGGACCTGCTCGAGCAGGCCGCCGTAGCTCAGCGACCAGTCGCCCTCGACGTAGGCGGTCCGGTCGCCGTAGGCGTCGGCGGCGCTGCGCAGCAGCGCGGGCAGGGTGCTGGGCACGCCCGTGGGCAGGAGGGGTGGTGCGATGCCGCTCACGCGCGCTCCTTCCTACCAACCAAACAGTTGCTTGGTAGGGTAGCGTACCGCCATGGACCTGTCCCACACCGCCGCCGACGAGGAGTTCCGGGCGGAGGTCCGCGCCTGGCTCGAGGAGCACCTCGCCGGTGACTTCGCCGGGCTGCGCGGCAAGGGCGGCCCGGGACGCGAGCACGAGGCGCACGCGGAACGGGTCGAGTGGGACCGACACCTGGCCCGCCACGGGTGGACCTGCCTGGCCTGGCCGCAGGAGTACGGCGGCCGCGGGCTCCCGCTCTTCCAGCAGGTGATCTTCCACGAGGAGTACGCGCGCGCCGACGCTCCCGCGAGGGTGAACCACCTCGGCGAGGAGCTGCTCGGGCCGACCCTGATCGCCTTCGGCACCGAGGAGCACAGGCGGCGGTTCCTGCCGAGGATCGCTGCGGTCGAGGAGTTCTGGTGCCAGGGCTACTCCGAGCCTGGGGCCGGCTCGGACCTGGCCGGCGTCTCCACCAGGGCCCGGCTCGACGGCGACGAGTGGGTCATCGACGGCCAGAAGGTGTGGACCTCGCTGGCGCACCAGGCCGACTGGTGCTTCGTGGTCGCGCGGACCGAGCCGGGTTCGCGACGCCACCACGGGCTCTCCTACCTGCTCGTGCCGATGGACCAGCCCGGTGTCGAGGTGCGACCGATCGTCCAGCTGACCGGGACCTCGGAGTTCAACGAGGTGTTCTTCTCCGGGGCCCGCACCGGCGCCGACCTCGTCGTGGGCGGCCCCGGCAACGGCTGGCAGGTCGCGATGGGCACCCTGGGCTTCGAGCGCGGGGTCTCCACCATCGGCCAGCAGGTCGGCTTCAAGCGTGAGCTCGACGCGCTGGTCGTGGTCGCCCGTGAGAACGGCAGCTACGACGACCCGGTGGTCCGTGACCGGCTCGCCAGGGCGGAGGTGGAGCTCGAGGTGATCCGGCTCAACGCCCTGCGCACCCTCTCGGAGGAGGCCGCGCCGCAGCAGGCGAGCATCTCCAAGCTGCTGTGGGCCGGCTGGCATCGCGCGCTCGGGGACCTCGCGATGCTCGTGCGCGGCACCGACTCGCTCACCACCGGCGAGGACTACGACCTCGACGAGTGGCAACGACTGTTCCTGTTCACGCGCGCGGACACGATCTACGGCGGGTCCGATGAGATCCAGCGCAACGTCCTGGCCGAGCGGGTGCTCGGCCTTCCCCGAGAGGTGCGTCCATGACCGCGACCCGACCAGAGCAACCGGCACCGGGCTACGTCCCGGCCCACGACCTGCTGCGCGACAAGGTGGTGGTGGTGACCGCGGCCGCGGGTGCCGGCATCGGTGCCGCGCTGGTGCGCCGCGTCCTCGAGGAGGGTGCCCGGGGCGTCGTACTCGGTGACACGCACGAGCGTCGCCTCGGCGAGGCCAGGGAGGTGCTCGCCACCGAGTTCGGAGAGGACCGGGTCCGGTCGCTGGTCTGCGACGTCACCGACGAGGCGCAGGTGCAGGCGCTCGTGGACGCCGCCGACGAGCTCGGGGGGCTCGACGTGATGGTCAACAACGCCGGGCTGGGCGGCACCGCCAGTGTCCTGGAGATGACCGACGACCAGTGGAGCCGGGTCATCGACATCACCCTGACCGGCACCTTCCGCTGCGTCCGGGCGGCCTCGGCGAAGATGATCGAGCAGGGCACCCGTGGGGTGATCGTCAACAACGCCTCGGTGGTCGGCTGGCGGGCCCAGGAGGGCCAGGCCCACTACGCCGCCGCCAAGGCGGGGGTGATGGCGCTGACCCGGTGCGCGGCGCTGGACGTCGCGCCGTACGGCATCCGGGTGAACGCGGTCTCGCCGAGCCTGGCGATGCACCCGTTCCTGGCCAAGGTGACCTCCGAGGACCTGCTGCACGAGCTCAAGCAGCGCGAGGCGTTCGGTCGTGCGGCCGAGCCGTGGGAGGTGGCCAACGTGATGGTGTTCCTCGCCAGTGACTACTCCTCCTACCTCACCGGCGAAGTGATCTCCGTGAGCAGCCAACATGCCTGAGCCCGTGACAGCCGCGCCCGGCACGGCGAGGACCCGCCGCGAGGAGCTGCTCGCGATCGCCGCGGCGCTGTTCGCCGAGCGCGGGTTCAAGAACACCACCGTGCGCGACATCGCCGACGCCGCGGGCATCCTCTCCGGCAGCCTCTACCACCACTTCGACTCCAAGGAGTCGATGGTCGACGAGCTGCTCGACTCCTTCCAGCGCGAGCTCTGGGCGAAGTACGACGCCATCGAGGCCTCCGACCAGACCCCACGGGCCAAGCTCGAGGCAGTCGTCCGCGTCTCCTTCGACGCCATCGACCAGCACCACAGCGAGGTCGCGGTCTTCCAGACCGACGCGGCCCACCTCGCGACGTTCGAGCGTTTCGCCTACCTCGAGGAGCGCAACCGCCGCTTCCGGAGCCTGTGGACCGGGCTGCTCCAGCAGGGGATCGAGGCCGGCGAGCTGCGCGCCGACCTCGACGTCGAGCTGGTCTACCGGTTCCTGCGGGACACCGTCTGGGTCGCGGTGCGCTGGTATCGCCCCGGCGGCGCCCTCACCCCCACCCATGTCGCCGACCAGTACCTCCACATCCTGCTCGACGGCATCTCCGAGCGAAGGAGCGCGACGTGACCGAGGCCTACATCGTCGATGCCGTGCGCACCCCGGTCGGAAGGCGGGGCGGCTCGCTGGCGCAGGTGCACTCGGCCGACCTCGGCGCCCACGTGCTCAGTGCGCTGGTCGACCGGACCGGCATCGACCCCGGCGCCGTGGACGACGTGGTGATGGGCTGCTGCGACACCATCGGCTCCCAGGCCGGCGACGTGGCCCGCACCGCCTGGCTGGTCGCGGGCCTGCCCGACCACGTGCCCGGCGTGACGATCGACCGGCAGTGCGGCTCCTCGCAGCAGGCGCTGCACTTCGCGGCCCAGGGCGTGATGTCCGGGACCCAGGACCTCGTCATCGCCGGCGGCCTGCAGAACATGTCGGCGATCCCGATCTCCGCGGCGATGCTGGTGGCGCAGCAGTACGGCTTCAGCACCCCCTTCGCGGAGTCGCCCGGCTGGCAGCGCCGGTACGGCGACCAGGAGATCTCGCAGTTCCGCTCCGCCGAGATGATCGCGGAGAGGTGGGAGATCAGCCGGGAGCAGATGGAGGAGTTCGCACTCGCCTCGCACACCCGTGCCCGCAAGGCCATCGCGGAGGGCCGGTTCGACAACGAGATCGTGCCGGTGAGACTCCCGGGCGGTGAGACCTTCGCGGTCGACGAGTGCCCCCGCGAGACCACGCTGGAGAAGATGGCAGCGCTCAGGCCGCTCACCGAGGGCGGCCGGATCACCGCCGCGGTCGCCTCCCAGATCTGCGACGCCTCCTCTGCGGTCCTCGTCGCCTCCGAGCAGGGGGTCGAGGACCACGCCCTGACCCCGCGGGCCCGCGTGCACCACCTCTCGGTGCGCGGCGACGACCCGGTGTGGATGCTGACCGGGCCGATCCGGGCCACCCGGCACGCGCTGGAGCGCACCGGCCTGGGCGTCGGGGACATCGACCTGTTCGAGTGCAACGAGGCGTTCGCCTCCGTGGTGCTGGCGTGGTCGCGCGAGCTCGACGTACCCCTGGAGAAGGTGAACGTCAACGGCGGTGGCATCGCGCTGGGCCACCCGATCGGCGCCACGGGCACCCGCCTGATGACCACGATGCTCAACGAGCTCGAGCGCACCGGCGGCCGCTACGGGCTGCAGACGATGTGCGAGGGCGGCGGCCAGGCCAACGTCACGATCATCGAGCGGCTCACCTGATCCGCTCCTGATCCGCTCCTGGTCCGCGCCGCAGGTCAGGCGGAGGGTGCCAGCTCGTGCAGCAGGGTGGCGAGCTTGCCGACGTCGGCCTTGTTCAACAGGTGTACGTCGAGCCGCTGGGCCTCCTCGTCGTCGATGGTCCCCGCCCACCCGGTCCACAGCACGATCGGCACGCGATCGCCGAGCCGGCGACGTTCGGCGGCGACCTCCAGGCCGCTCCCGGGTGGCATGCTCTGGTCGAGGACGACCGCGTCGAACTGCGCGGTGTCCAGGACGGTCAGGGCCTCGACACCGGAAGCCGCCGTCGTGACCCCCCAGCCACGCAGTCTGAAGGTCTGGGCGGTCAGGTCACGGATGTCGGCGTCGTCGTCGGCGATGAGCAGGTTCATCCCGGCCGTTGCCTGGGCAGCTGTAGTGCGAACACGGTGCCTTCGGGGCCGGTCGACTCGAGCAGGAGGTCTCCTCCCTGCGCACGGGCTGCCTCCCGCGACACGTGCAGCCCCAAGCCGCTGCCCCGTGCCGCGGTGGAGGGACCGAACGCGTCGAAGAGCCAGGGGAGCACCTCGCCACTGACGCCGGGACCGTCGTCAGTCACCCGGATCGTGATCGTCTCGCTGTCACCGCTCAGCCCGATCTCGATCGCGGAGCGGGCGACGCGCTGCGCGTTCTCCACCAGGTTGTGCACGATCCCTTCCGTGCGCTGACGATCCGACCAGAGCTCGGCGCGCTCGATCCCGACGCTGACCCCGACCCGTTCGTGCTCCGCGGCGATGCCGTGGACGACCTCCACCAGGTCGAGGAGCTCCATCCGCACCGGCAGGGGCTGGTTGGTGCTCAGCCGGGACCAGTCGAGGAACTGTGTGACCAGCCGGGTCAGCTGTGCCGCGCGGATCCGTGCCCGGGCCGCGATGTGCTCCCGCTCATGGGCGTCGAGACCGGGCTCGGCGAGCAGGCCGAGCGAGGTGGTGACCACGGCCAGGGGTGTCTGCATGTCGTGGCTGACACCGGCGAGCAGGGCGCTGCGCACCTGGCTCGCGGCCGCCCGGGCGCGGTAGTCGGCGAGCTCGAGGCTGGTGCGACATCTGGCGAGCAGCTCGCCGGGGGTGAACGGCTTGACCACGTAGTCGTCGGCCCCGGCCTCGATGGCGCCGGCAGCCGCCTCGGCGCCCGCCCTCGCCGAGAGGATGACAACGGGGGTGCTGCGCAGGCTGGCGTCCTCGCGGATCGCGGCGAGCAGCCCGAGGCCGTCGAGCCTGGGCATCATCACGTCGGTGACGACGAGGTCGAAGTGCTGGGACCGCAAGACCTCGAGCGCGGCGAGGCCGTCTGGCGCCACGATCACGTGGCCCAGCCGGCCCAGGAGCCGGGCGACGCGCTCACCCACGGCCAGGTTGTCCTCGACGACCAAGATGGTGGGGCTGCCGCTGTCGGTCTCTCCGGTTGTGTCGGTGGTGACCGACCGCGGCGTCGTACCGCTGCGCTGAGCGACGTCGTCGGCGAGGGCCTGGGCGGCGGTGGCGTGGTGGCTCCAGCCGGACGGTGTGGCCAGCTCGTCGCGGACCAGTGGCAGCACCACCTCGAAGGTGGAGCCGGTGCCCGGCTGGGAGTCGACCGTGACGGCGCCACCCATCGCGGCGGCCGACTCGGCCACGAGAGTGAGCCCGATCCCGGTGCCCTCGATGCTGTGCGCACCCGCGGTCTCGATGCGGTGGAAGCGGTCGAAGACCTGGTCGAGGTCGGACTCGGGAATGCCTGTCCCGGTGTCGGTGACCGTGAGCACGACCTGTTCGTCGCGGTGGGTGAGGACGATCTCCACGTGGCCGGTGGGGGTGAACTTGATCGCGTTGGCGACCAGGTTCAGCACGATCTTCTCCCACAGCTCGGGGTCGATGAGGATCAGCCCGACATCTGCATCGAGACGGGACCTGAGCTCGAGTCCGGCGCGCTCCGCCGCGCTCTCGAAGGGCTGGAGCAGGTCGCGAGTGATCTGGGCGAGGTCGATCAACAGGGGGGTCGAGGACAGTCCGTCGGCCTCGATCCTGGCCACGTCCAGCAGGCCGTTGACCATCCGCAGCAGCCGGTGGGCGCTCTGCGCCATCACGATGGCCCCAGCACGGCCGATCATCGGCTCACGTCCGTCGACGACGTCCTCGAGGGGCCCCAGCAGGAGGGTCAGCGGGGTGCGGAACTCGTGGCTGACGTTGGACAGGAAGGCGGTCTTGGCGGCGTCCAGGGCTGCGAGGGCCGCCAGCCGAGCCTGTTCTCGCGCCCTGGCCGTGGCCACGGCCAGGATCTGACCCACCTGGTCGGCGACCAGCCCCACGAAGCGCTCGTGGTCCTCGTCGAAGGGCCGCAGCGGATGCGGCAGCAGCAACAGGACCGCCTCGACCTCGTCCTGCCCGCGGACCGGGAGCGCCGTGGACAGGCAGGAGCCGGAGCCGCGGACCGGAAGGTGCTGAGTCCAGGCGCTCAGCACCGGGTGGTCGGGTGAGTCGACCGCAGGCGGCAGGGCGTCGTCTGGCTGCGCGTGCGCGAAGACCGCTGAGCGGACCATGGCCGGGCGCCCGTCGCTGGCCGGTCCCGGTCGGTAGATGGCGCCACCTTGAAGGTCGTCCTCGGCCCCGGCGAGCACCTCGAGGGCCGCCTGCATGGCGTCGTCGGGGGCCATCGCCCGGTTCGCGATCTGGGCCAGATCGTTGAGCAGGGCCAGCCGGCGGGCGGCGACCACCTTGGGCGTGGTGACGGTCAGCACCGCCAGGACCCCGCCGGGACCCGCCTCGTCGGGGACGTGGGAGTAGGAGAAGGTGAAGAAGGTCTCCTCCGGTCCGCTGCCACGCTCGATCAGCAGGCGCAGGTCCTCATACCAGGTGGCGGCTCCTCCGGCCAGGACCGAGCGCTGCATCGGGCCGACCGAGTCCCAGACCTCGGCGAAGACCAGGGGAAGGGGCGAGCCCATGGCCTCCGGGTGCTTGGTGCCCAGGGTCGGGATGAACGCGTCGTTGTAGAGCATCACCAGGTCCTCGCCCCAGCTCAGCAACATCGGGTAGCGACTGCGCAGGACGATCCCCACTGCGGTGCGCAGGCTCTGCGACCAGGACCCGATGGGCCCGAGCGGGGTGCGCGCCCAGTCGGTTCTGGTGAGGCGCGCCGCCATCTCGCCGTCGCAGGCGAAGAGGGGGTCGACGGTCGCCGTCATCCCCCGACGATAGCGAGACGAAACCGGCATGTCCGGTATCTTAAATGATTTTCCCTGGAGCGGACCTAGATGAGCCGCCGTTCCAGGTGGTCCTCCTCGCACGGCCGGCAGCCACGAATTGGCGGACGAGACAGCACCCGCCGGCTCAGAACGCCCTCGCGAGCACGTCGGCGAACAGCGCGTGCTCGTCGGCGAGCTCGTGCTTGAGGCCGCGTCGGCGGAACCACGCACACACGTTGGCGCAGTCCCGAAGCAGGAAGTCCTGGCCACGGGGGTTGCCGACGAGGTCCACGACCTGGGGCAGGTCGATCACCACCAGGCGGTCGCCGGCGGTGAGCAGGTTGTAGGCCGAGAGGTCGCCGTGCACGATCCCGTGCCGCGCCATCGTCGTGATCGTCTCGACGAGCTGCTCGAAGTAGGACGTGAGCAGCCCCGGTCCCGGCCGTGTCTGTGAGAGCCGGGGGGCGGTGTCGCCGTCGTCTCCACGGATCCGTAGTTCGCCGAGCGGGCAGTTTTGTCGGTCCCTAGCTCGCCGACCGGGCACTTCTGCAGACGGCTCTCGGCACAACTGCCCGCTCGGCGCGTCAGAGACAGACACAACTGCCCGCTCGGCGCATCAGAGACAGACAAAACTGCCCGCTCGCGGGACTACCCACCTCCCCCGGGAGGGTCGACACGAGGGCCGGTGGGGATCACGCTGAGGGGATGGACCTGGTCGAGTACGGCTCCGAGGACGCCGACCTGGTCGAGTCCGCCAGGACCATCCTGAACGCGGCCCGGGCCGAGGACACCCCGTGGCGCCCGCAGCTCACGCCGTACCGCTGGCGGATGGACGTGCGGCACGGTTGGGACGGCAGCCCGGTACGGCACTTCGTCGGCTTCGCGGCGGGCACCCCGGTCGCGTCATTGGAGGTCGAGCTGGGGGAGTGGGACAACACCGATCTCGCCTGGCTCTACCTGTACGTCGATCCGGTGCACCGGCGCCGCGGGCACGGATCGCAGGCTCTGACCCTCGCGATGGAGCTGAGCCGCTCCGTGGGGCGCACCAAGATCGGAGGCAGCGGATGGGAGCTGCCGGCCACCGTGCCGTTCGCCGAACGGCACGGCTTCGAGCTGGCCGCCGTCGAGGCGCACCGGGTGCTGTTCCTCGACGACGAGGCGGCCGAACGGGCCGAGCTCGCAGCCGCGGAGGCACGGGTCCATGCCGGCGGCTACGACCTGGAGCGGCTCGACGGCGCCACCCCGCCGGGCATGCTGCCGGCAGTGGCCGACCTGGCAGCCGCCGTCAACGACGCCCCGCTCGACGACCTCGACGTCGAGGACGAGGTGTTCCCGGTGGAGCGCATCCGCGACTACGAACGCGCCTGCCTGGACTCAGGCCACCGGTTCCGCCGGGTGCTGGCGCGGCACCGAGAGACCGGAAGCCTGGCCGGGCACACCGTGGTGGTGGTGGACTCCGAGAATCCGGAGATCGGGCACCAGCACGACACCGCCGTGGCCCGGGCGCACCGAGGTCGCCGGCTGGGGTTGCTGCTGAAGGCGGAGATGATGCGCTGGCTCGACGACGTGGAGCCCCAGCTCGCCACCATCGACACCTGGAACGCCGAGTCCAACACGCACATGGTCGCGGTCAACGACCGGCTCGGCTACGAGGTCGTGGCGCGCGACCTCGACTTCCAGCGACGGCTGTGAGCCGACTCAGGTCGCGGCGGCGAGCGCGGCCCGGTGGCTGCGACGCTGCGCCAGCAGGAGCACGAGCAGCACCACCCAGGCTCCGACGACGACCATGCCGGTGATCGTGGTCATCGTCCAGCTCAGCGACAACGTGGCGTCGGTGCGTCCGACGAGCTGGGTGAACACCGACAGGTCGCTCTCCGGTGCGTCGCCGAAGTCGACGATGAAGAACCCGAAGCCCGCCATCGCCACCCAGACCGTCAGCTGAGCGAGCGCCTGCGCGCGGGTCAGGGCGCGCGGGCGGTCGGACCCGACGAAGAACCCGAGCAGCGTCGTGACGAGCAGTCCCAGGAACAGGAACGGCATCGCGTAGAGCATGATCAGGAAGAACCAGCCGCCGACCCCGAAGACCAGCCGGCCGATCCAGACCCAGACCAGCAGCACCAGGTTGACCGGGATCATCCACACGAGGACCTTGCGGCCGAGGGGGCTCATCCTGAGAGGGTAATGGCCAAATGCCCCAAAAGGGCAGGAGTCGGCCTCACACCAGCAGTCCGGACGTACGCCGCAGGCAGTCGGCCGCCTCGCGCACCACCCTGCTGACCAGCTCCTCGCAGCTGGGCAGATCCTCGATCACCCCGACCACCTGGCCGCTCGCGAGCACCCCGGCGTCGGTGTCACCCTCGACCAGTCCGGCCCGGAGCATCGTCGGGGTGTTCGCCGCGAGCGCCAGCTGGCCCAGCGTGCGGCCCTGCTGGCGGCGCAGCTGGCGCCCGTCGAGCGCCAGCTGGCGCCACGACATCCCGCTCATCTGCTTGAACTCCAGGGTCCGGCGCGCGGTCGGCACCAGCCGACGTACCCGGCTGCCCTCCTCGACCTGCTCGACCAGGTCGGTCCGGAGCATCCGGTGCGGCATCCCGTCGACCTTGGCGGTCACGACGGTGCCGTTCAGGTCGGCGGCCAGGTAGCGCTGCTTGACCGCGTCCGGCACGGTCGAGTCGCTGGTCAGCAGGAACCGCGTCCCCATGCCCACGCCGGCTGCGCCGTAGCCGAGCGCCGCGGCGAGACCGCGACCGTCGAAGAACCCGCCGGCCGCGATCACCGGGATGTCGACGGCGTCGAGCACCGTCGGGAGCAGCAGCGTGGTCGGGACGGTGCCGGTGTGCCCACCGCCCTCGCCGCCTTGGATCATCACCGCGTCAGCGCCCCAGGCGGCGACCTTCTCGGCATGCCGCGCGGCGCCGACGCTGGGGACCACCACGATCCCGTGGTCCTTGAGCCGGCTGATCAGCTCCTTCTTCGGGGCCAGGGCGAAGGACGCGACCCGCACGCCGTGCTTGATCAGCAGGCCGACCCGGTCGCCGGCGTCCGCCGCATCGGCCCGCAGGTTCACCCCGAACGGCTGGTCGGTGCGGCCCTTGACCTCGACGATGGCGTGCTCGAGCTCCTCGAGGCTCATCGTCGCGCTGGCCAGGATCCCGAGCCCGCCCGCGTTCGCCGTACCCACCACCAGGCGCGGGCCGGCGACCCAGCCCATGCCGGTCTGCACGACCGGATGGCGTACGCCGACCAGGTCGGTCAGCGGCGTGCGCAGCAGCTGCTCGATCATCGGGCCGCCTCCACGGGGGGCACCTCGCGGTCGCGCAGGCCGGTGGGGTCGAGCAGCTCCCGGACCAGCATCAGCTCGCCGGGGGACGGCTCGCGGGTCGCCGGCACCTCGCCGGCCTCGGGCACGGCGATCTCGAAGGACGAGGCCGCCTGCACGTCCTCGACCGTGACGCCGGGGTGCACCGAGACGAACCGCATCGTGTGACCGGGGCCGCCGAAGTCGAAGACGGCGAGGTCGCTGACGACGCGGTGCACGTCGTGGAAGCGGGTGGCGGCCGGCCCGGCTGCCTCGGCGCGGGTGCGCCCCACCCCGGAGACCACGTCGACGTGCTCGACGAAGACCCGCGAGGAGTGCTTGGGCACCCAGTAGGAGGTCTTGTTGTTCACGGTGTTGCCGGGCGCGCCGCGGACCCCGAGCAGCTGGCGCTTGGGCCGGGCCCAGTCGCCGATGGCGGAGATGTTCTGGTTGCCCTCCCGGTCGACCTGGGTGGCGCCCATCATCACGTGCCGCTTGCCGAAGGGGACCACGGCCTCGAGCACCAGCCGGAACGGCATCCAGCCCTCGACGACGTCCTGGGTCACCCCGAGCGGGGGAGCGCCCTGCAGGATCCGGGCCTCGCCGTCGGTGATCATCAGCAGCGGGTTGGAGGTCAGCTTCGCCAGCCGGGCGCCCAGGCTGGGCAGCAGCCCCATCGGGCTGGCCATGATCTCGCCGTCGTCGGCGAAGCAGTCCGCGATCGCGATCGCGCAGTACTCCGCCCGGGTCACGTCGGTCATCGGGTCTCCTGCGCTGCGTCGGCGTGGAAGGCGGCCACGGCGTCCTGGTAGTCCTGCTCGCTGCCGGAGAGGAAGCGCTGCACGAAGGACCGCCACTCCTCCGGCGTCTTCGCCGCGGTGGCATAGGCCTTCTGGAAGCGCTCGTCGCGCTCGTAGGTCGGGGTGCAGGTGGTGAAGTGGGCGCCGTTCGGGGTCTCGACGACGCCGGCGACCATGGTCCGGTTGAGCAGCATCGTCTGGATCGCGGCGTCCTGGGTCATCCCGGCGGTGTCGATGATCTGCTCGGTGGAGACGAAGGCCTGTTTCGCGGCCAGGCAGAACAGGTCGTCGAAGTAGGGGTCGGGTCCGAGGTACTGCGCGTTGCCGAACTGGTCGGCCCGGTTCAGGTGCACCAGCGCCACGTCGAGCTCGAGGGCGGGTACGGCGACCAGCTCCTCGGCCACGCCGCCCGGGCCGGCGTACGGGCTGGTGACGGTGCGCAGCGTGGGATCGTTCTCCAGCACCGAGGAGCCGAGGCCCGCCCGCATCGGCAGGAACGGCACCCGTTGCGCCGCGGCCCGCAGGCCGGTCTGGAACATCCCCTCGTCCCACTCGCGGAAGCTCGCCGTGCCCTCCTGGCGGGCCCGGGAGAACAGCGGCTCCAGCGGGATCGAGTCCAGGGTCGCGAACGCGTAGACCACCGTGCTGGCCTGGCCCGAGGCGAGCAGCAGGCCGACGTCGGGGCCGGCGTAGGACACGATCGTGAGGTCCCTCAGATCGCTGCGCAGGATCGCGCGGACCAGCGCCATCGGCTTGCGGCGCGAGCCCCAGCCGCCGATGCCGACGGTCATGCCGTCCTCGATCCGGGCGACGACCTGCTCGGCCGTGATCACCTTGCTGGGCATGCTCACGCGTCGGTGCTCCTGAGGTCGGTGTCGGAATCGGCGGCCCCGGTCGGGCGCTGCACGAACCGGTCGCGGTGCTCGTCGGCCACCCCGGCGAGGTTGAGCTCCATCGTGAAGCCCTGTTCGAAGCGGTAGCTGCGATTGACGTCGACGGGGTCGATGCCGTTGATCGCCTCCTTCGCCATCCGGATCACCCGGGTGTCCTTGCGCGCGATCTCGCCGGCGACGCCGAGCGCGGCGTCGTCGAGGTCGGAGCGGCGCACCACCTCGAGCACGGAACCGTGCTGGACCAGGTCGGTCGCGGAGATGTTGCGCCCGGTGAAGTACAGCGTGCGCATCAGGTGCGGCGGCACCATCCGGGCGAGGTGGGTCGCGGCGCCCAGCGCCCCGCGGTCGACCTCGGGGATGCCGAAGTAGGCGTCGTCGCTGGCCACGATGCAGTCGGCGTTGCCGACCAGGCCGACGCCGCCGCCGACGCAGAACCCGTTGACCGCGGCGACCACCGGCACGCTGCACTCGTAGACCGCCCGGAAGGCGGCGAAACAACCGCGGTTGGCGCCGATCAGGGCCTCGAAGCCCTCGGTGTCCTGCATCTCCTTGATGTCCACGCCGGCGTTGAAGCCCTTGCCCTCGGCGCGGAGCACCACGACGTGGGTGCGCTGGTCCCGGCTGGCCTCGTCCAGGGCCGCCGCGAGGTCGAACCAGCCCTGCACCGGGAGCGCGTTCACCGGCGGGTAGTCCATCGTGATCACCCGGATGCCGTCGTCGCGCAGTCGTGCGGAGATGCCCATCTGTTGACCTCTCGTTAAACAAACCTAACGTTTGCTTGGTAGCCTAACAGTTGCTTGGTCCAGTCGTCAGCGTGAGGAGCGTCGCGTGAGCCTCGAGATCGACCTGTCCGGCCGGGTCGCCCTGGTCACCGGGGGCAGCCAGGGGATCGGCGCCGGGATCGCCCGGGTGCTGGTCGCCGCGGGCGCGCACGTGGTCACCTGCGCCCGCTCCGCGGTCACCGATCCCGACCCGGGTACGACGCACGTGCAGTGCGACGTCCGCGACGCCGATGCCGTGGCCGCGATGGTCGAGGCGGTGGTCGCCCAGCACGGTCGGCTCGACGTGCTGGTCAACAACGCGGGCGGCTCGCCGTACGCCCCGGCCGCCGACGCCTCGCCCCGCCTCCTGGAGAAGGTGCTCGGCCTCAACCTCACCGCACCGCTGCTGGTCGCTCAGGCCGCGAACGCGGTGATGCAGCGCCAGCCGGGCGGCGGCGTGATCGTGAACATCTCCTCGGTCTCGGCCCTGCGTCCCTCACCGGGCACCGCGGCGTACGGCGCTGCCAAGGCCGGTGTGGACAGCCTGACCCGGTCGCTGGCCGTCGAGTGGGGTCCCAAGGTGCGGGTGAACGCGGTCGACGTCGGCCTGTGCCGCACCGAGCAGACCGGCGACCACTACGGCGACGATGCGACCGTGGCCGCCGTCGAACGAACCATCCCGATGGGCCGGATGGCCGAGCCAGCCGAGGTCGGCCAGGTGGTGGCCTTCCTCGCCAGCGACCTGGCCAGCTATGTCTCCGGCGCCGCCGTGGAGTGCCACGGCGGCGGCGAGCCCCCGGTCTTCTGGCACGTCGTGAACAAGGAGCAGCAGTGACCCAGAACCCCGCAAGCCCTCCTCCAGGCACTCTCGAGGGCCGGATCGCCATCGTCACCGGGGCCGGGCGCGGCATCGGCCGCGCGCACGCCCTCGAGCTCGCCCGCCAGGGCGCTGCGGTCCTGGTCAACGACCTCGGCACGTCGGGCGCGGGGGAGGGGTCGGCCTCCGAGGTCGCGCACCAGGTGGTCGCGGAGATCGAGGCCCTCGGCGGCCGGGCGGTGGCCAACGGCGCCGACGTCGCTGACTTCGCCCAGGCGGAGGCGATGGTGCGGCAGGCGATCGACACCTTCGGCGGGCTGGACATCTTGGTCAACAACGCCGGCTTCGTGCGCGACCGGATGCTGGTGAACACCTCCGAGGAGGAGTGGGACGCGGTCATCCGGGTGCACCTGAAGGGTCACTTCGCACCGCTGCGGCATGCCGGAGCGTGGTGGCGCAGCGAGGCCAAGGAGGGACGTCAGCGGGTCGCCCGGGTGGTGAACACCTCTTCCGGTGCGGGTCTGCAGGGCTCGGTCGGACAGACCACCTACTCCGCGGCCAAGGCGGGCATCGCGGCGATGACCCTGGTCGCGGCGGCCGAGCTCGGCCGCTACGGCGTTGCCGTGAACGCGATCGCGCCGGTGGCCCGGACCCGGATGACCGAGGGCGCCTTCCCCGAGATGATGGCCGGCGTCGAGGGCGGCTTCGACGCGATGGACCCGGCCAACAACTCCCCGGTCGTCGCCTGGCTCGCCTCGGCCGACTGCGATCTCACCGGCCGGGTGATCGAGATCGAGGGAGGCCGGCTCTGCGTCGAGGAGGGCTGGCGGCACGGCCCGAGGCTCGACCTCGGCCGGCGCTGGGAGGCAGCGGAGGTGGGCGACGCGGTGCGTGACCTCGTGGCTCAGGCGGCGACCCCGGACCCGGTCTACGGGAGCTGAGTCAGCCGATCCAGGTCTGGGCGCCGCCGTTGGGCCCGTTCATGCCCGCCCGCGTCGAGGCTTCCCGGAGGGCCTGGTGCTCGTGGCGGTCGATGTCGGCGATGCGCGCGCGCTTCGAGCGCACCTCGCGGACGTAGAGGATCGCGATGACAGCGATGGCCAGACCCCAGATTGCCAACCACACATAAGACGGCATCCGACTCCTCCTTCGTCCGAGTCCGGGAAGTCTACGCCGCAACCAGCCGCTGCAGGGCGAGCCGCGCGACCGGTGCGTAGGCCAGCAGCACCGGCAGCGGGCCGCGCAGCTGCAGCGTGGTCCTCGCACCGTCGCCGTCGGCCTCGACGCCGTGCTCGAGAAGCATCCGCACCGGTCCGAGGGCAACCTTCCAGGCCCAGGTGCGCGACTCGTCGTCCACCGCAAGCACCGAGAACCCGATGCCGAGGGTGGGACGGGCGACGAGCCCGGCGCGCACGGTGCCGCGGCCTCCCGGGGTCAGCCGGGTCATGTCGGTCTCGACGCGCTGGATCTGCGGCGCCCACGTCGACCACAGCTGCGGGTCGGCGTACCTCTCCCATGCGACGGCGGGGTCGACGGGTCCGCGGGCGTGGAGCTCGAGGTCGGCCATGCGTCACGCTAACCCCCGCTGGGTAGGTTCGGGGGAGACCGCCCGCCCGATCAGGCCGACTGGCCGACTTCGAGGAGACCCATGACCCGCTTCAGCGCGCGCAACAGCTCCACCGCAGACCTCAAGTCCTCCCGCGTGGAGCTGTGGAAGGCCCTCACCGACGCCGAGCTGCTGCCGCGGCTGACGCCGTACCTGCGCAGCATCGACGTCGACGGCGACCGCTGGACCTGGAACCTGGCGCGGATCCCGGTGCTGGGCAAGTCGATCGGCACCACCTTCACCGAGGTGATGAGCTTCGAGGAGCCGGCCCGGATCGACTTCACCCACGATGAGCGCAGGACCGAGGAGACCACCTACGTCCAGGGCCACTACCGCCTGGAGGAGCGGGGTGAGGGCTCCCGGGTCTCGATCGAGCTCGAGGTGGTCAGCGAGCTCCCGTTCAGCCGCCTCACCCGTCCGGCCGTGGAGGCTGCCATGGCAGCCGTGATGGCCGGGATGGGCCGTCGGTTCGCGCACAACCTGCTGCGCCACCTGGGCGAGAAGTGAGCCACGTCCTGGTCCTGGGTGCCAGCGGGTACGTCGGGTCGCGGCTGGTGCCTGCGCTCCTCGCCGAAGGTCACACCGTGCGTGCGGCGTCGTCCTCCGAGCCCGCACCGGAGCGGTTCGGCTGGGGCGACGACGTGGAGTGGGTGCGGTGCGACGTCACCGACGCCGGCCAGGTCGGCGCAGCGCTCGAGGGCGTCGAGGCGGTCTGCTACCTGGTGCACTCCCTGGACATCCGCGGCTTCGAGGACCGCGACCGGCTCGGTGCCGAGGTGGTCCGCGACACGATCGCCGGTAGCGGCGTACGTCGACTGGTCTATCTCTCCGGCCTGGTCCCCGACGTGCCCACGACCGAGCTCTCACGGCACATCTCCTCACGGCTGGAGGTCGAGCAGCTGCTCTCCGAGGCCGACTGCTCGGTGCTCACGCTGCGCGCCGGTGTGGTGGTCGGGGCGGGGTCGACGTCCTTCGAGGTGATCCGCCAGCTGGGCACGCTCCTGCTGGTCCAGCCGGTGCCGAGCTGGCTGGAGCACCGCGTGCAGCCGATCGCGATCTCCGACGTGCTGCGCGCGTTCGTGGAGGCCTTCGCCGACGACCGGCTCACCGGCACCCTCGACATCGGCGGGCCCAGCGTCCTGTCCTACTCCCGGCTGCTGGGAGAGGCCTCCCGCGCCTCCGGCCTCGTCCGGCTGCGGGTGCCCACGGTGCCGGTGCCGGCGAGCCTGGTCAGCCTGGCCACCGCCGCGTTGAGCGCCGCGCCGTTCTGGACCGTGGCCGCGCTGATCGAGAGCCTGCGCCACGACATGCTCTGCCGGGTGGGGCACACCTGGGTGCCGGCCGACGGAGTGCCGCTGCTCGGCGTCCGGGAGGCGATGGCGCGCTCGGTGGCGGGTGGGGAGGCGCCCGAGGCGGCCCAGCCCAGCGACGCGGGCTGGACCGCGATGCGCGCCCCCGTGCTCGACGAGCTGCGCGCCCCCGCGGTCGTGCGAGCGGGCGCCAGCCTGGCGCTGCACCGGCTGCGGACGTTGCTCGCCCTGGTGCCCTGAGCGTCGGGTCGGGACTCGGGCCGGCCTGCGCAACCTGCGGAGGACCGGCAGATTGCAGGGTCCCACCGGCGCCGTACGGGCGTATCGTCGAAGTGCCCCTCGGGGCGACTCCCGTGGGGCCTTGAGAGGGAGGGGATTCACCCATGGGAGCAACAGAGGAAGCGGTCGTACGCCGCTTCTATGAGGAGATGAACAACGGCAGGCACAACGAGCTCGCCGGGGAGCTCTTCACCGAGGACCACGAGCTCCACGACCCGCAGGTGCCGGCGCAACGCGGACCAGAGGGCATCGCGCAGGCCGTGTCCACCTACCAGCAGAGCCTTGATGCGCACTGGGAGGTCCAGGAGATGTTCTCCGCAGGCGACCGGGTCGTCGTGCGCTGGACCGGGGCAGGCACCCACGTGGCCGATCTCAACGGGATCCCGCCGACCGGGAGGTCGGTCAGCGTGGAGGCGATCACGGTGCACCGGGTCGAGGACGGCAAGATCGCCGAGTCCTGGGAGGTCTGGGACACCCTCGGGATGATGCAGCAGCTGGGGCTGGTGCCAGCCGGGTGAGGGCCGGGTCAGCGACGCAATAGGCCCTTGGCCACGTGGGTCACCTGCACCTCGTTGGAGCCCGCGTAGATCATCAGGCTCTTGGCGTCACGGGCGAGCTGCTCCACGCGGTACTCGGTCATGTAGCCGTTGCCGCCGAAGAGCTGCACCGCCTCCATCGCGACCTCGGTCGCCGCACGGGAGGAGTAGAGCTTGATCGCCGACGCCTCGGCGAGATCCATCGCGACCTCGCCGCGGCGTGCGGCGATGCCTCGGAAGACCATGTTCTGCACGTTGATGCGCGCGACCTCCATCTCGGCCAGCTTGAGCTGGATCAGCTGGAGCTCGGCGATCGGCTTGCCCCAGAGCACCCGCTCCTTGGCGTAGTCGACGCACAGCCGCAGGCACTCCTCGATCACCCCCAGGGCCAGGGCGGCGATGCCGACGCGCTCGACGACGAAGTTCGAGCGGGCAGACTCGCGGCCGTCGGCGCCCGGCGTGCCCTCGAGCAGCCGGTCGCGGCCCAGCCGGACATTGTCGAAGAACAGCTGGCCGGTGGGGGAGGAGTTCATCCCCATCTTCTTCAGCGGTCTGGACTGCTCCAGGCCCGGCATCCCGGAGTCGAGCACGAAGGTCAGCACCGGCTGCTGGCGACGGTCGGTGCCGGAGCCGTCGTCGAGCTTGGCGTAGACCACGATCGTGTCGGCGTAGGGTCCGTTGGTGATGAAGGTCTTCTGACCGTTGAGCACCCATTCCTCGCCGTCCGGGCGGACCGTCGTACGCATGCCGCCGAAGGCGTCCGACCCCGCGTCGGGCTCGGTGATCGCCCAGGCGCCGACCTTCTCGAAGGTGACCAGGTCGCGGGCCCAGCGCTTGCGCTGCTCGACCGAGCCGTTGGCGGTGATGGTGCCGGCCGCGAGCCCGATCGAGACGCCGATCGCCGCCGGGATGCCCATCGAGACCTTGACCAGCTCGACCTGGGTGAGCACGGCCATGGCCGGGTCGATCCGGCTCTGGGGGTCTGCCTCTGCCGACTCACCGGCCTCCGCCCGCGCGATCGCCCGGTCGAAGCCCTCCGCGGCCAGGCTGTCGAGCCCGAAGGTGGCGAAGAACTTCCGGATCAGGGCGTACGGCGGGAGGTCGCCGTGCTCGAGATCGTCCTGGAGAGGGCGGATCTCCTTCTCGACGAAGGCGCGCACCGCGTCGCGGACGGCGAGGTCGTCCTTGGACCACGCGAGCACGGGATCAGACCCTTTCGATGATCGTGCCGGTCGCCATCGCTCCGCCGGCACACATCGAGATCAGCGCCCGGTGGGCGTCGGTGCGCTCGAGCTCGTGCAGCGCGGTGGTGATCAGCCGGGTGCCGGTGGAGCCCACCGGGTGGCCCAGGGCGATCGCGCCGCCGTTGACGTTGGTCCGCTGCAGGTCGGCGCCGGTCTGCTGGGCCCAGGACAGGACCACCGCGGCGAAGGCCTCGTTGACCTCGAACAGGTCGAAGTCGCCGATGGCCAGGCCGGTGCGCTCGAGCAGCCTGCGGGTCGCGTCGATCGGCCCGTCGAGATGGAAGTAGGGGTCGGATCCGACCAGGACGTGGTCCACGATGCGCGCGCGTGCTCTGAGGCCGAGACTCTCGGCGAGGTCGGAGTCCATCAGCAGCACGGCCGAGGCGCCGTCGCTGATCTGCGAGGAGGTGCCGGCTGTGTGCAGCCCCTCGGGCAGCACCGGCTTCAGGCGGGCAAGGCCCTCCAGGGTGGTCTCACGCAGGCCCTCGTCGGCGAAGACCTCACCCAGCGGCGCGATCTCGCGCTTGAACCGGCCCTCGTCGACGGCGACCCGGGCCTTGCGCTGCGAGGCGGTCCCGAACTCCTCGAGGTCGGCGCGGGTCAGACCGCGGTGGCGCGCGATCCGGTCGGCACCCTCGAACTGGTTGGGCATGTCGATCGTCCAGGAGTCCGGCCGGGGGCTGCCGGCGCCGGGTGGCACGTTGGCACCCAGCGGGACCCGGCTCATCGACTCCACGCCGCACGCGATGCCCACCTGGATCGTGTCGGCCCGGATCATGTCGTTGACCAGGTGGGCGGCCTGCTGCCCGGACCCGCACTGCGCGTCGATGGTGGTCGCCCCGGTGGGCTGCGGGAGCCCGGCGTGCAGCCAGGCCCGCCGGACCATGTCGTTGGACTGCTCGCCGGCCTGGGAGACACAGCCGCCCACCACCTGTTCCACCAGCTCGGGGTCGACGCCCGCCCGGGCGAGCACCTCGCGCTGCACGAACCCGAGCAGCTCACCGGGGTGTACGCCGGCGAGCCCGCCGTTGCGCTTGCCCAGAGGAGTGCGGACGGCGTCGATGATCACGGGAGTGCCCATGGCTCAAAACTAGAACACGTTCTGATTCAGGGCAACGTCCGGGCGAGGAATCTTGCCCGTCGGCCTTGGCGAACAAACCCGGAGTATGTGAAGATCATTTCTAGAACGTGTTGCAGATTTGTCAGATTCGTCGTGGAGGTTCCCCCAGTGACCGCATCACCCGCCGTGCCCACGGGCTTCGACCCGACCGACCCGCAGCTGTGCCAGGACGGGATCCCGCTCCAGGAGTTCCTGGAGCTGCGCAAGACCGCGCCGGTGTGGTGGGTCGAACAGCAGCCCGAGGCCCGGGCCGGCTTCGAGGACACCGGCTACTGGGCCGTGAGCCGCCACCAGGACGTCGCCGCGGTCTCCAAGAACAGCAAGGACTTCTCCTCGGCGGAGAACGGCGCGATCATCCGGTTCAGTCCCGACATGACCCGCGACGAGGTCGAGCTCCAGCAGGTGATGCTGATCAACCAGGACGCCCCGATCCACACCAAGACCCGCCAGATCATCAGCCGCGGGTTCACGCCGCGCGCGATCGCCGCGATGGAGGAGCAGCTGTGGGGGCGCGCCCACGCCATCGTCGACGAGGCGCTGGCCAAGGGGAAGGGCGACTTCGTCTTCGACGTGGCTGCCGAGCTCCCGCTCCAGGCGATCGCCGACCTGCTCGGCGTACCCCAGGAGGACCGGCGCAAGCTGTTCGACTGGTCGAACCAGATGATGAGCTACGACGACCCGGAGTACGACGTCGACCCGGACGTGGCGGCGGCCGAGATCCTCGGCTACGCGATGGGGATGGCCGAGGACCGGCGCGCGAACCCCAAGGACGACATCATCACCAAGCTGATCACCGCCGACGTCGACGGCCAGGGCCTCGGTGAGGACGAGTTCGGCTACTTCGTGATCCTGCTGGCCGTGGCCGGCAACGAGACCACCCGCAACGCGATCACGCACGGCATGCACGCCTTCCTGGACAACCCCGACCAGTGGGAGCTGTACAAGAAGGAGCGCCCCAAGACCGCCGTCGACGAGATCATCCGCTGGGCCACGCCGGTGACGGTCTTCCAGCGCACCGCGCTCAACGACGTCGAGGTCGGCGGGCAGCTGGTCAAGAAGGGCGAGCGGGTCGGGCTGTTCTATGCCAGCGGCAACCACGACGAGTCGGTCTTCGAGGACCCGGGGACCTTCGACATCCTGCGCGACCCGAACCCGCACCTGTCCTTCGGCGGGCACGGCGCGCACTACTGCATCGGCGCCAACCTGGCCCGGCTCGAGGTCGAGGTGATGTTCAACGTGATCGCCGACCGGATGCCCGACATCTCGCGTCTCGGCGAGCCCCGGCGGCTTCGCAGCGGGTGGATCAACGGGATCAAGGAGCTTCCGGTCAGCTTCGCCTGACCGGCCCCCGGGGTACCCCCGACGTGCCCCCGTCGGTCCCACGGCTCAGGCCGACGGCCCCTCCTCGCGCAGCTTCTCCACGCCGGTCATCGCCTCCCGGAGCTGGCCGAGCCAGTCCTCGCTGTGCTGGCCGACGAGGCGCACGCACCAGGCGAGCGCGTCCGCCCGGCTGCGGGCCACCCCCGCGGCGACCAGCGTGTCGAGGACCGTGCGCTCGTGCTGGCGCAGCCGCGTCATCACGGGTACGGCGAGGTGGGTGAACACCTCGGTGACCGGGCCGCAGGTGGCGCCCCAGGCGACCTTGCGGCCGAAGCGGTGCTCGGCCTCACGGGCGATGGTGATCCGCTCCTCGCGGGTGTCCTCGCGGAAGCGCGAGATCCGGCCCTGCGCAGCGCCGGTCGCCTCGGATCCGTCGGGCTCGCCCTCGATCCCCTCAGGGGCGGCCAGCGTGCCGACGACGTAGATCTCCTCGCGGTCGACGGTGACCTCCGCCGGCCCGGTGAACCAGGCATCCGGCAGGCGCCCTTGCAGGAAGCCGGTGATCTCGTTGCTGTGCGTGCTCATGATGAACTCCGTTCTGTAATGAAGTAATCATGTAATGGCCATGAGTGATTTTCAAGGGTGCTGGGCTCGTCATCGGTGTGACCGGCTGCGCCGCCGCGCCGAGAGCTCTGTGCTGGCTCACCGGGCCGCGCTGGACCCAGGGTCGGCGGCGGGTCGACCGGGGTGGGGTGGGCGGGTTCGGACGGGTCGGTCGGGGCGGCGTCGGCGGCGTCGGTGATTCGGGCGGCGGGGCGGGCGGGTCCCGGACAGGTCAGTCGGGCGTCGGTCGGGCGGCGGGGCGGGCGGATCCCGACGGGTCGGTCGGGCGGCGTCGGTCGTTCGGGCGGTCAGCCGAGCGGACGCCGATCCGGCGCAGCGGCGTACTCACCCCTAGAAACTGTCACTTCTCTGTTGTTGCAACGGCAGAGAAGTGCCGGAGTTTCAGGAGAACGTGAAAATCCGCGCCTCAGGCGGGCCTGTCGGCGCCGACCACCCACATCGCGAAGAACTGGGACCCGCCGCCGTACGCGTGCCCGAGGGCCTTGCGGGCTCCGGCGACCTGGTGCTCGCCGGCCTCACCCATCACCTGCAGGGCGGCCTCGGCGAAGCGCAGCATCCCGCTGGCCCCGATCGGGTTGGAGGAGAGCACGCCGCCGCTCATGTTGACCGGGAGGTCGCCGTCCAGCGCGGTCGCGCCGCTCTCGGTGACCTTCCAGCCCTCGCCCTCCGCAGCGAAGCCGAGGTTCTCCAGCCACATCGGCTCGAACCACGAGAACGGCACGTAGATCTCGGCGCAGTCGATCTCCTCGTAGGGGTTGGTGATCCCGGCCTGCTTCCACAGCGCGGCGGCGGCCTCGCGGCCCGCCTGGGGGTTGACCTGGTCGCGCTCGGCGGCGGTCGTGGGCTCCGAGCGCATCACGGTGCCGTGGATCCAGGCCGGGTTGGTGATCCCGGAGGCCTCCACTGCGGCCTCGGAGCCGATCACCAGCGCACAGGCGCCGTCGGAGGACGGGCAGGTCTCGTCGTAGCGGATCGGGTCCCACAGCATCTGCGAGGCCAGCACCGTCTCCATCGTGGTGCCCTCGTTGTGCAGGTGGGCGTAGGGGTTCTTCAGGGCGTTCTGGCGGTCCTTCGCGGCCACCATCGCGCCGATGTGCGTGGGGGCGCCGGAGCGCCGGATGTAGGAGCGCACGTGCGGCGCGAAGTAGCCGCCCGCCCCCGCGTGCACCGGCATGATGAACGGCACCGGCACCGAGAGCGCCCACATCGCGTTGGACTCCGACTGCTTCTCGAAGGCCACCGTCAGCACGCGCTGGTGTACGCCGGCCTCGACCAGCGACGCGGCCACGATCGCGGTGGAGCCGCCCACCGAACCGGCCGTGTGCACCCGCAGCAGCGGCTTGCCCACCGCGCCCAGTGCCTCGGCCAGGAACAGCTCGGGCATCATCACGCCCTCGAAGAGGTCGGGCGCCTTGCCGACGACGACCGCGTCGATGTCCTCGAAGCCCAGCCCGGCGTCCTCGAGCGCCCGGTCGACGGCTTCGCGCAGGAGTCCGGCGATCGAGACGTCCTCGCGCTTGGCGCGGTGGTGGGTCTGTCCGACCCCCATGACTGCTGCCAGCTGCTTGCCCATCAGGCCCGCCCCTCCATCACGCACACGAGGTTCTGCTGCAGCGCCGGACCGGACGTGGCGTGGCCCAGGGCGCGTTGGGAGTCTCCTGACCAGATCCTGCGCGCCGCCTCGCCGATCCGGATCAGGCCGGCGGAGAACATCGGGTTGCTGCACAGCGCGCCGCCGGACGGGTTCACGGTGACGTCGTCGGCCAGGCCCAGCTCTCGGCGCAGGATCAGCTCCTGGTGGGAGAACGGTGCGTGCAGCTCGGCGGTGTCGACGGCCGCGGACCCGGCCGCCTCGCCGGCCAGCGCTGCGCTGGGCGCGCGGGTCAGGTCGCGGGTGCCGAGGGTGATCTGGTCGATTCGGTGCTCGAAGCCGGTGATCACGGCGGTGGCCCCGTCGCGCTGAAGCGTCGAGAACGCGGGGGAGTCCACGGCCGCGATCACCATGGCGGCCGCGCCGTCGGAGACCGGGGCGCAGTCGGAGCGGCGCAGCGGGTCGGCGTACAGCTCCTCGGCGAGGACGTCCTCGACGGTGGTGGCGCCCTTGCGTACGGCGTGCTCGTTGGCCGACGCCGACGTGCGCGAGCGGGCCGCGACCTCGGCCATCTCGCGCTCGTCCCAGACGCCGTGCTCGAGCCCGCGACGTGCCTGCAGGCCCGCGATCGAGACGGTGTCGGGCCACAGCGGCGTCATCGTGTAGGGGTCGAGCTGCATCGACAGGGTGCGGCGCAGCACGCCGGCCGAGGCCTTCCCGAAGCCGTAGACCAGCGCAGTGTCGGCCTGCCCGGTCTGGATCTTCAGCCAGGCCTCGTAGAGCGCCCAGGCGGCGTCCATCTCGACGTGGGACTCGTTCACCGGGGGCAGGGCGCCGATCGCGTCCACGGCCGAGACGAACGAGAACGACCGCCCGGCCAGGTAGTCGCTGGAGCCCGAGCACCAGAACCCGATGTCGGACTTGGTCCAGCCGGTCTGCTCGAAGAGCTCGGCGAAGATCGGCACGAGCAGCTCCACGCACGTGGGCGACCCGTCCATCTCCTTGATCTGTCGCTGGGCGAAGCCCACGACGGCAACGTCACGCATGAGTCAGCGAAGTCCTTCGGCTCAGAGGTGCTGCTTGTAGGTGTCGAACTCCGCGTCCGGCTCACCGGTCGGGCGGAAGTGGCTGATGTTCTCGATCGTGGTGCCCCACTCCTCGCGCGGCTTCCAGACCGCCTCGACCCGCATCCCCATCCGGACCTCGCTCGCCTCGGCGTCGAGGATCAGGTGCAGGAACGCGATGTCGGCACCGTCGAGCAGGACGTACGCCGAGACGTACGGCGGTGTGATCCGCTGCCCCAGGAACGGCACGTTGACGATGCAGAACGTGGTGACCGTGCCGCGGTCGGGCAGCTCCACCTCGTCGGTCGTGGGCACCCCGTCGACGGGGCAGGCGCCCCGCGGGGGGACGTAGACCTTCAGGCACGTGGGGCAGCGTTGGCCCAGGATGCGCCCCTCGGCGAGCCCACGGAAGAACTTCGACTCCTCCGGCGACGCGGCGTACTCGTAGGCCAGGCGCACCGGCGTCACGATCCGGGTGACGGGGTCCTCGTTCGCCGCCGGTGGATTCGAGACGCTCGTTCCTGGCTCCTGGACCACCGGGGTGAAGCAGGCGATGTCGGTGATCGACCCGGTGGGCTCGTCGACCCAGCGGATCCGGACCCGCATGCCGGTCTCCATCTCGGCAGGGGAGCCGACCTCGACCGCGTGCATGAACGCCACGTCGGCGCCGTCGAGCTGCACCAGCGCGAACGCGAACGGCTCGGCGAGCGGCTGGTCCATCACCGGCTCGGCGACCCAGGACCACGTCGTCACCACGCCCTCGTCGCCCACCGGGACGAGCTCGGTGACCGCTCGGTGGGTGACCGGGTCGTACTCCGGCGGCGGGACCACGACCGTGCCGTCCTCGAGCACTCCGCCGAGGACCTGGCGGTCACGCAGTCCGGTCATGAACCCGGACAGCACCGGCCCGAGCGAGCGGGTGTAGTCGAACTCCACCTTCATCGGGGCGTGCAACGTGCGAGATGCTGGGGCATCGGTGGAGGGGGTCATGGCCCAGAAGTGAAACACGTTCTAGTCTGGTCGGCAAGGACGTCGAGACACCTAGGAGACAGATGAAGCTCGGACTGCAGCTCGGCTACTGGGGCGCACAGCCGCCGACGGGTGTCGCCGAGCTCGTGGCAGCCGCTGAGGACGCGGGCTTCGACGCGGTCTTCACCGCCGAGGCCTGGGGCTCGGACGCGTTCACGCCGCTGGCCTGGTGGGGCCGGGAGACCTCGAAGGTGCGACTGGGCACCTCGATCGTGCAGATGTCGGGACGCTCGCCGGCCAGCATCGCGATGCACGCGCTCACCCTGGACCACCTCAGCGCCGGCCGGGTGGTGCTCGGCATGGGCGTGAGCGGTCCGCAGGTCGTCGAGGGCTGGTACGGCCAGCCGTTCTCCAAACCGCTCGCCCGGACCCGCGAGGTGGTCGAGATCATCCGCAAGGTGCTCGCCCGCGAGGGCCCGGTGACCAACGACGGCCCGCACTACCCGCTGCCGTACGCCGGGGAGGGTGCTGTCGGCCTCGGCAAGCCCTTGAAGCCGATCGTGCACCCGCTGCGTGCCGACATCCCGATCTGGCTCGGTGCCGAGGGGCCCAAGAACGTCGCGCAGACAGCCGAGATCGCCGACGGCTGGATCCCGATCTTCTACACCCCCAAGTCGGCCGGCATGTACCAGCCCTGGCTCGATGAGGGGTTCGCCCGACCCGGTGCCCGGCGTACGCGCGCGGACTTCGAGATCGCCGCGACCTGCCACCTGCAGATCACCTCCAGCGACGAGGAGCGCCGCGGCGTCATCGACGCGCTCAAGCCCTCGATCGCGCTCTACATGGGCGGCATGGGGGCCAAGGAGCAGAACTTCCACAAGAACGTGTTCGACCGGATGGGCTACGCCGAGATCACCGACGAGGTGCAGGAGCTCTTCCTCGCCGGCAAGCGCGAGCAGGCTGTGGCACTCATCCCCGACGGGCTCGCCGAGGAGATGCACATCGTCGGCGACGCGGGCTATGTCAGGGAGCGGGTCGCGGCCTGGGAGGAGACCGGGGTGTCCACGCTGCTGCTGAGCCTGCGCTCGGCGCAGGAGGTCAGGCAGGTCGCGGAGACGCTGGGGTGAGCCGGGCGGCTCCCAGCGCCCGCGCCTAGGCCGAGCGCTCCGCGACCCTGCGCAGTCGGTCGCGACCCTGGACGACCCCGCCCGCCTCCATCAGGCTGAGCGCCTCCTGCGCGAGGACCGGTGCGCTCGGGTCGCCCAGGGCTTCCGCGACCTCGACGCGTGCCCAGCGGGCCTCGTAGTGCCCCAGCGCCGGACCCTGCGCCAGGGCGCGACGCGCGAGCGGTAGCGCCTGCTCGGGAGCACCGGTGAGGACCAGGACCATCGCCGCCCGGGCCGCCGCCCAGCAGGCGAAGAGCCCCAGGTGCTCCGAGATCTCCAGGGAGGTCCGGAACGCCCGCAGCGCCGCGTCCAGGTCCCCGAGCTGGTGAGCCGCCAGGCCCGTGGCGCGCCAGGCCGTCGCCGTCAGGCCGCGGTGCCCGATCCGGGTGGCGGTGATGAGTGCCTCCGCGGCCTCGGCGACCGCCTCCTCGCCGCGCCCCAGCGCGACCAGGGCCTCCGCGCGGTGCCACAGCGCGTACGCCAGGCCCTCGGGGTGCCCCAGCGTCCGCGCCAGCCCCAGCGCCTCGTCGACCCGGGCCAGACCCGGTGCGGGCTGACCGGCGAAGACCAGCGCGTGGCCGGCCGTCGAACGAGGGGTCATCACGCGGACGAGGTCGCCGGAGTCCTCGAAGAGGTCGGCGGCCCGTCGCAGCGCCGCCTCACCCCCGCCGACATCCCCACCGAGGAACTGCGCCATGGCCCGGGCGTCGAGCACCCGGGCCATGCCGTTGGCATCGCCGAGACCCTCGTAGAGCGCCAGCGCCCGGGAGGCTCGGTGCGCCGCCCGGTCCTCGCGCTCCAGGTTCATGTCGAGCACCGACGCCACTTCCAGTGCCCGGGCGTGCGTCGCGGGGTCGGCACCGGCCTCGACCAGCGCCAGCTCCGCCAGCGCAGCCGCCCGCTCGATGTCATCTGCTCCGGCCGAGAGCATCGCCAGCCGCGCCAGGACCCTGGCGCGTGGCGGTCCGGGGGGTTGCAGGGCCAGCGCCGCGCGCAGGTCGTCCCTGGCGCCGGCGAGCAGCCCGACGCGATGTCGTGCCTGACCGCGGATCTCCAGCAGCCGGGCCTTCGCCGGGTCGGGGGGAGCCAGCTCCAGGCCGGTCTCCGCCAGCGCGGCTGCCTCGTCGGCGGCGAACGCGTCGAGCGCCCGCTGGGCTGCCAGCGCGAACGAGTCGGCGGCCCGCTCCAGGTCGCCGGCCTCGCGGAGGTGGCGGGCGAGCACCACAGGGTCGCCCGCCGAGTGCAGCGCCCGCGCCAGGCTCGCGTGCAGCCTCGCGCGTTCGACCGCGTCGAGCCCCTCGACCACGACCTCGGTCACCATGTCGTGGCTGGTGGCCCACCCGTGGTCGCCCTGACGCACGAGGCCCCTGCGGAACAGTCGGCCCAACGCGTCCAGCACCGGGGGCTCGTCGGTGCCGCTGGCGCTCGCCATCGTCGGCACGCTCGCCTCCCGCGCCAGCAGGGCCAGCAGCGCCAGCAGCTCCCTGTCCTCCGCGGGCTGGGCGGCCACGCGCGCGCCGATCGCGCGGCGCTGGCCCTCCTGCGCGAGAACGGCTGCTCGCGGTCCCGCACCGGGGCCGGTCGAGAGCCACGGCCCGTCGGCGGTCGACACCACCAGACCCTCCAGGGCCAGGGCCCTGACCACCTCGGTGATCGCCATCGGGGTCCGGTCGGTGTGCCGGGCCACCGCCTGGACCACGGAGAGATCCGCGACCACCTCGCGCAACGTCTCCTCGGCCAGCGCGGCCACGTCCACGCGCAGGGCGGGATCGGTCCGGGTGAGATAGTCGCGGACCTCGGCGTTCTCGACCAGCTCCTCGGGTCGGAAGGCCAGCACGGTGCGCAGGCCCGGGAGCCGGGCGGTGGCGGCCTCGAGCACGCTGAGGCTGCTCGGGTCGCACCACTGGAGGTCGTCGATCGCGACGACCGCGTCCGAGGCGCCGAGCAGACGCAGCGCTGCCTCGTTGACCAGCAGCCGCCGGCTCTCGGGGTCCGGCTCCGGCCCCCCGGGGCGTCCGAGCTCGGGGAGCAGCCAGGCCAGCGCTTGGGCCATCGGGTCGGGCAGGACCTCGACGTACCCGACGTCTTGGGCCGTCACCTCACGGAGCAGGGTGCGCAGCAGCGTCCAGGGTTCCGAGCGCTCCGGGAGATAGGCCCGCGCCCGGATCAGGGGTACGTCGCGCCCCAGCACGTCGAGGAGGCGGGACTTCCCCGAGCCGGAGGGTCCGCCCACGGTGACGATGACCCCGTTCGTACCGCTCGGCGCCAGGGCTCTCCGGATGGCGAGGAGCTCTGTGTCGCGCCCGACGAAGGGGAGCTCGGTGAAGGGGCGACCCCGTCGCCGCGTGGGCGAGGGGCGCGGTGGCGGCTGCTCGAGCAGGCGCTGGTGCAGCTCACGGAGCGCCGGAGAGGGATCGACGCCCAGCTGGTCGGCCAGGGCGCGGCGATGGTCCTCGAGGGCCAGCAGGGCCCCGGCGCCGTCACCGGCTGCGACGAGCGCCTCCACCAGCCCGCTCACCGCGATCTCCCGCAGTGGCTCCGCTTGGACGGCGCGGCTGGCGAGGTCGACCGCCGTACTCACGTCCCCCTCGGCCAGGGCGAGGGGAGCCGCCTGTTCCAAGGCGTCCTGGTGCGCCCGGAAGAGCTGGGCCCGGAACTCGACCGCCCAGTCGTCGTAGGCCTCCTCGGGCAGCGGGTCTCCCTGCCACAGCGAGAGCGCCTCGTGCAGTCGCGCCGCGATCAGGGGCCGGTCGCCCAGGGCGGCCAGGAAGGCCTGGGCGTCGACCCGGCACCCGGAGCTCGTCCCCAACGAGTAACCCCCCTGCCCGGTGACGATCAGCGCCGGGTCACCCAGCGCGTGCCGGGCCCGGTTCACCAGCACCTGGAGGTTGGCCACCGGGTTCGACGGCAGCCGGGCCGGCCACAGGGCCTCGGCCAGAGCGTCGTTGCTCACATAGCTGCCCTGTCGAGAGGCGAGCACCTTGACCAGGGTGCGCACCTTGCGGCCGGCGAAGGCGGCAGTCGGGAGCTCGACTCCACCGCGCACGACCGCGAACCGGCCGAGCAGTCGGATGTCAACCTGGTCGGCGCGCCTCACCGGCTCATCATCGCCAACCGCAAGGAAACCGCAAGGGCTGCTCCCTAGCGTGCATCGTGCCGCCGCAGGGGCGGCGTCGACCGAACAGACAGGGGTGTGTGGCATGAGTACGGAACAGAGCATCGAGCAGCGTGACTTCGCCGATCCGGACGAGGTGCGCAGCTTCGAGAAGGGCCGGGTCGAGCTCGTCAAGATCGGGGGCACCGAGATCGGGCGACTCGTGCTCTCGCCGGGCTGGCGCTGGTCAGAGCACGTCAAGCCGATCGCGGGCACGGACCTGTGCGAGGCCCCGCACTTCCAGTACCACGTCTCCGGGACCCTGCGCGTGCGCACCGTCGACGGCCAGGAGTTCGACGCCACCCCGGGCCAGGTGACCTCGCTGCCGGCCGGGCACGACGCCTGGGTCGTCGGTGACGAGGACGCCGTGGTCGTCGACTGGTTCGGCGCCAGCCACTACGCCGAGCAGGGCTGATGGAGCCGGGTGGCGTCGAGGGCTCCACGGAGGCCGCGGTGGCCCGCTTCAACGCGGCCTTCGAGCGTCATGACGTGGACGCCGTGATGGCTGCGATGACCACGGACTGCGTCTTCGAGTCGACGGCGCCTCCCGACGGGACCCGGCACCAGGGCCAGGACGCGGTACGAGCCGCGTGGACGGCCTTCTTCGAGGAGTCCGGGGATGCCGTCTTCGAGGCGGAGGAGCAGTTCGTCAGCGGTGACCGGGCGGTGGTGCTGTGGCGCTACGCCTGGCACGACGGGCACGTGCGCGGCATCGACGTCTTCCGGGTCCGGGACGGTCTCGTCGCCGAGAAGTTCTCCTACGTGAAGGGATGAGGTCAGCCGCGGGCGGCTGAGCTCAGGCGAGCGAGACCGATGAGAGTTTCGTCGAGATCGCCCTGACGTCCCAGGGTGACGCCCTGCCCGAGCACGCCACCAGGATCCGCTGCGACTTGAAGGCGGCCATCGGGCTCGACGGGGCCGGTCGGATTGCCCATTTCTGCAACACGTTCTAGTCTCGCGGGCATGACCGACTCGCTCCGCCTCGGCGTCCACAACGGCCACCTGATGGTCGCGGCACTCCGGCGCCACCGGGACAAGCCGATCGTCTTCCTCGGGGAGACGACACTGACCGGCGGCGAGACCGCGGACCGGATCAGCCAGTACGTCCAGGCGTTCGAGTCGCTCGGGGCGGGTCGCGGGGTGCCCTCGGCGCTGCTCGCCCTGAACCGGCCGGAGGTGCTCTTCATCATCGGCGCCGGCCAGACCCAGGGCTACCGGCGTACGTCGTTGCACCCGCTCGGCTCCCTGGACGACCACGCCTACGTGCTCCAGGACGCCGGCATCACCACGCTGGTGATCGACCCCGTGCCGATGTTCGTCGAGCGCGCCCTCGGGCTGCTGGAGAAGGTGCCGGGCCTGACCCAGGTGCTCACCATCGGGCCCGTCCCCGACGAGCTCGCGCACGTGGGCACGGACCTCGCCGCAACGGCCGAGACCTTCGCGCCGCAGCCGCTCGAGGCAGCCCTGCTGGCTCCGGACCACATCGTCTCGATCACCTACACCGGTGGCACCACCGGCAAGCCCAAGGGCGTGATCGGCACCGCCCAGGCGATGGCGACCATGACCCAGGTGCAGCTCGCGGAGTGGGAGTGGCCGGACTCACCCCGCTTCTTGATGTGTACGCCGCTGTCGCACGCCGGTGCGGCCTTCTTCGTGCCGACCGTGATGAAGGGCGGCCAGCTCGTGGTGCTGCCGCGCTTCGACCCGGCGGAGGTGCTGCGCACGATCGAGGAGCAGCGGATCACCGCGACGATGCTGGTGCCCTCGATGCTCTACGCACTGATGGACCACCCGGACGCAGCGACCCGCGACCTGTCGTCGCTGGAGACCGTCTACTACGGGGCGTCGGCGATCAGCCCGACCCGGCTGGCAGAGGCGATCGAGCGGTTCGGGCCGATCTTCGCGCAGTACTACGGGCAGTCCGAGGCGCCGATGGTGATCACCTACCTCGCCAAGGGCGACCACGCGCAGCGCCGGCTGGCCTCGTGCGGCCGGCCCTCGCCGCTGGTGCGCACGGCGCTGCTCGGTGAGGACGGCGAGCCGGTGGGCGTGGGGGAGCCGGGGGAGATCTGCGTGGCCGGACCGCTGCTGGCCGGCGGCTACTGGAACCTGCCCGAGGAGACCGCCGAGACCTTCCGGGACGGCTGGCTGCACACCGGCGACGTGGCCCGGGAGGACGAGGAGGGGTTCTGGTACATCATCGACCGGACCAAGGACATGATCGTCACCGGCGGCTTCAACGTGTTCCCGCGAGAGGTCGAGGACGTCGTCGCCGAGCACCCGGCGGTGGCCCAGGTCGGGGTGATCGGCGTCCCCGACGAGCGCTGGGGCGAGGCCGTCACCGCGGTCGTCGTACTCCGTGAGGGGGTCGAGCTGACCGACGACGTGGTCGCCGAGATCACCGACGCGGTCAAGCAGCGCAAGGGCGCGGTCCAGGCGCCCAAGCGGGTGGTCGCGGTCGGGGCGCTTCCGCTGACCCCGCTCGGGAAGCCGGACAAGAAGGCGCTGCGAGCGCAGTTCTGGGGCGAGGGCCGCCAGGTCGGCTGACCGGGACGCCACGCTCAGGCTCGGGCCACGATCAGGATCGCGCCCAGGGTCCCGGCGTGGGTGGCGGCCACGTTGTTGCCGACCCGCTCCACGAAGGCGGGACCGAAGACCAGCGCGGGCGAGAGCCCCCCGGTCGGCGCAGGACCGAGCGTGCTCGTCGTCCGGTCCTCGACCTCCTCGACCCTGAACCCCGCGCCCTCGAGCGCAGTGGTGTACGCCGCCAGGTCCTCCACGAACGAGGAGCGCTCGTCGTCCGCCCAGGGCAGCGGGTAGCGCAGCTCGCCGTCGGCGGTGCGCACCTGCTCGAACAGCGCGAAGCGTGCGCCGGGCTGCAGCACCCGGTGCACCTCGGTGAAGACGGCCTGCTTGTCGGGGATGTTGGTCGCGACGTGCACCATGAACGCGCCGTCGAAGGTGCCGTCATCGAAGGGCAACGACTCCCCGGCGGTGGTCACGAAGGACACCCGGTCGCCCATGCCGACGCGGGAGGTCAGGTCGGTGGCGGTTTCGACGAACTCCGCGGACAGGTCGATCCCGGTCACCCGGGCGCCGTACGTCGCAGCCAGGCGGGCCGGGCCACCGATCCCCGAGCCCACGTCGAGCAGGTTCGAGCCGGTGCCGGCCCCGAGCCGCTCGAGGAGGTACCGGGTCGCGGGCGCCCCTCCGGCATGGAGCTGGTCGACCGGGAACAGGTCACCGGCCGTGAGCGCGTCCACCTCCGTGCCGGCCCTCGACAGCGCCGCGACGATCGCGTCGGTCAGGTGTCCGGGGCTGTAGTGGTCCTTGACGAGCTCGCGCACGTCCATGGGCTGCACCTCCGCGGCCAGACTAGGACCGAGACCCGACCCCGTCACGCCGGTGTGGCCCACTCAGAGCCGGGAGAGGCCCTCCCACCCGCTGGACGGCGCCCGGACCCCGAAGTAGGTGCCGAGCGTCGGGGTGACGTCCATCGTCCGGGCCCGTGCGGAGCGGGCGATCCCCTTGCGCACCGCGGGCGAGCCGCCGCCGATGAAGAACGGGATCGGCTCGGTGGCCGGGTGACCGTGGTTTCCCGGGATCGGGTTGCTCAGCTGGGTGCTGTCGCTGAAGCGCCAGCCCGCCTTGCAGTAGAGCAGCAGGTCGCCGGCGTTGGGGCCCAGCCGCAGACTGGGGGTGCGGGCGATGTCGTGGGCCGCGAACACGCCCGGCGTGGCGAGCGCCAGGGTGCGCATCCGGGCCAGCCCCGTGGTGCGGCCGGTGCTCGGGCCGGTCCAGTAGACCAGCTCCGCGCCACCGTTCTGGGCGATCTGGTAGTTCCCGGCGAGCGTAGCGTCGGCGTCGAAGACCGAGGTCATGTTGACCAGCTGGTTCGGCACCGACCAGTCCATCGAGTGGTCGGCCACCACGATGATCATCGAGGAGGCCCAGGTGCCCTTGGCCTTGAGGGCGTCGATCAGCCGGCCGACCTGCACGTTCGTCGAGGCCAGGGCCGCCTGGCGGGCCGCCTTGAGCGTGGTGCCGGTGAGGTCGCTGTGGCCCACGCGGTCGACGTCGCCGAGGTTGACGAAGACCAGGTCGGGATCGAACTCCTCGACCATCGCCAACGTGGCCTCCATCGTGGCCGCGTCGGGTGCGTGCTCGGAGACCGGGATGATCGGCTGCGGCTCCCAGCGGTGGGTGGCCCGCTCGCCGAAGATCGTGTACAGGTAGGTCTTCGAGAGCACCGTGCCGGTCGTGCGGCCGGTGGCGTTGAGCTGCTCGATGATCGTGGCGACCTTGATGTCCGTGGGCCGGTCGACGTCGCGAACCTCGCCCAGCGCGCGGTCGTAGATGCTGTTGGCGGGAACGCCGTTCCGGGCCGGGCGACAACCGGTCATCATCATCACGTGGTTGGGCAGGGTCTCCATCACGGGCAGCGAACGGGCCGCGGGGTACCACGTGCCGGCGTCGCGCAGCGCGGCCAGGTTGGGCATCGCGTCGATCTCACCCGGCCGGCAGCCGTCGACCACCACGACGTAGGCACGCTTCTTCGTCGCCGCAGCCGCGGCCGGGGTCGCACCGAGCGCGGAGGAGAAGATCAGGGCCGCCCCCGAGGCTCCCGCGACCTTGAGGAACGTGCGCCGGTCGGTGCCGGTGGCCTCGGGGGTCAGGCCCATGGCCTGCTCGCCGCACATCAGGAGCCCACCGGCCGGTCGACGGGACGGACGACCTGGCTGCCGGCCGTGGTCGCGTAGGAGGTGGACCACGTCGCGCCGGCGTTCTTCGTGGCGCGGTCTCCGGTGACGTACCAGTCCATCTGTGCTCGCTTCGCGGTGATGTCGAGGATCGAGAACCCATGACTGTCGAAGTCCAGGTATTTGATGTGCGGGTTGTTGGCCTTGAGGCCCTCCTCCGCGGCGATGCTGGTGGTGCGGGCGGGGGTGCCGGTGATGTCCTTGAGGTTGTTCGAGGTGATCGAGCTGCCCACGAACTCCACGGCGACCGAGTTCCGCGTGGCGGCGTAGGTCGCCTTGTCGGCCGGCAGGTCGCAGGCCCAGCCGGAGTGGATGTCGCCGGTCACGAAGACGGTGTCGGTGATCCCGTTGTCGCGCAGGTGCTCGAGCACCTCGCGGCGGTCGTCGGTGTAGCCGTCCCACTGGTCGATGTTGTACGGCGCGCCCTCAGGGGGGAGCAGCCCCACGGTGTCGTTGACCGGCTTGACCAGGTCGCGGGGGAAGCCGGCGAAGGTGACCGGGGTGATCATCACCGGGTTGCCGATCAGCTTCCACTGCACGCCGGTGCGGCTGAGCGCCCCCTTGAGGAAGTCCATCTGCCCGCGCCCGGTGATGGTCCGGTCGGGGTCGGCCTGCTCGGGGTCGACCTGGGCCGCGAGCTGTTGGTCGCGGTAGGTGCGCAGGTCGAGCATGCTGAGCTCGGCGAGGTCGCCGAACTGCAGCCGCCGGTAGAGCCGGTAGCCGTCGTTGATCGTGGCCGTGCCCTCCATCCGGGCCGGCATCCACTCGTCGTACGCCCGGCGGGCCAGGGCCTTGCGGGTGGCGTAGCTGCCCTCGCCCGGCTGGTGGTTCTCGGCACCGGTGCCGTAGGCGTCGTTGGTGGTCTCGTGGTCGTCCCAGGTCACGATGAAGGGGTACTTCGCGTGCAGCCGCTGCAGGTCGGGATCGGTCTTGTACTGCGCGTGCCGCTGGCGGTAGTCGGCGAGCTTGACGATCTCCCGGGCCGGGACGTGGCGCCGTACGTCGACGTTGGACCGCCCGTAGCCGTACCCGCCGGGTGCGTACTCGTAGATGTAGTCGCCCAGGTGCAGGACGGCATGCAGGTCGTTGCGGTTGGCCAGGTGGCGGTAGCCGTGGAACCAGCCGGCCTGCAGGTTGGAGCACGACACCACGCCGAGGCGCAGGTTGGCCGGTGAGCTCGCGGTTGCGGGGGCGGTGCGGGTGCGTCCCACCCGGCTGCGCTGACGCTTGTAGAGGAAGCGGTAGTAGTAGGTGCGGCCCGGCTTGAGCCCGGTGACGTCGAGCTTCACGGTGTGGTCGCGCGCGGCACCGGTGCGGAAGCGCCCGGAGCGGAGCACCCGGGTGAAGGTCGAGCTCGTGGAGACCTGCCAGCGCACGGTGACGGTCGGGCCGGCGCCGGACCCCGGCTTGCTGGCGGCCGTGGGGGTGACCCGGGTCCACAGCACCACCGAGGTCGGGCGCGGGTCGCCGGAGGCCACTCCATGGGCGAAATGAGTCAGGGGCATTCGCTCATGGAACTACATCCAAAGCCGCCTATGGCCTTTTTGAGACAGATGCCATACAAGCGGTCGCCCAATGTTCACCCGGCGGTCGACCCGGAGTCCCCGCGACCCTGCTCCAGCTGGTGGCGTTCCTTCTTCGCCAGCCCGCGCTCGATCTCGGTCACCGTGTCCGTGTGGCTGGTGGCCAGGCGCGCGTAGCGGACCCCGGTCCCGAGCATCACGAACAGCGGCCAGGGGAACTCGAAGGGCATGGAGGCGAAGTAGATGGCCCAGCAGATCAGGCTCGGCACGAGGAGCTGCCACAAGGCGTCCTGGCGCTGCTTGCGGTAGCGACGCTCCGCCTCGGCGTGCCGGTCCAGCGCCGCCGGCACCGCGGTGCCGGTCGCCACCAGGTCGGCGACCAGGGCGGGCAGCTCTCCGAGGGTGTGGGCTCGCGCGGCGAGGTCGGTGCGCTCGTCGAGCTCCTCGGGCGTCAGTCGCCCCTCGGCGTACGCCTCCCCGAGCAGGTCGTTGACCGCGGCGCGGTCACGGTCCGAGGCGCGCAGGTGCGAGTTCTCCTCGCGGCGCGGGTCGATCGCGAAGCCGTCCCAGATGCTGCCCGTCATGGGGCCGAGCCTATGTCCGCCGGCCCCGGTGATCGTTGAGCCGGCGCCGGTCGCCCTCCTCGACCACCGGAGGCGCTCAGGTGCCGGTGAACGTGGGCTTGCGCTTCTCGGCGAAGGCGCGCGGGCCCTCCTTGGCGTCGTTGGAGGCGAAGACGGCGGCACCGACCCGGGCGTCGTCCTGCCAGCAGTCGTCCTCGTGCTTGCCCTCGGAGTCCCGGATCGTCCGCAGGACGGCCTGGACGGCGAGCGGGCCGTTGGCGGCGATCAGGTCGGCGAGCTCGTGGGCCTTGGCGAGGGCCTCGCCGTCGGGGACGACGTGCCCGATCAGGCCGATCTCCTTGGCCTCGGGCGCCTTGACGTGGCGGCCGGTCAGCAGCAGGTCGGCGGCCACGGTGTAGGGCAGCTGCCGGGGCAGGCGTACGGCGGAGCCGCCGAGCGGGTAGAGGCCCCAGCGGGGCTCGGAGACGCCGAACTTCGCCGACTCGCCCGCCACGCGGATGTCGGTGGCCTGGAGGATCTCGGTGCCACCGGCGATCGCGGGCCCTTCGACCGCGGCGATCAGCGGCTTGTTCACCCGGTAGCCCTTGAGCAGGGACTTGATCAGGGACGGGTCGAACTCGCCGGACTCGAACTTCTCCGTCGGTGCGCTCGACGTCATCGCCTTCAGGTCCGCGCCGGCACAGAAGTAGCCGCCGGCGCCGGTCAGGATCACCACCCGCACCTCGGGGTCGGAGTTGGCCCGCTCCCAGGCCTGCTCCATCAGGGCGAGCATCTCCCCGGACAGTGCGTTGCGCGCCTCGGGCCGGTTCATGGTCACGACCAGGGTGTGCCCCTGCAGCTCCACCAGAAGGTGCGGCGGGGTCGTGGCAGGGTCGTCGGTCTGGTCGGCGGCGCGGGGGGTCTCGGTCATGGCCCTGATGCTAGTCAGAAACAAGAACGTGTTCTAGTCTTGGGCCCATGGCCCTCAACATCGCAGACCTCTTCGAGCATGCCGTCGACGCGGTACCGGACCGGCCCGTGATCCAGGTGGGAGACCGCGCGGTCACCTACGCGGAGATCGAGGCGGACGCCAACCGGCTGGCCCACTTCCTGGACTCGCGGGGCATCGGCCACAACGACCACGTGGGCATCTACGCCAAGAACAGCGTCGAGCACGTGGTCGCCCTGCTGGCGGTCTTCAAGGTCCGGGCGGTGGCGATCAACGTCAACTACCGCTACGTCGAGGCCGAGCTGAACTACCTGTTCGAGAACTCCGACATGGTCGCGCTGCTGCACGAGCGCACCTACGCGCCCCAGGTCGCGGCCACGGCGCCGAACCACCCGGCGTTGAGCACCATCGTCGCGATGCCCGACCCGACCGAGCCGGACAGCGACGCCGACCTCTCCGCCTTCGGGGGCGTCACCTGGGAGGACGCCCTGGCCGGCCAGAGCGGGGAGCGCGACTTCGCCGAACGCAGTGGTGACGACCTCTACATCGTCTACACCGGCGGCACCACCGGCTTCCCCAAGGGCGTCATGTGGCGTCACGAGGACTTCTGGCGCGTCCTCGGCGGCGGCATCGACTTCATGACCGGTGCGCGCCTCGAGGAGTACGACCAGTCCAAGAGCGCCCTGGCCAACGAGCCGATGGTCACCTTCCCACTGAGCCCGCTGATGCACGGCGGAGCGCAGGCCGCGATGCTGATGCACCTCTTCGCCGGGCACCTGACCGTGCTCGCGCCGAAGTTCGACCCCGACGAGGTCTGGCGGATCATCGACGAGCACAAGGTGCAGCTGGTGTTCATGACCGGCGACGCCATGGCCCGGCCGCTGATCGAGGCGCGCGACACCGGCGGGCACGACGGCTCGTCACTGGTCGCGGTCGCCAGCAGTGCCGCGATCTTCAGCCGCCCGGTCAAGGAGCGCTGGATGGCGGCGTTCCCGAACGCCTTCTTCACCGACTCGGTCGGCAGCTCGGAGACCGGTTTCCAGGGAACCGGCCTCCAGGACGCGGAGAACATCAAGGGTGAGGGCTGCGTGATCAGCCTCGGCGCCGAGTCCGTGGTCCTCGACGAGGACAACAACATCCTCGACCTCGCCGAGAACGTCGGTGCCGTCGGCCGGCTCGCCCGCGCCGGCTCCGTCCCCCTGGGCTACTACAAGGACGAGGCCAAGTCGGCGAAGACCTTCATCGAGCTCGACGGGACGCGCTACGCGGTGCCCGGCGACTTCGCCCGGATCGAGGCCGACAGCAAGGTCACCCTGCTCGGACGGGGCTCGAACTGCATCAACACCGGCGGGGAGAAGGTCTACCCCGAGGAGGTGGAGATGGCGCTCAAGGCACATCCCGAGGTCTACGACGTGCTGGTGGTCGGGGTCGCCGATGAGAACTACGGCCAGTCGGTCTCCGCGGTGATCCAGCCCCGCGGCGAGCACCTGCCCGAGCTCGAGGACCTGCGCGGCTTCCTGCGCTCCACGCTCTCGGGCTACAAGCTGCCCCGCTCGGTCACCTACGTCCGGCAGATCCCGCGCAGCGCCACCGGCAAGGCCAACTACCCCAAGGCCAAGGAGCTCGCCGCCGCCGGTCAGAAGGTGGGCGCCTGATGCACACCGCCCTGTGTGAGCGCTTCGGGATCCAGTACCCGATCTTCGCGTTCACCCCTTCCGAGCACGTGGCAGCGGCGGTCTCGCGCGCCGGCGGTCTCGGGGTGCTCGGCGCGGTGCGGTTCAACGACCCCGACGAGCTCGACCGCACTCTGACGTGGCTCGACGACAACACCGACGGCCGGCCCTACGGCGTCGACGTGGTGATGCCGATGAAGGTGCCCACCGAGGGCAAGTCGATGGACCTCAAGGCGCTGATCCCGCCGGAGCACATCTCCTTCGTGCAGCGCACGCTGCAGCAGCTCGGCGTACCCCCGCTCCCGGAGGGTGAGGGACGCGAAGGGGTGCTCGGCTGGCTGCATTCGGTCGCTCGCTCGCACGTGGACATCGCCCTGCGCCACCGGCCGGTCCTGATCGCGAACGCCCTCGGCTCACCGCCGATCGACGTGATCGAGCAGGCCCACGCCCAGGGTGTCGCGGTCGCCGCGCTGGCCGGGGCCGCCAAGCACGCGCTCTCGCACGTCGCGAACGGGGTCGACATCATCATCGCCCAGGGCTACGAGGCCGGCGGCCACACCGGCGAGATCGCCAGCATGGTGCTCACCCCCGAGGTCGTGGACGCCGTCGGGCCGGACGTGCCCGTCCTCGGAGCCGGCGGCATCGGCTCCGGGCGCCAGGTCGCCGCGTCGCTGGCACTGGGCGCCCAGGGCGTCTGGACCGGCTCGGTGTGGCTGACCACCGAGGAGTACCAGAACCTCAACTCCAACAAGGGGATGACCGAGGCCTTCCTGCGGGCCAGCAGCTCCGACACGGTGCGCACCCGCGTCTACACCGGCAAGCACGCACGCCTGCTCAAGACGAGGTGGACCGAGGCCTGGACCGAGGAGGGTGCACCGGAGCCGCTGCCGATGCCCCTGCAGAACCTGCTGGTCTCGGACGCGCACAACCGGATGAACGAGCACGGGGACCCCGACGTGATCGCGATGCCGGTGGGGCAGATCGTCGGCCGGATGAACGAGGTCAGGCCCGTCGCCGACGTGATGGCCGACCTCGTCCGTGAGTTCGGCGAGTCCGTGTCGCGGCTGGAGAAGATCCGCTCCTGACCCGGGCAGAGCTGGTCTACACCTGAGGCCAGGGGGCTGGTCACCGGCCCTGCGCGCGCACCATGCTGGGGTGTCCCGGGCGGGCATCCCTGCTCCGGGGGGATGCGCAACCCGGGGGAGGGCGCATGCGCGAGCAGCAGGCGGTCGACCTGGCCGGCGGGCAGGTCGCGCTCTCGAGCACCCCGGGCATGCGGGTCGAGGTCGACGCGCGCGCCGAGCGCCGCGGCTCGTTCACCGTCGTGGCCACGGTGCGGATCTCCACCGGCGAGGACGCCGGCACCCTGCGTCTGGTCCCCACGGGATCGGCCTCCGAGCGGCTGACCATGGTGGTGGAGTTCGAGGGCGACTACCGGCTGTTGCCCTTCGACGCAGGCACCTCGAGCTGGACGACCGAGGTCGCGCCGGGCCAGGAGTTGGTCCTCCACGTGGTCGAGCACCCGAGGGGGACGGCCCCGGACGCGGTGCTGGCCGCGCTCAGGGAGTCCCGGGCACCCCGTGAAGGGATCACCCGCGGCATCCCGCCGCCACCACTGCCCCCTCCGTCGATGGCGCTGCCGCCGCTCGAGCGGTCCTACGGTGCGCCGTCCCAGCCACCGGTCGAGGCCGAGATGGCCGACATGGCCGACATGGCCGAGCCCGAGATGGCAGACATGGCCGACATGGCCGAGCCCGAGCTGGCGGAGATGGCCGAGGGCCCCGGAACGGGGGCTGACACGGGGGCTGAAATCGGCGTTGGCAGGGGAGCCGCCGAGCCTGCGCGGCTGGTCTTCGCCGAGGTCGGCGCGAGCATGCCCGCGGTCGTGGTGCTGGACGATCCGGTGGACGTCGTCGTACGCCTGAGTCGCGGGGAGGTTCGAGTCGAGGGCGGCCGGGCGCACGACGAGCAGGTGATCATCGTCGACCCCGCACAGCCGATCACGATCACCCTGCTGCGCCGGGGCCTCGCCCTCGCCGGACCGCCCGGCGCGCCGGAGAGCGGGCAGCGTGAGCTCCACCTGCCCGCACCGGGCGAGCCGGACGCCGAGCTGACCTTCGGGCTCCGCGCGATCGCCGTGGGGGAGGCCGAGGTCCAGGTCGTGGTCCGGCAGGACACACCGCAGCCGCTGGCGACCCTGCGGCTGACCGCGACGGTGCTGCCGGCCGGCGCCAGTCCGCCCGAGGCGCTCCACCCAGCCAGGGTGGAGGCGGCCTCGGCGGTCGCTGCGGGCGTCAGCCCGTTCCTCGCGCCGCGGACCCTGACCATCGACGAGAACCTGGAGGGAGCGACCTCGACGCTGACCTTCGACCTCGTGCTGCCGGGGGTGCGCGAGCGGTTCGAGCGGATCATCGACGACAAGCCCGCGGTCCTCGCCGAGGTCTTCCAGGGGCTCGACGAGGCCTGGCGGGTGCACCGGGAGATCCCGAACCTGCGCGAGCGCAGTGCGGCGTTCCAGGCCGAGCTCCGGGCCATCGGCGCCCGGTTGGGCGCCAGGACACTGCCGCGGGACCTGCGCACCTGGCTTCGTGAGCACCCCCAGGAGATCGACGAGCTCACGATCCTGACCAGCGGCGAGACCGACATCCCCTGGGAGCTGGTGCACACCTGGGAGGAGATCGACGGCGAGGACCCGGAGGGCCTGGGCTTTCTCGGCCGCGCCGGCCTGGTCCGGTGGGTCTACAACACCCCGCACCCGCGCGACCTCAGCATCCGCCCCGGCGCGGCGTACCACCTGGTCCCGGAGTACGCCGACGCCGGGCTGGCCCTGCCCAACTCCACCCTGGAGCTGGCTGCACTGGCGCCGTTCGGGGCGCAGGCGGTCACGCCGTCGGACGGGGCGGCGCTGTCCCGGCTGCTCAGCAGCGGCGAGGTCGACCTGCTCCACTTCGCCGGTCACGGCCGGTGCGACGACAACTCCGACCCGCCGGTGCGGGAGATGCTGCTCGCCGACTTCGTCCCCAGCGACGGCTCGGGGGTCGCCGTGGCTCCGGCCGACCGGAGCCGGGTCTGCTGGTCCCTCGACGACCTCAGGGAGGCGCTGCCGGACCGGCCGCCGCTCGCTCTGCACGACCCCGGGCCGCTGATCGTGATCAACGCGTGTCGTCTGGGCCACCCGCCCTCACGTCGTTCCGAGGCCGGAGGCTTCGCCGAGTCCTTTCTGCGCGCCGGTGCCGGGGCTTTCGTGGGCTGCCTCTGGTCGATCGGCGACGAGCCGGCGCGGGCGTTCGTGGAGGAGTTCTACGCCCGTCTCGACGCCGGCGACACGATGGCCCGCGCGACCGTCGACGCCCGGCAGGCGGCACGGCGCAGCGGCGACCTCTCCTGGCTGGCCTACACCGTCTACGCCCACCCGGACGCCCGGCTGGTCGACCGAGTCCCCGCACCGACCCCCTGATGAGAAAGGCACCACGATGACCCTCACCGCCTCGACAGCACGTTCGGTGGAGCTGAGCCGGGACCAGCTGGTCGCGCTGCACCCCTATGTCATCAACGTGCCCGACGGCCGGCTCGCGAGCGGGAGCTCGACGCTGCCCACGACGGTCAAGGACTTCAAGACCGTGCAGGAGGACGTCGACGCCATCTTCAGCACCCACCTCCCGGCCTTCGTGGCCGCTCACGGGGGCCAAGGGGTGCCGCTGGTGATCTACGCCCACGGTGGGCTGGTCCCCAAGGCGAGCGGGCTCGGGATCGCCCACAAGCAGGTGGAGTGGTGGAAGGCCAACGGGGCCTTCCCGGTGCAGTTCGTCTGGGAGACGGCGCTGGGGGACTCCCTGTGGGACGCCGTGCGCGACCACATCCCCGGCCAGGCCCGGGGGTTCGTCTCCGACGCCCTCGACGCGGTCATCGAGAAGGTGCTGCGGGGGGCGCGGGGTCGGGACACCTGGGGGGCGATGAAGCGCACGGCCGAGCTCGCCAGCGAGCCCGCCGGAGGGGCTCGCTACTTCGCGAAGAAGCTCGGCGAGTACCTGGCGGCCAGTCCTGACGCGGTCACGGTGCACGCCATCGGGCACAGCGCCGGCTCGATCTTCCACGCCCACCTGGTGCCACAGCTGCTGGCCGCCGGCGTACCCAAGATCGCCTCGCTGAACCTGCTGGCGCCGGCCGTGCGCGCCGACGAGTTCAAGAAGCGGGTGATGGACCCCGCGGTGCTGGAGCACATCGAGGCGGTGACGATGTTCACGATGTCGCAGCACTTCGAGAAGCTCGACACCTGCATGGGCGTCTACCGCAAGTCCCTGCTCTACCTGATCCGTGAGGCGCTCGAGGCCGAGGAGCACGCCGAGATCCTCGGGTTGCAGGAGTCCGTACGCCGCGACCGGAAGCTGCGCGACCTCTTCGGGGACCCGGGCTCGGGCGCCAAGGGCGAGGTGATGTGGTCCGAGACCGTCGGGGGCGGGCTCTGGTCGAGCAGCTCCTCCAAGCAGCACGGCGGCTTCGACGACGACAAGTCGACGATGGACAGTCTCGCCCGCCGCATCCTCGGGCACGCAGACCTCGCCCAGGGCTTCCCGCCGAAGACCAGGGCTCGCGGGCTCGGCGACCCGTGGCTGACCAGTGACGAGGCCTACGCCCAGATCGAGGCGAGGGACTCGGCACAGGCGCAGCCCGCCGGGGGCTCCACGAAGAAGGCCCTGTGCATCGGCATCGACGCCTACCCGGGCCAGTACGCCCTCTCGGGCTGTGTCGCCGACGCCCGGGCCTGGTCCGAGGAGCTCGCGAACGCCGGCTTCGACGTCGACCTGCTCCTGAACGAGGAGGCCACCCTGACGGAGATGGTCGAGCGGATCCAGGGGCTGGTGGTCGGCAGCAAGGCGGGCGACGTCCTCGTCGTGCAGTACTCCGGGCACGGCACCGCCGTGGACGACCTGAACCAGGACGAGCTCGAGGAGGACGGGGAGGGCAACAAGCTCGCCGACGAGGCGATCTGCCCGGTCGACTTCATGGAAGGCAACCTGCTCATCGACGACGACCTCGGCCAGATCTGGGACAAGCTGCCCGACGAGGTCAGCCTGACGATCTTCTTCGACTCCTGCCACTCCGGCGGCGCCCAGCGGGACATCGACCCGTCGATGGCGGCCCCGACGGGGCCGACGGCCAAGGCCCGCCTGGTCACGCTTCCGCGCGCCGTGGTCGACCAGTTCATCGTCAAGCGAGGGCAGCGCTCGCGTGCCGTCACCTCGGCGGCGGACCAGTCCCGGGACAACGAGCGCGGCGTCTTCTTCGGGGCCTGCCTGCCCACGGAGGTCGCCTGGGAGAGCGAAGGGCACGGAGACTTCACCAAGCGAGCTCTCCCGTTGCTGCGGCGCTCGCTCGGCTCGGTGTCCAACCAGGCGTTCTTCGACAGCCTGCTCGCGGCGTTCGGTGAGTCCCGTCGCCAGACGCCGGTGCTCCGCCCCGACTACCTGGCCTCGCGGCAGCTGCTCGTGTCGCTCTCCCAGGACCGGCTCCCGACCGAGGCACTGGCGCAGGCGGGTCCGGCGGGCGGGGTCGGAGCCGCCGGCTCGGCGACCCCGTCGAAGCGGGACCACGCCACTGCCACCATCCTGCGCGGCCTCGCCGACCTGCTGGAGACCTGAACGGTCACTGCGGCACGTAGGCGGTTCCGCGCTCGACGCGACGCCACCGGGTGCCTTCCACGGACTCGATGTCGTCAGCGGCGAGCTCGCGCTTGAGCACCTTGTTGGTGGCGGTGCGCGGGAGCGCCTCCAGGATCCGGATGTGGCGCGGCCACTGCTTCGGGCCGAGGTCGGGCTGGTCGGCGAGGAACTCCTCGAGGCCGGCCGGGGACAGCTCGCCGACCAGGACCAGGGCTGCGGCGAGCTGGTCGCCCGAGGACGGGTCGGGTACGGCGTACACGGCCGCCTCGGCGACCGCCGGGTGCCGGACCAGGATCCGCTCGACGGGGGCGGCCGCGAGGTTCTCGCCGTCGACGCGCAGCCAGTCGGCCGTGCGACCCGCGAAGTAGACGAAGCCTTCCGCGTCGCGGTAGGCGAGGTCTCCGCTCCAGTACATCCCGTCGCGCATCCGCTCCGCGGTCGCGGCGTCGTCGTTGTAGTAGCCCGCGAACTGCCCGCCGCCGGTGGTGTTCACCAGCTCCCCGGTCGCCTCGGCCAGATTGAGAACGCGGCCGGACTCGTCGAACTGCGCTCGGGCGCACTCCAGCCTCGACTCCGGGTCGAGCACGGCGACGCCCTCGAGCGGGACCCCCAGCGAGCCTGCGGGGGTGCCCGGGACCCGGGAGATCACCACGGCGTTCTCGGTCGAGCCGAAGCCGTCGACCACGGTGCAGCCGAAGCGGCGGGAGAACGCGGCGATGTCGCGGTCACCGGCCTCGTTGCCGAAGGCCAGGCGCAGCGGGTTCTCGGCATCGTCGGGGAGCGCGGGCGTCGCCAGCACGTAGGAGAGCGCCTTGCCGACGTAGTTGAGGTAGGTGGCGCCGTACTCACGCAGGTCGGGGAGGAACTGGCTGGCGGAGAACTGCTCACGCAGCGCGACCGCGGCCCCGCTCACCAGCGTGGGCGCCCAGCCCGCCATCACCGAGTTGGAGTGGAACAGCGGCATCGAGACGTAGTGCACGTCGTCGGGTCCGAGGCCGAGGCGCTCGACGAGGTAGCTGCCGGGAACGGTGATCTTCTCGTGGGTGATCCGCACCGCCTTCGGGGTGCCGCTCGTGCCCGAGGTGAAGATCAGCATGAACAGCGAGGTGGGTTCGGGGGTCGCCGGCGGGGGAGCGACCGGGGCCGTCGCGACCTCGCCGACCCAGCTCGGGTCGTCGGTGCGCAGGATGGTGACCTCAGGCGCATCGAGCCCCTCGAGCAACGGCAGCAGCCGCGGGTCCACGAGCACGACCTGGCAGTCGGCCTTGCGGATGTCCTCCAGCAGCGACTCGCCGCGCCGGGTGGTGTTCAGCCCGGCCGCGACGTGACCACCGAGACCGGCAGCGCCGAGCGCGAAGACCATCTCCGGGGTGTTGTCCATCAGCAGGCCGACGTGGGGCGGCCGGTCGCCGTCGAGCATTCCCGCGAGCACGTGCGCTCGCCGCGCCGACTCCGCGACGTACTCCTGCCACGACCAGCGGGCGTGCCCGGCCAGCACGGCCGGGGCCGGGTCCTCTGCGCGTGCCAGCAGCGCGGCGCGGATGGTGGACGCAGGGGCCATCGTCGACACTCAGGCCGGGTCCGCGGCCATCAGCCGGCCGAGGGCGCGCGCCTGCTCCGTGGTGCCGCCGAGGACGAGCTCGTGGCGCTTGGCGGCGGTGAAGTAGCGGTGGGCCTCGCCGTCGAGGTCGATGCCGACACCGCCGTGCACGTGCACGGCGGTGTGCGCCACCCGGTGTCCCGCGTCGGCGGTCCAGAGCTTGGCGGTGGCGACGTCGTAGGCCGCGGGCAGCCGCTCGGCCAGCTTCCAGGCCGCCTGCCACAGGGTCAGCCGGGCGCCGAGCACGTCGATGTAGCCGTCGGCGAGCCGCTGCGAGACCGCCTGGAAGGTGCCGATCGGGCGCCCGAACTGCTCGCGGGTCTTCGCATAGTCGGCCGTGAGCGCCAGCGCACCCTCCAGGGTGCCGAGCTGTTCCGCGCACACGGCCACGGTCAGGTGCTGGGTCAGCCAGGTGTTGATCGACGAGCCCTCCTCCGGTTCGCCGAGCACCCGGTCCGGCGGCAGCGTCGCACCCTCGAGCACGAGGTGGGCGACCTGCTCGCGGCCGCTGAGCTCCTGGTCGAGCACGCTGACACCGGGGTCGTCCGGGCGCACCAGGAGGACGACGGTGCCCTCCGGGGTCGAGGCGGGTACGACGAACAGGTCGGCCACGCCACCGGCGGGCACCACCGTCTTCGAGCCGGTCAGCACCCACCCGTCGGGGCCGGACTCGGCCCGCGTGGCCGGCCGGTCGGGTGCGTGCTCGCGCTCCTCGGAGAGCGCGCAGGTGAGGACCACCCCGCCGGAGACGGCCTGCGGCAGCCAGCGGGCCTGCTGGTCGGCACTGCCGAAGCGGGCCAGGGCCAGCGCGGTGACGACGTGCGCCCCGAGCGGGACCGGCGCCACCCTGCGGCCGGCCTCGACCAGGACGCTGCACAGCTCGAGCACGCCCAGGTCGCTGCCGCCGTGGGTCTCGGGCACCGCGAGCCCGAGCAGACCCGCCTCGCCGAGCCGGCCCCAGAGGTCGCGGTCGAACCGGCCCGCGCCGGTCTCGGCCGCCTTGAGTCGCTCGTTGGTGCAGTGGTCCTGGAGGATCGTGGCCGCCAGCGCTGCCGCGTCGACCCCCTCCGGGGTGGGTGCGAAGTCCATGTCGTCTCCTGGCGTCGTCTCCCGGGTCGTCTTTTGGAAGGGCTGCGGTCCCGGTGCTCATCGCTTCGCCGCCGGGAGCCCGAGGCCCACGTAGCCGATGATGTCGCGCTGGATCTCGTTGGTGCCGCCTCCGAAGGTCATCACCAGCGAGGAGCGGTAGTAGCGCTCGAGCCGCCCACGCAGCACCGCGCCGGGCGAGCCGCCGTGCACGGCAGCCTGGGGTCCGACCACCTCCATCAGCGAGCGGTAGACCTCGGTGGCCATCTCGGAGCCGTAGACCTTGGTGGCCGAGGCGTCGGCGGGGGAAAGGTCCTTGGTCGCGGAGGCGAGCTGCCAGTTCAGCAGCTTGAGCATGTCGGCGCGGGCGTGCGCGCGACCCAGGAGCACCTGGACCCACTCGGCGTCGATCACGCGGCTGCCGTCGGGGTTGCGGGTCTCCTGCGCCCACTGGGTGACCAGCTGCAGCGAGTGCGTCACCGGTGCCGCCGAGGTCAGCGCGACCCGCTCGTGGTTGAGCTGGTTGGTCATCAGCGCCCAGCCGCCGTTGAGCTCGCCGACGAGGTTGTGGCGCGGCACCCGCACGTCCTCGTAGTAGGTCGCGCTCGTGCTGACCCCGGCGACGGTGTGCACCGGGGTGTAGGAGAAGCCCGGTGCGTCCGCCGGCACCAGGATCATCGAGAGACCCTTGTGACGAGGGAGGTCGGCGTCGGTGCGGCAGGCCAGCCAGACGTAGTCGGCGTACTGGATCAGCGAGGTCCACATCTTCTGGCCGTTGATCACCCATTCGTCGCCCTCGAGGCGGGCCCGGGTCTGCAGGCTGGCCAGGTCGGTCCCGGAGCCGGGCTCGGAGTAGCCGATCGAGAAGTGCATCTCGCCCTTGAGGATCTTGGGCAGCATCTCGGTCTTCTGCGCGTCGGTGCCGAAGCGCATGATCGTGGGACCGACCGTGTTCAGGGTCAGATAGGGGATCGGTACGCCGGCCACCGCGGCCTCGTCGGTGAAGATCAGCTGGTCCATCATCGAGCGGTCCTGGCCGCCGTACTCCTCGGGCCAGCCGATGCCGAGCCACCCGTCGTGGCCGATCTCGCGGATCACCTCGCGGTAGACCGCGGCGTCGCCGAACTCGCCGGCGCCGAAGTCGCTGGTCGCCCCGGCCAGGGCGGCGCGCCGCTCGGGGGTGACCAAGGCCGCGAAGTAGTCCCGGAGCTCGGCTCGCAGCTTCTCCTGATCCGACGTCAGCGCGATGTGCATGGGACTCCTGACCTGCGGGTGAAACCCTGGATGGGCTGTCATTCTCTCGCGTAAAACTATAACCTGTTCTTGTTTCTGGCCACTCCGACGGAGGATCCGATGAGCACCACGAGCAGCCCGGCCCCGAGCATGGCCCGTTCCCTCGACCACGGCACCACCCCGCAGCGCTTCGCGCGCGGGTGGCACTGCCTCGGCCCGGTCGAGCAGTTCCGCGACGGCAACCCGCACTCGGTCGCGGCCTTCGGTGGCAAGCTCGTCGTCTGGGCCGCCGGCGACGGCAGCTTGAACGTGCTCGACGGCTACTGCCGCCACATGGGCGGCGACCTCACCCAGGGCACCGTCAAGGGCGACGAGATCGCGTGCCCGTTCCACGACTGGCGCTGGGGCGGCGACGGCAAGTGCAAGGCGATCCCCTACGCGCGCCGGATCCCGCTGCGTGCCCGCACCCAGAAGTACGAGACCGCCGAGCGCAACGGCCTGCTGATGATCTGGCACGACCCCGAGGGCAGCGTCGCCGACCACGACGTCCTGCCGCCCGAGCTGGAGGGGATCAGCGACCCGGCCGTCTACACCGACTGGAGCTGGCACACCCTCGACGTACCGACCGCGCACTGCCGCGAGATCGTCGACAACGTCGTGGACATGGCGCACTTCTTCTACATCCACTTCGCGTTCCCGACGAGCTTCCGCAACGTCTTCGAGGACCACATGGCCACCCAGTTCATGGAGTCGACCGGGCGCCCGGACATGGCCGGCGAGGGGTACGGCGACGAGGACCTCGTGCTGAAGTCCGAGGCCACCTACTACGGCCCGTCGTTCATGGTGAACTGGCTCAAGACCGACTACAAGGGCTTCATCACCGACGTGGTGCTGATCAACTGCCACATCCCGACCGGCGAGAACTCCTTCGTGCTGCAGTACGGACTCAAGGTGCTCAAGCCCGAGGGCGTGGACGAGGCCACCACGACCTACATCGGCGAGCGCTACAGCCAGATGTTCGGCGAGGGCTTCCTCCAGGACGTGCACATCTGGCTGAACAAGGCGCCGGTGCAGAACCCGCTGCTGTGCGAGGAGGACGGCCCGGTCTACCAGCTGCGCCGGTGGTATGAGCAGTTCTACGTCGACCAGGCCGACGTGACCCCGGAGATGACCGAGCGCTTCGAGTTCGAGGTCGACACCACCAAGGCCAACGAGTTCTGGCGCGCCGAGGTCGCGCAGAACCTGGCGAAGCGGGCCGTGGAGACCGACGCCTGATGGTCTCGTTCGCGCCGACCAGCGAGGAGACCCTGGAGGACCAGCGTCTCTACACCCAGGCACGGCTGACCGAGGTCGCCTGCCTGGACTGTCTGGCCCGCGTCCGCGTGAAGAAGAACAGCGAGCACCACACCTCGATCCAGTGGAGCAGCGCGGCGCTGACCCAGTGCGCGGAGTTCAACCGGATGGACGCCCAGCCCTCGGGCAGGCCCGTGCACGCGGCCTGCGCGCGGCTACGCTCCTCCATCGACCAGGCCGTCCGCGACGGTGATCTCCAGATCGGAGCTGAGGATGGCTACTGAGTCCTTCGTGCTCAAGGTGCTCGACGTGGTCGAGGAGACCGCGGACGCCCACTCGATCGTCTTCGAGGTCCCCGAGGAGCTGACCGAGCAGTTCCGCTACACGCCGGGCCAGTTCCTGACCGTGGCGGTGCCCAGCGAGGAGACCGGGCTGGCCGCGCGGTGCTACTCGCTCTCCAGCGCACCGCACAGCGGCCGGCACCAGATCACCGTGAAGCGCACGGTCGGCGGCTACGCCTCGAACTGGATCTGCGACAACCTGCGCCCGGGTGGCCAGCTGCGGGTGCTGCCGCCCAGCGGGATCTTCACCCCCAAGGACCTCGACGCCGACCTCCTGCTCTTCGGCGGCGGCTCCGGGATCACCCCGGTGATCTCGATCGCCCGGACCGCCCTGGAGAAGGGCACTGGCAAGGTGGTGCTGTTCTACGCCAACCGCGACGAGGGCTCGGTGATCTTCGCGCGCGAGCTCAGCGAGCTCGCGGCCGAGCACGCCGACCGGTTCCTGGTCGTGCACTGGCTGGAGTCGGTGCAGGGCCTCCCGACGCAGGAGCAGCTGCAGTCGTTCGCGGCGTACTTCCCCGGCCACACGGCCTTCGTCTGTGGCCCGGCGCCCTTCATGAAGGCCGTGGTCGCCTCCCTCAAGGAGCTCGGCTTCCCGCGCGAGCGGCGGCATCAGGAGAAGTTCGTCTCGCTGGGCGGGAACCCCTTCGGCGAGGTCGAGGAGGTCCTGGCCGCGGCGAGGACCGTCGCGGACGCCGACGACCACGAGGACGACGACGAGGTTGCCGTCACCGGTCCGATCGCCGTCGAGGTCGAGCTCGACGGGCAGCAGTACTCCTTCGACGACTGGCAGGGCGACACGGTGCTGCTGGAGTTCCTCGAGTCGAAGGGCGTCGACGCGCCGTTCTCCTGCCGCGAGGGCAACTGCAGTGCCTGCGCCTGCGCCGTACTCGAGGGCGAGGTCCGGATGAAGCACAACGAGGTCCTCGACGCCGACGACCTCGCCGACGGCATCCGCCTGGTCTGCCAGAGCCTCCCCGCCAGCGAGAAGCTCCGGATCACCTACAACGGCTGACCCGCCGCTTGCGTCCCCGGGACGTCATACCAACTGGTCGCCCGAGCAACCAGAAGGTATGACGTCCCGGCGAGTCACCAGCCGCGCTCGCGCCATTCGGGCAGGTGCGGGCGCTCGTTGCCGAGGATCGAGTCGTTGCCGTGGCCGGGGTAGAACCAGGTCTCGTCGGGCAGGCGGTCGAAGACCTTGGTGCCGACCTCCTCGACCAGTGTCCGGAACGCGTCCGCATCGCCGAAGGTGTTGCCGACCCCGCCGGGGAAGAGGCTGTCGCCGGTCCACAGGTGCGGCGTCCCGTCCGGGTCGTCGTAGAGCAGCGCGATCGACCCGGGGGTGTGTCCGACCAGGTGGATGACCTCGAGCCGGCAGTCACCGAAGTCCACCGTGTCGCCGTGCCGTACGGCGTCGTCCACCGCCACTCCGGTCTGCTCGGTGATCGCCGCGGCGTCGTCCGCGCCGGCGATGACGACCGCGCCGGTGGCGGCCACGACGTCGGCCAGCGCCCGGTGGTGGTCCCAGTGCTGGTGGGTCGTGACCACCTTGGTCAGCCCACCGGACCCGATCAGCGTCCGCAGCCCCTCCGGCTCGGCGGCGGCGTCGATCAGCACCTGCTCGCCGGAGGTGCGACACCTCAGCAGGTAGCAGTTGTTCGACATGTCCGCGTCGACGGCGAGCTTGGTGATCGTCATCCCGGCGAGCTCACGCACGTCCGGGGGACCACCGGGGGCCACGTCGCCGGTGTAGGGGCCGCTGTCGCCGATGCTCATCGCCATGGCCGCCAGCCTAGGCCGACCTAGGGTGGCCAGGTGAAGCAACCGCAGCCGGAGAAGCCCGGCCCCGGACAGGAGTCGGTGTGGGACTACCCGCGCCCGCCACGGCTCGAGCCGAGCAACGAGAGCGTCGAGGTCGTGCTCGATGGCCGGGTGGTGGCCCGGACGACGCGCAGCTGGCGTGTGCTCGAGACCAGCCATCCGCCCACGTACTACCTGCCCCGGGAGGCCTTCGCCGACGGGGTGCTGCGGCCCACGGCGGGCGTGAGCATGTGCGAGTGGAAGGGGCAGGCGAGCTACTTCGACCTCGTCGCCGGCGACGTGCACGCGGCCAGGGCGGCCTGGACCTACCCGAACCCGACGCGCCGCTTCGCCGAGCTCGCCGACGCCGTGGCGGTGATGCCCGAGCTGGTCGACCGGTGCGTCGTGGACGGTGAGACCGTGCAGCCGCAGCCGGGCTCGTTCTACGGCGGCTGGGTGACCAGCCGGGTGGTCGGCCCGTTCAAGGGGGAGCCGGGCACCTGGGGCTGGTGAGGGCCGCGAAACGGTCAGGTCCGGTTCGGCGTACGACGCCACGGCAGCAGCGAGGGCAGGGCCCCGGCATCGCAGCTGAGCCCCTCACCGGTCCCGCGGCCGGTCAGCCACCAGCCCAGGTCGGCGCCGGTCCCGGCCACCACGGGGCCGCCGTCGCCGCCCACGGACCAGCTTCGCGCGAGGTCGGTGGCCCGGATCGCGAACGGGCCCGACCCGGCATGGTCGACGCTGACCGCGTCGAGGAGCTCCACCACGAAGTCCTCCGGCCAGGCGGCACGGGTGTACGCCGCTCCCAGGTCGGCGTGGTGGATCTCCAGCTCGCGGCGTCGCATCTGGGGCGCGTCGGTCACCGGCCAGGTCGGTCCGCCGGGCACCCGGTCGAAGCTGGCGCCCCAGTGGTGGCCGTCCATCGCGCCGAGCGCGTGAGCGAACTCGGTGGTGGCGACCAGCACCTGGTCCCGCAGCACTGCGGAGCCAGCGGCTGCCAGCTCCTCGATCGCGCCGTCGCGGGCGGCGTCGGAGGCATACATCGGCACCCGGCGGTCATGGACGACGCCCAGCAGCACGCCCGCGAGCGCCAGCCCGTTGAGGGCGACGTGGGCCACCACGTGCGCCCGGCTCCACCCCGGGAGCAGGGAGGCAGCGGCCAGCTCATCGTCGGTCAGCGCGTCGACGGTGCGGATCAGGCTGCGCGACGAGGCCTCGAGCGCGGGGCGGGGGTCCATGCCCTCCATCCAAACGGCCACCGCCGGTCGGCGCCAGGGTGTCGGGTCAGTCGTTCTCGTCGGTGATCGGCAAGAACACCGACTGCATCCGGGCCCGGGGCGGAGCGACCGACTGCGGCCCGAAGACGCGTGCGCGCGCCGGTGCGGTGACCACGCCGAGCGGCGCGGTGAGCAGGTAGGACCATGCCACCACCAGTGCGGTCTCCGAGGTGGCCAGTACCAGACCCGCCACCAGAGCGGTCCCGAGCACCGCCGTGGTGGCCTTGGCCTGGGACGTGCGCGGCGAGAGCAGCCCGCGGAAGGACCGGAAGCGCACGGTGGTGATCATCAGCATCGCCGGCAGCACGCTGATCGCCACGGGCACCAGCACCGACGGTCCGTGCTCGGGGGTCCCCAGCGCGAAGATGGTCGCGATCACCACCAGGGTGGCGCCGGGGCTGGGCAGCCCGATGAAGTACTTCTTGTCCGCCAGCGGGTCCACGGTGACGTTGAAGCGGGCGAGCCGGAAGGCCGCGCAGGCCAGCCAGAAGAAGGCCGAGAGCCACGCGATGATCGGGTTCTCCGGCAGTGCCCAGGTGTGCACGAGCACCGCGGGGGCCAGCCCGAAGGAGACCAGGTCGGCGAGGGAGTCGAGCTGGATGCCGAAGGGCGACGTGGCACCGACCAGCCGCGCGACCGCGCCGTCGGCGATGTCCAGGACGATCGCGCCGGCCAGGGCGACGGCCGCCCAGGCGAACTCGTCACTGAAGGCGAGCAGGATCGCCGAGAAGCCGCAGGCCATGTTGCCGGTCGTGAACATGCTCGGCGCCGTCACCCGCAGGCGCTCGCGGGGGCTGAGCTGGCGCAGGGAGACGACCTCGGCCCCCGAGGGTGACCTCAGCCGCCACCGGTCGAGGAGGCGGCGGCCGGAGCGGGTCTCGGCCCGGCTCAGTGCGGGCTCGCAGTGCGGGTGACGGCGGGCCAGCGGGCGATCACGGTCTCACCGGCCACCGTGCGATCGCCCTCGACGGCGAGGAGTTCGACGTGCGGGGGGACGAAGATGTCCATCCGCGACCCGAACTTCATCAGCCCGATGCGCTGTCCCGTGCCGAGCACGTCGCCCGGCACCACCCGCGTCACCACCCGGCGCGCGACCAGGCCGACGATCTGGCGGAAGATCACCTGTCGCTCCTCGCCGTCGATCTCCTCGCTCAGCGTGATCTCGCTGCGCTCGTTCTCGCTGGCGCTCTCGAAGCGGTAGGCGGCGTGCCACTTTCCCGGCCGGTAGGTCACCTCGACGACGCGACCCCGGTACGGCGAGCGGTTGATGTGCACGTCGAAGACCGACAAGAAGATGCTGATCTGCTGCCACTCGCCCTCGGGCGCGACACCCTGCTGGCCCGGTCCGACGTACATCACCTTGCCGTCGGCGGGGGCCACGACGTCGTCGGGGTCCACCGGGAAGGAGTCCGGGGTCCGGTCGGGGTCGCGGAAGAAGGCGACGACACCGACGGGTACCGCGAGCAGGGCGGCAGCGGTACGACGATGGCCGAGCAGGGCCGCGAGGGCTGCGGGCAGGGCACTGACCGCCGCGGCGGGGCCGGCAGCTCGGTCGATGGCAGGAGTCTTGGGAGGCACGGGTGCACAGCCTAGAGGCTGTCCGGGTCCGGAGCCCCATGTGCCCGCGTGGGGGCTTGCCGTGTCCGTTAGGATGTGCGAACACTTGTTCGAAGCAGTTCGAGCCCACCACCAACACAGCAGGGGTCTGATTCGTGGCTGACCAGCTCGTCATCCGGGGCGCACGTGAGCACAACCTCAAGGACGTCTCCGTCGACCTCCCACGCGACGCCCTGATCGTCTTCACCGGCCTGTCCGGTTCCGGCAAGTCCAGCCTCGCCTTCGACACCATCTTCGCCGAGGGGCAGCGCCGCTACGTGGAGTCGCTCTCGGCGTACGCCCGCCAGTTCCTGGGCCAGATGGACAAGCCCGACGTCGACTTCATCGAGGGCCTCAGCCCGGCGGTCTCGATCGATCAGAAGTCCACGTCGAAGAACCCACGCTCCACGGTCGGCACGATCACCGAGGTCTACGACTACCTCCGGCTGCTCTACGCCCGCGCCGGCCGGCCGCACTGCCCCACCTGTGGTGCGCCCATCGAGCGGCAGACGCCGCAGCAGATCGTCGACCGGGTGCTGCAGTTCGACGAGGGCACCCGCTTCCAGGTGCTCGCCCCGGTGATCCGCGGTCGCAAGGGGGAGTACGTCGAGTTGTTCCGCAGCCTGCAGTCCCAGGGGTTCAGCCGCGCCCGCGTCAACGGTGAGACGGTGCAGCTCGCCGACATGATCGAGGGCCCGCCCAAGCTCGACAAGCAGAAGAAGCACACCATCGAGGTGGTGGTGGACCGGCTCGCCGCCAAGGCGTCCTCGAAGCGACGGCTGACCGACTCCGTCGAGACCGCGCTCAACCTCGCCTCCGGGCTGGTGGTCTTCGACCTGGTCGACGCTGCGCTGCTGAAGTCGGGCGCCAAGGACCCCGCAAGCGAGATGCGCTTCTCCGAGCGGATGGCGTGCCCCAACGAGCACGACATCGAGACCGACGACCTCGAGCCGCGCTCGTTCTCGTTCAACTCGCCCTTCGGCGCCTGTCCGGAGTGCCACGGCATCGGCACCCGGATGGAGGTCGACCCCGAGCTGGTGATCTCCGACCCCTCCGCCACCCTCGGCGAGGGCGTGATCGGCCCCTGGTCGGGGGCGCACGTGGCCGACTACTTCATCCGGTTGCTGGGTGCGCTCGGCGAGGAGCTCGGCTTCGACCTGAACACCGCCTGGGAGGACCTGCCCGCCAAGGGGCGCAAGGCGATCCTGGAGGGTCATGCGACCAAGGTGCACGTGCGGCACAAGAACCGCTACGGCCGCGAGCGCTCCTACTACACCAGCTTCGAGGGCGTGCGGCCCTACATCGAACGTCGCCACCGCGAGGCCGAGTCCGACACCAGCCGCGAGAGGTTCGAGGGGTTCATGCGCGAGGTCCCCTGCCCCGCGTGCGAGGGGACCCGTCTCAAGCCGGTCTCGATGGCGGTGACGTTGGGGGAGAAGGGTGCCGGAGGAAAGAACATCGCCGAGGTCTGCGCCCTGCCGATCAACGAGGCCGCGGAGTTCCTCGACACCCTCGAGCTCACCCACCGCGAGCGGCAGATCGCCGAGCGCGTGCTCAAGGAGATCCAGGAGCGGCTCCGGTTCCTGCTCGACGTCGGCCTCGACTACCTCTCGCTGGACCGCCCCTCGGGCACCCTCTCGGGCGGTGAGGCCCAGCGCATCCGGCTGGCCACACAGATCGGCGCCGGGCTGGTCGGGGTGCTCTACGTCCTCGACGAGCCGAGCATCGGGCTGCACCAGCGCGACAACCAGCGCCTGATCGAGACCCTGGTCCGGCTCAAGGACCTCGGCAACACCCTGATCGTCGTGGAGCACGACGAGGAGACCATCCGCACCGCCGACTGGGTCGTCGACATCGGCCCGGGCGCCGGTGAGCACGGCGGCCAGGTGGTGCACTCCGGCACGGTGGCCGACCTGCTCGCCCACCGCGACTCCGAGACCGGTCTCTACCTGTCCGGACGCAAGTCGATCCCGGTCCCCGCCGTACGCCGTCCGCCGACACCGGGTCGCGAGCTGACGGTGCACGGCGCGCGCGAGAACAACCTCAAGGACGTCGACGTCAGCTTCCCGCTCGGCTGCTTCGTCGCGGTCACGGGGGTCTCCGGCTCGGGCAAGTCGACGCTGGTCAACGACATCCTCTACACCTCGCTGGCCAAGCAGATCTACAACTCCCGCACCGTGCCGGGCAGGCACCGCAAGATCACCGGTGTCGAGCACGTGGACAAGGTGATCCACGTCGACCAGTCGCCGATCGGCCGCACCCCGCGCTCCAACCCGGCCACCTACACCGGCGTCTTCGACCACGTCCGCAAGCTCTTCGCCTCCACTCCGGAGGCGAAGATGCGCGGCTACCTCCAGGGACGGTTCTCCTTCAACGTCAAGGGCGGCCGCTGCGAGGCGTGCTCGGGTGACGGCACCATCAAGATCGAGATGAACTTCCTGCCTGATGTCTACGTGCCCTGCGAGGTCTGTCACGGCGCCCGCTACAACCGCGAGACCCTCGAGGTGCACTACAAGGGCAAGACCATCGCCGACGTGCTGAACATGCCGATCGAGGAGGGCGTGGAGTTCTTCGCCGCCATCCCCCCGATCGCGCGGCACCTCCAGACCCTGGTCGAGGTCGGCCTGGGCTACGTCCGTCTCGGCCAGCCGGCGACCACGCTCTCCGGCGGTGAGGCGCAGCGGGTCAAGCTGGCCAGTGAGCTGCAGAAGCGCTCGACCGGGCGCACCGTCTACGTGCTCGACGAGCCCACCACCGGGCTGCACTTCGAGGACATCCGCAAGCTCCTCGGCGTGCTGTCCAGCCTGGTGGACAAGGGCAACACCGTGCTCGTGATCGAGCACAACCTCGACGTCATCAAGACCTCCGACTGGATCGTCGACATGGGTCCCGCCGGCGGCAACCGCGGCGGCACCGTCGTGGCCACGGGCACACCGGAGGACGTCGCGGAGCAGGCCGACAGCTTCACCGGGCAGTTCCTCAAGCCGCTGCTGGCGCCAGGTGGCCGGGCGGCGCTCAAGCCGGCGGCCAAGAAGGCCTCCAGGCCACGCAAGACGGCCGCCAACACGGCCGCGAGTCGGGCCAAGGCGCGCCCGGCATCGTAGGTTGGACCTGACCAGTGGATCTAGCAGGAGGTCGGTCATGACAGGGAGCACAGGGACGCCGAGGGCAGCAGCGGCCTCGCGGCGCACAGTGATCGGAGTCGCGGTCGGAGCAGGCGTGGGTGTGCCGCTGCTGGCCGCCTGCGGATCCGACGACACCGCGTCGTCCGATGGCGGTTCCTCGGACTCGGCCGGAGGCCCCAGCGGCACGGTGGCGACGACGTCGGAGATCCCTGTGGGGAGCGGCAAGATCTTCGCGGCCGACAAGGTGGTGATCACGCAGCCGACAGCAGGTGACTTCAAGGCGTTCACCGCCGTGTGCACCCATCAGGGGTGTGTGGTCGCCGAGGTCAAGGGCGACGAGATCGACTGCAACTGCCACGGCAGCAAGTTCTCGGTGACCGACGGCAGCGTGCTGGGCGGTCCGGCGACGAAGCCGCTCGCCGAGCTGAAGGTGACCGTGACCGGGGAGGACCTCAGCGTCAGCTGACGCGTCGTCGGTGGCGGCTCGTAGGGTTGGACCGTGGCCGACCCCTCGACGTACCGCCCCGCTCCGGGGTCGATCCCGACACAGCCGGGCGTCTACCGCTTCCGGGACAAGGACGGCCGGGTCGTCTACGTCGGCAAGGCCAAGAGCCTGCGGCCGCGGTTGTCGTCGTACTTCCAGGACCTCGCCAACCTGCATCCGCGCACCGCGACGATGGTGACCACCGCGGCATCGGTGGAGTGGACGGTGGTCGGCACCGAGGTCGAGGCGCTCCAGCTGGAGTACTCCTGGATCAAGGAGTTCGACCCGCGCTTCAACGTCAAGTACCGCGACGACAAGTCCTACCCCTGGCTGGCGATCACCATGAACGAGGAGTTCCCCCGGGTGATGGTCGGCAGGGGGGCGAAGAAGAAGGGCGTGAAGTACTTCGGTCCCTACAGCCACGCCTGGGCGATCCGGGAGACCGTGGACCTGCTGCTGCGGGTCTTCCCGATGCGCTCGTGCAGCAACGGGGTGTTCAAGCGCTCCGCCCAGATCGGGCGGCCCTGCCTGCTCGGCTACATCGAGAAGTGCTCGGCGCCGTGCGTGGGCCGGGTCGACGCCGAGGAGCACCTCGCCATCGCCGAGGACTTCGCCGACTTCCTCGGCGGTCGCACCGACGCCTTCGTCAAGCGGATCCAGACCGAGATGTACGCCGCCTCCGCCGCCCAGGACTACGAGCGGGCAGCGCGACTGCGCGACGACCTCGGGGCGCTGAACAAGGCCCTGGAGAAGCAGGCGGTGGTCTTCGGCGACGGCACCGACGCCGACGTGATCGCCCTGGCCGAGGACCCGCTCGAGGTGGCGGTGCAGATCTTCCACGTGCGGTCCGGCCGGATCCGGGGCCAGCGCGGCTGGGTCGCCGACCGGGTCGAGGACATCGACACCGCCGGACTGGTGGGGGAGTTCTTGCTGCAGCTCTATGCCGGCGAGGACGGTGACGCCATCCCGCGGGAGATCCTCGTGCCGGCGATGCCCGACGACGCCGACATCTTCGAGGAGCTGCTCTCCGACAGTCGCGGCAGCAAGGTCGCGATCAGGGTGCCGCGTCGCGGCGACAAGCGGACGCTCCAGGAGACCGTGGCCCGCAACGCGGCGCAGTCGTTGGCGCTGCACAAGACCAAGCGAGCCAGTGACCTGACCGTGCGCAACCAGGCGCTCGAGGAGATCCAGGAGTCCCTGGACCTGCCGTCGGCGCCGCTGCGGATCGAGTGCTACGACGTCTCCAACCTGCAGGGCACCGAGGTGGTCGCCTCGATGGTGGTCTTCGAGGACGGCCTCGCCCGCAAGGGCGAGTACCGCCGGTTCGTGATCCGAGGCGTCGACGGGCAGAACGACGTCGCCTCGATGCACGAGGTGATCACGCGACGCTTCCGGCGGCTCATCGACGAGCGGATGGATGCGCCCGACCTCAGTGGCGGCGAGGTCGACCCCGACGCGGGGCCGATGCTGGTCGACCCCGACACCGGCCGGCCGCGCAAGTTCGCCTACGTGCCGGGTCTGGTCGTGGTCGACGGCGGTCCACCCCAGGTGGCGGCTGCCCAGCGGGCGCTCGACGAGCTCGGCATCGACGACGTGCCCCTGTGCGGCCTGGCCAAGCGCCTCGAGGAGGTCTGGCTGCCGGGGGAGCCCGACCCGGTGATCCTGCCGCGCAGCAGCGAGGGCCTCTACCTGCTCCAGCGGATCCGTGACGAGGCCCACCGGTTCGCGATCGCCCATCACCGCTCCCGCAGGTCCAAGACGATGGTCGAGAGCATGCTCGACGACGTGGCCGGCCTCGGTGAGGTCAGACGCAAGACCCTGATCCGGCATTTCGGCTCGCTCCGCAAGCTCCGGGCTGCCACGATCGAGGAGATCGCCGAGGTCCCGGGCATCGGGACCCGCACGGCGACCGCCATCGCCGAGGCCGTCGCCAAGGCGCCGAGGGGCACCTCGGTGAACACCGCGACCGGCGAGATCGAGGAGAGCTGATGACCACGCAGAGCCCGTCCGTCCATGGCTCGGCCGTGCCCGGGCACGGCCCCGGCGAGCTGGTCGTGGTGACCGGGATGACCGGGGCCGGGCGCAGCACCGCGGCCAAGGAGCTGGAGGACGTCGGCTACTTCGTGGTCGACAACCTGCCACCGGAGCTCGTCGGCGACGTGGTCAGGCTGGTCGACGAGCGCCAGGGCACCGACCAGCCGGTCGCCGTCGTCGTCGACGTGCGCGCGGGCATCTTCTTCGAGTCGCTGCGGGCCCAGCTCGCCCAGCAGCTGCCCACGCGACGACGCACCCTGCTCTACCTCGAGGCCGACGACGACATCCTGGTGCGCCGCCAGGAGGCGGCCCGCCGTCCGCACCCGCTGCAGGGCACCGGCCGCCTGGTCGACGGCATCGCCCGCGAGCGAGGTGTGATGGCCGACCTGCGCGGCAGCGCCGACCTCGTCATCGACACCACCCGGCTCAACGTGCACCAGCTCAAGGAGAAGGTGGCCGGAGCGTTCGGCACGCCCGAGGCCGTCCGGCTGCGGATCACCGTGGTCAGCTTCGGGTTCAAGTACGGCGTCCCGGTCGACGCCGACCTGCTCGCGGACATGCGCTTCCTGCCCAACCCCTACTGGGTGCCCGAGCTGCGTCACCACACCGGCCAGGACGCCGAGGTGGCGGCCTACGTCAAGGAGCGGCCCGACGCCCAGGAGTTCCTCGACCGCTACGTGCCGGTGATCCAGACCGTGGGCGTGGGCTACCTGCGTGAGGGCAAGCGGTTCATGACCGTCGCGATCGGCTGCACCGGCGGCAAGCACCGCAGCGTGGCGATGTCGGAGGAGATCGCGGCCCGGCTGCGCGCCGGCGGGCTCGACGCCGAGGCGACCCACCGGGACCTGGGACTCGAGTGAGCGCCCGATGACCGTGCCCTGGTCCCAGCAGCCGGCCGTGGTCGCGCTCGGAGGTGGGCATGGCCTGGCCGCCTCGCTGACCGCGCTGCGGGGACTGACCACCGAGCTGACCGCCGTGGTCACCGTCGCCGACAACGGCGGCTCGTCGGGACGGCTGCGCGAGGAGTTCGGCGCGCTGCCACCAGGTGACCTGCGGATGGCCCTGGCGGCGCTGTGCGGCGACGACCGGTGGGGCCAGACCTGGTCCCGAGTGCTGCAGCACCGGTTCGAGTCCGAGGGCCCGATGGACGGCCACTCCCTGGGCAACCTGCTGATCCTGAGCCTGTGGGAGCTGCTGCACGACCACGTCGACGGCCTGGACTGGGTGGCCGGCCTGCTCGGTGCCCGCGGACGGGTGCTCCCGATGGCGCTGACGCCGTTGGACATCACCGCCGAGGTGCGCGGCGCCGGCGCCGACCCCGACGCGGTGAGCACCGTGCACGGACAGGTCGGCGTGGCCACGACCACCGGCGAGGTGCTCTCCGTGCGGCTCGAGCCCGACGACGCCGCTGCCTGTCCCGAGGCGGTCGCGGCGGTGATGGAGGCCGACTACGTGGTCCTCGGGCCGGGGTCGTGGTTCACCAGCATCATCCCGCACCTGCTGATCCCCGGGCTGTGCGATGCCCTGTGCCGTACGCCGGCCAGGGTGGTGGTCTCGCTCAACCTCGAGCCCCATGCCGACGAGACCCGCGGCTACGACCTGGCCGACCACCTCGACGTACTGGCCCGGCACGCTCCGGACCTGAAGGTGCACGCCGTCCTGGCCGACCGCGCCGCCGTCCGCGACGTCGAGAGGCTCCGGACCAGCGCCGATCGGCTCGGGGGCCGGCTGGAGCTCGCCGACCTGGCGTCCGCACACCCCGGGGTCCACGATGTGCACAAACTGACCTCCGCCTACGCGCGGTTGTTGACACGCAACTAAGGTGTCGACATGGCGATGACGGCTCAGGTGAAGGCGGAACTGGCCAGCACCCAGGTGACCAAGATGTGTTGCCGCAAAGCCGAGGTCTCCTCGATGCTGCGGTTCGCGGATGCACTGCACCTGGTCAACGGCGGCATCGTGGTCGAGGCCGAGCTCGACACCGGTGCTGCAGCCCGCCGGATGCGCAAGGACATCGCCGAGGTCTACGGCCACCAGCCCGAGGTCGTGCTGCTCAAGGGCAACGGCATCCGCCGAGGGGCGCGCTACATCGTGCGCGTCTCCCGAGAGGGTGAGTCGCTGGCCCGGCAGACCGGCCTGATCGACAACCGCAACCGCCCGGTGCGAGGTCTCCCGCCCGGTGTCGTCAACGGGTCGAACTGCGACGCCGTCGCGGCCTGGCGCGGGGCGTTCCTCGCCCACGGCTCGCTGACCGAGCCCGGTCGCTCCAGCTCCCTCGAGGTCACCTGTCCCGGTCCCGAGGCCGCGCTGGCCCTGGTCGGCTCGGCCCGTCGGCTGGGGATCTCGGCCAAGGCGCGCGAGGTCCGCGGCGTCGACCGTGTGGTGATCCGCGACGGCGACGCCATCGGGCAGCTGCTCACCCGGCTGGGGGCGCACGAGTCGCTGCTCGCGTGGGAGGAGCGCCGGATGCGGCGTGAGGTGCGTGCCACCGCCAACCGGCTCGCGAACTTCGACGACGCCAACCTGCGGCGTTCCGCCCGGGCCGCTGTTGCCGCCGGCGCTCGGGTGGAGCGCGCCCTGGAGATCCTCGGGGAGCAGATCCCCGACCACCTGCGCCAGGCCGGACGACTGCGGCTGGAGCACAAGCAGGCATCTCTTGAGGAGCTCGGTCAGCTCAGCGAGCCGGTGCTGACCAAGGATGCGATCGCCGGTCGGATCCGCCGGTTGCTGGCGATGGCCGACAAGCTCGCCGAGGAGCTCGGGATCCCCGACACGGAGGCGTCGCTGACCCCGGAGATGCTCGCCGAGGAAGCCTGAGCCCAGCTCTTTCGCGGCATCTGCCCGGCTTGGCGTCGGTTACTCGCACGTACCGCGGACTGGGCCCGGATCGCGCCCGACCCGCCGCGATAGGGTCGTTGCTTCAGACCATTTAGCTGACCAGGAGACCAAGCTGTGACTGTCCGCGTTGGTATCAACGGATTCGGCCGCATCGGCCGCAACTTCTTCCGGGCTGTGCGTTCCTCGGGCGCCGACATCGAGATCGTCGGCGTCAACGACCTGACCGACAACACCTCGCTCGCGCACCTGCTCAAGTTCGACTCCATCCTCGGCCGCCTCGACGCCGAGGTGTCCTCGACCGACACCGAGATCGTCGTGGGCGACCAGCGGATCCTCACCTTCGCCGAGCGCGACCCCGCCGCCCTGAAGTGGGGTGACCTCGGTGTCGACGTCGTGGTGGAGTCCACCGGCTTCTTCACCGACGCCAACAAGGCCCGCGCCCACATCGACGCCGGTGCCAAGAAGGTGATCATCTCGGCCCCCGCGACCAACGACGACTTCACCGTCGTGATGGGCGTCAACCACGAGGACTACGACCCGGCGCAGCACACGGTGATCTCGAACGCCTCGTGCACCACCAACTGCCTGGCCCCGATGGCGAAGGCGCTCAACGACGAGTTCGGCATCGTCAAGGGCCTGATGACCACCATCCACGCCTACACCGCGGACCAGAACCTCCAGGACAACATCCACAAGGACCCGCGCCGTGCCCGCGCGGCGGCGATCAACATGGTGCCGACCTCGACCGGCGCGGCCAAGGCCATCGGCCTGGTTCTGCCCGAGCTCAAGGGCAAGCTCGACGGCTTCGCCATCCGCGTTCCCGTGCCGACGGGCTCGGCCACGGACCTCACCTTCGAAGCCGGTCGCGAGACCAGCGTCGAGGAGGTCAACGCCGCGATCAAGGCCGCGGCCGACGGGCGCTTCCTGCGCTACTCCGAGGACCCGCTGGTCTCCTCCGACATCGTCACCGACCCGGCGTCGTGCATCTTCGACGCACCGCTGACCAAGGTGATCGGCAACCAGGTCAAGGTGATCGGCTGGTACGACAACGAGTGGGGCTACTCCAACCGCCTCGCCGACCTGATCACCCACGTCGGCACGACCCTCTGAGGCAGTCGGCGTGAGCGTCACCGATGAGCTCGCGGCTGCCCTCGGGGGCAGTGTCCGCGGCAAGCGTGTCCTGGTCCGCTCGGACCTGAACGTGCCCCTCGACGGGGACACGATCACCGACGACGGCCGCATCCGGGCCAGCGTCCCCACCATCCGGGAGCTCGCCGACGCGGGTGCCCGGGTGGCGGTGATGGCGCACCTCGGCCGGCCGAAGGGATCGCCGGACCCGGCGTACTCCCTGGCCCCGGTGGCCGGGCGGCTCGGTGAGCTCCTCGGTGAGGACGTCACCTTCGCAGCCGACACCGTGGGCGAGTCGGCCCACGCCGTCATCGACGCCTTGCCAGACGGCGGCGTCGCGCTGCTCGAGAACGTCCGGTTCAACGCCGGCGAGACCAGCAAGGACGACGCCGAGCGTGCCGAGTTCGCGGGCCAGCTCGCGCAACTCGGCGACGCCTTCGTCAGCGACGGCTTCGGCGTGGTCCACCGCAAGCAGGCGAGTGTCTACGACGTCGCGCAGCTGCTGCCGCACGCCATGGGCGGGCTGGTGCGCGCCGAGATCGAGGTGCTGCGCCGGCTGACCGAGACCCCCGAGCGGCCCTACGTGGTCGTGCTCGGTGGCTCCAAGGTCAGCGACAAGCTGGCCGTGATCGACAACCTGCTCGGCAAGGCCGACACCTTGCTGATCGGCGGCGGGATGGTGTTCACCTTCCTCGCGGCCCAGGGGCACGAGGTCGGCAAGAGCCTGCTCGAGCAGGACCAGGTGGAGACCTGCCGGGAGTACCTCCGCCGTTCCGAGGAGAGCGGCGTCGAGATCGTGCTGCCCACCGACATCGTGGTGGCGCCGGCGTTCGACGCGGACGCGACCCCGACCGTCGTGGCGGCCGACGCCATGCCGAGCGACCAGATCGGCCTGGACATCGGACCGGAGTCCGGGACCCGTTTCGCCGAGGCGATCGCGGCGGCGCGGACGGTGTTCTGGAACGGCCCGATGGGGGTCTTCGAGTTCGACGCGTTCGCCGAGGGCACCCGCGCGGTCGCGGCAGCACTCACCGAGGTCGACGGGCTCTCCGTGGTCGGTGGCGGCGACTCCGCAGCCGCCGTACGCCGCCTCGGCTTCGCCGACGACGCCTTCGGCCACATCTCCACCGGGGGCGGTGCGAGCCTGGAGTACCTCGAGGGCAAGCACCTCCCCGGCATCGACGTACTCCACTGACCCAGCGACCGGCCCGGTCCGCCGCATCCCACCCCCGAGGAGCACCCCATGGCACCCCAGACCCGCACGCCCCTGATGGCCGGCAACTGGAAGATGAACCTCAACCACCAGGAGGCTGTCGTCCTGGTGCAGAAGCTGGCCTGGACGTTGTCGGACAAGAAGCACGACTACGCCAAGGTCGAGGTGGTCGTGGTGCCGCCGTTCACCGACATCCGCAGCGTGCAGACGATGGTCGACGGTGACCGGCTGCTGCTCAAGTACGGCGCACAGGACGTGTCCCAGCACGACGCCGGGGCCTACACCGGGGAGATCTCCGCAGCGATGCTGGCCAAGCTCGGCTGCAGCTACGTCGTGGTGGGTCACTCCGAGCGCCGCGAGTACCACGCCGAGGACGACGCCCTGGTCAACGCCAAGGCGCACAAGGCCCTCGACGCACAGATGACCCCGATCGTGTGTGTCGGTGAGGGGCTGGAGGTGCGCAAGGAGGGTCGCCAGGTCGAGCACACGCTCGCCCAGGTGGACGGCTCGCTCGCGGGCTTCACCCCCGAGCAGGTCGGCGCGATGGTGGTGGCCTACGAGCCGGTCTGGGCGATCGGCACCGGCGAGGTGGCCACTCCCGACGACGCGCAGGAGGTCTGCGCCGCGATCCGGGCACGGGTGGCGGAGACCTCGGGGGACGCCGCCGCGGCCGGGCTGCGGATCCTCTACGGCGGTTCGGTGAAGGCCGCCAACGTCGGCGGCATCATGCAGCAGGCCGACGTCGACGGCTGCCTCGTGGGCGGCGCCAGCCTGCAGGTCGACGAGTTCGGCGGAATCTGCCGCTTCTACGACATGCCCGTCCTCTGACCGTGACACCTATCAGTTAGGCTCCACCCCGTGGTTATCGTCTTCGAGATCCTGCTCGTCATCACGAGCTTGCTGCTGATCCTGCTGGTGCTCCTCCACAAGGGGCGCGGCGGCGGGCTCTCCGACATGTTCGGCGGCGGCGTCTCGAGTGGTCTCGGCGGATCGTCGGTGGCTGAGCGCAACCTCGACCGGTTGACCGTGGGCCTCGGCCTGGTGTGGTTCGCCTGCGTCGTTGGTCTGGGCCTGCTGCTCAAGACCGCCAACTGACCCCCGTTCTCTCGAACTCGATCACGTAGGAGGCCCTCGTGGCTGGTGGAGGTAGTGCCATCAAGGGCAGCCGTGTCGGCGCCGGCCCCATGGGTGAGGCCGAGCGCGGCGAGTCGGCGCCGCGCCAGAACGTCACCTACTTCTGCTCCCACGAGCACCGCACGATGATCGCCTTCGCGGTCGAGGCCCAGGCCCCCGAGTCGTGGGACTGTCCGACGTGCGGGCTGCCCGCGAGCCTGGACTGCGACAACCCGCCCCCGGCGCCGAAGATCGAGCCCTACAAGACGCACCTCGCCTACGTGAAGGAGCGCCGCTCCGACGCCGAGGCCAAGGACATCCTCAACGAGGCCCTCGCCACCCTCCGCGCGCGGCGCAAGAGCGGCGACATCATCTTCTAGCTCGCCGAGCGGGCAGTTCTGTCTGCCTGTGGCTCGCCGAGCGGGCAGTTCTGTCTGCCTGTAGCTCGCCGAGCGGGCAGTTTTGTCTGCCTGTGGCTCGCCGAGCGGGCACTTTTGCAGGCCTGTGGACAACCGGAGCGCGATCACCGCAGCCTGAGTCATCCTCCGGGGCATGTATGCGAACTGGCTCGACCCGCGCGGCACCCTCCTGGGAGCCCAGTGTCCTCTGCCCCTGGATCTCCCGTTCACCACCCAGCAGGCGGTGGCGCTGGGAGTCTCGCGGCACACATTCGGTCTGCTCGTCAGAGCCGGGCTGGTCCGACGCCTCCTCCAGGGGGTGTACGCCGCTGCGCAGGCACCCAACGACACCTTGCTCAGGGCACGTGCCCTGGCCCTGGTACTGCCGCCGACCGCCGTCGTCGTCGACCGCACCGCGGCGTGGTTGCACGGGGTCGACATCCTGCCGCGGTCGGCGGTCGTCAAGATCCCTCCTCTCGAAGCCGTGCACGTCGACGACACCCGGATCCGTCGGCCGGAGGTCTCCGGCAGACGTCGTGGCCTGATCCCCACGGACATCACCGTGGTCCACGGAGTGCCGGTCACCACTGCCCTGCGCACCGCCCTCGACCTGGGCAGGCTGCTGTGGCGTTGTGATGCGCTCGCGGCCATCGACGGGTTCCTTCGGATCGGTGTGCCGCACGAGCTGCTCATCGCCGAGATCGGTCGCTTCAGGGGCTTCCGCGGAGTTCGCCAGCTGCGTCACCTCGCGCCGCTCGGCGATGCCCTGTCCGAGTCACCGGGGGAGTCGGCGCTGAGACTCTTCTGGTACGACGCCGGCCTTCCACGACCCGTGCTCCAGCTGTGGATCCACGACGATGACGGGGTCGCGATCTTCCGGCTCGACCTCGCCGATCCCGACGTACGCTTCGCCGGGGAGTACGACGGGGAGGAGTTCCACACCTCGCCCGCCGACCGGGCCTACGACCTGGAGCGTCGGGAGTGGATGGCCGTGAACCGGTCGTGGGTGATCGAGTCGTTCACGAAGGACGACGTGTATCCCCTCGGTGCCGACCCCGTCTCGCGACTGCAGGAGGGCTACGCCGCGGCCCGCCGCGGGGTGAGCCTGTGGACCCCGGGTCGGCGTACCGCCTGAGAAACTGCCCGCTCGGCGCGCTAGGGACAGACAGAACTGCCCGCTCGGCGCGCTAGGGACAGGCAGAACTGCCCGCTCGGCGCGCTAGGGACAGACAGAACTGCCCGCTCGGCGAGCTAGAGGGATGGTGCGGCGGCCTCGTCGAGCCACCAGGTGCGGCGCTCGCAGGTGATCCCGCGTGCGGGGGTCTCACCGACCGAGCCGGTCTCCGCGAGGGCGCGGGCGACGGCGTCGGCCTTCTCGGCCCCGGCGACCAGGAACCACGCCTCGCGGGTGCGGTTCAGCGCCGCGAAGGTCAGCGTGATCCGCTCCGGCGGCGGCTTCGGCGAGTCGGTCACCGCGACGGCGAGCTCGTCGTCGACGTCGAGCTGCGAGAAGCCGGGGAACAGGGAGGCCACATGGCCGTCGGGGCCGACGCCGAGGAGCACGAGGTCGAAGGGCTCCGAGGCGTGCTCGCGCACCAGCTCGGCGTACGCCGCCGCCGCGTCCGTGAGGTCGGGGTGCGCCTCGTCGAGCGCCGGCATCGCATGCACCCGCGCCGGATCGGCACCGACCATGTCGAGCAGGTCGAGCTCGACACCCCGGTCGTTGCGGTCACTGGAGTCGGCCGGCACGTAGCGCTCGTCGCCCCACCAGAAGTCGACCCGGGTCCAGTCGACCGCTGCGGTATCGAGCGCGGCCACCGTGCGGTAGGTCTCGGCCGCGATCGTGCCGCCGGTGAGCACCACCGACGGGACCCGGCCCTCGGCCTGGATCGTCACCAGCCGGGCCACCAGCTCCTCGGCCACGCGCTGCGCCAGGGCGGCCGGGTCGCCCGAGACCAGGACCTCGGTCATGACTGCATCTTCGCGAGACGACGCGCGGTGGCGGCGTAGACGTCGTCCTCGTCGAGGCGGCGCAGCTCCTCGGCCAGGAGCTCCGGGACCTCCCGGCGCTTCAGTGCGACCGGGCGGTCGGGCTGGCCGGGCGAGCGGAACCGGGCCAGCTTGCCGTCACCGCGACTGATGTTGATCTCACCCGCGCGGGTGTGCAGCACGGTCTCGGTGATGCCCGGCCCCTCGGAGTTGTGGCGCTCGACGTCCACCTTGAGCCGGTCGCTGAGCCAGGCCACCAGGAGATCGGCACTGGGGCTGATCCGCTCCGCGGTGACCGAGGCGGAGGTGACCTTCTCGGGGTGCTGGTCGAGCGCCGCGGCCAGCAGGGCACGCCAGGGCGTGATCCGGGTCCAGGCCAGGTCGGTGTTGCCCTTGGAGTAGTTCGAGCACTGACGTGCGATCGCCTTGGTCTTGGCGGTCACCGCCGCGGCGGCATCGGTGATCCGGCGCTGCGCCAGCGCACCCAACGGGTCGGCGGCCGGGTCGAGCGGGGGGTCGGCGGGCCACCAGGCGGCGACGGGGGAGTCGGGCAGGAGCAGGGGGAGTACGACGGACTCGGGGTGCTTGACCACCTCGCCCTTCAGCCGGATCAGCGCGGTCTCGCCGCTCCACCCGGCGCCGGCGCCCACCTGGGCGTTGACCTCGCTGTGCCCGCGGGCGTCACCGAGGATGACCCCGAGAACGCGGGCGGGGTGCTCCTTCGAGGCGGCGCGCGCCGACTCCATCGCCTCCTTGGCCTGGTCCTCGTCGACGACGATGACCAAGGTCATCACCATCCCCATCGCGGGAGAGCCCGCCCGTTTGCGGGCCCGGAGGAACTCGGCGGCGATGCCGGCGGAGTTGGTGTCGGTGAGCTCGATCATGGTCGTCTCCAGGTCCGTCCGTCGCGGGCCAGCATGGCGTCGGCGGACTCCGGTCCCCACCTGCCGGACTCGTACTGCTCGACCCGGTGCTTGCCGCCGGCGTCCTGCTTGGCCCAGTGCTCCAGGATCGGGTCCAGGATCTTCCAGGACAGCTCCACCTCGGCCGGCTGCGGGAACAGCGGCGGGTCGCCGAGCAGCACGTCGAGGATCAGCCGCTCGTAGGCCTCGGGGCTCGCCTCGGTGAAGGAGCCCCCGTAGGCGAAGTCCATGTTCACGTCGCGGATCTCCATCGCGGTCCCGGGCACCTTCGAGCCGAACCGCATCGTGATCCCCTCGTCGGGCTGAATCCGGAAGACCACCGCGTTGTGGGTGAGGTCTTCGGTGGCGGTCTCGCTGAAGGGCAGGTGCGGGGCCCGCTTGAACACCACGGCCACCTCGGTCACCCGTCGTCCGAGTCGCTTGCCGGTGCGCAGGTAGAACGGCACCCCCGCCCAGCGGCGGGTCTCCACGTCGAGCTTGATCGCGGCGAAGGTCTCGGTCGTGGAGGAGGCGGGGATGTCCTCCTCGTCGAGGTAGCCGTTGACCTTCTCGCCGCCGGCCCAGCCGGCGGCGTACTGCCCGCGGGCGGTGGTGAGGTCCAGCCTGCGCGGGAGTACGACGGAGGCCAGCACCTTCTGCTTCTCGATCCGCAGGCTCTCGGCGTCGAAGGCGATCGGCTCCTCCATCGCGACCAGGGCGAGCAGCTGGAGCAGGTGGTTCTGGATGACGTCACGGGCGGCGCCGATGCCGTCGTAGTAGCCGGCGCGGCCGCCGATGCCGATGTCCTCGGCCATCGTGATCTGCACGTGGTCGACGTAGTTGGCGTTCCAGATCGGCTCGAAGAGGTTGTTGGCGAAGCGCATCGCGAGGATGTTCTGCACCGTCTCCTTGCCGAGGTAGTGGTCGATCCGGAAGACCGCCTCGGGCGGGAAGACCTTGTTGATCGCCTCGTTGAGCTCGATCGCCGACTCCAGGTCGTGGCCGAAGGGCTTCTCCACCACGACGCGGCGCCACGAGCCGTCGGTCTGCTCGGTGAGGCGATGCTCCTGGAGCTGGCCGATCACGGTGCCGAAGAAGCGGGGCGGGATGGAGAGGTAGAAGGCGTGGTTGCCGCCGGTGCCACGGCTCTGGTCGAGCTCCTCGACGGTACGGCGAAGCGTCTCGAAGGCGGCGTCGTCGTCGAAGTCGCCCTGCACGAAGCGGAACCCCTCGGCGAGCTGGCGCCAGACCTCCTCGCGGAACTCGGTGCGGGCATGCGCGCGCACCGAGTCGTGCACGATCTGCGCGAAGTCCTGGTCTGCCCAGTCGCGGCGGGCGAAGCCGACCAGGCTGAACCCCGGTGGCAGCAGGCCGCGGTTGGCCAGGTCGTAGATCGCGGGCATCACCTTCTTGCGGGAGAGGTCGCCGGTGACGCCGAAGAGCACCAGCCCGCTCGGACCCGCGATCCGCGGCATCCGCCGGTCACGGGGGTCGCGCAGCGGGTTCGTGGTGGCGCTCATCGCGCTCGGTGCTCTCGGTAGTAGGCGATCAGGGCCCGGGTGGACTCGTCCTGCTGCTCCAGCGCGGAGGCGTCGCCGCCCACCGCCGGGCCGACCTCCTGGGCGAGCTGCTTGCCGAGCTCCACGCCCCACTGGTCGAAGCTGTCGATGCCCCAGACCACGCCCTGGGTGAAGGTGATGTGCTCGTAGAGCGCGATCAGCTGGCCCAGCACGGCCGGGCTCAGCTCGGGGGCCATGATCGAGGCGGTCGGCCGGTTGCCGCCGAACACCCGGGCGGGGACGATCGCCTCGTCGGTGCCCTCGGCGCGGACCTCCTCGGCGGTCTTGCCGAAGGCCAGGGCACGCGTCTGCGCCAAGAAGTTGGCCAGCAGCAGCTCGTGCACGTCGACCTCATCGTCCTTGAGCGGGTACGCCGGTGTGGCCATCGCGATGAAGTCCGCGGGCACGAGCCGGGTGCCCTGGTGGATCAGCTGGTAGAAGGCGTGCTGGCCGTTCGTGCCGGGCTCGCCCCAGAAGATCTCCCCGGTCTGGGTCGTGACCGGGGTGCCGTCCCAGCGCACACCCTTGCCGTTGGACTCCATCGTGAGCTGCTGGAGGTACGCCGGGAACCGGTGCAGCAGCTGGGAGTAGGGGAGGACCGCGTGGCTCTCGGCGCCGAGGAAGTTGGTGTACCAGACGTTGAGCAGCCCCATCAGGAGCGGGACGTTCCGGGCGGCCTCGGCAGTGCGGAAGTGCTCGTCCATGGTGTGCAGGCCGGCGAGGAACTCAGCGAAGCGCTCGGGACCCACCGCCACCGCCAGCGAGGTGCCGATGGCGGAGTCCACGGAGTAGCGGCCGCCGACCCAGTCCCAGAAGCCGAACGCGTTGGCCGGGTCGATGCCGAAGTCGGCGACCTTGTCCAGGGCCGTGGAGACCGCGACGAAGTGGCGGGCGACCGCCTCGGTGGTGTCCTCGCCGACGGCTCCCGCGGACTGCAGGCCGTCGAGCAGCCAGGACTTGCACAGGCGGGCGTTGGTCAGGGTCTCCAGGGTGCCGAAGGTCTTGCTGGAGACGATGAACAGCGTCGTCGCCGGGTCGAGCCCGGCCAGCGTGGTCGCGGCGTCCGTGGGGTCGATGTTGGAGATGAACCGGCACTCCAGGTCGTCGCGCCGGTAGGCCGCCAGGGCCTCGTAGGCCATCACCGGACCGAGGTCGGAGCCGCCGATCCCGATGTTGACCACCGTGCGGATCCGCTCACCGGTGACTCCGGTCCAGGAGCCGTCGCGGACGGACTCGGCGAAGGCGTAGACACGCTGCAGGACCTCGTGGACGTCGGGGACGACGTCGTGCCCGTCGACCTCGGCGCTGGCGTCCGCGGGGAGCCGCAGCGCGGTGTGCAGCACGGCCCGGTCCTCGGTCACGTTGATGTGCTCACCGGCGAGCATCGCGTCGCGGCGAGCGGTCACACCCACCTCGTCGGCGAGCTCCAGCAGGGCCGCCATCACCTCGTCGACGAGGAGCGACTTGGACAGGTCGACCAGCAGGTCGCCGGCCTCGAAGGAGAGCCGTCGCACCCGGTCGGGATCAGTGTCGAACCACCCGCGCAGGTCGGGGTCGAAGCCCTCGGCGAGAGTGCCGAGCCGCGCCCAGGCCGCGGTGGCGGTGGGGTCGACCGGCGCACTCAGAGGTCCACTCGCTGGACCACTCACCGGGCGGCCTCGAGGTTCCTCTCGACGGTCTCGAGCAGCTCGTTCCACGACGCCACGAACTTCTCCACGCCCTCACGTTCCAGCGTGGCGATCACGTCGTCGTAGTCGATGCCGGCGTCGGCGAGCTGCTGCATCACCTGACGGGCGTCGTCGTAGTTGGGGCGCACCTGGTCGGCGAGCACCTCGCCGTGGTCCTTGACCGCCAACAGGGTCTTCTCCGGCATCGTGTTCACGGTGTTCTCGACGACCAGGTCGACGACGTACATCGTGTCGCGGTAGCTGGGGTTCTTCACGCCCGTGGACGCCCAGAGCGGACGCTGTCGGTTGGCGCCGGCGGCGGCCAGCTTCTCCCAGCGCTCACCGGAGAAGAACTCCTCGTAGGCCTGGTAGGCGAGCCGGGCGTTGGCCACCCCGGCCTTGCCGAGCAGGTCGTCGGAGGCCCCGGTCTTGTTCAGCCGGTTGTCGATCTCGGAGTCGACGCGGGAGACGAAGAACGACGCCACCGAGTGGATCTCGGAGAGGTCGCGGCCGGCGGCGTGGGCCTTCTCGAGGCCGGTGACGTAGGCCTCCATCACGTTCTGGTAGCGACCGAGCCCGAAGATCAGGGTGACGTTGACGCTGATCCCCTCACCCAGCGTGTCGGAGATGGCCGGGGCTCCCTCGGTGGTCGCCGGGATCTTGATGAACAGGTTGGGCCGGTCGACCTCCTGCCACAGCCTCTTGGCCGAGGCCAGGGTCGCGTCGGTGTCGTGGGCCAGGTCGGGGGCGACCTCGATCGAGACCCGGCCGTCGACACCGTTGGTGGCGTCGAAGACCGTGCGCAGCACGTCACAGGCGTCGCGGACGTCGGTGGTGGTCAGCGCGAACACCGTGGCGTCGACGTCGGCGCCCTCGGCCGCGAGCTGGCGCACCTGCTCGTCGTAGCGCTCGCCCTCGGCGAGGGCGGCAGCGAAGATCGAGGGGTTGGTGGTCACGCCGACGATGTGGTCGTTCTCGACCAGGTCGGCGAGGTTGCCGCTCTCGAGCCGCTCGCGGGAGAGGTCGTCGAGCCAGATGGAGACCCCCGCCTCCGAGAGCGCCTTCAGGTGATCGGGCATGGTTTTCCTCCTGTGTTGAGCACTTCGTGGTCGGTGGTACGCCGGGCGGGCCGTCAGCCGGTCGCCACCCGGATGCTGTCCTCCGCGGCGGCGGCGACGGCCTCGGCGGTGATCCCGAACTCACGGTAGATGCGGGCGTAGTCGGCCGAGGCGCCGTAGTGCTCCAGGGAGACGATGCGCCCGTGGTCGCCCACGATCTCGCGCCAGCCCATGGCGATCCCGGCCTCGACGGCGACCCGGGCCTTGAGGGTCGGCGGGATCACGGTCTCGCGGTACGCCGGTGTCTGGGCGTCGAACCACTCCCGGCACGGCATCGAGACCACGCGGGCCGCGATGCCCTTCTGGGCCAGGATCTCGCGGGCCTCCACGGCGAGCTGGACCTCAGAGCCGGTGCCCACGAGCACGACGTCGGGGGTGCCGTTCTCGGCGTCGAGGAGCACGTAGCCCCCCTTGCTCACGTTGCTGGTGTCGGCGAAGCCGTCCTCGCCGCGCGGGAAGACCGGCACGTTCTGGCGGGTCAGCACGATGCCGGCGGGCCGGTCGGTGTGCTCCATCACGGTCTTCCAGCAGGCGGTGGTCTCGTTGGCGTCGGCCGGGCGCACGATGTCGAGGCCGGGGATGGCCCGCAGGGCCGCGAGGTGCTCGACCGGCTGGTGCGTCGGCCCGTCCTCGCCCAGGCCGATGGAGTCGTGGGTCCACACGTAGGTGACCGGCAGCTGCATCACGGCTGCGAGGCGCACCGCACCGCGCATGTAGTCCGAGAACGTCAGGAAGGTGCCACCGAAGACCCGGGTCCCGCCGTGGGCGGCGATGCCGTTCATGATCGCGCCCATGCCGTGCTCGCGGATGCCGAAGTGCAGCACGCGACCGGCGTACGGGTCGCCCTTCCACATCTTGGTGGAGCGCTCCTCGGGGATGAACGAGGGCGCGTTCTCGATCGTGGTGTTGTTGGACTCGGCCAGGTCGGCCGAACCGCCCCACAGCTCGGGGACGGTCTTGGCGATCGCCTGGATCACCGCACCCGAGGCCTTGCGGGTGGCCATGCCCTTCTCGTCGGCCGGGAAGGACGGCAGGTCGGCGTCCCAGCCGTCGGGCAGCTGGCGCTCTCGCAGCCGCTGCAACAGCTCGAAGCGCTTGGGATAGCGCTTGGCCCAGGCGGCGAGCTGCTCGTCCCAGGTGGCGCCGTCGGCGGAGCCGCGCTCGCGGAGCTCGCGGGTGTGGGCGATCACCTCGGCCGGCACCTCGAAGGTCTGCTCAGGGTCGAAGCCGAGCACCTCCTTCGTCGCTGCGACCTCGGCCTCGCCGAGGGCCGACCCGTGTGCCTTGCCGGTGCCCTGTGCGTTGGGCGCGGGCCAGGCGATGATCGTGCGCAGCAGGATGAAGCTGGGCTGGTCGGTGACCTTCTCGGCGGCTCGGATCGCCCGGTGCAGGGCCTGGACGTCCTCCTTGTACTCGGTGCCGTCGTTGGTCCAGTCGACGGTCTGCACATGCCAGCCGTAGGCGCGGTAGCGCGCCGCGACGTCCTCGTTGAAGGCGATGTTGGTGTCGTCCTCGATCGAGATCTGGTTGTCGTCGTAGATCATGGTCAGGTTGCCCAGGCGCTGTGTGCCGGCGATCGAGGAGGCCTCCGAGCTGACGCCCTCCTCCAGGTCGCCGTCGGAGCACAGGACGTAGATGTGGTGGTCGAAGGGCGACTCGCCCGGGGCAGCCTCGGGGTCGAGCAGCCCACGCTGCTTGCGGGCGGCCATCGCCATGCCGACCGCGTTGCCGACACCCTGGCCCAGGGGGCCGGTGGTGGTCTCCACCCCGGCCGTGTGGCCGTACTCCGGGTGGCCGGGGGTCTTGCTGCCCCAGGTGCGCAGCGACTTGAGGTCCTCGAGCTCGAGCCCCCAGCCCCCGAGGTAGAGCTGGATGTAGAGAGTCAGGCTGGAGTGGCCGCAGGAGAGCACGAACCGGTCGCGTGAGATCCAGTCGGGGTCGGCCGGGTCGTGCCGCATCACCTTCTGGAACAGCAGGTACGCCGCGGGCGCCAGACTCATCGCGGTGCCGGGGTGGCCGTTGCCCACCTTCTGCACGGAGTCCATGGCGAGCACACGAGCGGTGTCCACGGCGCGATCGTCGATCTCGGTCCAGTCGAGGCGGGGAGCGGTGGGCACGTGAGGGGTCCTCTCATCGGGGGTCAGCACGACGTCTTCGAGCCTAGTGCGCCGGTGCAGCGAAGGTCACGTCGGTCAGTTCGTTCGAGGCCTACCCCCGGCGATAGACTCAAGCGGTCTGTACCCCGTTTCCGCTCCACGATCCACTCCCGTTGTCGGGGGTGCTGAAGGCGAGGCCCGCGTGACCGCGCTCGACTCCGAGGCGTCCGTCGACCGACGCTCCTCGGGCGAGACGACCCTGCGTGACGTCGTCGGCGCCTACGTGGGGCTCACCAAGCCGCGCGTGATCGAGCTCCTCCTGCTGACCACCGTGCCGGTGATGTTCTTCGCCCAACGTGGTGTCCCCCCGATCTGGCTGGTCGTGGCGACCGTCGTGGGCGGCACGCTGTCCGCGGGCAGCGCCAACGCGCTCAACTGCGTCTACGACCGCGACATCGACGAGCACATGCGCCGCACCCGCAGGCGGGCGCTGCCGCGACACATCGTGACGCCGCGCTCGGCGCTGGTCTTCGGCCTGACCCTGATGGTGCTCTCGACGTTCGTGCTCGGGTTCTGGGTGAACTGGCTGTCTGCCGGGCTCGCGCTCGCCGCGAGCGCGTTCTACCTCTTCGGCTACACGATGATCCTGAAGCGGCGTACGACGCAGAACATCGTGTGGGGCGGCCTCGCCGGGTGCTTCCCGACGCTGATCGGCTGGACGGCCGTGACCAACTCGCTGGCCTGGCCCCCGGTGGTGCTGTTCCTGGTGGTGTTCTTCTGGACGCCGCCGCACACCTGGGCGCTGGCCATGCGCTACCGCGAGGACTACGCCCGCGTGGCGGTGCCGATGCTGCCCGTGGTCAAGGACGCCGAGGGTGTCTCTCGCCAGATCGTGGCCTACTCGTGGGTCATGGTCGCGGTGTCGCTGGCCCTGTGGCCGGTCGCCGGGACCGGACTCGTCTATCCCGCGGTCGCGATCGCGCTGGGCGCCGGGTTCCTGGTCGAGGCCCACCTGATGTGGCGGCGGGCGCGCACGAGCAACGACCTCACCGTGGTCCGGCCGATGCGGCTCTTCCACTGGTCCAACATGTATCTCTCGCTGCTGTTCGTCGCGGTCGCGCTCGACCCGCTGCTCAAGCGCTGAGCGACCCTCACCAGGCGCCGGGGAAGCGTGCTGATCCCGCGACCACCGCCAGCGCCACGACGACGGCGACGGCCGCCGCGAGCAACAGCTCCCGGCCGAGGCGCCGCCAGGGCACCACGAGCGACAGGGCCAGACCGGTCAGCGCCACCGCACCCGGCAGCGTCAGAATCGGCGTCAGCGGCCTGGCCACACCCGCTGCGGCTGCGAGCACGATCCCGGTGAGGACCGCACGCCGTACGGCGACCGGGCGGTCCCCGCGGGGGAGTGCCACCACCGTGATCGCCCCGCTGGTGGGCAGCTGTGCGGGTGCGAGAGCTCGCAGCAGCAGCGTCGAGGTCGCCTTGTCCGTCACGACCACCACGTCTCGAAACCGGTCATGCAGGGCGTGGAGCCGGACCAGCGTGTCCAACTGGTGACCGCGGTCGACGTCGGGGGAGCTCGTCGGCGACAGCAACGCCTCGACCTGCGGTTCGGATCCGAGGATGCGCAGCACGCGCGCGGCCTCGGTCGTCGCAGCGGTGAGGACGACAGGGCGACGACCCAGCTCGCCCCGGATGCGCCGCAGGTCGGCTTCGTGCGCCGTGGTGCTGACCACGAAGATGCGCTGGGGACCGGGCACGCTGGCGAGAGTAGTCCGGTGGTGCACGCGCAGCCGGGCCTGAGAACGAGAGTCAGTCACCGCGACCCCGAACAGGTCGGCTCGCCCCGGGATCGGGCATCTAGGTGGGCGAGACCCGAAGAACGATCAGCTCGCCCGCGCGTGCCGCGCGCCGACGCTCAAGCCGGGTGCTTCGAATCCGAGCTGATCGTCCGAGAGGCGCCCCTGCACGGACCCGCCCCTGCACGGACCCGCCTCAAGGGCTGGGGCTGGTGCTCAGATCGGGGTTCGCCATCGAGGCGAGCACCCCGGCGAGCATCGCCTGGGCGCGTGCCAGTGCATCGGGCTTGCCGGGTGGCTTGACCCCCACGCGCACGGTGAGGACCTCACGTCCGCTGGTGGCCGCGATCGTGGAGGAGTCGCGGGAGCGGCCGGTGCCGCCACAGCTGGCGTCGACGCCCTCGACGGCCATCGTCTGCTGGACGACGTACTCCTCGGGGTCGATCGCCCGGCACTGACTGGCCAGCACCGAAGCAGCCTCCCTGGAGTCGTCGAGATGGGTCCAGGTGACCACGGCGCGCACCTCCTCGGCGGCACCGGACTCCGAGCGCAACGAGCAGGCGGCGGTCGGGTTGCCCTCGGTGCTGGTGTTCGACGCGACCACCAGGCCCGCGCGGGCGTCCTCGGGGATCGTCGAGCACAGGTTGGCCGGCACGTCGGGCGCGATCGGGCTGAGCGCCGCGGGCTCGGCGCTGCCGCAGGCCGAGAGCAGGAGGAGCCCGGCGGCCACCAAGGCCCCGGACGTTGCGTGACGCCGTGCGGGCATCAGCCCTCCTTGTCGGTGCGTTGGCAGGCGTTGCACATTTCATCACAGGCGGTGGGTGCGGCGTGCGGGAACGGCGAGGTGGGGCGATGGTGGGAGTTCGGCCGGAGGACAGGCGGAAGCCAGGTGGTCACGCGACACGATCCTTCTCGGCGGGTGCAGCGGTCCGAGCAGTCACCGGTGGAGGAACGCCTCTCGCGGCCGGCGCTGACGAGCCGACCCGGCCCCCTCGCGCGCCTCGATCAGCACCCAGGTGACCACCGCGGAGACCAGCGAGGCGCCGAGCAGGTGGAAGGCGACGAGCACGACGGGAAGGTCGGTGAAGTACTGCACGAAGCCGATCAGGCCCTGCACCAGCTCGACCCCGATCAGGGTCCAGGTGGCTCTGGAGGGGTGGAAGACCACCATCGCGAGGGTGAGCCCGACCAGGAGGAAGACGGAGTGGGCGTGCAGCTGGGAGAGCTGGAGCGGGTCGAGGCCGTTGCGGGGGGCGTCGAGATCTCCGGCGTGCGGGCCGGAGCCGGTGACCACCGTGCCGAGGTAGAGCACGACCCAGGCGGTGGCGTAGGTGGCCCACGCGAGGCGGAGGAGTGGCTTCGAGACGCTCGTTGGCGCTCGCTCCTCGACCACCGGCCCCCTGTCGATCCGGTGCAGGTAGAGCACCGCCAGGCTGATCATCGCCATCGAGACGAGCAGGTGGAAGGAGACGACCCAGGGGTTGAGGTCGGTGAGCACAGTGATCCCGCCGATCACCGCCTGCGCGGGGATGCCGATGGCCAGCACCATCGCCAGCCGGCGCAGCTCGCGGCGCCCGGACTGCCAGGCGCTGACCAGGGTGGCGAGCGCGATCGCGGTCAGCACGAACGTCAGCGTGCGGTTCCCGAACTCGATCGCCGAGTGGTAGTCCAGCGCCCCGTGCGGCGTGAACGAGGTCTCGGTGCACCGCGGCCACGTCGGGCAGCCCAAGCCGGAGGCGGTCAGCCGCACCGCGCCGCCGGTCAGCACGATGCCGATGTTGGCGACCAGGGTCGCCCAGCCGAGCCGGAGCAACCAGGGGCGGCTGCCGAGGTCGAGGTTCACGTCACTCCCACTTGAAGGTCCTGGCTGTCAGAACGCTGCCGAGGACCGTCCACGCCGCAAGCACGAGCAGCGCCTGCCAGCGGACGTCTCCGGACCAGAACGCATGACGCAGCGCGTCTCCCAGTGCCCCGGAGGGCAGCAGCCGGGTCACGCCGCCGAAGGCGCCGTACGCCGTCGAGGGGAGTACGACGGCCCCGCCAGCCATCAGCAGCAGGTAGACCAGGTTGGCCGCGGCCAGTGTGGCCTCGGCGCGCAGCACACCGGCGACGAACAGGCCGAGCGAGGCGAACGCCGCGGTGCCGAGGACGATCGTGAGCGCCACGGCAGGGACCGAGGCGTGCGGCTGCCAGCCGAGGGCGAGGGCGACGAGCGAGATCAGCACGACCTGCAGCGCCTCCACCAGCAGCAGGGCGCCGACCTTGCCCAGCAGCAGGCCGGAGCGGGGCAGCGGAGAGGACCCCAGCCGCTTGATCACTCCGTAGCGACGCTCGAAACCGGTCGCGATCGCCAGCGAGGTGAACGCCGTGGACATCACCGCCAGCGCCAGCACCCCGGGGGCGAAGACGTCCACGGGCCGGCGCGAGAACTCCAGGCCCAGGTGCTGGGCGCCCTGCACCCCGCCGATGAGCACGATCACCGGGATCACCACGGCGAGGAGCAGCTGCTCGCCGTTGCGGAGCAGCAGCCGGGTCTCCATCGCCGCCTGGGCGAGGACCTGCCGCGGCAGCGGCGCCGCACCCGGGCGTGGGGAGAAGGTGCCGGTGCTCACGGGGCCAGCTCCCGCCCGGTGATCTCGAGGAAGACGTCCTCGAGGTTGCGCTGGCCGAGGTTGAGCGACTCGGGCAGCACTCCCTGCTCCTCGCACCACCGCGAGACGGTGGCCAGTGTGGTGCTGTCGGCCGGACCGGTGATCAGCAGGCTGACCGCACTGATCGTGCGCACGTCGAGCCGGTTGCCGAGCGCTCGCTGCAGCGAGTCGGGGGCGCCGTCGGGGAAGGGCTTGGTCACCACCAGCCGGATGGTGGAGGTGCCGCCGCGGGTGAGCTCGAGCGGCGTGCCCGAGGCGATCAGCCGGCCGTGGTCGATGATGTGGATCAGGTCGGCGAGGCGCTCCGCCTCGTCCATGTGGTGGGTGGTGAGCACCACCGTCACGCCGTCGGCGCGCAGCTCCTCGAGCAGCTGCCAGGTCGTGCGCCGCCCGGCCGGGTCCATCCCGGCGGTGGGCTCGTCGACGAAGACCAGTTCGGGCCGCCCGACCAGCGCGAGCGCCAGCTTGAGCCGCTGCTGCTGGCCGCCGGAGAGCCGCCGGTAGGGGGTGCGGCCGCAGTCGCCGAGGCCCAGCCGGTCGCCCAGGACGTCGACGTCGAGGGGGGTGGCGTGCAGCCGGGCCAGGTGCCGCAGCATCTCCATCGCGCGCACGCCCGACCAGGCGCCGCCGTCCTGGAGCATCACCCCGATCCGGGGGAGCAGGTCGCGGCGCTGGCGCTGCGGGTCCAGGCCGAGCACGCGGACGGTCCCCTCCTGCGGGCGGCGGTAGCCCTCGCAGGTCTCCAGGGTGGTGGTCTTGCCGGCGCCGTTGGGGCCGAGCACCGCGGTGATCGTGTGCCGGGCGACCTGGAGGTCGAGACCGTCGACGGCGACCTTGCCGGCGTACCTCATCACCAGGCCCGAGACCGCGACGGCGGGGGAGGAGTCGGGCGAGCTGGGCACCCGCAGAGTCTACGGAGAGCGGCTCAGCCCTCCGGCAGGCCCTTGAGGTAGCCCGCCTGTCCGAGGTGCTGCAGGCAGTCGCCGAGCAGGCTGACCATCCGCACCCCGGCCGTGACGGGAGGGTCCCAGCGCTCGTCCACGACCCGCGCGAGCTCGGCGGCGTCGGCCCGGGCGGCGTACTCCAGGCTGAGCAGGTGCACCGTCTCGTGGTAGTCCACCAGCGGCTGCAGGTCCTCGATCCGGACCCTGTCGACGTCGTCGCTGGTGTGGCCGTAGCCGATGTCGCCGGGCTGGAAGGGCAGGTCGAAGCGCTCGGCCCACCCCGTCTGCCAGGCCTGGGCCCCGCCGGAGAGCCCGGCGATGTGGTCGTCCTGGACCCGTGCGGTGTGCCAGAGCAGCCACACGATCGGGTTCCCGACGCCCCCGGGACGGTGATGGGCGCTGGTGGTGGAGAGGTCGGTCGCGATGTCCACGTAGAGCTCCCGGATGCGACCGAAGTGGTCCGTGAGCAGGTCTGCGGTGTCCATGCCACGACGATAGGACGAATCCGCCCCGATCGGGTTAGGCAGACCTTATTTGAAAGGGTCGCACCAATAAGGGCACACTGATGTTGTGGAAATCGCAGGACCGATCTTCGGACACGACCACCCGACGCGCGAGCGCGTCGTGCGGTCGATCCTGGTCAACGGTCCCTCGACGGCCGCGGCGCTCGCCGAGCGCCTCGAGCTGACCCCCGCAGCCGTACGCCGCCACCTCGACCAGCTGATCGACGACGGCACCCTCGAGCCGCGCGAGCCGCGCGCCTCGGCGGCCCGCCGTCGTGGCCGGCCGGCCAAGGTGTTCGCCCTGACCGAGCACGGGCGGGACCGCTTCGACCAGCACTACGACGACCTCGCCGTGCAGGCGATGCGGTTCCTCGCCGAGACCGGCGGGGAGCAGGCGGTGCGCGCGTTCGCCGAGAAGCGTGCCGAGTTCATCGAGCGCAGCTTCTCCGTCATCGTCGAGGCCGACCCGGACCTGCGTCCGGCGCAGGCCCTCGCCCAGGTGTTCAGTGACGAGGGCTACGCTGCCGCCGTCCGTGAGCTGCCGATGGGCGAGCAGCTGTGCCAGCAGCACTGCCCGGTGGCCCACGTGGCCCACGAGTTCCCCCAGCTGTGCGAGGCCGAGACCGAGGCGATCAGCCGGGTCCTCGGCCGACACGTGCAGCGGCTTGCGACGATCGCCCACGGCGACGGCGTGTGCACGACCTCCATCCCAGACCCCAAGAAGTCGACCGCAGAGAAGGTGGCCAAGTGACCTCGATCGAAGAGCTGAACCCAGAGCTGAAGGGCATCGGCCGCTACGAGTTCGGCTGGGCCGACAAGAACGACGTCGGTGCCACGGCCAAGCGCGGCCTGAGCGAGGACGTCGTCCGCAACATCTCGATGCTCAAGAACGAGCCGCAGTGGATGCTCGACCTGCGCCTGAAGGGCCTCAAGCTCTTCGGCCGCAAGCCGATGCCCAAGTGGGGCTCGGACCTCGGCGGCATCGACTTCGACAACATCAAGTACTTCGTGCGCTCGACCGAGAAGCAGGCCCAGACCTGGGACGACCTGCCCGCCGACATCAAGAACACCTACGACAAGCTCGGCATCCCCGAGGCCGAGAAGGCCCGCCTGGTCTCCGGCGTCGCGGCGCAGTACGAGTCCGAGGTGGTCTACCACGCGATCAACGAGGAGCTCGAGGCCCAGGGCGTGCTGTTCCTGGACACCGACACCGCGCTGAAGGAGCACCCGGAGATCTTCCAGGAGTACTTCGGCACCGTGATCCCGGTCGGTGACAACAAGTTCTCCGCGCTGAACTCCGCGGTGTGGTCGGGTGGCTCGTTCATCTACGTGCCCAAGGGCGTCCACGTGGAGATCCCGCTGCAGGCCTACTTCCGGATCAACACCGAGAACATGGGCCAGTTCGAGCGCACGCTGATCATCGTCGACGAGGGCGCCTACGTGCACTACGTCGAGGGCTGCACCGCGCCGATCTACAGCTCGGACTCGCTGCACTCCGCCGTGGTCGAGATCATCGTCAAGAAGGGCGGCCGCTGCCGCTACACGACGATCCAGAACTGGTCGAACAACGTCTACAACCTCGTCACCAAGCGCGCGACCTGCGAGGCCGGCGCGACGATGGAGTGGGTCGACGGCAACATCGGCTCCAAGGTGACGATGAAGTACCCCGCCATCTACCTGATGGGCGAGCACGCCAAGGGCGAGACCCTCTCGATCGCGTTCGCCGGCGAGGGCCAGCACCAGGACGCGGGCGCCAAGATGGTGCACGCTGCCCCCAACACCTCGAGCTCGATCCTGTCCAAGTCGGTGGCCCGTGGCGGCGGCCGTACGTCGTACCGCGGACTGATCCAGATCAACGAGGGGGCGCACGGCTCGAAGAGCAACGTGCTCTGCGACGCGCTCCTCGTCGACCAGATCAGCCGGTCCGACACCTACCCCTACGTCGACATCCGCGAGGACGACGTCTCGATGGGCCACGAGGCCAGCGTCTCCAAGGTCTCCGACGACCAGCTGTTCTACCTGATGTCGCGAGGCATGGAGCAGGACGAGGCGATGGCGATGATCGTGCGCGGCTTCGTCGAGCCGATCGCCAAGGAGCTCCCGATGGAGTACGCCCTCGAGCTCAACCGCCTGATCGAGCTGCAGATGGAGGGTGCGGTCGGCTGAGGCTCGCTTCGCTCACCTCGCCGACCGGATGGGGCTCTCGCCCTCGCCGACGCTCGGACTCGTCGTGGTGACCACAGCGCCCGGCTCAGCGCCGTACTGGACGTTTCGAAAAGAAAGAAGACTGTGACTGTTATTGATTCCGTGCGCGACGCCCTCGAGCAGCCGAAGCAGGCCAGCCACCTCAACCCGCCCGGGTCCTTCGACCTGGCCGACCACCCGGTCCCGACCGGGCGTGAGGAGATCTGGCGCTTCACGCCGATCAAGCGGCTGCTCGGCGTGCTCGACGGCGACGACTCCGCCGCGCGTCTCACCTGGGAGACCAGCCTGCCCACCGGGGTCACGCTGAGCGAGATCTCCAGCGAGGAGGCCGTCGCGATCGGCGAGCTCGCCCCCAACGACCGGCCCTCCGCCCTCGCGGCGGCCAGGGCCGGGGGAGCGATGCTGCTCGACGTGCCCGCCGAGCTCGAGGCCGACCGGTCGGTCGTGCTCAAGCTGCACGGCGAGTCGCTCGACGACCTCGTCTGGGGCCAACTGGTGATCAGGGTGGGTGCCTTCGCGAAGGTGACCGTGATCATCGAGCACACCGGCTCGGCGCGCTACGCCGCGACCACCTCGGTGCTCGTCGGCGATGGCGCCCAGGTCAACGTGCTCTCGATCCAGGACTGGGCCGACGACGCCGTGCACCTCGGCCGGGACGCGATCCGCGTGGGCCGTGACGCCTTCGTGCGGCACACCGCGATCTCCTTCGGCGGTGACGTCGTGCGGATGAACGCCAACGTCGAGTACGCCGGCCCCGGTGGTGAGGCCGAGCTCCTCGGGCTCTACTTCGCCGACGCAGGCCAGCACCTCGAGCACCGACTCTTCGCCGACCACACCGCTCCGCGCACCAAGAGCAACGTCGTCTACAAGGGCGCGCTCCAGGGCCACGGTGCGCACACCGTGTGGGTCGGCAACGTGCTGATCCGCAAGATCGCCGAGGGCATCGAGACCTACGAGGAGAACCGCAATCTCGTGCTCACCGACGGCTGCCAGGCCGACTCGGTGCCCAACCTGGAGATCGAGACCGGCGAGATCGAGGGTGCCGGGCACGCCTCGGCCACCGGCCGGTTCGACGACAACCAGCTGTTCTACCTGCGCTCGCGCGGGATCGAGGAGTCCGAGGCCCGCCGCCTGGTGGTGCACGGGTTCTTCAACGACCTGATCCGCAAGATCGGCGTGCCCGAGCTCGAGGAGCAGCTGCTCAGCACCGTGGAGGCGGAGCTGGAGAAGAACGTCCACAAGATCATCGGCCTGCCGGTCGCCAAGGAGGCGGTGTGAGCTTCCAGCGCGTCTGCTCCCTGGCCGACCTGACCGACAGCACCCCCCTGCAGGTCGACGTCGACGGCCTCGCCGTGGCGGTCGTCCGGCACGACGACGAGGTCTTCGCGATCGAGGACGAGTGCAGCCACGCCTCGGTGCCGCTCTCCGAGGGCGAGGTGGAGGACTGCACCATCGAGTGCTTCCTGCACGGATCCCGTTTCGACCTGCGCACCGGCAAGCCCACCGGCCCGCCGGCCACCGAACCAGTTCCCGTCTTCCCCGTGCAGATCAGCGGTGACGACGTACTCATCGATCTAGACCCAACACCGGGAGACAACTGACATGGCAACGCTTGAGATCAAGGACCTGCACGTCTCGGTCGAGACCGAGGACGGCCCCAAGGAGATCCTCAAGGGGGTCGACCTGACCATCAAGGAGGGCCAGACCCACGCGATCATGGGCCCGAACGGGTCGGGCAAGTCCACGCTGGCCTACTCCATCGCCGGCCACCCGAAGTACACCGTCACCAAGGGCTCGGTGACCCTCGACGGCGTCGACGTGCTCGCGATGAGCGTCGACGAGCGGGCCCGCGCGGGGCTCTTCCTCGCGATGCAGTACCCCGTCGAGGTGCCCGGCGTCTCGGTGACGAACTTCCTGCGCACCGCCAAGACCGCGATCGACGGCGAGGCACCCAAGCTGCGCACCTGGGTCAAGGACGTCAACGCGGCGATGGACCGGGTGCACATGGACAAGGCGTTCGCGACCCGCAACGTCAACGAGGGCTTCTCCGGTGGGGAGAAGAAGCGCCACGAGATCGTCCAGCTCGAGCTGCTCGACCCCAAGGTCGCCGTGCTCGACGAGACCGACTCCGGGCTCGACATCGATGCGCTGAAGATCGTCTCCGAGGGCGTGAACCGCTTCAAGGAGGCCGGCGACAAGGGCGTGCTGCTGATCACGCACTACACCCGGATCCTGCGCTACATCACCCCCGACTTCGTGCACGTCTTCGTCGACGGCCGGATGGTCGAGGAGGGTGGCCCCGAGCTCGCCGACCAGCTCGAGGCCGAGGGCTACGACAAGTACCTCAAGGTCCAGGCGTAACCATGAACGGCGCACTGCCTGGCCTGCTTCCCAACCTGGAGGTCATCCGCAAGGACTTCCCGATCCTGACGCGCCGGATGAGCGGGGACATGCCGCTGGTCTACCTCGACAGCGCGAACACCTCGCAGAAGCCGCAGGTCGTGATCGACACCATGGTCGACCACCTCGAGCGGCACAACGCCAACGTGGCGCGCGCCATGCACCAGCTCGGCGCGGAGGCCTCGGAGGCGTTCGAGGCCGGTCGCGACAAGGTCGCGCGGTTCCTGAACGCGCCCTCACGCGACGAGGTGATCTTCACCAAGAACGCCTCGGAGGCGCTCAACCTGGTCGCGAACACGATGGCGTGGTCGGGTCCGCTCGAGGTCGGAGCCGGTGACCGGGTGGTGATCACCGAGATGGAGCACCACTCCAACATCGTGCCCTGGCAGCTGCTCACCGAGCGCAAGGGCGCCGAGCTGCGCTGGTTCGGCCTCACCGACGACGGCCGGCTGGACCTGTCGAACATCGATGAGCTGATCACGCCGGCCACCAAGGTGGTCGCGCTGACCTGGGTCTCGAACATGCTCGGCACGGTCAACCCCGTCGCCGAGATCGCCCGCCGCGCCCACGAGGTGGGAGCGGTCGTGGTGGTCGACGCCTCGCAGGCGGCGCCGCAGCTGCCCGTGGACGTGCAGGCCGTCGACGCCGACTTCCTGGTCTTCACCGGCCACAAGGTCACCGGACCCACCGGCATCGGCGTGCTCTGGGGCCGAGCGGAGCTGCTGGAGCAGCTGCCGCCGTTCCTGGGCGGCGGCGAGATGATCGCGACCGTGTCGATGGAGCGCTCGACCTACGCCGGGCTGCCGCACAAGTTCGAGGCAGGGACCCCGCCGATCGTCGAGGCCGTGGGCCTGGGCGCGGCCGTGGACTACCTCACCGAGATCGGCCTGGACAACGTCCACCGACACGAGCAGGCCGTCACCGGCTACCTCCTGGACGGTCTGGCCAGCGTCGGCGGCATCACCGTCCTCGGCCCGCTGGACCCGACCATGCGCGGGGGAGCGGTGTCCTTCGAGCTGGCGGGCGTGCACCCGCACGACATCGCCCAGACCCTCGACAGCCAGGGCATCGCCGTGCGCGCCGGGCACCACTGCGCCAAGCCCGCCCACAAGCGCTTCGGGGTGCAGAGCTCGACCCGCGCGTCGTCGTACCTCTACACCACACCCGCGGAGATCGACGCCCTGGTCGACGGGCTGAACTACACCAAGAACTACTTCAAGGTGGCCTGAATGGACCTCGACAGCCTCTACCAGGAGATCATCCTCGACCACTACCGCAGCCCGTTGCACGCGGGGCTGCGCGAGCCCTTCGAGGCCGAGGTGCACCACGTCAACCCGACCTGCGGCGACGAGCTCACCCTGCGCGTGCACCTCGAGGGCGCACCCGGCGACGAGCGCGTCGTCGACGTCTCCTACGACGCCGAGGGCTGCTCGATCAGCCAGGCCTCGGCCTCGGTGATGTCCGACCTCGTCATCGGCCAGCCGGTGGCGAAGGCTCTCGCGACCCACGAGGCCTTCGTCGAGCTGATGCACGGACGCGGCAAGGTCGAGCCCGACGAGGAGGTGCTCGAGGACGGCATCGCGTTCGCGGGCGTCGCCAAGTTCCCCGCGCGCATCAAGTGTGCGCTGCTTTCATGGATGGCGTTCAAGGACGCCGCCGCCCAGAGCCTGTCCACCCAGGCAGCTTCCAAGGAGGACGCATGACCGACATCGAGCACGCCCACGATCTGCCCGAGGTCCCCGAGGCCACCGCCGGCGGCGGGACCGCGACGGCGACCAAGGACGACGTCTTCGAGGCGATGAAGGACGTCGTGGACCCCGAGCTCGGGATCAACGTCGTCGACCTCGGCCTGGTCTACGACGTCCACCTCGACGAGCACTCCAACGCGGTGCTGGACATGACGCTGACCTCGGCGGCGTGCCCGCTGACCGACGTGATCCAGGACCAGACCAACTCCGCGCTCGAGGGAATCGTCGGCGACGTCACGATCAACTGGGTCTGGATGCCGCCGTGGGGCCCGGACAAGATCACCGACGACGGCCGCGAGCAGCTGCGCGCCCTCGGCTTCAACGTCTGACCCTCACCCCGTCGCCGGGGTCTGGCACGATCGCGTCCATGGAGCTCAGCCAGCACCTGATGGCCACCCGGGAGGCGCTCGCCGCCTTCCTGCGGTACGCCGCCAAGGCCGGTCCGGACGCACCCGTGCCCACGACCCCGGGGTGGGACGTGCGGCACCTGCTCGCCCACCAGGGCATGGTGCACCGCTGGGCCACCGGGATCGTCGGGCAGCACCCGCTCGCCGACACGGCGGCCGTCGAGGACGAGGGGTTGGCCGCGCGCGACCCGGTCGAGTGGATGCACCTGGGCGCGCTGGCGCTGCTGGAGGCGATCCGAGCGGCGCCGGACGACCTCGAGGCGATCACCTTCCTGCACGACGCGCCCCCGGCCCGGCGGTTCTGGGCGCGGCGCCAGTGCCACGAGACCACGATCCACGCGGTCGACGCCCTCGCCGCCTGGCTGGGCCGTCCACCGCGAGCGCTGGAGACCTGGATCTCCACCGACGTCGCGCTCGACGGCATCGACGAGCTGGTCACCGGCTTCCTGCCGCGTCGGCGCTCGCGGCTGCGGAGCGAGGAGGAGCTGACCATCGCCGTGCGCCCCACCGACGCCGACCGGTCCTGGCGGGTGCGCGTCTCCGCGGCGCCTCCGGCGGTCGAGCGCAACGGTGACGGTCCCGCCGACATGCTGCTCACCGGGTCGGCGGTCGCCCTCTACCTCTCGTTGTGGAACCGCAGCGAGGAGGTCGGCGCCGAGGGCTTCGAGCTCTGGCGCCGGCTCGCTCGCGTCTCGTGGGCCTGAGGTGTCGCCTGCGATGGCCGAGGTCCTGGTCCCGGCGGTACGGATGGCCCGCTGGGTGGAGAACTTCGCGGCCCGGCACGGCGAGAGCGTCCTGGGGTCGACCGACGGGTGCCTGACCGGCGCCGCCCCCGACGGGTCCAGCTTCGTGGCCAGGCTGCCCTTCGGGTCGTCGTACGCCGGACCGGCGCTGGCCGTGGACTTCGCTGCGGCCGCCGTGCCGCCGGTGACCTGGGGGATCCTGCTCGTCCGCAAGGGCGGCTTCGCGGTGGCCCGCCTCGAGGGGCTGCGCATCGTCGAGTCCAAGGTGGGCCGGCGGCACGTCCAGGGCCGCACCAAGGCCGGTGGGCAGAGCCAGCAGCGGTTCGCGCGCCGCCGGGACAACCAGGCGCGAGCCGCCTACGAGGCCGCCGCCGACCACGCCGCCCGCATCCTGGCCGGCGTGGAGCTGCTCGTGACCGGCGGCGACCACGGCGCGGTGGAGGCGGTGCTGAGCGATGCCCGACTGAGGCGGGTCGTCGTGGTCGAGCCGTGGCTGCCCGTCCCCGACCCACGCCGAGCCGTGCTGGAGCAGGCCGTGCGAGACGCCGGGGCGATCCGGGTCGCCGTCGTGAACAGTCCGGACTAGCCGACACGCGGGTCGCGGCCTGAGCCCGCCACTGACAAACTGGCGCCATGTCGACCCTCGTGCTCACCATGATCGCCGATGACCGGCCCGGCCTCGTCGACGCACTCAGCGGCGCGATCGTGGCCCACGGGGGCAGCTGGCAGCGCAGCCACATGGCCCAGCTCGCCGGGAAGTTCGCCGGGATCGTGGTGGTCGAGCTGCCCGACGACCGCACCGGGGCACTGCTCGCCGACCTCGAGCCGCTGCGCGGACAAGGCCTGCTCGAGGTCACCGCCGAGCTGGCGTCGGGGGGCAGGGACGACCCCGCCGCCACCCGGTTCACCCTGCACCTCGTCGGCCAGGACCGGCCCGGGATCGTGCACGAGATCTCCCGGGTGCTCGCGGAGCACCACGTGAGCATCGATGAGCTGCAGAGCGCGACGCTCAGCGCGCCGATGTCGGCCGAGCTGCTCTTCGAGGCCACGGCGGCGCTGGTGGTGCCGCCGGGTGCTTCGCTGGAGGCCTTGCGCGGCTCCCTGGAGGACCTCGCGGGCGAGCTGATGGTCGATCTCGACCTCACCGGCGACGACCGGGACTGAGGCGGGCTCAGTACTGCGGCACGGCCTCCCTGACCACCACGTGCGTGACCGGCAGGTCGAAGCGTTCGCGCGCCACGGCCACCACCCCGTGGCGCAGCCAGCTCGAGTGCTCCTCCGGCTGCGTCGAGATCACCAGGTGGTCCGGTTCGAAGGCCCGGACCGCCTGCTCCAGTGCGACGAGCGGACGGTAGTCGCCCACCTCCCCGCGGACGCTGAGCCCCTGGTCGGTCAGGCTGGCGACGGTCTCGTCCAGGCGACGCCGGGCGACCTCCCTGGTGGCCTGCCAGACGAAGGCCGCACCCTCGCGCTCGGCCTGACCGGTGTCGACCGGGTTGGCCGGCACCACCACGAGGTACTCCGCCTCCGCGCTCCCCGGCACCTGGTGCAGCGCGTCGTGCAGCTCAGCTGCCCCCACGGTGCGGTTGGCCAGGACCACGATCCGCTGGGCGGGGGAGTCCGAGGCCACCTCCTCCGGCGCGACCGAGCCGCCTCGCCACCGGGTGACGGCGTACAGCACGAGCACCAGCGCCCAGGACAGCAGGCTGAGCAGGAGCTGGGGGCGGGTGTCGCTGGTGAGGGCCATCTGCACGAGCACGGCCAGGATCCCCGCGGCCGCGGCGATCGTGAGCCACGGGTAGAGCCACATCCGGACCGTCAGCTGCTCCGGCGGCGTGCGTCGGCGCAGCACCAGCTGGGACAGGGCGATCAGCAGGTAGACGAACAGGATCACCGCGCCCGAGGAGTTCAGCAGGAACAAGAACACGGTGTCCGGTGAGACGTAGGCAGCGATCACACTGAGGAACCCGACCACGGTGGAGAACAGGATCGCCCGGACCGGCACGCCTCGGCTGTTGACGGTGATCAGGCGCATCGGCGCCTCGCGCCGGGCGGCGAGCACGAACAGCATCCGGGAGGCGGTGTAGAGGCCGGAGTTCAGGCACGAGAGCACGGCCGTGAGCACGACCGCGTTCATGATCTGGTCGGCGTAGGGGATCCCCATCCGGGTGAAGGCCGCGACGTACGGCGAGGCGCCGAGCTCGTTGTCGTCCCAGGGGACGATCAGCACGAGCAGGAACATCGAGCCGACGAAGAACGTCGCCACCCGCAGGATCACCGACTGGGTCGCCTTGGCGATCGCCTTCTCGGGGTCGTGGGACTCGGCCGCTGCGACGGTGGCGATCTCCGCGCCGACCATCGAGAACACCACGACCACGATGCTGGAGAAGATCGCGCCGACGCCCTTGGGCAAGAACCCGCCCTGGTCGGTCAGGTAGCCGAGGTCGAACCCGTGGTTGGGCCACAGCCCGACGACGTAGAGGGTGCCCAGCACCAGGAACGCGATGATCGCGAACACCTTGATGCCGGCGAACCAGTACTCGAACTCGCCGTAGGAGCCGACGGAGACCAGGTTGGTCGCCGTCATCAGCACCATCAGCACCAGCGACATCACCCACAACGGGGCGTCGATCCAGAAGGTGAGGATCTTGGCTCCGGCGACCGCCTCGAAGCCGACCACGATCACCCAGAAGTACCAGTAGAGCCAGGCGACCGAGAAGCCCGCCCATCCGCCCAGGGCGCGGCGGGAGTAGTCCGCGAACGACCCGGTCGAGGGGTTGGCGGTGGCCATCTCGCCCAGCATCCGCATCACCAGGATGATCAGGAGGCCGGTGATCGCATAGCTGAGGAACGCGGCCGGTCCGGTCTGGTTGATCACCACCCCGGACCCGACGAAGAGCCCCGCGCCGATCACCCCGCCGATGGCGATCATGGTCAGGTGGCGCTGCTTGAGACCCCGCTGGAGCTCGGTCGACTCGGTCATGTCGTTGTCCTTGCTCTCGGGGAGTGGGCCGGGCCTGCGGTCTAGCCCTACCCAGTCCACCCCCGGGGTTAACGGGTCCCACAGCCCCGCTCTGTCAGGATGTGCCGCATGTGGGAGCCGGACCCGACGTGGCGCCGGCTTCCGGGCGGTGGCCCCGCCACCAGCGGGATGTGGCTCGCCGAGGTGGGCGGCCAGGAGTGGGTCGTCAAGCGCCTCGACGCCCCGGTCGAGCACACACCCGACCTCACCGACCCGGCGCACGCGGGCTACTGGCGACGTGAGGTCGAGGTCGCACACCACCGTGAGATCGTGGACGGCCCGGGGCTGGTGCCGCCGGAGTTCGGCACGGTGCAGGAGGACCGGGACGGGGTCACGCTGTGGACCCGCGCCGAAGTGGGTGAGCCGCCGACCGGCCTGTTCGTGGCCCGGGCGCTGGGTCGGTTCGCCGCGGCCGAGCATGCCTCCCCGCCGTGGGCGGCCCGCCGGCTGCTGGCCGACCGGCTGGAGATGGCCCGCGGTCGAGGGGGTTGGCCGACGCTGGCACGCACCACCATCGCCGACGTGGCCGACCTGCTGTGGCGGCGCGCCGGGCACTGGCTGGACCGGTGCGCCGAGGGACCCCAGGGCCGGATGCACGGGGACGCGGTGCCGTCCAACTTCGTCTCCAGCAGGGGTGAGGACGTCGTGGCGCTGGACTGGCAGTGCTTCGGCATCGGCCCGGTCGGGGCCGACCTCGGCTACTACGCCCTGTCCAGCCGGGAGGAGTTCGACGTGCTCCTCGAGGCCTTCCTCGCCGGGGCGGGGCCCGGTGCCGACCGCGGGGCGATCGAGCTGGCGGCGCGGGTGAGTGCCGTCTACTCGGTGCTCAGCCGGGCCGAGTGGGCGCTGGCCCAGGCCGCCCGCGGCGAGGGTGCGCTCGCCGGCAAGTTCCGGCACCCCGCGGTCGCGCCGCACCTGCGGGCGCTGCAGCGCCAGTTCCCCCAGATGGAGCACCTGGTCGGCGAGCGTCGGTATGACCAGAAGTGAGCATTGACGTCCGGTCCGCGCACCGCCACGATCAGGCCATGCGTCGACTCCTGCTGGCCGCTGTGTCGGTCCTGCTGCTGGGCAGCGGCTGCGGTTCCGCATCGAGCACGGGCTCGGCCGAGGCCGATACGCCGGGTGCAGCGTCGGCCGACGCCTCAGCAGAGCCGACCACCGAGCCGACGGGCGCTACGAACGCGACCTACTTCTCTCGCACGGAGTCCGACTCGCTGAACGCGCTCAGCAACAAGGTCTGGCAAGCAGGGACCAAGGCCGAGAGCCCCAAGCAGGTGGAGGCCTGCAACAAGGCCGGAGGGCGCGGCTTCGGGCCCTACCGCACGTGCTTGCACGGGCTGCTGGACCCCCTCTCCGCGGCTGTGGGGGACCTCGCTGCCGAGTTCGGCAACCTCGCCGATCGGGAGTTCTCCACTGACTGCGCCGCCTCGCTGCGCGCCTCGCAGAAGACATCCTCCGGTCTCCAGAGCAAGTTGGAGAACCTGCTGGCGGGCTACGACAGTGACGATCCCAAGGCGCAGAAGCGCTCCGCTCAGGGCTACGCGAAGACCGTGACCTCGCTGTCTCCCGCCCTCACCGGCATCTTCCAGGGGATCACCGCCTCCTGCTACTCGCCGGAGGACCTCGCCAGCATCAACGCCTCGCCGAGTCCCAGTCCCTGACGTCGAGGACTCCGACGTCACGACCTGGTCGGCGGCGGGTGAGCCTCAGCGGGCCGGCGTGCCGAGCAGCGTGGCGGTGACGAAGTCGGCCGTCGCGTCCTCGAAGACCGACCGGTGGCGCAGCATCGCGTGCTTGCCCCCGGGGACCTCGAGGTGGGTCACCGACGTGGTCCGCCCGAGCGACTCGACGAGGTTCTCGGTGCGGAGGGGGTCGGCGATCCGGTCCTCGGTGCCGTGCACGACGAGCACCTCGCGACCGCCGAGATGGGCGCGGTCCTTGGGGTGCACCCACGGGTTGAGCGCCACGACGCTGCGCACGTCGGGGTGGTCCCCGGCCAGCAGGGCGGCCCGGCCGCCGAGGGAGTGGCCGACGAGCGCGGCCGGCAGTCCGCCGTACTGCTGGTGCAGCTCCGCGAGCGCCCACTGCGCGTCCGCCACCGGGTTGTGCCGGCTGTCCCAGCCGCGCACGGAGTTCAGCAGGCGTACGACGACCAGGCGACCACGGCCGGCGCGAGCGAGCCGGTGTGCGATCGGCACCATCCGCAGCACCGAGAGCTGGGTCGGGCTGACGGCGTGGCGCTCGCTCCGGGCCGCACCGCCGTGCAGGAGCAGGACCACGCCCTCGGGGTGGCGTGGCGCCCTGGTGGTGATCAGCCGGGCGGTGGCTTCCATGCCGTCTCCTGCGGTGCGGGGGTCATCGGGAGAGCAGGTCACGGCGTAGGAACGCCACAAGTCCTGTCGCGCTCAAGAACAATCCGACCACGAGGACCATTCCCGCCTGCGTCCAGGGGATCGCCTCCGCGGGGAACCTGCCGAGGTGGCTGAACGGCGAGACGTCGACCAGCCAGCCGGGGAAGCGCAGCAACGCACCGAAGAGCAGCACCACGGTGCAGAACAGCAGCCCGAGCCACGCGAGCGACGCGGCGCGCGGGATCGCGCCCGCGAGCAGGCGCGCCAGCCCACCCAGCACCAGCGCTCCGGGGAGCATCACGAGGGTCGCCAGTGCCAGGTCGGCGGTGCGGCTCCAGGTGCCGGTGGTCAGCGCATACCCGACGCCCATGCCCACGCCGGCCGCCGCGAGCACCAGGAGGGTGCCGGCACCGGTGATCAGCACGTTGCCCAACCACCACCGGTGTCGCGGGAGCGCCGTGGAGAGCAGCGACTCCAGCCGGCCGTCCTCCTCCTCGCTGCGTGGCCGAAGCACCGAGGAGACGGTGAAGGCCGAGGCGATCAGCCCGATCATCAGGGCGGCCGTGGCGTAGAAGGAGTCGGTCAGGTCCCCGCCGCCGAAGAGCTCCCGGGAGACCGAGGAGTCCCCGAGCAGTGACCCGACGTTGTCACCGATCGCACCGTAGGACAGCCCCGTCAGCAGCATGCCTGCGCTCCACCCCAGCACGCTGCCGCGCTGCAGCCGCCAGCTGAGGCCCAGGGCGCTGCGCAGACCCCGGCCGGCGAACTCCGGTCCCGGGCGGGAGTGCCACAGGCCGGCCCCGAAGTCGCGGCGATCGAAGGCGGCGTACGCCCCGACGAGGGCGGCGCCGGTGAACACCACCAGCAGCAGCAGCGGCCACCACGTCTCGTCGGCATAGGCGCGCATCGCCTGGTACCAGCCGATCGGAGAGAGCCAGGAGAGGGTGCCACCGCTCACGTCGCCGACGGCCCGCAGGCCGTAGGAGGCGCCGATCACCGCGCCCGTGATGCCGTACGCCGCGCGGGTGCTGCTCGTCAGCTGGGCGGCGACCAGCATCACCGCGCCGAAGACCAGGCCACAGCCCGCCAGACCGACGCCGAGCACGAGGGCGCCCTCGGCCGCCAGTCCGTAGAGGACCAGGCTGGCGGAGACCGCGGCGCCGACCAGCAGGTTGGCCGCGGTGATGACCACGAGTGTGGCGGTCATCGGCGTACGCCGGGCCACCGCGCCGGCACGGAGCAGCTCGTCGCGGCCCGACTCCTCCTCCGCGCGCGTGTGCCGACCGACCAGGAACATGCTCATCAGGCCCACGACCACGGCCCCGAACGCGGTGGCCTGCCAGGCGACCTGGCCGCCGGTGGTGTCCAGTGCGCGGGCCGGTCCGGCCATCGCGACGAAGGCCGGGTTGCTGCCCATCAGGGCGGCGGCCTCCTCGAACGCGGCCCGGGTCGTGTACAGGCCGTCGACGCTCACGGCCTGTGACCAGTAGAGCAACGTGGTTCCCACGGTGAACCACAGCACCAGCCAGCGGTCACGGCGGGCGAACGCCCCCAGGAAGACTCCGAGCCCGGTCATCCCGCGTGCCGTCCCGTGGGCTCACCGGGGGTGACGTCGTCGCCATAGTGGCGCAGGAAGAGCTCCTCCAGGGTCGGCGGCTGGCTGGTCAGGGTGCGTACGCCGAAGCCGCCAAGGGCCTTCAACGCCTCGTCGAGCCGGACCGTCTCCACCTCGAACGACGCTCGCCGGCCCTCGACCACGAGGTCGTGCACACCCTGCACGCGGTCGAGCCCGGTCGCCGGCTGCTCGAGCTCGACCCTGATCGAGGTGCGCATCAGGTGGCGGAGGTCGGCCAGGGAGCCGGACTCGACCACCCGGCCGGCCCGGATGATGCTCACCCGGTCGCACAGGCTCTCCGCCTCGGCAAGGATGTGGCTGGAGAGCAGGACGGTCCCGCCGGCTTCCCGGAAGTGGTTCACGCAGTCCTGGAAGCGGCTCTCCATGATCGGGTCGAGCCCGGAGGTCGGCTCGTCGAGCAGCAGCAGCTCCACCGGCGAGGCCAGTGCCGCGACCAGGGCCACCTTCTGCCGGTTGCCCTTGGAGTAGGCGCGCCCCTTCTTCGTCGGGTCCAGGTCGAAGAGCTCGGTCAGCTCCGCCCGTCGGCTGCGCTCCTGGCCACCGCGCAGGCGGCCCAGGAGGTCGATGATCTCGCCGCCGGTGAGGTTGGGCCACAAGGTGACGTCCCCGGGCACGTAGGCGAGCCTGCGGTGGAGCGCGGCGGCGTCGCGCCACGGGTCGCCGCCGAGGAGGCGAACAGTTCCCGAGTCGGCGCGCAGCAGTCCCAGCAGCACCCGGATCGTGGTGGACTTGCCGGAGCCGTTGGGACCCAGGAACCCGTGCACCTCCCCGGCGCGGACCTGCAGGTCGAGGCCGTCGAGGGCACGGGTGCGGCCGAAGGTCTTGACCAGCTGGTGGATCTCGACGAGGGCGTCCATGCCCGCCAACCTATGTGAGCCGGTCGCCTCGCCACGGGTCTCAGGGCAGGGACAACCAGTCCAGTGCACCGCGACGGAACTCGCGCACCGGCAGTCGGCCCGCACCCGCCGGGACGCGTCCGAGCAGGGGTACGCCGGTGACCCGGGGCAGGTCGGTCAGGTTCTCCGAAGCTGCCTCGTCCGGCTCGGCCGGCCAGGAGCCGATGACCACGCCGAGCACGTGCCGCTCGCGTGAGCGCAGTGCCTCGACGGTGAGCTCGGCGTGGTTGAGGGTGCCGAGTCCGGCGTGCGCCACCACGACCCACTCCACCGCGAAGGGGGCGAGCACGTCGAGCAGGGTGAAGCCGTCCCCGAGCCGGACCAGCAGGCCCCCGGCGCCCTCGACGAGGGTGACGTCATGGGCCTCCGCCACCCGCGCGACCAGCGAGCGCTGCTCCGTCAGCGAGGGCAGTGCGGCTCCCGAGACCCGGGCGGCGGCGTCCGGGGCCAGAGCGGGCAGCAGCCGGGCTCCCTCGTGGGTGGACACCTTCCCGGCGAGCCGGCGTACCTCGGCAAGGTCGCCGTCCTCGTCGGGGCGGACCCCGGTCTGGGCGGGCTTGACCACGGCCACCGAACGTCCCAGGGAGAGCTGCACCGCGGCCAGCGCGGCGGTCACCACGGTCTTGCCCACCCCGGTGCCGGTGCCGGTGACCGCGAGGATCCTCATGCCGACCTCACCAGGTCTCGCAGGACCTCGACGGCACGGGTGACCTCGTCCTCGGTGAGGTGCGCGTGTGCCGTCAGGCGCAGCCGGGAGATGCCGTCCGGGGTGGAGGGAGGCCGGAAGCACCCGATGCGTACGCCGTGCCGGCCGGCGACCTCCACGGCGGCCAGCGCCTCGCGGGGACCCGGCATCGGCACGGCGAGCACCGCGCCGCCCGGCCGGGAGACGCCGCAGGCCCCGGCGAGCGTCGCGGCGACCTCGTTGACGCGGGCCACCCGCTCCGGCTCGGCCTCCACGACGCGCAGGGCGGCCAGCGCGGCCCCCGCGGCGGCGGGGGCGAGCCCGGTGTCGTAGATGAACGGGCGGGCCCGGTTGACCAGGTGCTCGCGCACCGCCGGCGAGCACAGCACCGCTCCGCCCTGGGCGCCCAGCGACTTGCTCAGGGTGAGCGTGGCCACCACGTCACCACGGCCACCGAGCCCGGCCTGGTGCAGCAGCCCGCGTCCGTCGACGCCGGAGACACCGAGAGCATGGGCCTCGTCGGCGACGAGAACCGCTCCGCGTGCGGCGCACACCTCGGCCAGTGCGTCCACGGGGGCGGCGTCGCCGAGCACGGAGTAGACCGTCTCGACGAGCACCAGCGCCCGTGCCTCCGGACGGCCGGCCAGGGCAGCGTCCACCGCGGCGACGTCGTTGTGGGCCACCACCTGCACCCGCGCCCGGGTCAGCCGGCAGGCGTCGATCATCGAGGCGTGCACGTGCGCGTCCGAGACGATCAGCGTGTCGGCGTCCGCGAGCGCGGAGACCGCGGAGAGGTTGGCGTGGTAGCCGGTGGAGAGCACCAGCGCGGCCGGGAAGCCGGTGAAGTCCACCAGGGCCTGCTCGAGCCGGTCGTGGACGGGCAGGGTCCCGGTGACCAGCCGCGAGGCGGCGGCGCCGCCGCCGTACTCCCGGGCCGCGGCCACGGCTCCCTCGACCACGTCCGGGTGCCGGGAGAGGCCGAGGTAGTCGTTGCCCGCGAGGTCGACCACCGGGTCGGCGGGGTGCCGGGTGACCAGGCGCCGGGTCAGGCCGGCCTGCTCACGGGCCGCGGCCTGGGCGGCCAGCCAGTCCTCGAAGCCGGTCACGGGTGCACCTGGGCGACCGCGCCCACCAGCGCGCCGGTGATGGTGGCGACGTCCTCGGAGGTCGCGACGTAGGGCGGCATCGTGTAGACGAGGTTGCGGAACGGCCGGACCCATACGCCGCGGTCCAGTGCCGCCTCGGTCACCCGCGCGACGTCGACGGGCCGGTCCAGCTCGAGCACGCCCACCGCGCCGAGGACGCGGACGTCGGACACCGCGGCCAGCTCGCGGGCCGGGGCCAGCCCGGCCGCCAGCTCGGTGGAGACGCGCGCCACCAACGCGGCGGCGTCACGGGCCGCGAGCAGGTCGAGGTTGGCGACGGCGACCGCGCACGCGAGCGGGTTGCCCATGAACGTCGGCCCGTGCATCATCGCGCCGGCGGGGGAGTCGCTGACGCGGCGCGCGACCTCGCCGGTGCACAGCACCGCGGCCAGTGTCAGGTAGCCGCCGGTGAGCGCCTTGCCGACGCAGACGATGTCGGGGCGCTCGGTGCCGTGGTGCGCGGCGAGTGCGGGACCGGTGCGCCACAGTCCGGTCGCGATCTCGTCGTGGATCACGAGGGCGCCGTGCTCGTGGGCCAGCCGGGTCAGGAAGTCGACGCAGACCGCCGGCCACATCCACATCCCGCCGGCGCCCTGGAGCACCGGCTCCACGATCACGGCCGCGATCTCGTCCGCGTGCTCCCGGTAGAGCGCGCGAGTCCGTCGCTGCCAGTCCAGGACGTCGGGGTCGTCGGCGGCCCGGTCCACCCCGGCCGGCGGGCGTGGTGCGAAGACGTGCTCGGGGACCAGGCCCCCGTAGAGCGAGTGCATGCCGCCCTCGGGGTCGCACACGCTCATCGGCGAGAAGGTGTCGCCGTGGTAGCCGCCGCGCACGGTGAAGAAGCGGGTGCGGTGCAGCCCGGCGCCGGTCGCGTGGGCCTGCCAGGCCATCTTCATCGCCACCTCGACCGAGACCGACCCGGAGTCGGCGAGGAAGACGTGCGGCAGGCCCACGAGGTCGACCAGTCGCCGGCCGAGCTCGACGGCCGGCTCGTGGGTCAGCCCGCCGAACATCACGTGCGACATCCGGCCCAGCTGCCCGGTGGCAGCGGCGTCCAGCTCCGGGACGGCGTACCCGTTGACCGCGCACCACCACGACGACATCGCGTCCACCACCTCGACGGTGGCCCCGTCGCGCCGCAGCCGCAGGCGTACGCCGTTCGCGGACTCGACCTCGTGGACCGGCGCCGGCCGGGTCAGCGAGGAGTAGGGGTGCCAGAGGTGCTCGCGGTCGAACCCGAGCAGCGAGGCGTCCTCAGGCACCGTGGAGGGTCCCGTGCTCGACGCACGTGGCCGTCCACGCCCGCGGGACCACCTGCACCACCATCCGCCGGCGGCAGTGCGTGCAGTAGCGCGGCGGCTCGAGGTCGAGCAGCCTGCGGCAGCGCCCGTGGTCGCGCTCGGTGAGCCCGACCCCGCAGTGCCCGCAGTAGGATCCCGCGCCGAGCTCGTCGCCGCGGGGCTCGCTCACCGCGGGCCGCTCAGAGGGACTCACTCAGGGCCTTGATGGGCATCTTGAGGTCCTCGAGCAGGGCGAGGTCCTCGGCCGGGTCGCGGCCCAGGGTGGTCAGGTAGTTGCCGACGATCACGGCGTTGATGCCGCCGAGGAGGCCCTCGCGGGTGCCGAGGTCGCCGAGGGTGAGCTCCCGCCCGCCGGCGTAGCGCAGGATCGTGCGGGGCAGCGCCAGCCGGAACGCGGCGATCGTGCGCAGCGCGTCCTTGCTGTCCATCAGCGGCAGGTCGCCGAACGGCGTGCCCGGCCGCGGGTTGAGGAAGTTCAACGGGACCTCGTCGGGCTGGAGCTCACCGAGCTGGGCGGCGAGCTCGGCCCGCTGCTCGACGCTCTCGCCCATCCCGACCAGGCAGCCGCAGCACAGCTCCATGCCGGAGGCGCGGACCATCTCGCAGGTCTCCCACCGCTCCTCCCAGGAGTGCGTGGTCACCACCTGCGGGAAGTAGGAGCGAGCCGCCTCGAGGTTGTGGTTGTAGCGGTGGATGCCCATGTCGACCAGGTCGTCGACCTGCTCCTGGGTGAGCATGCCCAGCGAGGCCGCGACCTCGATGTCCACGGCCTCCTTGATCGCCTTGACGCCCGCACGCATCTGGGTCATCAGCCGCTCGTCGGGCCCGCGCACCGCGGCGACGATGCAGAACTCGCTGGCACCGGTCGCGGCGGTCTGCTCCGCGGCCTTGACCAGCTCGGGGATGTTCAGCCACACCGAGCGCACCGGCGAGGTGAACTGGCCGCTCTGGCTGCAGAAGTGGCAGTCCTCGGGGCACCCGCCGGTCTTGATCGAGACGATCCCCTCGACCTCGACCTCGGGGCCGCACCACTTCATCCGCACGTCGTGGGCGAGCGCGAGCAGGTCGGGGAGGAGGTCGTCGGCGCTCTGCATCACGGCGAGGATCTGCGGCTCGGCGAGGGGCTCCCCGCGCTCGAGCACCTGCTCCCGCAGCTCGGCCAGCATGCTGGAGGACATCTCGAGGGTCTCGGACTGGACTGACATGCGGGTCATTGTGTCCCAACGAGGCGGCCTCGCGGCGACACGGGTCGCTACCGGACGGTCACAAGTTGTCGGTGGCGAAGGTGTCGCAGCTCTTGATGGTGCCCTTGCTCAGGCCGATGTTGAACCAGCGCACGCGCTGCTTGGCCGAGCCGTGGGTGAACGACTCGGTGTTCACCCGTCCGGAGCTGCGCTTCTGGATCCGGTCGTCGCCCACGGCCTCGGCCGCGTCGATGGCACGGCGGATGTCGTCCTGGGTCAGGTCGGCGATGATCGCCTGCCCGTCGGCGTCGACGGTCTCCTGGGCGCCCTTCGCCCACATCCCGGCCAGACAGTCGGCCATCAGCTCCACCCGGACAGCGTCGCTCCTGGGGCCCTGCTGGGTGCGGATCCGGCCCAGCACGCCGAGCTGGTCCTCGACGTGGTGGCCGTACTCGTGGGCCACGACGTAGCCGATCGAGAACGGTCCGCCCCTGGCACCGAGCTCGCCCTCGAGCATGTCGTCGAAGAAGGTGCTGTCGAGGTAGACCAGCGCGTCGTTGGGGCAGTAGAACGGCCCCATGTCGGCACTGGCCTGGCCGCACGCGGAGCTGGTGGACCCCTCGAAGCGCACGGTCTGCACGACGTCGTACGCCTTCCCGGTCTGGCGGGGGTACTCCTTCTTCCAGTAGTTCTGCACCGAGGTGGTGAACAGGTCCACCGCGCAGGCGTCGGACTTGTTGGCGTCGGCGCCGGTCCGACACGTGTTCTGGGTCTGGGTGTCCCCGGCGCTGGAGGACCCGCTGTCGAGGTCGAGCCCCATGCACTGGGCGAGCACGACCAGCGCGATCACGACCAGGACCCCGGTCAGGCTGAGCTTCCCGCCACCGCCGCGCGGCATCGGCAGGCGCGCGGCCCCACCACGTCCCCCGCCCCCGCGACGGGTCTGGACCTGGCTCTGGTCGATCCTGGCCTTCGGGTTGAAACGCATGGTGTGTCCCTTTCGCCCGCCGTGGGCTCGTAGACTAGCCACGACCCGCGCCCATGTGCGCCGCCGAGACCCGTCAGTCGCGACCATGTCGTCGAGACGGTGTCGGCCCCCCGAACCTTGATGAGAGCCCGTAACCCCCGTGATCACTGTGTCCAAGCTCGAGGTCCGTGCTGGTGCACGCCTGCTCATGGAGGACGTGTCCTTCCGTGTCGCCAGCGGTGACCGGGTCGGACTCGTCGGGCGCAACGGCGCCGGCAAGACGACACTGACCAAGATCCTGGCCGGCGAGGCGCTGCCCGCGGCGGGCGAGGTCGTCTCCTCCGGCTCGGTCGGCTACCTGCCCCAGGACCCGCGCATCGGTGACCCGGAGGTGCTCGCCCGCGACCGGATCCTCGCGGCCCGCGGCCTCGACGTCGTCGTACGCCGCCTGCGGGAGGCCGAGGTGGAGATGGGCAGCGACCTTCCCGCGACGCGGGACCGCGGGATGCGGCGCTACGAGAGCGCCGACGCCGCACTGCACGCCGCCGGGGGCTACGCCGCCGAGGCGGAGGCGGCCCAGATCGCCGCGTCGCTGAACATCGAGGAGCGGCTCCTCGGCCAGCCGCTGCGCACGCTCTCGGGTGGCCAGCGCCGACGGGTGGAGCTGGCCAGGATCCTGTTCTCCGGTGCCGAGACCCTGCTGCTCGACGAGCCCACCAACCACCTCGACGCCGACTCGGTGGCGTGGCTGCGGGAGTTCCTGCGCAACTTCAAGGGCGGCCTGGTGGTGATCAGCCACGACGTGGGCCTGCTCGAGGCGTGCGTCAACAAGGTGCTGCACCTCGACGCCAACCGTGCCGTGATCGACATCTACAACATCGGCTGGTCCGCCTACCTCGCCCAGCGCGAGACCGACGAGCGGCGCCGCAAGCGGGAGCGGTCGAACGCCGAGAACAAGGCCAAGACGCTCACCGACCAGGCCAACAAGATGCGCGCCAAGGCCACCAAGGCCCAGGCGGCGCAGTCGATGCTCAAGCGCGCCGAGCGGCTGATGGAGGGCGTCGAGGGCGAGCGCAAGAGCGACAAGGTCGCCCGGATCAAGTTCCCCTCGCCCGCGCCATGCGGCAAGACGCCCCTGATGGCCACCGGACTCTCCAAGAGCTATGGGTCCCTGGAGGTCTTCACCGACGTCGACCTCGCCGTCGACAAGGGCAGCCGGGTGGTGATCCTGGGCCTCAACGGTGCCGGGAAGACCACGCTGCTGCGGATGCTCGCCGGCGTCGACCTCGCCGACACCGGCGAGATCCACCCCGGTCACGGGCTCAAGGTCGGCTACTACGCCCAGGAGCACGAGACCCTGGACGTCCGGATGACCGTGCTGGAGAACCTGCACGCCTCCGCGCCGCAGCTCACCGACACCGAGGCGCGCTCGGTGCTCGGGTCGTTCCTGTTCTCCGGCGACGACGCCACCAAGCCGGCCGGGGTGCTCTCCGGTGGCGAGAAGACTCGGCTGGCGCTGGCGATCCTGGTCGTCTCCAGCGCCAACGTGCTGTTGCTCGACGAGCCCACCAACAACCTCGACCCAGCCTCCCGCGAGGAGGTGCTGGCGGCGATCCGCGGCTACGCCGGCGCGATCGTGCTGGTCACCCACGACGAGGGCGCGGTGCACGCCCTCGAGCCCGACCGGGTGCTGATCCTGCCCGACGGGGTCGAGGACCTGTGGACCCCGGACTACGCCGACCTGGTCTCCCTGGCCTGATCCGCGGCGAACGGCTCAGAACCCGCCGAGGAACTCCTGCACGGCCGCGTCGTAGGTAGCGGGGTCGGAGTTCCACGAGCGCACGTGCTCGGCCCCCTTGGTGACCACCAGGGTCACGTCCGTGGGGTGCTGGGACTTCAGCTGCCGGCTGGTCGAGATCGGCACGGTGGTGTCGGCCGTGCCGTGGAAGACCAGGGCCGGCATCGTCAGCCAGGAGGTGTCGGAGAGGTAGTCCACGGCGTTCCAGTCGATGTCGTAGCGCAGGGCTGCGATCCGCTGCGCCGACCAGCCCAGCACCGCCGGCACCTGCCCGATCACCGGCACCTCGAGCTGGCTGGCCCCGAAGCGCACGGTCTCCCCGAAGTCGAGCATCGGGGAGTCGAGGATCAGCCCCACCACCTCGGGGCCGTCGCCGCTCTTGCGGTGGCGCAGGTAGGAGGCCACGATCCCGCCGCCCATGCTGCTCGCCCCGAGCACCACCCGCTTCGCGCCCTGCTCGGCCGCGTAGTCGACCGCCGCCGCGAGGTCCCTCCACTCGGTCCTGCCGAACTGGTAGAGACCCGAGGGGTCCTGAGGGAGTCCCTCGTCGTTGCGATAGGTGATGTCCAGGGTCGGCAGCGATGCCGCCACGGTGCTCCGGCCCAGCCGGTACATCTCCGCGCGGCTGCCGCCCTTGCCGTGCACCAGGATCGCCCAGGTGTCCTGCGTCGGGGTCTTCGCGGGCACGAACCAGGCCGGGAAGGTGCCCAGCGGCGCCGTGACGTCGACCTCGGTGGCGGTCAGGCCCAGCGCGAAGCGGGGGTCGTCGGGGAACGCGGCGACCTCCAGGTTGCCGGTCGAGTCGGTCTCCGGCGGTGCGCCGGCCAGCACCGAGAAGCGGCGTACGACGACGTCGCCGTCGCTGCTGACCACCGGCCCGGAGACCTGGCCGTAGCCGCCGTTCCACTCCACCCCGAAGGTCGAGGGCGCATCCAGCATCTCGAGCTCGAGCTCGTCGTTGACCTCGATGGACAGCGTGCCCGGGGCTGCGGGCGTCAGGGCCAGGTTGTTCGGGTCCGGGTAGGGCTTCACCTCGAGCCCGTCGGCGTGGATCAGCCCGGAGAAGTACCACCCACCGCCGCCGAGGAAGGCCACCACCAGCACGACGACCACCAGCACCGTGACCCGGAGGAACCGCAGGAGGGTGCCCGGGCCCGACTCGTCGATGTCGGTCTCGTCGCTCATGACCCGCCAGTCAACTACCTCGGGGCCCCAACGTCACGCGATCGGCTCCAGCCTAGAGTTCGAGCCATGTCCCTCCCCACCGACGCAGAGCTCCAGGGGGCCGGGCTCGCGGTCACCGTCGAGGGCCCCGTCCTGACCGTCACCCTCGACAAGGCGTCGCGCCGCAACAGCCAGACCCCCCGGATGTGGCACACCCTGGAGGCGATCGGGCAGGGCCTTCCCGACGACGTCCGGGTCGTGGTGCTGCGCGGGGCCGGGGAGTCCTTCTCGGCCGGGATCGACACCCGGCTGCTCAGCGCCGAGGGCCTCGAGGGCGAGGAGTCCGTGCGCGAGCTGATGCAGCGCGACGACCAGACGGTCCTGGACGCGATCGACGGCTACCAGCGCGGGTTCACCTGGCTCTCGGACCCGCACGTGGTCACGGTGGCCGCGGTGCAGGGCTTCGCGATCGGCGCCGGCTTCCAGCTGGCGCTCGCCTGTGACCTGCGGGTGGTCGCCGACGATGCCAGGTTCTGCATGAAGGAGCCGGCGCTCGGCCTGGTCCCGGACCTGGCGGGAACAAAACCGCTCGTGGAGCTTGTTGGCTACTCGCGGGCGCTGGAGATCTGCGCCACCGCGAGGTTCGTCGAGGCCGACGAGGCCCAGCACCTGGGCATCGCCACCGTCGTCGTACCCCGTGCAGAGCTCGACGCCACCACCGCTGACCTCGTCGGGGCGGTCCTCGCCAGCAGTGCGGGAGCCGTTCGGGAGACCAAGGCCCTGCTCCAGCAGGCCGGGGCCCTCGACCTCGACAGCCAGCGGCTCGCGGAGCGTCGTGCACAGCTCCGGCGCTTCCGCGACATCGTCGGCGGGGCCTGAGGTCTCGCCAGCAGCACCGGGTCAGATCCGGCAGAGGAAGGGGAGCCGATGAGCTCGATGCATCCCGGAGTGATGATGCGTTCCATGCGGACCGACCCTTCGGTGGTCGAGCAGAAGCTCACCCGCGAGACCGTGAGACGGATCGCCGGGTTCGCCGTACCGCACAAGCGGCTGATCTTCGGCTTCTTGGTCTTCGTGATCGCCGACGCCAGCCTGGTCGTGGCCAACCCGCTGCTGGTCAAGAAGCTCCTCGACGAGGGCGTGATCGGCAAGGACCTCGGGCTGGTGGTGTGGCTCGCGGCCGCGATGGCGCTGGTCTCGGTGCTGGACGCCGCTCTCGGCGTCTGCTCGGGTTACCTGTCCTCGCGGATCGGGGAGAGCCTGATCTTCGACCTCCGCACCCGGGTCTTCGCGCACGTGCAGCGGATGTCGCTGGCCTTCTTCACCCGCACGCAGACCGGCGCCCTGGTCTCGCGTCTGAACAACGACGTGATCGGCGCGCAGCGCGCCTTCACCTCGACGCTCTCGAGCACGGTCTCGAACTCGATCAGCGTGGTCGTCGTCGGGATCACGATGCTGGCGCTGAGCTGGCAGGTCACCGTCGCGTGCCTCGCGCTGTTCCCTCTGCTCCTGCTCGCCTCGCGTTGGGTCGGCAAGCGGATCAGCGGCCTGACCCGCCGGCAGATGGACGGCAACGCCGACCTCGGCAACATGATGACCGAGCGCTTCAACGTGGCCGGGGCACTGCTGCTGAAGCTGTTCGGCCGCCGCGACGAGGAGGACGCGAAGTACGCCGTCAAGGCCGGCGTGGTCCGCGACCTCGGCGTCAAGATCTCCCTGATCAGCCGGGTCTTCGTGGCCACGATGATGCTGGTCCCTGCTCTGGCGACGGCCCTGGTCTACGGCATCGGCGGGGCGCTGGCGATCAGCGGCAGCCTCTCCCCGGGGACGCTGATCGCGCTGGCCACGCTGCTGCTGCGGCTGCTCGGCCCGATGCAGGGCCTCTCCAACGTCCGCGTCGACGTGATGACCGCGCTGGTCAGCTTCGACCGGGTCTTCGAGGTCCTCGACCTGCCCTCCACGGTCGCCGAGAGGCCCGACGCCGTGGCACTGGCACCCGGCGCCTCCAAGGTCGAGTTCGCCCAGGTCCAGTTCACCTACCCGCGGGCCGACGAGGTGTCGCTGGCGAGCCTGGAGACCGTCGCGCGGGTGGAGAAGCGCGAGTCGGGGCAGGTGCTGCACGACGTCAGCTTCACCGCGGAGCCGGGCCAGATGGTCGCCCTCGTCGGCCCCTCCGGTGCCGGCAAGACCACGATCACGCACCTGGTGGCGCGACTCTACGACGTCAGCGGGGGAGAGGTCCGGGTCGGTGGGCACGACGTCCGCGACGTGACCCTGCAGTCCCTGGAGGACGCCGTCGGCTACGTCACCCAGGACGCGCACATGTTCCACGACACCATCCGGGAGAACCTGCTCTACGCCGCCCCGGGCGTCAGCGACGACCAGATCTGGGCGGCCCTGGAGTCGGCCCGGATCGCCACCCTGGTGCGCTCGATGCCCGACGAGCTGGACACCGTGGTGGGCGACCGCGGCTACCGACTCTCCGGGGGTGAGCGCCAGCGGCTCGCGATCGCCCGGCTCCTGCTCAAGGCACCCGGCATCGTCGTGCTCGACGAGGCCACGGCCCACCTCGACTCCGAGTCCGAGTACGCCGTACAGCGGGCCCTCGACGAGGCCCTGGAGGGGCGCACCTCGCTGGTGATCGCCCACCGGCTCTCCACGGTGCGCAACGCCGACCAGATCCTCGTGGTCGAGGACGGCCGGATCGTGCAGCGCGGCACCCACGAGGAGCTCCTGGTGGAGGGCGGCACCTACGCCCAGCTCTACCGGACCCAGTTCCAGGAGGACGCCTCCGCGCCCACCCCGTAGGCGCAGCCCGGCGTGGGACCGGACAAACCGCTTGTAACGCGGTGTTCGTGCTGCTTCCTGCCCCGCCGGCGGCGTGCACAGCAGCACGAACACCGCGTTACAAGCCATAGGTCGGTCCGCTGGCCAGCATGGCGATCTCCAACGGCCCGCGCCCGGGTCCGGCGTCACCGGGATCCCGCTGGGGCGCTACGGCCGGCCCGAGGAGTTCGCCGCAGCCGGGGCCTTCCTCTCAGCCCGTTCTCATCGTTCGTGACCGGCGTGATGCTCCCGGTCGACGGCGGGAAGCTCCGGGCGCTCTGAGCCCCCGCGACGGCGCTGGCGCCACTCGTCGAAGGCCAGGTAGAAGAAGCCGAAGACGGCCAGAGCACCGAAGAACCACCACTGCAGGCCGTAGAAGAAGTGCGGCCCGTTGCCGGCGTGGTCGGGCAGCTCTGCGGGCTGCAGCTCGGTGGCGGGCGGCGGGTCCTGCTGCTGGAGGTCGAGGAAGCCCCGGTAGAGCGGGTAGGGGACCACGGCGGCCGCCGCTCGGGACGAGATCGCCCGGGTCGAGAGCCGGTCGATCCGGGTCGCGTCACCGGTCGCGTCCCGGCGTACCCACCCGGTGACCGTGACCTCTCCCGGCGTCGCCGGCGGCAGCTCCGGGCGCGCGACGGTGTTGGTGGAGCGCACCCAGCCGCGATCGACCAGTACGGCGGCGCCGCTGTCGGTCACGAGCGGGGTGACCAGGTCGACCCCCGCGGACTGGTCGCGGGTCTGGTACTTCAACACGACGGTGTTCGCGTCGTCCCAGGTGCCGGTCACCCGCACCAGGCGCCACTCGTCCTCGGCGCTGGGGGCCTCGTCCGGGCTCATCACCTCCGCCAGCGGGACGGGGTCGGCCTCCAGGTTGCGCGAGACCAGGGCGTTGGACTGCTTGCGCTCCTCGAGCCGGTGGAACTGCCACTCGCCCAGGCGCACCGCCAGCCACGCGAGGAGCACCACGGTGGCGGCGAAGAGCAGCCAGCGTCGGCTCAGCAGGAATCGCACGACGCGAGCGTAGGCGCTCTCTCCACACGCCACCTATGCTGGCCAGGTGAACGCATCGAGCTCGGGAACCGACGCTGCCACCGGACTGGTCGACAGCTACGGCCGGACGGCCACGGACCTTCGGGTCTCACTGACCGACCGCTGCAACCTTCGCTGCAACTACTGCATGCCCGCCGAGGGCCTGGACTGGCTGCCGACGGAGGAGACCCTCACCGACGACGAGGTCGTGCGCCTGGTCCGGATCGGTGTGGAGCAGCTCGGCATCGAGGAGGTGCGCTTCACCGGCGGCGAGCCGTTGCTGCGACGCGGGCTGCCCGACCTCGTACGCCGCACCAAGGAGCTCTCCCCGTCGCCGGAGGTCTCGCTGACCACCAACGCGCTCGGGCTGGCCCGCACGGCGAGCGCACTGGCCGCGGCCGGCCTCGACCGGGTCAACGTCAGCCTGGACACGATCCGCCGCGACGTCTTCGAGCAGATCACCCGCCGCGACCGCCTCGACGACGTCCTGGCCGGCCTGGCCGCCGCCAAGGAGGCCGGCCTGACACCGGTCAAGGTCAACGCGGTGCTGATGCGCGGGGTCAACGACCGTTATGGCCCCGAGCTGCTCCGGTGGTGCCTCGAGCACGACTTCCAGCTGAGGATCATCGAGCAGATGCCGCTCGACGCCCAGCACGGCTGGTCCCGCGACGGCATGGTGACTGCCGAGGAGATCCTGGCCTCGCTGGAGACCGAGTTCACCTTGACCCCCGACCCCGAGCACCGTGGCAGCGCGCCCGCCGAGACCTTCCTCGTCGACGGCGGACCGGCCCGGGTCGGCGTGATCGCCTCGGTGACACGGCCGTTCTGCGGCGACTGCGACCGGGTCCGGCTGACTGCCGACGGGCAGGTGCGCAACTGCCTGTTCGCCCGCGAGGAGTCCGACCTGCGACGGGCACTGCGCAGTGAGGCATCCGACGACGAGATCGCCGACCAGTGGCGCCTCGCGATGATGACCAAGCGTCCCGGGCACGGCATCAACGACACCAGCTTCCTGCAGCCCACCCGGCCGATGTCGGCCATCGGCGGCTGAGCCGGCACTCAGGAAGGCGGCTGGTGCGGCGCGACCTCGCGCAGGAACTGCCGCGCGGCGAGGAAGTCCGAGAGGCTGAGGCCCGCGTCAAGCGTCCGCGGCGTCGAGCAGCATCGTCAGCAGTCGCCGGAGCTCGCGATGTCCGCGCTCACCCAGGACCGCCGACACCTGTGCTTCCAGGCCTTCGATCGTCTGCCGGCCGGCTGCCACGGCGTCTCGCCCACGCTCGGTGAGCACGATGAGCTTGGCCCTGCCGTCGGCCGGGTCCGGGCGACGTACGACGTACCCCATGTCGACGAGCTCGTCCACGAGCTCGGCCATGGACTGCGGGGTCATGTTGGCCTTGCGTGCGAGTTCGGTGAGCCGGGAACCGTCGGGAGAGATCTGGGCGAAGACGGCCGAGTGCTTGGGTTTCTGCGGATAACCGGCCCCGACCACGCCGTCGACGATCTGGAAACCCAGCAGGCTGTAGGCCTGGCCGAGCATCGAGATCGTGTTCGGTTCATGCGCCATTGACAACTCCGGATCCGAAGAGTATTCAGGTTACCTGAATAGTTTCTAGCACACTGCGCTCGGAGCGTTGCTCTCGGAGCGAGAGGAGCGATGGCCATGACCCACATCGAGGCGGCCGCGGTGCCCGCCACCACAGTTCGCGTCTGGGTGAGCCGCGCCGGGGCGCTCTGCTTCGCGGTCGGCGTCCTCGGAGCCGCGAGCGGCATCCTCTTGTCGGTCTACCCGGCCCAGGTGTCCGAGAACATGTTCAGCTATCCGCTCACGGCCGATGGATTCACCCTCATCCAGATCTGGTTCTTCGTCCAGCACCTCGGGCTTGTCGCTGGCATCGCGGCACTCGCCCGTGCGGGGGTGATGACCCAGGGTCGCGGAGCACGCTGGGGCACCGGCCTAGCCGTCGCGGGCATGGCACTGCTGGCGGTCACCGAGCTGATCGCCCTCAGAGCACGCAACTCGACCTATCCCGGCGAGGGCACCGGTCTTATCGACGTGCTCTACGGGGTTTCCAGCGTGGCGGTGGGTGTGGGACTGATCCTCGCCGGCGTCGCTGTCCGCCGCCGGGGGAAGTGGACCGGATGGCGAGGGGCCGTGGTGCTGGTGGCCGGAATCTTCGTGTTCGTCCCGATGGTGCCTGCGATGATGGGACCGTTCATCCTCGCGCGCCTCGCGATCACGGTCTGGATGCTGCTCTTCGCGGCTCTCGGTTACGCACTGTGGAAGCCCCACGACTGACCCGTCGCCGGCGAGACGACCTCGGTCCGCGTCAGGCGCCTCGCTCCGCCATCAGTTCGTCGAGTGCGCGTGCCTGCTGCGCGTACAAGGGGCTGGTCGGGTGGCACAGCGTCGTCAGCGCCTTCCACAGCGCCCATCCGCGGCCACGGGCCCACGCGTCGTCGGGCAGTCCCACGGCATCTCGGAAGATGCCGCGTTCGGCTTGGGTGAACAGGGTCCAAGCGATCACGAGATCGCACGCTGGGTCACCCACACCGCAGGTACCGAAGTCGATCACGGCGACCAAGCGCCCCCCGTCGGTGAGCAGGTTCCCGGAGGCCACATCTCCGTGGAACCAGACCGGATCCGCCGGCCATGCCGTGCGCACGGCCTCCTTCCACGTGGCCTGGCAGGTCTTCACCTCGACTTGGTCCGCGAGCCGCACGAGTGCCTGTTGGACCTGGTCGCCGTACACGCTGGGATGAGTCCCGCGGAAGAAGGAATGTGCTCCCGCCAAGGGGCCGTCGCCACGCGGGACCGACCTCAGTTCGCGCAGGAACAGCCCGAGGTCCTCGGCGAGACCGGCCCGGTCGAGTCCGGGATCGCATTCGGGTGCGGTCCCGGTGATCCAGCGCCGCACCGACCACGGGAACGGGTAGTTGGCCCCGGGCACCCCGGTCGCGACGGGCACAGGCACCTCGGTGCTCAGGTGGGCCGCCATCACCGGGAGGCAGCGGTCCTCCTTCGCGACGCCGGCCACGTAGCCCTCGGCGCTGGGCAGACGCACGGCCAGGTCGTCGCCGAGTCGGAACGTGCGGTTGTCGTTGCCGTGCTCGAGCACCGGCGACACCGGGAGGTCCCCCCACTGGGGTAGCTGTTCTTTGACCAACCGTCGCACTGTCTCGGCACTGATCTCCACGGCCGCGAGTCTCCCGCACGAACCCCTCGTCGTCACCCCCGTTTCAAAGCGCTGGCAACCCCGTCGGGCCTCGCGCAGACGCGTCTCGCCACGACCCTCGCAGCCGGGGGGGCACGCTCCTGGAGGAGCCGGAGGAACGCCGGCTGATCGCCGACCCAGCAGGCAACGAGCTGGTGATCCTCAGAGCAGGAGAAGGGGCAGGCACATCAGGGCGGTGAGCAGCAGGAAGAGCCACGGCGTGAGCTTGCCGCCGATCCGATCCAGGGTCGATGAGGTGTCCAGGGTGCCGGCGCCACCGGCCTGCGGCGGCCCGACCACCGGGTCCTCAAGTGAGCCGGCCCGACGAAGCGCCAGAAACGTGCTGACGCCGAGGGCCAGCAACCCGACCACGAGTCCTGTGGCCATCGGCACGGTCAGAAGCACGGTCTTGCCGAACACCAGGAGCACGGACACGAAGAGCGCCACCGGGGCCACGGCGAAGACGATCGCAAGCCACATGTTGGTCGCGAGCGCTCGCATCAGCGGCGCGGCGTACCTGACGACCAGTGCAGTGCCACCGACGAGGATCGCCAGCACCGCGACGGATCCCCCGGTGACGTGGACTCCGGTGCCGGAACGCCAGGCGCCGACTGCAGCGAGAGTGAGCAGCATGCCGCCCATGCCGAGCCCCAGGGAGGGGAGCTCGTCGCGTAGCGAGACCGTCCGGTCCGGCGAGGAGGACAGCTCCAGCGCGGTGGCGTAGGACCGGGCGTCGCCGAAGGCGGCGTGCGCCGTCTCACCACTCTCGGCGCAGTGCGTCTCCACCTCGGCGAGTGCTGCACCGATCTGACTGCCTGCGACACCGCGGAGCCGGAGCTCGAGCAGGAACGCTTCGGACCAGTCCGACTCGATGTGGGGTGTGTTGGTCTTGATGTTCATGACCGCTCCTTCGGGGGCGTGTTGGGTGCCGGGCGGCTGAGAAAGGTGTCGGTGAGCACGGTGAAGTCCAGCCAGTGCGCGGACTGACGCTTGTGCTCGGCGCGGCCCGCGGCTGTCAGGGCGTAGAACTTGCGGCCGGGCCCGCCGTCGCCGGCGCGCCACTCGACCGCGACCAGCCCCCGCTCCTCGAGCCTGGCGAGGAGGGGGTAGAGGGTGCCGCCCTTGACGGTGCCGAAACCCGCGTCGGCGAGCGCACTGGCGATCGCGTAGCCGTAGGTCGGTCCGGAGGCGATGACGTGCACGACGCACACACCGAGGGCCCCACGGAGCCACTCGGTGGGCCAGGAGTCGGCCCCCACCTCGGTCGTCGTCTGCACAACTAGATCGTGACATCATCTAGTCAGAGAGTCAATCTAGTGTGCTCTGTTGGCTAGATGGCGTCGTGCTCGGTCAGGAAGGCGGCTGGTGCGGCGCGACCTCGCGCAGGAACTGCCGCGCGGCGAGGAAGTCCGAGAGGCTCTGCCGGTGCTCCTCGCAGGCCAGCCAGACCTTGCGGCGCTCCGGGGTGTGCAGCTTGGGGTTGTTCCACCGCAGCTCGTGCACGGCGTCCTGCTGGCAGCCCTTCGCCGAGCAGCGGGGTACGTCGGGACCGCTCACCGGCCCAGCTCCCTGGGGCGCTCCGAGGGCGGCACCAGATCGGCGCCGTCGATCCGCGGGCTGGCGCTGTTGGCCATCACCACGGCGAGATAGGGCAGCAGCAGGGCACCGGCCATCAGCACCCAGCGCAGCCAGCCCGGACCGACGAGGACCGCGCCGACGAAGCACAGCGTGCGGATCGTCATCGAGATCACGTAGCGCCGACGCCGGCGGTCGATGTCGTCTTGAGGATTGTGCGGCGCGGTGGTGATCCGGACGACCCCGTCGTCGCGTCGTGATCTTCCAGAGGCTGCCACCTTGCCAGCCTACGTCGCAGGAGAAGTGCTCCCCGTGGGGTGGGGGAGCGGTCGTGACATCCTTGGGTCGACCCACCCCACACCCACCCCACACCCACCACACACCCACCCCGAACCCACCAGGAGATGGCTGATGTCCAACCGCACCTACCGTGTCACCGAGATCGTCGGAACCTCACCCGAGGGCATCGACCAGGCCATCCGCAACGGCGTCGAGCGCGCCGCCAACACCTTGCGTCACCTCGACTGGTTCGAGCTCACCGAGGTGCGCGGCCAGGTCAAGGACGGAGCCGTCGAGCACTTCCAGGTGGGCATCAAGGTCGGCTTCCGCCTCGAGGACGACTGAGCTCCCCGATCCACGTGACCGCCCCCGCGACCGCACTGGTCGAGCTGCGGGTCCTCGAGGGGCCCAACCTGTACTTCCCCCGCGCTGCCATCAAGCTCACCCTCGACGTCGGCGAGCTCGCCGCCCTGGGCGAGGACGACATCCGGCGACTGGCGGCCGCGCTGGGGATCCGCTCCATCCGGGCGGGCGCCCCCGCCAGCGGCTTCCGGCAGCGCTCGGTCGTGCGCCTGGTCAGCGCACTGGTCCGACGGATCGCCCGGGAGGCCGGCACCACGCGGCTCGGCGTACGCGTCCGGACCACCAGCGACCCGACGACGATCGTGGTCGCCTACCCCTGGCGCGACCGCAGCCGTGCCCGCGCGCTCGGCGAGGCCGTCGTGGACGTGCTCGACGGCCTCGCCGCGTCCGCGGAGGCCGCCGACCGCGAGCACGAGGACCTCTCCGAGCGCGTCCGCGAGGCCGCGCTGCACGTCCGGCAGTCCGGTCCCGGGCCCGCACCGCAGACGATCCGGCCGCGGGTCCCCGTCGTGGCGGTGACCGGCACCAACGGCAAGACCACGACCTCCCGGATGGTCGCGCACATCGCGCGCGAGGCGGGCCATCACGTGGGGTGGTCCAACACCGACGGGATCTACGTCGACGGCGAGCTGGTGGAGTCGGGCGACTACTCCGGCCCCTCCGGTGCCGGACGGGTGCTGGGGCACCCCGGCGTGAACTTCGCCGTCACCGAGACCGCCCGCGGCGGGATCCTGCTCAAGGGCATCGGGATCACCCACAACGACGTCTCGGTGGTCACCAACGTCACCGCCGACCACCTCGGCCATCAGGGGATCGACACCGTCGACCAGCTCGCCGAGGTCAAGGCCGTGGTCCCGCACATCACCCGCAAGACCGGCTGGGCGGTGCTCAACGCCGACGACCCGCGTGCCTACAACATGCGGCTGACCACCCCGGCCCGACCGTGGGTGTTCACCCGCGACCCCGACTCTCCGGCCATCCGGGAGGTCCTGGCGACCGGTGGCCGGGCCACCACCGTGATCGACGGCTGGATCACCGTCCTCGACGGCGGCGGCGCCGAGACCCTCGTAGAGGTCGTGGACGTGCCGATGACGCTGAGCGGGCTGTCCACCTTCAACGTCGAGAACGCGCTGGCGGCCGCCTCCGCAGCGCTGGGCGCGGGCATCGACCGCTCGCACGTGATCACCGGCCTGCGCGGGTTCCGCCCCGACCCGGAGCACAACCCGGGCCGGATGAACTTCTTCTCCCTCGGCGAGGTCTCGGTGGTGATGGACCTCGCGCACAACGAGGCCGGCCTGACCGCGATGATCGAGATCATGCGCGGTGTCCGCGCTCCCGGGCGCCGCCTCCTCCTGGGCCTCGGAGCGGTGGGGGACCGCCAGGACGACCTGATCGAGATGCTCGGTGAGATCGCGGCCCGGGACGCCGACGTGGTCGCGATCGGGCACAAGGAGCACTACCTGCGTGGACGCACGATCGAGGGCCTCGACGCGCTGCTCCGCACCGGCGCCGCGCGCGTGGGCGTCACGGAGATCGAGTCCTTCCCCACCGAGCTGGCCTCGCTCCAGAGCCTGCTGCGCGAGGCCGAGCCCGGTGACGTGGTCGGGCTGATGTGCCACGCCGAGCGCCAGCAGGTCTACGACTGGATCGCCGCGGCGGGCGGCACGGCCGACTCACCCGAGCAGCTGCAGCAGAAGGTACGCCGGGCCGCGGATGGAGCCTGAGCGAGCCGCGATGCTGCTCGCACGCGACTCGACGCTGGGCCGGCGCACGCTGGCCGCCGTCACGTTGGGGTCGGCGGTCGCGCTCCTCGACGGGACCGTGGTCAACATCGCCCTGCGCAGGATCGGCGAGGACCTCGGCGCCTCGCTGGTCGAGCTGCAGTGGGTCGTCAACGGCTACATGCTCACCCTGGCCTCCTTGATCCTGGTCGGGGGCTCGCTGGGCGACCGGCTCGGACGCCGACGGATGTACCTGCTGGGCGTCGCCGGCTTCGCGGTCGCCAGTGCGCTGTGCGCGGTGGCCCAGTCGCCGGTCCAGCTGGTCGGTTTCCGGATGGTGCAGGGGCTCTGCGCCGCGCTGCTGGTGCCGGGGGGACTGGCGATCATCCAGGGAACCTTCCGGCCCGTCGACCGGGCGGCGGCGATCGGCACCTGGGCGGGACTCTCCGGGATCGCCGCCGCCGTGGGCCCGCTGCTCGGCGGCTTGCTGGTCGACCACGGCGGCTGGCGCTGGATCTTCGCGATCAACCTCCCGCTGTGCGCGCTCGTGATCGCCCTCGGGGCGGCGATCCCCGAGACCCGGTCGGACCCCGCCGGCGCGGACTCCGGACCGCGACGCTTCGACGTCGGCGGTGCCCTGGCCGGGGTGGTGATGCTGGGAGGTACGACGTACGCCCTGACGTCGTGGCGCGAGCTGGCCGCGGGTCCGCTCACGGGGCTGGTGGCGATCTCGGTCGCGGCGGTCGTGGCCTTCGTGGTGCTCGAACGCCGCCCGGGCGCGATGATGCCGGTCACCTTGTTCGCCTCGCGGGTCTTCACCGCCGCCAACCTGATGACGTTCCTGGTCTACGGTGCGCTGGGAGCGCTGCTGTTCTTCCTGGTCATCCAGCTCCAGGTCACCGGCGGGTTCTCACCGCTCGCCGCCGGGCTCTCGCCGCTGCCGTTGACCCTCTCGATGCTGCTGCTGTCCTCGAGGTTCTCGCGGCTCTCCGTGGTCTCGGGACCCCGGCTGCTGATGAGCGTCGGTCCGCTCGCCTGCGCGGCCGGGGTGCTCCTGCTCTCCGGGATCGACGGCAGGGCCAGCTATCTGCGCGACGTGGCCCCGGGGATGGTGGTCTTCGCGCTGGGCCTCGCCGCGCTGGTGGCGCCGCTGACCACCGCCGTGCTGGCCGCCGCGCCGGAGGGGCACGCCGGGGTCGCGAGCGGGGTCAACAACGCGGTCGCCCGCACCGGGAGCCTGCTCGCGGTGGCGGCGCTGCCCGCGGCCGTCGGCCTCGTCGGGGCCGACTACCAGGACCCGGTCGCGCTCACGCACGGGTATCGGCTCGCCATGCTCTCCTGCGCGTCGCTGCTGGCAGTGGGCGGCGTGGTGTCATGGTTCGGGATGCGAGGCACCGGTCCGGTGCCCACGCAACGAGAGGACTCCGGATGACCAACGACAGTCGGCGACTCGCCGTACTCATCGACGCCGACAACACCTCGCCCAAGCTGGCCCGCGAGATGTTCGAGGAGCTGGCGAGCTACGGCACGCTGACCGTCAAGCGGGCCTACGGCGACTGGACCCAGCAACAGCTGAGCGGCTGGAAGGGCGAGCTGCACAAGCACGCGATCTCGCCGATGCAGCAGTTCGCCAACACCAGCGGGAAGAACTCCACCGACTCCGCGCTGATCATCGACGCGATGGACCTGCTCTACGCGGGCAACCTCGACGGCTTCGTGATCGTCTCCAGCGACGCCGACTTCACCCGGCTGGCGACGCGGCTGCGCGAGTCGGGCATGACCGTCTACGGCCTCGGCCAGCGCAAGACCCCCAAGCCCTTCCAGGACGCCTGCGACAGGTTCACCTTCCTCGAGGTCCTTCGCGAGGACAGCAGCAGCCCGGTGACCAATGAGCAGCCCGAGGTCCCGGAGCAGGTCACCGTCCCCGAGCCGGTGCGGGACAAGGGACAGCTGGAGAGCATGCTGGCCCGCGCACTGAACCGCACCGCCACCGACGACGACGACTGGGCGCCGCTGGGGAGCCTGGGCAGCCACCTGAACCGCACCGACCCGTCCTTCGACCCGCGGACCTACGGCTTCGCCAAGCTCAGCGGGCTGGTCAAGGACCAGCCGTTCCTGGAGACCAAGACCGTGCAGAACTCCGCCGGGCGCGGCGAGCTGTGGGTGCGGCTCAAGCGGCGGGCAGGCGCCCGCAGGGCGGCCGTCACTGACGAGGGTGCGGTCGCGCCGAAGAAGAAGGCGACCTCCGGGCGCCGGACCACCAAGAAGGCGGCCGTTCAGGACTCCGACGGCGGCGTGTAGTCCGGGTCCGCGACGTGGGTGGAGTCCCCGGCCGGTGAGGCCCCGGCCTGGGCGTGCGGGGACCACTCCTCGAGCTCGGCCATCACCGCCTGGTGCTTGTCCACGCACAGGATCACCAGGTCGCCGTAGTTGGCGCGGCTCATCGCGTGCCGTACGGCGTCGATCTCCTCGACGATCACCTCGACCTGCTTGCAGCGGGCGCCGTCGTCCATGGCGGTGCGCACGCCCTCGGCCACGAGGCCGGAGGTCTCGCCACGGCTGCGGCGGCGCAGTGCCTCGTCCTCGCGCACGATGACCACGTCGAAGTGCCGGGCCGCGACCTCGCCGAGCTCGCGCATGTCCTCGTCGCGGCGGTCTCCGGCCGTGGCGATCACCCCGATCCGCGACGGCTTCCCGAGCTCGACGCCGGAGTCGAGGCTCTCGCCGACGCGGTCCACGAAGTCACCGAGCATGCGCATGCCCGGCGCGTTGTGGCAGTAGTCGATGATCACGTTGACGCCGTTGACCTCGATCTCGTTGAGGCGGCCGGGGGAGAGGTAGTAGCTGGTCGAGAACGTGCGCAGGCCCTGGCGGATGTCGTGCAGCGGTGCGCCGGCGGCGAACGCGGCGGCTGCCGCAGCGAGCGCGTTCTGGACGTTCATCCGCGCCCTGCCCGAGAACGTCGAGGGCAGCAGGTGGGTGAACGCGAGCTGCATGTCGCGCCCCCCGTGGCGTACGACGATCATCTCGCCGCGGTCGGTCGGCTGCAGCACGAGCGCCTTGCCGCCACGGCGGCAGTGAGCGTCGATCATGTCGCGCTCCTCCGAGCCGGGCTCGGCCATCGAGAACCACACCACCTGGCCCGAGCACTTGCGGCGCATGTCGCGCACCAGCGGGTCGTCGGCGTTGAGCACGGCGTGCCCGTCGCGCGGCACCGCCTCGACGAGTACGGCCTTGACGTCCGCGAGCTGCTCCACGGTGTCGATCCCGCGCAGGCCGAGGTGGTCGGGCTGGACGTTGAGCACGACCGCGACGTCGTTGCGCTCGTAGCCGAGGCCTTCGCGCAGGATCCCGCCGCGGGCCACCTCGAAGACCGCGAAGTCCACGCGCGGGTTCTGCAGCACCATCCGGGCGCTGCGGGGTCCCGAGGCGTCGGAGCGGATCAGCAGGCGCTCGTCGATCACGACGCCGTCGGTCGAGGTCATCCCGACCTTGCGGCCCATCCCCTTGAAGATGTGGCTGATCATCCGGCTGGTCGTGGTCTTGCCGTTGGTGCCGGTCACGGCCACGATCGGGATCCGCGAGGCGGCGCCGTGGGGGAAGAGCATGTCCACGACCGGCTTGGCGATGAACTGCGGCTCACCGATCGTCGGGTGGGTGTGCATCCGGAAGCCTGGGGCCGCGTTCACCTCGCAGATCGCGCCACCGGTCTCGCGGACCGGCTGGGTGATGTCGGGGCAGATGAAGTCGATGCCGGCGATGTCCAGCCCGATCATCTGGGCCGCCTCCTCGGCGATCTCGATGTTCTCCGGGTGCGCCTCGAAGGTGCGGTCGATGGAGATGCCGCCGGTGGACATGTTGCCGGTGAGCGCGAGCTTGACCATCTGGCCCTCCGGCGGGACGTCGGTCATCGCGAAGCCCTGGTCGCGCACCCGGGCGACGGCGGCGTCGTCGATCTTGATCCGGGTGAGCACCTTCTCGTGGCCGACGCCGCGCCGCGGGTCGGCGTTGGCGGTGTCGACGAGCTGCTCGATGGTGCTGGTGCCGTCACCGGTCACCGAGGCCGGGACCCGTTCGGCGATCGCGGCCATCCGCCCGTCGATGATCAGGCAGCGGTAGTCCTTGCCGACGACCAGCGACTCGACGATCACCCAGCCGCGGCGCGACTCTGCCTCGGCCGTGACGAAGGCCGCGCGCACGTCCGCCTCGTCCATCAGGTCGAGGCAGACACCGCGACCGTGGTTGCCGTCCAGCGGCTTGACCACGACGGGGTAGCCGATCCGGTCGGCGGCACGCACCGCCTGGTCCGCCGTACGCACCGACTCCTGCTTGGGCACCGGCAGGCCGGCAGCGCCGAGCAGCCGGGTCGTCAGGTCCTTGTCGGAGGCGATGTCGACCGCGATCGAGCTGGTCTCCGAGGTCATCGTGGCGCGGATGCGCTTGGCGTGCACGCCCTGCCCGAGCTGCACCAGCGAGTGCTTGTTCAGCCGGATCCACGGGATGTCGCGGGAGACCGCCTCGTCGAGGATCGCCTGCGTCGAGGGACCGAACGCCGTGCGCTGCGCGCGCAGGATGAACGCGTCCAGCTCGTCGGTGAAGTCGAAGCCCGGGTCGGCCTCGACGAGATGGTTCACCAGGCGTACGGCGAGCCGGGCAGCCTCCAGGCCGACCTGCTCGTCGACGTAGCCGAAGATGATGTTGTAGTGCCCCTTGTGGCCCTTGACCCCCCGCGTCTTGCCGCGCCGGATGTCATGCCCCACGACCTGCTGGAGGGAGAGCGCCACGTGCTCGGCGACGTGTCCGAGCCAGGTGCCCTCGTGCAGCCGCTCCACGAAGCCGCCGCGCCGACCGCGCGAGCAGGAGTGCTCGCGCAGCCCCGGCAGCGTCTCCAGGAGGTGGTCGGTGAACCCGGGCAGGGTGTTGGTCGGGTAGTCCTCGAGGACCCCGAGGTCCACCACGAGGTGGATCGCCTTGTCGTAGGACCAGACGTTGGCGCCGCGGTAGACGCGGGTCTCGAGGATGGCCAGGTCGGCGGTCGGGCGACCGCCCGTGCCGCGCAGGCTGGTCAGCTCGTCGGTCCGGTCAGTCAACGGGTGCTCCCTTGGTTCGTCGGGCGATGCGGCGCTTGAGGACGGTCGGTGAGATGTCCCCGGCGGCGATGTCACGGGCCATCTTGCGCAGATCACGGTTGGCCAGCGCCAGTTCGTCGGCCTCGGCGGGGTCCAGGGGCGAGGTGGTGCGCACCAGCTCCCTGGTGGTCAGGTCGAACCGCGAGCCGGCCGGGAGCACGTGCAGCACCACCCCGGAGGCGAGGATCGGCCGGTGCTCGCGGGCCTCGTGGGCGTTGCTGACCATCGTGCTGGGGTCGAAGATCGTCACCGAGCCGCGGCCCACGACCTCGAGGAGCTCGTGGTCCTCCTCGCAGGTGATCACGGCGGCGGTGTCCTCGTCGACGCCGATGCCGAGCAACTGGGGGCTCTGGGCGACGATGCTCAGCAGCCGGCCGTAGCGGTTGCGCTGGGCGAAGTGCTGGTCGATCACGCAGTCCTGGACCAGGCCGAGCCCGGCCGCGACCTGGGTCATCCGCTGTTTCGGCGTACTCCCGGGCGGGCCGAAGGCGACCATGTGCGAGGACTGGATGCTCGCCCCGGCGGAGGTGCCGCCGATGGTCACCCCGCGTGCCCGCGCGTCCAGGATCGCCTGGCCGAAGGGGGTGCCGGCGACCACGCTGCTGAGCTTGAGCTGGTTGCCGCCGGTCAGAAAGATGCCGGTCGCCTTCTCCAGCTGCTCGACCAGCGCGGGGTCGGAGGCCTCGGTCCGGTCCTGCGGGCGGACGCCGTAGACCTCCGCCGCGCCCAGCCTGCCGAAGACGGCTGCGTAGACCTCGACGATCTCGGGTCCGAGGGAGGACGCTGTGGGGACCACGGCGATCCGGGCCTCGGGGCCCCCGGCCCGGGTGAGGAACTCCTTGAGGATGGCCCGTTTGCCGAGCTTGTCCTCGGCGCCGCCGATCACGAGCAGGTCCCCCGGTCCAGAGGTCGGCCCAGTGGCTGGCCCGGGGGCCGGCCCAGGGGTGGGCGCAGGGGTGGGGCAGGGGTCGGTGCAGAGTCGGGCAGGGAGGGCATGACAGGAAGCCTAAGGGGTGTCACAGTTGACACGTGATGTCGTCTTCTTCCCATTTGCGAGGTAATTCGCCCGGCTCGGGACGGCGACTGTTGATCGTGATGCGGCACGGGAAGGCCGAGCCGTTCGCGGCCGAGGACCACCGCCGCGAGCTGACCGCGCGCGGCCGTCGTGACGCCGCCGCGGCGGGCGTCTGGCTCGCCGAGCAGGAGCTGGTGCCGACCCACGCCTACGTCTCCTCGGCGGCGCGCGCCCGGGGCACCTGGGCCAGCCTGGCGCAGGCGATGCGGAGCACGGCCGAGGTCGTGGTGGAGGACGCGTTGTACAACGCCGACCCCGAGCACGTCCTGGAGGTGCTGCGCGGCGCCCCCCACGACGCCGAGGTGGTGGTCTACGTCGGGCACAACCCGGCTGCGGCCTCCCTGGCGCACCAGCTCGACTCCGGCGACCCGGATCCCGAGGCGTTCCGCCAGATGAGCGAGGGCTTCCCCACCGCCGCCCTCGCGGTGCTCGACGTGCGGGTGGCCTGGGCGGACCTGGACGCCGCCACGGCGCGACTCCTGGCCTTCCACGTGGGCAACGGCTGAGGAGCTCGCGACGGTGGCCGGGGACTACACCTACGAGGAGGTCGGGGCGACCCGGCACAGCTCCACGGTGGACGGTTCGATGCGGACTCTGCGACTGCGTCGTCGGGTGGGTGGGCCCGGGGACTTCGAGACGGCCGCCGACTTCGTGCTGGGCTTCGGGATGCAGCGTGGTGCCGGCCTGGAGGTGCACGCGGAGTCGGCGTACGCCCGTGAGGGGGAGCAGGCGACGGTCGTGGTCGTCTGCGGCCCCGTGCGACTGCGGGCGCCGACCCGCGTCGTCTACGTCGTCGAGGAGCCGGACCGGCGCGGGTTCGCCTACGGCACGCTCCCCGGGCACCCCGAGTGCGGCGAGGAGGCGTTCCTCGTCGAGCGCGACGCGGACTCCACCTGGGTGGAGGTGCGCGCCTTCTCACGGCCGGGGCGCTGGTTCACCCGCCTGGGCGGCCCGGCCGCACGGCTGCTGCAGCGCCGGATGGCCGGGCTCTACCTGGACGCGGTGTCCGGCGCGCTCGGACGGGAGCTCACACCGGGGGAGCGGGCGTGGTGATGCCGGCGTCGGCGTCCGCGGCCTCGATCTCCTCACGGCTGATACCGAGCAGATAGAGGACCGCGTCCATGTAGGGCACGTTCACCGCCGCGTGCGCCGCCTCCTGCACGACCGGCTTGGCGTTGAAGGCGATGCCCAGACCCGCCGCGTTGAGCATGTCGAGGTCGTTGGCGCCGTCGCCGATCGCGATCGTCGCCCCCACCGGAAGGCCGCTCTGGGCGGCGAAGCGGCGCAGCGCCGTGGCCTTACCGGCCCGGTCGACGATGTCGCCGACGAGGCGCCCGGTCAGCCTGCCGTCGACGATCTCGAGGACGTTGGCCGCCGCGAAGTCGATGCCCAGCTCGGCGGCGAGCCGATCGGTGATCTGGGAGAAGCCGCCGCTGACGATCGCGAACCGGTAGCCCAGACGCTTCAGGGTGCGCACCGTCGTCCGGGCACCGGGGGAGAGCTCCAGCTCGTCGTAGACGAGGTCGAGGGCGCCGGCATCGAGGCCCGCGAGCAGGACGACCCGGGCGCGCAGGCTCTCGGCGAAGTCGATCTCGCCGCGCATCGCCTGCTCGGTGACCCGGGCGACCTCGGGCTCGCAGCCCGCGTGCCTGGCCAGCATCTCGATCACCTCGCCCTGGATCAGGGTGGAGTCGACGTCCATCACGATCAGCCGCATGCTGCGGCGCAGCAGGTTGGCCGCCTGGACGGCGATGTCCACGCCCTGCCGGGCGGCCTCACGGGCCAGGATCTCCCGGAGCTTGTCCGGCTCGACGCCCGACACGTGCAGGTCGATCGCGGTGATCGGGTAGCGGGCCATCCGCTCGATGCGGTCGATGTTGGCCCCGGTGTCGGCGATCCGGCCGGCGATGGCCGCCATCGCCGCGGACCTCAGTGGGGTGCCGAGGACGGTCACGTGGCTGCGGCCCTGCGGCCGGGCGCGGTTGTCACCGGCCCCACGGTCGAGCTCCAGGGTCATCTCCAGCTGCCCGGCCACGCCGGCCATGGCTGCCCGCAAGGCCTTCCAGTCCCGGGGGGTGGTCACCAGCAGCCCGAGGATCAGTCGGCGACGCAGCACGATCTGCTCGATGTCGAGCACCTCGACGCCGAACCGGGCCAGGGTGTCGAAGACGAGCGAGGTCACCCCGGGGCGGTCCTTGCCGGTCAGGGTGATCAGCAGGGTCCGCGGGACCTGGTCGGGGCTCTCCTCCAGCACAGGACGAGGCTATCTGGCCTCAGGCCCGCCCGGAGCAGGCGCCCACGAGCGCGGTCCGCGCGGCCCGGTCGAGGTCGCCCAGCGCGGCGTGCCGCTGGTCGATCTCGTACGACGACACCGCCCCCGCCTCGACGTCGCGGGCCAGCGCCACGATCTCCAGGCACAGCACCGCCCGCTCGACGGTCTCGGTGCGGCGCGGGTCGAACCCCGGTGGCAGCGGGAGCCGCGTGCGGTGCCGCAGGTTGAGCAGCAGGTCGGGGATCTCCGGCTGCCAGCTCGCGACGTCGAGCTGCACCAGCCGGCGGGTCACCTCGAGCAGCGTGGTGCGCAGGGTCACGGCGCTCTCCCGGTCGTCGACCCACGGCACCCGCGCGGCGGCGTGCGCCCGCCACACCACGGTGCGGGCGTCCACCTCGGGCACCAGAGCGACCTCGCCGACGACGACCGCCTGCCCGGCCTCGATCGCCGCCAGGTTCAGCGCCACGGGTCCGCCGAGCCCGACCAGGTGGCCCGGGGCGGGCAGCGCCAGGCTCGGCACCCCGGAGAGGCGGGCCGGCAGCTCGTGCAGCTCCAGCACCGGTGACTCGGGCAGCCCGGCGACGAGGTGACGCGGGTCGTCGCCCCGGACGGCCTCGGCGAGGTCGTCGGGCCCGGCGAGCCCCAGCCGGCAGGCCTCCAGCCAGGTGGCCAGCACGGCGGAGACAGGGAGGGCGCTCACGGTGACGAGACTAGGCACTGCTGCCACGGCGGCGGCCGGGACCGGTAGGTTGGCTCGCGGACCATCCGTCCCCGATCCAGCACAGAGGTTTCCTTGAACGCCGTTCTCGAGCTCGCAGACGTCTCTGTCAGGCGAGGGCAGGCCACGTTGCTCGACCGAGTGGACTGGATGGTGGAGGAGGACGAGCGCTGGGTCATCCTCGGACCCAACGGTGCGGGCAAGACCACACTGATGCAGCTGTGCTCGGCGCAGATCCACCCGACCTCGGGCGTCGTGGGCATCCTCGGCGAGGTGGTCGGGACCGTCGACGTCTTCGAGCTGCGGCCACGCATCGGCTGGACGAGCGCCGCGGTCGCCGAGCGGATCCCCCGGCACGAGCTGGTGCGCGACGTGGTCGTCTCGGCGTCGTACGGCGTCGTGGGCCGCTGGCGCGAGCACTACGACGACCTCGACCACGGCCGGGCCGAGGAGCTGCTCGTCGAGGTCGGCGCCAAGTCGCTGCTCGACCGCACCTTCGGCACCCTCAGCGAGGGCGAGCGCAAGCGCGTCCAGATCGCCCGGGCGCTGATGACCGACCCGGAGCTGCTCATCCTCGACGAGCCTGCGGCGGGGCTGGACCTCGGAGGGCGCGAGGACCTGGTCTCCACGCTCTCGGTCCTCGCGATGGACGAGAACTCACCTGCCACCATCTTGGTCTCGCACCACGTCGAGGAGATCCCGCCCGGGTTCACCCACGCCCTGCTGCTGCGTGAGGGACGGGTGACCGCGGCCGGGCCGCTGCCGCACGTGCTGACCGAGCAGCTGCTCAGCGAGACCTTCGGGATGCGGCTGACCCTGCACGAGGAGGACGGTCGCTACTCCGCCCGCCGGCGCACCGGGCGGCACGCCTAGCTCCAGCGGGACAGGCCCGCCCGGTCGTTGGATAGGGTCGATCCCATGGACTGGCTGCGGGACCACATGTGGGAGAGCTGGCTGACGCTGGCTGTCGTCCTGGGTGCCCTGGAGCTGGTCAGCCTCGACCTGATCTTCGTGATGCTGGCCGGTGGGGCGCTGGTCGGCTTCGTGGTCGCGCTGCTGCACGGGCCGGTGTTCTTGCAGGTGATCCTGGCGCTGCTCTCCGCGGTGGGCCTGCTGGGGGCCATCCGGCCCAGCGTCGTACGCCGCCTGCACCGCGGGCCCGACCTGAAGATCGGACCCGACGCCCTGATCGGCAAGCACGCCACCGTGCTGCGCGAGCTCGCGCACGGATCCCCCGGGCGGGTCAAGATCGACGGCGAGGAGTGGACCGCCGAACCCTACGACGAGGACGACCGCATCGAGCCAGGTGCGCTGGTCGACGTCGTGCAGATCAAGGGCGCCACGGCCTACGTGCTGCGCGCTCACAGGCTCGGGTCCTAAAGGGTCCGCGCACCAACGAACCAGAGGGGAACCCAATCATGGCCGGAGCAGTCCTGATCCTGTTCGGGGTGTTCGCGCTCTTCGTCGTGCTCGTCCTGGCGAAGACCATCCGGATCGTGCCGCAGGCGCGAGCCGGGATCGTGGAGCGCTTCGGCAAGTACAAGAACACCCTGCAGCCGGGGTTGAACATCGTGACGCCCTTCGTCGACCGGGTCCGCTACATGATCGACATGCGCGAGCAGGTCGTGTCCTTCCCTCCGCAGCCGGTGATCACCGAGGACAACCTGGTGGTCTCGATCGACACGGTGATCTACTTCCAGGTCACCAACCCGGTCTCGGCGACCTACGAGATCGCCAACTACATCTCCGCGATCGAGCAGCTCACCATGACGACGCTGCGCAACATCGTCGGCGGCATGGACCTCGAGCAGACCCTGACCTCGCGTGAGGACATCAACCGCGGCCTCTCCGGCGTGCTCGACGAGGCCACCGGGCGCTGGGGCGTGCGGGTGGGCCGGGTCGAGATCAAGGGGATCGACCCGCCACCGTCGATCAAGGACTCGATGGAGAAGCAGATGCGCGCGGACCGTGACAAGCGGGCCGTCATCCTCACCGCCGAGGGCCAGCGGCAGTCCTCCATCCTGACCGCCGAGGGCAACAAGCAGGCGGCGATCCTCAGCGCCGAGGGCGACCGGGAGGCGCTGATCCTGCGCGCCCAGGCCAACCGCGAGGCCGCCATCCTCAAGGCGCAGGGCGAGGGGCAGGCCATCCAGACCGTCTTCCAGGCGATCCACGACGGCCAGCCCGACCAGGCGCTGCTGGCCTACCAGTACCTCCAGATGATGCCCAAGATCGCCGAGGGCTCGGCCAACAAGGTCTGGGTGGTGCCCTCCGAGATCACCCGCGCGCTGGAGGGCCTCGGCTCCGCGGTGCACGAGGTCGCCGGCATCCCGCACAAGGTCGACGGTCCGCGCAAGCGGGTGGAGGCTCCGACGATCGACCCGAGCATCGAGACCACCCTGTCCAGCACCCACGAGGCGGTGCAGAGCGCCATCGCCGCCGCCGAGGGCGCCTCGCGGGTCTCGAGCAAGCCGCGTCCGGACCCGGTGAGCGACCCGGTGAACGACCCGGTGAGCGACCCGGTGAGCGACCCGTCGGCCGGAGCGGTGACCGACCCCGGTGACCCGATCGGAGAGGCCCCCGACACCGAGTGAGCCCGGTCGAGATCGTGGCGATCCTGCTCGCGGGGGTCGCCGCCGGAACCATCAACACGGTGGTGGGGTCGGGAACGCTGGTGACGTTCCCGACCCTCCTCGCGTTCGGGATCCCGCCGGTGACCGCGAACGTCTCCAACACCATCGGCCTGGTGCCGGGATCGCTGTCGGGTGCGATCGGCTACCGCGCCGAGCTCCGCGGCCAGCGGGCGCGACTGCTCCGGCTCGGCAGCGCCTCCCTGCTCGGTGGCGTGCTGGGCGGCGTACTGCTGCTGTGGCTGCCCTCGGCGGCCTTCGACGCGATCGTGCCGGTGCTGATCCTGCTCGGGGTCGTCCTGGTCGTCGTCGGTCCCCGGATCTCGCGCCGGGTCGCCGCCCGAGCCGAGCGCACCGGTGGGCTCGCCGACCACGGCGCCTGGTGGGTCTGGCCGGCGGTGGCGCTGACCGGGGTGTACGGCGGCTACTTCGGGGCCGCCCAGGGCGTGCTGCTGATGGCCGTGCTCGGCATCGGGGTGGCCGACAGCATGCAGCGCCACAACGCCACGAAGAACGTGCTGGCGCTGCTGGTCAACGCGATCGCCGCGCTGCTGTTCATCGTGCTCTCCGTGGTCGACGTGCCCGGCATCGCCGAAGGGCAGGCGCACGTCAACTGGGCGGCCGCGGGCCTGATCGCCGGGGGGTCGGTGGTCGGCGGCCAGATCGGCGCAGGTGTGGGCCGCAGGTTGCCGCCCAGTGTCCTGCGTGCGGTGATCGTGGTCGTCGGCCTCGCGGCGATCACGGCGTTCCTGCTGGACTGAGGGCTACTGCAGCGAGGTCGCCCCGGCCGCGACGGCTCCGGCCGCGACGGCGCTGAAGACCAGCCCGGTCGTCTTGGGGACCGAACCGGAGGCCATCGCCGCCAGGCCCGCGAGGACGTCGGCACCGTCGACGGCCACGCCCACCTGGACCAGGCTGCGACGCGCGACGCCGGAGGTCGCCAGCGTGATCGCGCCGAGGGCGATCTCGCGCGAGCCGAAGAGCCGGGTCATCAGGCCCAGCTGCGGGTTGGCCCCTGGGTCGAGGAGGAACATCTTCGCCGTGAGGGTGGGGGAGAGGAGCGAGAGTGCGCCGATGGTGATGCGGCCGACGGCGAGTCCGGTGATGGGGTCCATCCCGCGACCCTAGCGGTGCCCCCGGTGGGCCTCAGCCCTCGACGTACGCCGAGAGCCAGCGCGCCAGCTCGTCGAAGACGCGTGCGCGCGCCGGCTGGGGGGACAGCGTGACGTCGTGGAGGGCCCCCGGGACCTGCGCGATCGTGACGTGACGGGAGATCCGCGCGGCCCGGCGCCGGATCCGCTCGACGTCGAGGACCGCGTCGGTGCACATCAGGTCCGGGTCGTCGTCGCGCACGGCGTGGCTCGAGCGGTCCGAGGTGATCGTGAGCACCGGTGCGTCCACCTCCAGACCACGGGCCAGGCGGCCCTGCCCCCGGCGGACGGCGCGGAGCCAGCCGGCGTACACCGGCCAGGACTGCTCGGGCTTCCAGTCCAGGTCGAACTCCCACTCGCCGAGGTGGTCGCGGTGCAGGCTGTGCGCGTAGGAGCCGTCGACGTTGCGCGGGATCTCGCGCAACGGCTGGATCCGGCCGATCCGGTCGATCACCGGCATCGCCAGGAAGCGGGTGAAGGTGTCCCCGTGCATGTCGATCCACGGGGCGTTGAGGAACAGGCCGTCGACGGCGTGGCGCCGGTCGTGCAGCCACAACGGCACCGTGAGGCCGCCGGTGGAGTGCGCCGAGACCACGAGGTGGTCGTGCCCGGCCATCACCTTCGCGAACGCGAGGTCGAGCTCCTCGTAGTACTCGCCGAGGTCCGCGACGTAGTTCGCGGTCTGGTGCGGGCGCAGCGACCGCCCGTACTTGCGCAGGTCCAGGGCGTAGAAGTCGTAGCCCCGCTCGACCCAGAAGTCGGCCGCCGGCGTCTGGAAGAAGTAGTCCGCGAACCCGTGCACGTGCAGCACCGCCCGATCCGTGGGCACCGGGGAGGCCCGGTGCACCAGGGTCGCGACCACCTCACCCTCGTCGTCGGGGGCGAGCTCGAGGGTCTCGCTGGTGTACGGCGCCCCCAGGACGTCTTGCTGAGTGCTCACGCCGCAGTCTCCCAGAGGGGACCGCGCGGGGAGTGTCAGCACAGATAGTCCGATCGGACCATTTTTGCGGCCACCTCGTTTTGATACCTGGCGTTCCGCGCGCAGGCCCCCGAGCCGCCTCTAGTCTGTCCCAATGAACCCAGTTGTCCGCTTCAACGTGCAGGTGACGGGGCGGCCCGAGGGCCAGCCGATGGTGTTCGTCCACGGGTTCGGGTGCGACCAGCACATGTGGCGTCACGTCGCCCCGCACTTCGAGCAGGAGTACCGCGTCGTGCGCTACGACCAGATGGGCTCGGGCGCCTCCGACGTGGCTGCCTACGACCCGGAGCGCTACTCCTCGCTGGAGGGGTACGCGCGCGACCTGCTCGAGATCTGTGCCGCCCTGGAGCTGGAGGACGTGATCCTGGTGGGGCACTCGGTCTCCGCCATGACCGGGGTGATCGCCGACCTCGCGGAGCCTGGCCGGATCGCGCGACACGTGATGGTGGGGCCGTCACCGCGCTACATCGACGACCCGCCGTACGTCGGCGGGTTCACCGAGGACGACATCGCCGACCTGCTCGAACAGCTCGACGCCAACTACCTCGGCTGGTCGAGCGCGATGGCGCCGGTCATCGTCGGCAACCCCGACCGCCCCGAGCTCGGGGAGGAGCTCGCGGCGAGCTTCTGTCGGGCCGACCCAGACATCGCGCGGCGCTTCGCACGGGTCACCTTCCTCTCCGACAACCGCGCCGACCTGCCCCGGGTGCAGGCTCCGACGCTGGTCGTGCAGTGTCAGCAGGACGTGATCGCCCCGCTCCAGGTCGGTGAGTACGTCAACGCGGCGATCCCGGGCAGCGAGCTCGTGGTCCTCGACGCGACCGGGCACTGTCCTCAGCTGAGCGCACCCGCCGAGACCACCGCCGCGATCGCCCGCTTCCTGGCCCGGGTGGACGCGTGAGCCGTCTGCGCTCGGTCCCCACCACCGACCAGCGGCTGGAGAGCCTGCGGGTGACCTTCGAGGACGACCCCGAGCTGCTCCGCGAGCGCGCTCCGTGCGGCTACCTCACCACCACGGTCAACGGGCTGATCTGCACCCTCAACGACACCTTCCTCGCGTGGACCGGCTATCGGCGCCACGAGCTCGTCGGGCAGTTCCGCCTGGTCGACCTGCTGACCGCCGGCGGGAAGATCTACCACGAGACCCACTTCGCCCCGGCGCTGCTGATGCACGGGGCGATGCACGAGATCGCTCTGGAGATCGTCCGCCGCGACGGCTCGAGGCTGCCGGTGCTGCTGAACGCGGTGCTGGAGCGCGACGTGTCGACCCAGTCGGCGATCGTGCGGATCGCGGTCTTCGACGCCACCGACCGCCGCTCCTACGAGCGCGAGCTGATGGCCGCGAAGGTGCGGGCCGAGGCGGCCGAGGCCCGGGCGCGGGCACTGGCGCGCACGCTCCAGGCGACCCTGATCCCACCCACCCCGCCGCTCATCGACGGCCTCGAGGTGGCCTCGGCCTACCGGCCGGCCGCCTCCGGGGAGCAGGTCGGCGGCGACTTCTACGACGTGTTCCAGCTGGCCGAGGACGACTGGGTGGTGGCGCTCGGCGACGTCTGCGGCAAGGGTGTCGAGGCTGCTGTCGTGACGGCACTGGTGCGCCACACGCTGCGGGCGGTCACGGTGCGGCTGGACAGTCCCGCGCAGGCCCTCTCGGCCCTCAACGAGGTGCTGCTGCGCGACCGGGCCGACCGGTTCTGCACGGTGGCGCTGGTCCGGCTACGTCGCTCCGGGGACTGCTGGCGGGCGACGGTCAGCACTGGGGGACACCCCTTGCCCGTGCACCGCGGCGCCGCCGGTGAGGTCCGCGAGGTGGGCGAGCCCGGCTCGCTCACCGGAGCGCTCGCCGAGGTGGCCTTCACCGACGTCGAGCTGGTCCTGGGGCCCGGTGAGCTCCTCGTGCTCTACACCGACGGGGTCGTCGAGGCGCGCTCGGCGCTCGGGATGTATGGCGACGACAGGCTGATGCAGGCCATCGGCAGGTGCGGCCCCACCCCCGAGGCGGCGGTCGACGCGGTCCTGGCAGACGTGCTCGGCTTCGCCGACGGCGATGTCCAGGACGACATCGCCCTGGTCGCCGTCGGCGTGCCGAGCGCTACCGGTCGGCGTGCGTGCGGGACTCCTTGAGCGGTGCCGAGGCGTCGTCGGCCGCCTCGTCGGGCTGGGCTCCGGGAGCACCGAGGTCGGCGTCCTGGCGCACGAGGTCCTCGATCTTCTTGCCGGTCTCGGCATCGACGTTCTTCCAGTACTCGAAGGCGCGCTCCAGGACGTCCCCCTCGACCCCGCCGAGGAGGTGCCCGGCCACGGTCTTGACGAAGGCCGCGCGGATCTCGTCGTCCCAGACCTCGCGCACCAGGGTGCCGGCCTGGCCGAAGTCGTCGTCGTCGGGGCGCAGCGTGTAGGCCTGGCGCACCATCACGCCGTCGGCCTCCCACCCCTCCGCGACCTCGCCGACCTCGTCGGCGTACCCGCGCCCGAAGGAGTTGGGTGCGTACACGGCCTCGTCGGCGCGATGCTCGAAGGCCATCGGGCCGTCCTGGGTGTAGGTGTTGAGCTCCACCCTGGGCCGGTTCACCGGCAGCTGCAGGTAGTTCGGCCCGATCCGGTAGCGGTGGGTGTCGGAGTAGGCGAAGGCCCGGCCGAGCAGCATCTTGTCGGGGCTGAAGCCGATGCCCGGAACCAGCGCGCTCGGCTCGAACGCCGCCTGCTCGACCTGGGCGAAGAAGTTCTCCGGGTTGCGGTTCAGCGTCATCGTGCCGACCTTGATCAGCGGGTAGTCGCTGTGCGGCCAGATCTTGGTCAGGTCGAAGGGGTTGAACCGGTAGGTCTTGGCGTCCTCGTAGGGCATCGCCTGGATCGAGAGCGTCCAACTGGGGAAGTCGCCCCCGGCGATGGAGTCATGGAGGTCGCGGCGGTGGAAGTCCGCGTCCTCGCCGGCGATCCGGGTGGCGTCGTCGTCGCTGAGGCCCTCGACACCCTGGTCGCTGTGGAAGTGGTACTTGATCCAGTGCTTCTCGCCGGCCTCGTTGACCCACAGGTAGGTGTGCGAGCCGTAGCCGTTCATGTGCCGGAACGTCTTGGGGATGCCGCGGTCGCCCATCAGGTAGGTGACCTGGTGCGCCGACTCCGGGTTCAGCGTCCAGAAGTCCCACTGCATGTTGTTGTCGCGCAGGCCGTTGCCGCCGCGCCGCTTCTGCGAGCGGATGAAGTGCGGGAACTTCATCGTGTCGCGCACGAAGAAGATCGGGGTGTTGTTGCCGACGAGGTCGTAGTTGCCCTCGGTGGTGTAGAACTTCAGCGCGAACCCTCGAGGGTCGCGCCAGGTGTCGGGGGAGCCCTGCTCGCCGGCCACGGTCGAGAACCGCGCGAGCATCTCGGTCTTCACCCCGGGCTGGAACAGCGCCGCCCTGGTGTACGCCGAGACGTCCTCGGTGGTCTCGAACTCACCGAACGCGCCCGAGCCCTTCGCGTGCACGTTGCGCTCGGGGATCCGCTCGCGGTTGAAGTGCGCCATCTGGTTGAGGAAGTGCACGTCGTGCAGCAGGATCGGCCCGTCCGGGCCCAGGGTGAGCGAGTTGCGGTCACTCGGTGCGGGAGCGCCGTTGTCGGTGGTGGAGCCGATCTCGGCCTCCGCGGACGGCGCCGTCGCGATCGAGCGGTCGGTCGGCTTCGGCAGGTCAGGCATGTGTGCTCACTCCTCGTGGTGCGAGAAAAAGGTGGTCGGTCATGGAGATACCCCGAATCCCAGCCCGGCACGCGTGCAAAAGGTCGCTGCGCGACGGGGCCCATCCCTTCGAGCCAAGCAGCCGGTGCGGAGAAATCAAGCCGGCTCAGTGGTGGTAGGTCCCGTGCAGGATCGCGCGGCCGGCGGTCTTGAAGGCCAGGTTGAAGCTCACCACGGCGGCCGAGGCCTCGGAGTCCACCCCGAGGGCCTCCTCCTGCACCGCGTGCACCACGAAGTAGTAGCGGTGGGGCTGGTCGCCCTCGGGCGGCGCCGCCCCCATGAACGCCTTGCTGCCACCGTCGTTGCGGCACATGAACGCGTTGCCGGGCAGGTCGGCGCCCTCGGCGCCGGCTCCGGCCTCGAGCGAGGTCACCTCGGCCGGCAGGTCGACGAGCACCCAGTGCCAGAAGCCGGAGGGCGTGGGGGCGTCGGGGTCGAAGCAGGTGACGGTGAAGCTCTTGGTGCCCTCCGGTGCCCCACTCCACGACAGCTGCGGTGAGGTGTCGCCTCCCGCGTTGACCTGGTCGTCCTTGAGGGGCCGACCGTCGGTGACGTCGTCGCTGGTGACCGTGAAGGACGGCACCTGGGGAAGGAGGTCGTAGGGATCGGGGTGCACGGGGCGCTCGAGACTCATGGGCTCGAACATAGTCCGCAGGGTGGAAGGGTGGAACCTGCGCGCAACGCAGCGGCCCCACAATGGGTCGGTGAGCTCGACACCCCCCGAGGACTTCCCGACCTACCCGGTGGGCCTGCGCCTCGGGGGACGCAAGGTCCTCGTCGTCGGTGGCGGCGCCGTCGCGCAGCGCCGGGTGCCCTCGCTGATCGCGGCCGGCGCCGAGGTGCACGTGGTCGCGCCCGAGGCCGGCCCGGCGATCGAGGGCCTGGTGGGATCCGGGGAGATCGTGTGGCACCGGCGTGGGTTCGAGGACGCCGACCTCGACGAGGCGTGGTACGTGCTGGTGGCCACCGACGACCCGGCGACCAACGCCCGGGTCGGTGCCGTGGCGGAGCGCTCGAGGGTCTTCTGCGTCCGGGCGGACGCAGCCGGGGACGGTACGGCGTACACCCCGGCCGTGGGCAGCCATGACGGGGTCACCGTCGCGGTGGTGGGCAGCTCGGCCGGCGACCGCGACCCCCGCCGCTCGGCCTCGCTGAGGGACTCGATCGTGACCGGCCTGCGACAGGGGGCGCTGACCTCCGAGCGGGCGCGGACCGCCCCCGGCGGCGTGGTGCTGGTCGGTGGCGGACCGGGCGACCCCGAGCTGATCTCGGTGGCGGGCCGCAAGGCCCTGATGGAGGCCGACATCGTCGTGGCGGACCGGCTCGCACCGCGTGAGCTTCTCGGAGAGCTGCCGGAGAGCACCGAGATCGTCGACGTGGCGAAGCTGCCGCGCGGGAGATCGGCCCAGCAGGAGGAGATCAACCGGATCATCGTCGAGGCCGCCCTGGCGGGGAAGCGGGTCGCGAGGTTCAAGGGGGGCGACAACTTCATCTTCGGGCGCGGCTTCGAGGAGGTGCTCGCCTGTCGCGAGGCGGGGGTGCCGGTGCGGGTGGTCCCGGGCATCAGCAGCCCGCTCGCGGTGCCGGCGGTCGCCGGGATCCCGGTGACCCACCGCGGGGTCACCCACGAGTTCACGGTGGTCAGCGGCCACCTCCCGCCCGGACATCCGGAGTCGCTGGTCCAGTGGGCGGCCCTGGCCGCCCTGCAGGGCACGATCGTGCTGATGATGGGCGTGGAGAACGCCCCGGTGATCGCCGAGGTGCTGGTCCGCGGCGGCCGCCCGGCGCAGACGCCTGTGGCGGTGGTCTGCGACGGCACCATGCCCACCGAGCGCACCGTGCTCACCGACCTCGCGGGTCTCGCCAGGGCGATCGAGCGCGAGGCGGTCAGGCCGCCGGCGATCATCGTGATCGGCGACGTGGTCCGGGTGGCCCATCCGCGCCACTACGAGGGCTGAGGTCGTGGCCACCCTGGTCGAGATCGGCGACCCCGCCGACCCGCGGCTCGCCGACTACCGCAACCTTCGCGACGTCCAGCTGCGCCGGTCGCTGGAGTCCGAGCACGGGCTCTTCCTGGCGGAGGGGGCGAAGGTGGTGCGCCGCGCGGTCGAGGCGGGCTACGACGTGCGCTCGTTCCTGATGGCCCCGCGCTGGCTCGAGGGCCTGGACGAGGTCCTCGCCACCACCGACGCCCCCTGCTACGTGGTCCCCGAGGAGCTCGCCGAGGAGGTCACCGGATTCCACGTCCACCGGGGCGCGCTGGCCGCGCTGACGCGGGCTCCGCTGATCTCGCTGGAGCAGCTGCTGGCGGGGGCCCGAACGGTCGTGGTCTGCGAGGACATCGTCGACCACACCAATGTCGGTGCGATCTTCCGCTCGGCCGCTGCGCTGGGCGTCGACGGCGTACTCCTGGCGCCGCGGTGCGCCGACCCGCTCTACCGGCGCTCGATCAAGGTCGGCATGGGTGCGGTCTTCACGATGCCCTGGACCCGGCTGCCCGACTGGTACGACGCGCTGCCGATCCTGCGCGAGCACGGGTTCACCTCGGTCGCCCTGACCCTGGCCGAGGACTCCGTCCCCCTCGAGGTCGCCGTGGCCGGGGTCGACCGGCTGGCGCTGGTGCTCGGCTCGGAGGGCCATGGCCTCTCCCCGCGGTGGGAGCGCAGCGCCGACGTGCGCGCGGTGATCGAGATGCGCGACGGCATCGACTCGCTGAACGTGGCGGCGGCCGCAGCCGTCGCGTGCTACATCGCGCGACATCGCTGACCGGCCGGTCCCCGGGCCGGTCGGCGGATCGCCCCGGGAGCAGGTGCCCGGATATCGTGGAGGCAGGGAACACCCGGGGGGACCGCGATGAGCAGGAGATCAGGGGCACTGTCGCTCGAGGACGTCGTACAGCAGGTGGCCGACTACGCAATCATCGCGCTGGATGCCGACGGGGTCATCGACAGCTGGAACCTCGGTGCCGAGCGCGTCAAGGGCTACACCGCCGACGAGGCCCTGGGTCAGAGCTTCTCGATGTTCTACACCGAGGGCGACCGCCGGGCAGGGCTGCCTGGGCGGTTGCTCGCGCGGGCACGCTCGGACGGTCGCGTCGAGCACCGCGGCTGGCGGGTCCGCAAGGACGGCACCAGGTTCTGGGGCGACGTGGTGATCACCGCCCTCCACGACGACACGGGCAAGCACACCGGCTTCGCGAAGGTCACCCGCGACCTGACCGATCAGCACCGGCTCGAGGAGGCGCTCAGGGCCAGCGAGGAGCGCTTCCGGCTGCTGGTCAGCCAGGTCCAGGACTACGCGATCATCGCGCTGGACCCGGACGGGGTGATCCAGACCTGGAACCTCGGCGCCGAGCACCTCAAGGGCTACACCGCCGAGGAGGCCGTCGGCCGGCACTTCTCGATGTTCTACCCCGCCGAGGACCGCGCTGCGGGCGTCCCCGACCGGCTGCTGGCGCACGCCCGAGCCGCGGGGCGGGTCGAGAGCGGCGGCTGGCGGGTCCGCAAGGACGGGACCAGGTTCTGGGGCGACGTGGTGATCACCGCCCTGCACGACGACGAGGGTCGACTCACCGGTTATGCCAAGGTCACCCGCGACCGCACCGACCTCAAGAGGCTCGAAGAGGCCTCGGAGGCGTTCTACGCCAACTTCAGCCATGACTTCCGAACCCCCCTGACCGCGATCCTCGGTTTCGCCGAGGCCGTCCGGCTCGCCGAGGGCTCGGCGCGCGGGCACATGCTCGAGCGGATCGAGGCCAATGCCGGGAGGCTGATGGAGATGGTCGACGACCTGGTCGAGTTCTCCCTCCAGCACCAGGGCCGCGCCGTCCTCGAGCTCGAGCCGCTCGACGTCACCGAGCTCGCGCGGTCGGCCGTCCGTGAGCTGGCTCCGGAGCTGGGATCGGACCGGGTCACCGTCCACGGCGAGCCGGTGAGCGCGATGGCCAACCTGACTGCGATGCACCGGGTGGTCACCAACCTGTTGGTGAACGCACTGAAGTACTCCGCACCGGAGACCGGCGTCGCCATCGAGGTCGCCCGGACCGAGGCCGGGGCCGCGCGGGTCCGGGTCTGCGACCAGGGCCGGGGCATCGACGAGGCCGACCTGGCGACGATCTTCAACGAGTTCGAGCGGGGCCGGCTCTCCGCCGACGACGGTGGCACCGGCCTGGGGCTGTCCAGCGTGCGCGAGCTGGTGCGGCAGCAGCGGGGCACCGTGCAGATCGACAGTGAGCGCGGGGTGGGTACGACCGTGACGGTGGAGCTGCCGCCGGTCCGGTCGCAGCTGCCTGCCGAGCCACGAGACGACGCGGCGCGGACCTACTCCGGTGAGGGCCAACCGACCGGGTAGTCCTCCGCGGCGGCCTCCATCTGCTTGCGCAGCCGCTTGCGCAGGCGGTCGCTGATCCGGTCGCCGAACACGGTGCCCTGGGTGTGATCGGTCTCGTGCTGCAGGCAGCGGGCCAGCGTCCCGTCGCCCTCGAAGACCACGTCCTCGCCGGCGAGTCCCTTCCCGGTCACCCGCGCCCGGTCCGGTCGGGCGCAGTCGACGAACGCGCCCGGGTAGGACAGGCAGCCCTCCTCGTCGTCGTCGAGCCTGCGGTCGCGGCCCTCGGGCAGCTCCAGCACCGGGTTGCAGACCACGCCGCGGTGCCTCGTGCCGTCGGCGTCGGGGCAGTCGAAGACGAAGACCGCCAGGTCGACGCCGATCTGGCAGGCGGCCAGGCCCACGCCGTCGGCGGCGTACATCGTGGCGACCATGTCGGCCACCAGGGCGCTCAGCTCCTCGCCGAAGTCGGTGACGGGTCGCGCCGCCCGGTGCATCACCGCGGTGCCCCAGCGGGTCATCGGCCTGATGGCGCCGCCGGAGGGGAACACCTCCGGGAGGTCGGCAGGGGTCGCGGGAGCGGGATCCATGGGGAGATCCTAGGAGCATGTGGAGGTCACGCCGAGCGACGTGACCTCCGCCACGTAGTGAATGTGTGGCGCGGCGTGTAACTCCAAGTTACATTCTGACCATGGCCTCCAACACCACCAACACCCCGACCCCGAAGCCCCAGAAGCTCCCGTGGAGCCTGCTGCGGGCCGGCGGTCGGCACGGACTCTCCGACGACGAGATCCGCGACCCGATCGGCCTGGCCGTGATGGCACTGAACCGGATCGCCTCCAGCGACATCATCGACCGCCTCGGCATGCGCAGGGTCAGTGAGCAGACCGTCTACCGGGTGACCAGCGCGGGATTCCGTACGGCGGGCACGGTCGGTCGCACCTTCGCCCGGGCCGGCAAGTCCACCAAGGGCAGCCGGGTGCCGGCCGCGAAGAACACCGGGCTCTTCGATCTGACCCCCGGCGAGGACGAGCAGATGCTCGCGGACGTGGTCGGGGAGTTCGCCGAGGAGGTCGTGCGGCCCGCGGCGTCCGAGGCCAACGAGGCCTGCGCCGCACCCGAGGCCCTGCTCAAGGCGACCCTCGAGATCGGGCTGCCGATCCTCGGCGTCCCCGAGGAGCTCGGCGGCATCGCGACCGAGCGCTCGGCGATGGCCGGGACGCTGGTCCACGAGGCCCTGGCCAAGGGGGACATGGGGCTCGCCGTGGCCGCCCTGGCCCCGGGAGCCGTGGCCACCGCACTCTCGCTCTACGGCAGCGACGAGCAGCAGTCGACCTATCTGCCTGCGTTCACCGGCGACGCCGTTCCCGCGGCGGCGCTGGCGCTGGCCGAGCCGACCCCGCTCTTCGACCCCTCGGCGCCCGCGACCACGGCCGTCCGATCCGGTGACGGGTACGTGCTCAACGGTCTGAAGTCGGCCGTCGTGCGCGGCGCGGACGCCGAGCTCTTCGTCGTCGGCGCCGCCCTGGAGGGGGTGCCGCACCTGTTCATCGTGGAGTCCAGCACGCCGGGCGTGACCATCGAGTCCGACCCGTCCATGGGCGTCCGCGCCGCGAGCCTCTCGCGCCTGCTCCTCAACGACGTCGCGGTGGAGAAGGTCTCCCTGCTCGGCGACGCCGACGACTACCGCGAGTGTGTGCGGCTCTCCCGGCTGGCGTGGTGTGCGCTCGCGGTGGGCACCGGGCAGGCCGTCCTCGACTACGTCATCCCCTACGTCAAGGAGCGCGAGGCGTTCGGAGAGCCCGTCGCGCACCGCCAGTCGGTGGCCTTCATGGTCGCCAACATCGCCATCGAGCTCCAGGGCATGCGCCTGGTGACCTACAAGGCCGCGAGCCGCGTCGCCCAGGGCAAGCCGGCCGACCGCGAGATCGCCTTGGCCCGACGGCTGTGTGCCGAGCGCGGCATGCAGATCGGCCTGGACGGCGTCCAGCTGCTCGGCGGGCACGGCTTCGTCAAGGAGCACCCGGTCGAGCGTTGGTACCGCGACCTGCGTGCGATCGGTCTGATGGAAGGAGCGGTCCTGGTCTAGGCGGTCCCGAGTCGCAACGCATCCGCAGCTCGTCAACCACCCCCAGGAGACATCACCATGATCAACCTCGAGACCCCCAAGAAGATCCGACCGCTCGTCGACCAGGCCCACCAGGTCGCGATGAACATGCTGCGCCCGATCTCGCGCAAGTACGACGAGGCCGAGCACGAGTATCCCAAGGAGCTCGACATGCTCGCCGCGATGATCGACGGCATCTCCGAGTCCGGCGCCGGTGGCGGCGCGGGCGCGGGCGGCGTACGCCGTGACGAGTCGCCGGAGGCCAAGTCGGGCAACAAGAACGGCGCCAACCTGGCCTCGGTGCTCTCCATCATCGAGATGTGCTGGGGCGACGTGGGGCTGCTGCTCTCGATGCCGCGCCAGGGCCTGGGCAACTCCGCGATCGCCTCGGTGGCCAACGACGAGCAGCTCGAGCGGCTGGCCGGCACCTGGGCCGCGATGGCGATCACCGAGCCCGGCACCGGGTCGGACTCCGCGAACATCCAGACCACCGCCCGCAAGGACGGCGACGAGTACGTCCTGAACGGCGAGAAGATCTTCGTCACCTCAGGTGACCGCGCCGACAGCGTCGTGGTGTGGGCGACCCTCGACAAGGACATGGGCCGCGCCGCGATCAAGTCCTTCGTGGTCCGCAAGGACAACCCCGGGATGCGGGTGGAGCGACTCGAGCACAAGCTCGGCATCCGCGCCTCCGACACGGCCGTGATCATCTTCACCGACTGCCGCGTGCCGGCCGAGGACCTGCTCGGCTCCCCGGAGATCGACACCAAGCAGGGCTTCGCCGGCGCGATGGCGACCTTCGACAACACCCGGCCGCTGGTGGCCGCGATGGCCATCGGGTGTGCCCGGGCCTCGCTCGACCTGACCCGCGACATCCTCAAGGACGCCGGGGTCGAGATCGACTACGACAAGCCCGCGCTGGCCCAGTCCGCCGCGGCCGCGACCTTCCTGCAGCTGGAGGCGGACTGGGAGGCGGCCTACCTGCTGACCCTGCAGTCGGCCTGGATGGCCGACAACCGCCAGCCGAACTCGATGCAGGCCTCGATGGCCAAGGCCAAGGCGGGCCGCGTCGGGTCCGACGTCACCCTGCGCTGCGTGGAGCTCGCCGGCACCTTCGGCTACTCCGAGTCCGAGCTGCTGGAGAAGTGGGGCCGGGACTCCAAGATCCTCGACATCTTCGAGGGGACCCAGCAGATCCAGCAGCTGATCGTGGCGCGCCGACTCCTCGGGCTGAGCTCCACCGAGCTGAAGTAGCGCCGCGGGGCCCAGCCGCCGGGCTATCGCGGGCCGGGGGCTCGCAGGTGTGCGGCCGGTCCGGGCTCGGCCACGAAGCACTCCGGCTCCACCCAGCCCCGACCGGTGAAGGCGGCGGTCACCGCGCGCGTGACCTCGTCCAGGTCGGCGGCGGGCACCAGCGCGATCGCGGAGCCACCGAAGCCACCGCCGGTCATCCGGGCCCCCAGGGCTCCGGCCGCGCGGGCGGTCTCGACGGCGACGTCGAGCTCCTCGCAGGAGACCTCGAAGTCATCGCGCAGCGAGGCGTGCGAGGCGTCCAGGATCGCGCCCAACGGTGCCCAGTCGTCGACGCGCAGCGCGGCCACGAACTCGTCCACCCGCCGCACCTCGCTGAGCACGTGCCGCACCCGCCGGTCCAGGGGCGCGGGAAGCCCGTCCGCGGAGGCGGCCGCACTCAGGTGGTCCACCCCCAGCTGCCGGGCAGCCTCGTCGCACTCCTCGCGCCGGGAGCCGTAGCCACCGTCGCTGAGCGCGTGACTGACCCGGGTGTTGATCACCAGCAGGGCCAGGCCGTGCGGCGCCGGGTCGAAGGGCACCTGCTCGTGCCGGCCGGCGGCGAAGTCGACGAGCAGCGCGTGCGCCGCCTCGCCGTACATCGCGATCGTCTGGTCGAGGCCGCCGGTCGGAGCGCCGACGGTCTCACCCTCGGCCCGCATGCAGGCCTCGACCAGCTCCGCGCGGGTGCGGCCCAGACCGAGGGCGGCATCCACCGCGACGGCGACGCTGCACTCCAGAGCGGCCGAGCTGGAGAGCCCCGACCCGACGGGCACGTCGCTGCTGATCAGGATCTCCATGCCCCGGTCGACGCCGAGCGCCAGCAGCACCCCGCCCACGTAGAGCACCCACGAGTCCTCGTCGGCGACCCGGGCGAGGTCGGCGTAGGTCCCCCTCCAGCTGCGGGCGCCGCTGGCCACCTCGAGCGTGGGCTCCGCACGCAACGTGACCGTGGCCGAGGTGGTCCGGGTGAGCGCGATCGGCAGGCAGCGGCCGCCGTTGTAGTCCACGTGCTCACCGATGAGGTTGACCCGTCCCGGCGCGATCGCCGTCACCGTCCCATCCTGCATGGGTGGACCGGTAGATTCCTCTGCTGTGCGATTCCTCTCCGACATGCGCCCACCGTATGACCTGACCTACGACGACGTGTTCATGGTGCCGCGACGCTCGGCGGTGACCTCGCGCTACGACGTGGACCTCTCGACACCGGACCCGACCGGCACCACTGTGCCGATCGTCGTGGCCAACATGACCGCGGTGTCGGGGCGCCGCATGGCCGAGACCATCGCCCGGCGCGGTGGGATCAGCGTGCTCCCGCAGGACATCCCGCTCGACATCGTCGAGCAGGTGGTCTCGTGGGTGAAGCAGCGGCACCCGGTCTTCGAGACGCCGATCACCCTCAGCGCCCAGCACCCGGTCAGCGACGCCCTGGCGCTGCTGCCCAAGCGGGCGCACCGGGCCGCCGTGGTGCTCGAGGACGGTCGGCCGGTCGGGGTCGTCACCGAGGCCGACTGCACCGGGGTGGACCGGTTCACCCAGGTCGGCGACGTGATGTCGACCGAGATGACCACCCTCAAGGACACGATGGACCCGCGTGAGGCCTTCGACGTCCTCGCCGCCACCAGGCACCGCCTCGCTCCCGCCGTCGACGACGACGGGGCACTGGTCGGCATCCTGACCCGGGTCGGTGCCCTGCGATCGACGATCTACACCCCGGCGCTCGACGCGCTCGGTCGGTTGCGGATCGCCGCCGCGCTGGGGGTCAACGGCGACGTCGCGGAGAAGGCCCGCCGCCTGCTGGCGATGGGGGTGGACTGCCTGGTCATCGACACCGCCCACGGGCACCAGGAGCGGATGATCGACGCCTTGCGGGCGGTGCGTGCCCTGGACCCCGGCGTACCCGTCGTGGCCGGCAACGTGGTCTCGGCCGAGGGGGTGCACGACCTGGTCGAGGCCGGCGCCGACATCGTCAAGGTCGGCGTGGGGCCCGGTGCCATGTGCACCACCCGGATGATGACCGGGGTGGGCCGGCCCCAGTTCAGCGCGGTCCTGGAGTGCGCCGAGGCGGCGCGCCAGCACGGCCGGCACGTCTGGGCCGACGGGGGAGTGCGGCACCCCCGCGACGTGGCGCTGGCCCTGGCGGCAGGTGCCTCGCAGGTGATGGTCGGCTCCTGGTTCGCCGGCACCCACGAGTCGCCCGGTGACCTCCACGTCGGCGCCGACGGGCGCGCCTACAAGGAGAGCTTCGGGATGGCCTCGGCGCGCGCAGTGGCCAACCGGACCTCCAACGACACCGTCTTCGACCGGGCCCGCAAGTCGCTCTACGAGGAGGGGATCTCCTCCTCGCGGATGTTCCTGGACCCGGCCCGTCCCGGCGTCGAGGACCTGCTGGACGAGATCTGCTCGGGCGTCCGCTCCGCAGCGACGTACGCCGGCGCCCACGACCTCACCGAGTTCAGCGAGCGTGCCGTCGTGGGGATCCAGTCGGCCGCCGGCTTCGCGGAGGGCCGTCCGCTCCCCGGGGGCTGGTGAGACCGACCCGGCCCGTCGGGGAGCGAGCGGCGCTCAGACCAGGTCGAACCGGTCGAGGTTCATCACCTTGTCCCACGCGGCGACGAAGTCCCGCACGAACTTCTCCTGGGCGTCGGCGCTGGCGTAGACCTCCGCCAGCGCACGCAGCTCGGAGTTGGACCCGAAGACCAGGTCGTTGCGGCTCCCGGTCCACCTGACCTCGCCGGTGGCCGCGTCGTGGCCCTCGAAGCTCTGGTCGTCCCCGGCCACCGGCTTCCAGGTGGTGCCCATGTCGAGCAGGTTCACGAAGAAGTCGTTGGTCAGCGAGCCGGGCCGCGAGGTGAGCACGCCCAGCTGGGACTGCCCGTGGTTCGCGTCCAGCACCCGCAGGCCACCCACCAGCACGGTCATCTCGGGGGCGCTGAGGGTGAGCAGGTTCGCGCGGTCGACGAGGAGGTACTCGGCAGGGAGCCGGTGCCCCTTGCCCAGGTAGTTGCGGAACCCGTCGGCGGTCGGCTCGAGCGGGGCGAAGGACTCGACGTCGGTCTGCTCCTGCGAGGCGTCGGTGCGGCCCGGCGTGAAGGGGACGCTCACCTCGTGACCGGCATTGCGTGCCGCCTGCTCCACACCGGCGCAGCCGGCCAGGACGATCAGGTCTGCGAGCGAGACCGACTTGCCGCCCTCCTGGGATGCGTTGAAGGTCTCCTGGACGCCCTCCAGCGTCCGCAGGACCGTGGCCAGGGTGTCGGGGTCATTGGCCTCCCAGCCGCTCTGCGGCTCGAGGCGGATCCGGGCGCCGTTGGCGCCACCGCGCTTGTCGCTGCCACGGAACGAGGACGCCGACGCCCAGGCGGTGGCGACCAGCTGCCCGACGGTCAGGTCCGTGTCGAGGACCTGGGCCTTGAGCGCCGCCACGTCCTCGGAGCCGACCAGCTCGTGGGCCACGGGGGGCACCGGGTCCTGCCACAGCAGCGTCTCGGACGGGACCAGCGGCCCGAGGTAGCGCTGGATCGGCCCCATGTCGCGGTGGGTGAGCTTGAACCACGCCCGGGCGAAGGCGTCCGCGAACTCCTCGGGGTGCTCCAGGAAGCGCCGCGAGATCGGCTCGTAGACGGGGTCGAAGCGCAGTGCCAGGTCGGTGGTCAGCATGGTCGGGGGCCGCGAGAGCGACCCGTCCTCGGGGTCGGGCACGGTCCCCGCCCCGGCCCCGTCCTTGGGCTGCCACTGGTGGGCACCGGCAGGGCTCGAGGTCAGCTCCCACTCGAAGCCGAAGAGGTTCTCGAAGTAGTTGTTGCTCCACCGGGTCGGCGTCGTGGTCCAGGTGACCTCGATGCCGCTGGTGATCGCGTCGCGACCCTTGCCGCTGCCGAAGCTGTTGCGCCAGCCGAGGCCCTGCTCCTCCAGCGGCGCGCCCTCCGGCTCGTTGCCGACGTGCGCGTCGGGGTCTGCGGCACCGTGGGTCTTGCCGAAGGTGTGGCCACCGGCGATCAGCGCCACGGTCTCCTCGTCGTTCATCGCCATCCGGGCGAAGGTCTCGCGGATGTCGCGGGCCGACGCCAGCGGGTCGGGGTTGCCGTTGGGGCCCTCGGGGTTGACGTAGATCAGCCCCATCTGGACCGCACCGAGCGGGCTCTCGAGCTCGCGGTCGCCGGTGTAGCGCTCGTCGCCCAGCCAGGTGTCCTCGGGACCCCAGTAGACGTCCTCGTCGGGCTCCCAGACGTCGGCACGGCCGCCGGCGAAGCCGAAGGTCTCAAAGCCCATGGTCTCCAGCGCGCGGTTGCCGGTGAAGACGATCAGGTCGGCCCAGGAGATGGACTGTCCGTACTTCTGCTTGATCGGCCACAGCAGGCGGCGGGCCTTGTCGAGGTTGGCGTTGTCGGGCCAGCTGTTCAGGGGCGCGAAGCGCTGCATCCCGGCGCCGGCACCGCCGCGACCGTCGCTGATCCGGTAGGTCCCGGCGCTGTGCCAGGCCATCCGGATGAAGAACGGCCCGTAGTGGCCGTAGTCGGCGGGCCACCACTCCTGGGAGTCGGTCATCAGGGCGTCGACGTCGCGGGTCAGCGCCTCGAGGTCGAGGGACCTGAAGGCCTCGCTGTAGTCGAAGTCCTCGCCCATCGGGTTGGCCACGGCCGGGTGCTTGCGCAGGATCTTCAAGTTCAGCTGGTTGGGCCACCAGTCCCGGTTGCCCGCCCCCTCGGTGGGGTGGTTGCGGGGGCCGACGGAGGCGACCGGGCACGTGGCCTCGCTCTCCTCCGAGTTCATGTCTCCGACTACGGCGTCGTGGTTCTCAGGCACGTGAATCCTTCCGGGGTGGTGGCGGCTCGATCAGGCTCTCAGGAGGCGGGTGCGGTGGTGCAGGTGGGGCACAGGCCCCAGAAGATGACCTCGGCCTCGTCGATGGAGAAGCCGTGGTCCTCGGACGCGGTCAGGCAGGGGGGCTCGCCGAGCGCGCAGTCCACGTCGGCGATGGCCCGGCACGAGCGGCACACGACGTGGTGGTGGTTGTCCCCGACCCGCGACTCGTAGCGGGCCACCGAGTTGGCCGGCTGGATCCGGCGTACGAGGCCCGAGGCGGTCAGCGCCCGCAGCACGTCGTAGACGGCCTGGTGGGAGACCTCGCCGAGGTCGCGGCGCACGGTCTCGATGATCAGGTCGGTGTCGGCGTGCGGATGGGCGTGCACCGCAGTCATCACCGCGACCCGGGGACGGGTCACCCGCAGGTCGGCTCCGCGCAGCAGCTGCTCGAAGGCGACGGAGGAGGGCACCCGCCCACTGTCGCCCATTTTCTTGAATCAGTCAAGATTCGGCACGACGCGCCGCGGCGGGAGACCGAACAGGCCGGACCCGCTGGGGTCCGGCCTGTCGGTGGATCTCGCGAGAGATCGCGCTCTGTGTCCGAGGGGGGACTTGAACCCCCACGCCCGATAAAGGGCACTAGCACCTCAAGCTAGCGCGTCTGCCTATTCCGCCACCCGGACGAGCGGGGACACACTAACAAGGCGGGCAGTCGTTCGAGTAATCGCCCCCGGCTCAGGGACGTACGCCGTGGGCGGCCAGCCAGTCCTCGGGGTCGACAGGGTCGCCGTCCCCGGGACGCACCTCGAGGTGCAGGTGCGCACCGGTCACGTTGCCGGTCGAGCCGACGTACCCGATCAGCTGGCCGGGAGCGACCTGCTGGCCGACCGAGACCGTGGCGGCGGACTGGTGGCAGTACCAGACCACGGTGCCGTCCTCGAGGCGTACGGCGGTCTTGTTGCCGTAGGCGCCGTCGTAGCCGACCGAGACCACCTCGCCGCCTGCGACCGCACGGATCTCGGCGCCCTCGGGTGCGGCGAAGTCGAGGCCGGTGTGGGTGCTCGACCACAGCGAGCTGCTGGCGCCGAAGCGACCGGTGAGGTGATAGCCGCCCACGGGCAGCCGGAAGACCGGGGGCTTGGCCTTCAGGCGCACCCCGGGGACGACCCGGAAGGGCGGGGGCTGCGCGGCCTCGGGGGCCGGCGCCGAGACGGGGGCGATGGCAGGGGCGATGGCGGGGGCGATGGCGGCCTCCGCGAGCGCGACGGCCTGGGTCGGAGCCAGCAGGGCTGTCACGCCGAGCACCGCCGCGGGAGCGAGCAGGGCCGGGCGTGGGCGTAGTGAGAAGCGCATGTCGTCGAAGTCCTCCGCGCGCCAGGTGCTGGATGACCAGCGGCCCGAGATGTGCTGTCCTGCTCGTCGGAGGCCCAGTTCGGTAGGGGGCACGTGGCGGGGTCGAGCAGGAAGGTGTGGCGTCTTCCGCCGCTACGTTGTAACCAGCGCCGCGCTTGCAGTTGCTAGCACGGCGACCACAATTCAGGCATTTTCTGGCCCGGGAGCGCAAACCAAGCGCTTGCAACCTTGTTAGCGCGGTCACACCACGGACCCCCGGCCCCGCGGGGGAGGGCTGCTGCGCGCGACCAAGGTCACATTGCCCGGCGCTGGCTACGCTGGGGTCGGACGACGCAGATCCACGACGAGAGGACCGCAGATGGGTATCGGGGACAAGGCCAGCAACTCCTTCGAGGACGCGGTGGGCAAGGTCAAGGAGCAGACAGGCAAGGCGACCGACGACGAGGAGCTCGAGACCGAGGGCCGGGCCGATCAGGCCGAGGCCTCGCTCAAGGACGGCGTGGAGCACCTCAAGGACGCTGCGGGTGACGTCAAGGACGCGTTCAAGAAGTAGGGCGGGTCAGACAACGCGGTCGACGGCGGCGGCCCGGCATCCGCTGGGCCACCAGCGTCCGATGACTCCGTCGCCGGGAGCGCGCCGGCTGGCCTGAACGACCAGCCGCAGGTGCGGCAGGATGGCTGCATGGACACTCGTGCGAGCACCCAGGGGAACGTCTCCGGCTACGACCCGGCCGCCGAGGTCACCGAGATCTGCCGGGACCTGATCCGGATCGACACCACGAACTTCGGAGACGACTCCGGCCCCGGTGAGCGCAAGGCCGCCGAGCACGTGGCCACCCTGCTCGACGAGGTCGGGATCGAGAGCGTGCTCTTCGAAGCCGAGCCCGGACGGACCAACGTGCTGGCCCGCTGGGGCGGCACGAGCGGCGACCCGATTCTGGTCCACGGACACCTCGACGTGGTGCCGGCCGACGCGGCCGACTGGCAGGTGCCCCCGTTCAGCGGCGAGATCCACGACGGCCAGGTCTGGGGACGCGGTGCGGTGGACATGAAGGACTTCGACGCGATGCTGCTCTCCACCGTGCGAGCGCGCGCCCGCGCCGGTGCGGTGCCGGAGCGCCCGATCGTGCTGTGCTTCACCGCCGACGAGGAGGCCGGCGGGACCAAGGGTGCCGGCCCCCTGGTGCAGGCGCATCGGGAGTACTTCGAGGGCTGCACCTACGCGGTGGGAGAGGTCGGTGGCTTCTCCACGACGGTGCGCGGACGCCGCCTCTACCTCGTCGAGGCCGCCGAGAAGGGGATGGCCTGGATGCGGCTGAGCGCCACCGGGAACGCCGGACACGGCTCGATGAGACACCCCGACAACGCGGTCACCACCCTGGCCGAGGCCGTCGCCCGGATCGGCCGGCACCAGTGGCCGGTGCGGCTGACCCCGACGATGCGGGTGCTGCTGGCGGCGGTCGGCGAGATGGCGGGCACCGAGGCCACGCCGGAGAACGCGGAGTCGCTGGTCGAGGAGTTCGGCCATGCCGCACGGATGCTCAGCGCTGTGCTGCGGCACACCACGAACCCGACGATGCTCGAGGCCGGCTACAAGGTGAACGTCGTGCCCGGGCACGCCACCGCGCAGGTCGACGGGCGCTTCCTCCCGGGACACGAGGACGAGTTCGTGGCCACCCTGCGCGAGCTCGCGGGTCCTGAGGTGGAGATCGAGTGGATCAGCAAGCAGGCCGGCCTGGAGACGCCGTACGACGGGGAGATCGCGGATGCGATGACCGCCTCGCTGCTGGAGGAGGATCCCGACGCCCTGGTCGCGCCGTTCCTGATGAGCGGCGGGACCGACGCGAAGTACTTCGCCCCACTGGGGATGCGGGCCTTCGGCTTCACGCCGCTGCGGCTGCCCGCCGATCTCGACTTCACCGCGCTCTTCCACGGCGTCGACGAGCGGGTGCCGGTGGATGCGCTGGAGTTCGGCGCCCGGGTCTTCGACCGGTTCCTCGGCAAGATCTAGCCAGGGACGAGCAGACGCGACGGCGGGCCGCTCAGACCAGGAACGCGAACCGCTGCCGGATGATCCGGCGGCGGAGCTGGACCCGGCGGGTGCCGTCGGGGGCGAGGCGCACCCGGTCGAGCTCCCAGCCGCCCTGCTCGGCACGCTCGACCAGCATCCGGGTGACCGCGCTGCGGGAGTGCTCCCGCGAGATCACCAGCTTCTCGAACTCGTACTCGATCCCCGGGCGCAGCACCCGGTGACCGGCCCGGTGCTCGATCCGGCGCTGCTTGGCTGAGCTCATCTGTCCCCCGCTCCCTCCACGTCCCGCGACACGTCGTCCAGAGCCTCCACGATCTCCACGGGCAGCTCGCACTCCTCGACGCCCAGGGCGTCCCGCAGCTGGGCCGCGGTGCGAGCTCCCAGGATCGGTGCGCTCACGCCGGGGCGGTCCCGCACCCAGGCGAGCGCGACCTCGAGCGGGGACCATCCCAGGCCCTCGGCGGCCCGGACGACCGCTTCGACGACCCGCAGGTGGGACTCGCCGAGGTAGCGGCCGACGAAGGTGGAGAAGTGCGGTGAGGCCGCGCGCGAGTCGGCGGGGGTGCCGGTGCGGTACTTGCCGGTGAGGACCCCCCGGCCCAACGGCGACCACGGCAGGATGCCCAGCCCCAGCGCCTGCGCCGCCGGGATCGTCTCGGCCTCGACGGCGCGGTTCAGCAGCGAGTACTCGACCTGGTTGGAGGCGATCGGCGCGCGTCCGGGCACGGCCCGCTGCCAGGTCGCGGCCCGGGCGGACTGCCAGCCGTTGTAGTTGCTGACCCCGACGTAGGACGCCCGCCCGGTGGCCACGGCGTAGTCCAGGGCCGTCAGCGTCTCCTCCAGCGGGGCGTCCTCGACCCAGGTGTGCACCTGCCACAGGTCGACGTGGTCGACCCCCAGCCGGGCCAGCGACGCGTCGAGGGTGCTGATCAGGTGGCCGCGCGAGGCGTTGGTGACGCGGTCACGGCCACGGCGGCTGATGCCGGCCTTGGTGGCCAGCACGACCTCGTCGCGAGGGACCACGTCCCCGATCAGGGTGCCGATCAGCCGCTCGGAGTCACCGTCGGTGTAGCCGGCAGCGGTGTCGAGCAGAGTGCCGCCGGCCTCCACGAACGCCACCAGCTGCTCGCGCGCCTCGTGCTCGTCGGTGTCGCGTCCCCAGGTCATCGTGCCCAGCCCGAGGCGGGAGACCGCGAGCCCGGTGGAACCGAGGAACCTCTGCTGCATGGGCGAAACGGTATCCAGCCGGGTGCCCGGACGGTGAGTCGGCTCGCCGTCAGGTGCCGGTCAGCCGCTCTGCGTAGGGTGTGGCCTGCCATGAACTACTTCCAAGCCGTCATCCTCGGGATCGTCGAGGGGCTCACCGAGTTCCTCCCTGTCTCCAGCACCGGGCACCTGACCATCACCGAGAAGCTCCTGGGCCTCCAGGTCGACGACCCGGGGGTCACGGCGTACACCGCCGTCATCCAGATGGGGGCGATCGCAGCGGTGCTGATCTACTTCCGCACCGACATCTGGCGGATCGCCTCGGCCTGGGGCAAGGGGGTCGTCCGCCCGGAGTACCGCGGCCACTTCGACCACCGCTTCGGCTGGTACATCATCGCCGGGTCGGTGCCGATCGGGGTCGCGGGCTTCCTCGGCAAGGAGCTGATCTCCGGGCCGCTGCGCACCCTGTGGTGGGTCGGCGCCGCACTGGTGCTCTGGAGCGCGGTGATGCTGTACGCCGAGAAGGCCGCACGCCAGGACCGCACCGAGCGCCAGCTGACCCTCAAGGACACCCTCGTCGTCGGGCTGGTCCAGTGCGTGGCGCTGGTGCCCGGCGTCTCGCGCTCGGGTGCCACGATCTCGGCCGGGCTGCTGCGCGGCCTGGACCGGGTCACCGCGACCCGGCTGAGCTTCTTCCTCTCGATCCCGGCGCTGACCGCGGCAGGGCTCTACGAGCTCAAGGACGCCGTGAACAGCAGCATCGGGGTCGGCCCGACGCTGGTCGGCACCGGGGTGAGCTTCGTGGTGGCCTACGCCTCCATCGCCTGGCTGCTGCAGTTCGTCTCGCACCACTCGATCGTGTGGTTCGTGCCCTACCGGGTGGCCCTGGGCCTCGGCCTGCTGGCGCTGCTCGCCGGCGGTGTGGTCACCGCGACCTGACCCTCACAGCCAACCGGCGCGCTTGCTGATCAGCAGCACCACCAGCGAGCTGCTGAGCATCAGCAGCAGGGCCATCGGATAGCCGAGGTACCACCCCAGCTCGGGCATGTGCTCGAAGTTCATCCCGTAGACGCTGCCCACCAGCGTGGGGGCGGCGACCAGGCCGACCGCCGCGGAGATCCGGCGCATGTCGTCGTTCTGCTGGATCGAGATCTGCGCCAGGTGGGCGTCGAAGGCCGACGAGAGCAGGCCGTCGAGACCGTCGATCGTCTCCGCGACCCGGGCCAGGTGGTCGGCGACGTCTCGGAAGTAGGGCCCGGAGTCGGCGTGGATCCCGCTGACCGCACCGACGCTGAAGCGCTGCATCGGCTCGCGCAGGGGCATCACGGCCCGGCGCATCTCGGCCAGCTCGCGCTTGAGCACGTAGATCCGGGCGGAGTCGTTGGTCCGCTGGGTGGAGAACACCGACTCCTCGACCTCGTCGACGTCGACCTGCAGCGAGCCCGCGACCTCCTCGTAGCGGTCCACGACCTGGTCGCAGACGGCGTACACCACGGCGGAGGGGCCGTGCACCAGGACGTTCCTCATCCCCTCGAGGCGGCGGCGCGCCCCGCTGAGCGCCCCGCCAGCACCGTGACGCACGGTGATCACGAAGGAGTGCCCGACGAACAGGCTGATCTCGCCGGTCTCGACGGCGTCCTCGGCGTCGACGTACCAGAGGCTCTTCAGAACGATGAACAGCGAGTCCTCGTAGCGCTCGACCTTGGGACGCTGGTGGGCCCGGATGGCGTCCTCGACCGCGAGCTCGTGCAGGTCATAGAGGCGGGCCACGGCCTCGAGCTCGTCACTGGTGGGGTCGTGGAGCCCGACCCAGACGAAGTCGTGCGGCTCGGTGGCACGGGCGCGCACCCCGGCGAGGTCGTGGAAATCGAGGCCGAGGTCCACGCGCTCGCCGTCGCGGTAGAGGGCGTTGTCGACGATCACGAGTGCAGGCTACGCAAGTACGCTCCCGGCATGGCAACAGTGATCCTGGCGCGGCACGGGCGGACGGCGGCGAACGCGACCGGCGTCCTGGCCGGCCGCAGCAGGGGCGTGCACCTCGACGACACCGGGAAGGCGCAGGCGACGGCGACCGCGGAGCGGCTCGCCGGGCTCACTCTCGCGGCGGTGGTGAGCAGCCCGCTGGAGCGCTGCCGGGAGACCGCGCGCCTGCTGGTCCCCGGGACCCGGGCGGTCACCGAGCGCCGGCTGACCGAGTGCGACTACGGCGAGTGGACCGGCCAGGAGCTGAAGAAGCTGGCCAAGGAGCCGCTGTGGCGCACGGTCCAGGCCCAACCGTCCGCGGCGCGGTTCCCGGCCGGGGAGTCGCTCCAGGAGATGTCCGCCCGAGCCGTCGCGGCGGTGCGCGAGCGCGACGAGCAGGTCGAGGCCGACGTGGGGGAGCACGGCGTCTGGCTGGCGGTCTCGCACGGCGACGTGATCAAGGCGATCCTGGCCGACGCCCTGGGGATGCACCTCGACGCTTTCCAGCGGCTGATGGTCCACCCGGCCAGCCTCTCGGTGGTCACCTACACCGCCCACCGCACGTTCGTGCACACGATGAACAGCTCCGCGGGCTCGCTGGCCCACCTGGCCCAGCCCCCTCGGCGCGGCTCCGGCCGGGGCCGTAGGCGCTCCCCGGGCGCGGGTGACGCTGTCGTCGGTGGCGGTGCCGGTCCCTCGACGCCCGGTGCTGGGCGCAACCCCTAGGCTCGGAGCATGCCGGTCATCCACCGTTTCGACCCGCCCGAGCGCTTCGTGCCGGGCACCGTGGGCGAGCCCGGTCAGCGCACCTTCTTCCTGCAGGCGCGCGAGGGTCCCCGGGTGACCACGGTGGCCCTGGAGAAGCAGCAGGTGCAGATCCTCGGCGAGCGGGTCGCCGAGCTGCTCGACGAGCTGATCACCACCGACGCGGCCCGGACGACGATCCCGGCGATGACCCCGGTCGGGCTGATCGACACCGCTCCGCTGGAGCAGCCGATCGTGGAGGAGTTCCGCGCCGGCACGATCACGCTCTCCTGGGACGGTGACGACGAGCGGGTGGTGATCGAGGTCTACCCGGTGGTGGACGTGGAGGTCGAGACCCCGGTCGAGGCCGACGAGAAGGGCCTGATCGATCTCCCCATCACCGAGCCCGACCCCGAGGAGGTGCTCCTCGTCCGCCTGCCCGCGGCGATGGCGCGGTCCTTCGCCGCGCGGGCCGAGTCCGTGGTCGCGGCCGGTCGTGCCTCGTGCCCGTTCTGCGGGGGACCGGTCGACGCCGACGGGCACCTGTGCCCGCGCGCCAACGGGTTCCGGCGTACCCGGGCCTGAGCGTCGTGCCCTCCCCGGACCTGCTCGCCGAGCTGAGCCAGGCACCCCTGCTGGTCCTGGGCCGCATCATGCCCGCCTCCAACCACACCTTCCTCGCACAGCTGGGCGAGGACGGCCCCAAGTGCGTCTACAAGCCGCGTTCCGGTGAGCGGCCGCTGTGGGACTTCACCGACGGCACCCTCGCCGCGCGTGAGTACGCCGCCCGGGTCGTCTCCGAGCACCTCGGCTGGGACGTGGTCCCTCCCACCGTCCTGCGCGAGGGACCGGCCGGCTACGGGATGGTGCAGCTGTGGATGGACGTCGAGGAGGGCGTCGAGCCGGTCGACGTCGTGCCGGCGGGCGGGGTGCCGCCCGGCTACCTGCACGTGCTGGACGCCACGGGTGCCCGCGACGAGCCGGTCGTGCTCGTCCACGAGGACTCCGAGCCGCTGCGGCGGATGGCGGTCTTCGACGTCGTCACCAACAACACCGACCGCAAGGGCGGGCACGTGCTGCCGGTGCCGGGCGGGCACCGCTACGGCGTCGACCACGGCGTGTGCTTCCACACCGACGACAAGCTGCGCACGGTGTTGTGGGGCTGGGCGGGCGAGCGGCTCTCCGCTGAGGAGATCGACGGCGTCACCCGGGTCCACGACGACCTCGTGGCCGGCGGGTGCCTGCGCGAGGAGCTCGAGGAGCTGCTGGCGGTGGCCGAGGTCGACGCCGTCGTACGCCGCTGCCGGGGGCTGTTGCGCACGGGACGGCTGCCGGAGGTCGCAGGCGGCTGGCCCTCGATCCCGTGGCCGCCCTTCTGAGCGACGGCACCGGTCTGCCCCCGGGAGCCGGCCGATAGAGTCGCCGCATGCGTGCGTGGACCTCTCCCGGGCCGGTGGCCCCCCGACTTCTCGACGCGCGCGGACCGGCTGTCACGGTCTTCGACAGCTCCACCGGCACGGCCGTGGAGCTCACCCCCGAGGACGGCCCGGCGCGGATGTACGTCTGCGGGATCACGCCCTACGACGCCACCCACATGGGCCACGCCGCGACCTACGTCGCCTTCGACCTGCTCAACCGCGCCTGGCGCTCGGCCGGGCACGACGTGCGCTACGTCCAGAACGTCACCGACGTCGACGACCCGCTGCTGGAGCGTGCGGTGCTCACCGGCGAGGACTGGACGGCGCTGGCCGAGCGCGAGACCGAGCTGTTCCGCGCCGACATGACGGCGCTGCGGGTGCTGCCGCCGGACGAGTACGTCGGCGCGGTGGAGTCGATCCCGCTGGTCGTGGACATGGTCGAGCAGCTGCGCGCCTCAGGCAGCGTCTACGAGGTCGAGGACGACCTGTACTTCTCCGTCGCCCACGACCCCTCGTTCGGCGAGGTCTCGGGATGGACGCGCGAGGAGATGCTCCGGATCCTCCCCGAGCGCGGCGGCGACCCCGACCGCGCAGGCAAGAAGGACCCGCTGGACTGCCTGCTCTGGCAGGGCGAGCGCCCCGGCGAGCCCGCCTGGGACTCCCGGCTGGGCCGTGGGCGGCCCGGCTGGCACATCGAGTGCTCCGCGATCGCCCGGCACCACCTGGGCGCGAACCTCGACGTCCAGGGGGGCGGCAGCGACCTGATCTTCCCGCACCACGAGATGAGCGCGAGCGAGGCGCAGGTCGTCGAGCCCGGTGCCCGGTTCGCGCTCGCCTACGTGCACGCGGGCATGGTCGGCCTCGACGGCGAGAAGATGTCGAAGTCGAAGGGGAACCTGGTCCTGGTCTCGCGGCTGCGTGAGGCCGGGATGGAGCCGATGGTGATCCGGCTGGTGCTGCTCGGTCACCACTACCGAGGCGACTGGCACTGGGACGAGGCCGACGTCTCGGCCGCGGGGGCGCGGCTGGACAAGTGGCGCAGCGCCGTCGCCAAGCCGGTCGGCGCGGCCACCGACGACGTGGTCGCCGATGTGCTCGCCGCCCTCGCGGACGACCTCGACGCTCCCTTCGCGCTGCGGCTGATCGACCACTGGGCGAACAGCACCGACTTCGGCGCCGATGTCGAGGAAGGTGCCGGCGCGGTCATCCGCGACCTGGTCGACTCAGCGCTCGGCATCGAGCTCTGAGCCCCGGCTACTCGTCCGGGTCGCCGCGGCGCTTGAGGTAGCGCTCGAACTCGCGCGCGATCGCCTCGCCGCTCGCCTCGGGGAGCTCGGCGGTGTCCTGGCTCTCCTCGAGGTTGCGGACGTACTCCGCGACGTCCTCGTCCTCCTCGGCGAGCTCGGCCACGCCACGCTCCCAGGCCCGGCTGTCCTCGGGCAGGTCGCCGAGGTCGATCGTGGTCTCGAGGAGGTCCTCGACCTGGCCGAGCAGGGCCAGCGTCGCCTTGGGGCAGGGCGGCTGGGGCAGGTAGTGCGGCACGGCCGCCCAGAACGAGACGGCCGGTACGTCGACCCGTCCGCAGGCGTCCTGGAAGACCCCGACGATGCCGGTCGGTCCCTCGTAGGTGGCGGGGTCGATCTTGAGCCGGTCCTCGAGGTCGAGCTCGGTCGCGGTGCCGCTGATCTGGATCGGTCGGGTGTGCGGGGTCTCGGCGAGCATCGCGCCCAGGGTCACCACCAGCTCCACGCCCAGGTCGTCGGCGCACGCCAGCAGCTCGGCGCAGAACTGGCGCCACTTCATGTTGGGCTCGATGCCGCGCAGCAGGACGACGTCGCGGTGGCTGCCCGGCGGGCGGGCGACGTAGACCTGCGTCGAAGGCCAGGTGATCCGCCGCATGCCGTCGTCGCTGGTGGACACGACCGGCCGGTTGACCTGGAAGTCGTAGTACTCCTCGGGATCCATCACGGCCACCACCTCGGCGCGCCACACGTCGATCAGGTGGTCGACGACACCCGTGGCCGCACCCGCTGCGTCGTTCCAACCCTCGAAGGCCGCCACCAGCACCGGGCTGACGAGGCTCGGAACGTCCTCGATCTCGATCACGCCTCCAACCCTAGGACGTCGGGACCAGTCGTGGCGTGCATGCGCGGCACCGGAGGCGCCACCATGTGAAAAGGGACGGGTGTGACAGGCTCAACTGCCTAGTCTTGAGGTTCGTCGACGCAATCGGAGTGCACCTGTGAGCAACACCCCCATCAGCGACCAGCCCTCGCTGGTCCGCCCGGACGCGACCGAGGCGCTGACCCGGCTCCTGACCGAGCGCGTGCTGGTGATCGACGGCGCCATGGGCACCATGATCCAGGGGCACAGCCTCGACGAGACCGGCTACCGCGGCGAGCGCTTCGCCGACTGGGACAGCGACGTCCGCGGCAACAGCGACCTGCTCAGCCTGACCCAGCCCGACATCATCCGCTCGATCCACCTCGAGTACCTCGAGTCCGGTGCCGACGTGGTCGCGACGAACACCTTCAGCGCCCAGCGGATCTCGCAGGCCGACTACGGCATGGAGGACCTCGCCTACGAGCTGAACTACGAGTCGGCGCGCCTGGCCCGCGAGGCGGCCGACGAGGTCACCGCACGCGACCCTGGGCGTCCGAGGTACGTCGCCGGCGGGCTCGGGCCGACCAACCGGACCGCCTCGATCTCCCCGGACGTCAACGACCCGGGCTTTCGCAACATCACCTACGAGGGCCTGGTCTCGGCGTACACCGAGCAGGCCGCAGGCCTGGTCGACGGGGGAGCGGACCTGCTCCTGATCGAGACGATCTTCGACACCCTCAACGCCAAGGCGGCGATCTTCGCCCTGGAGACGCTCTTCGAGGAGCGCGGGCGCCGCTGGCCGGTGATCATCTCGGGCACCATCACCGACGCCTCCGGCCGGACGCTCTCGGGCCAGGTGACCGAGGCGTTCTGGAACTCGGTGCGGCACGCCCGCCCGCTGGCCGTCGGGCTCAACTGCGCCCTGGGCGCGGCCGAGATCCGGCCCTACCTGGCCGAGCTCTCCCGGGTGGCCGACACCTTCGTCTCCTGCTACCCCAACGCCGGCCTGCCCAACGCGTTCGGCGAGTACGACGAGACACCCGACCAGATGTCGGCGGTGCTCAGCGAGTTCATCTCCGCCGGACTGGTCAACCTCGTCGGCGGCTGCTGCGGCACCACCCCGGCCCACATCGGCCGGATCGCCGCGGTGGTCGACGGCGCGACGCCGCGCGAGCGCGCCGAGCCCGCCACCGCGATGCGCCTCTCCGGGCTCGAGCCGGTCAATCTCACCGAGGACTCGCTGTTCGTCAACATCGGCGAGCGCACCAACATCACCGGGTCGGCGAAGTTCCGCAACCTGATCAAGGACGGCGACTACGACGCCGCGCTCTCGGTCGCGAGCCAGCAGGTCGAGGCCGGCGCCCAGGTGATCGACATCAACATGGACGAGGGCATGATCGACGGCGTCGCGGCGATGGACCGCTTCACCAAGCTGATCGCCAGCGAGCCCGACATCAGCCGGGTCCCCGTGATGGTCGACTCCTCCAAGTGGGAGGTGATCGAGGCCGGCCTGCGCTGCATCCAGGGCAAGCCGATCGTGAACTCGATCTCGATGAAGGAGGGCGAGGACAAGTTCCGCGAGCACGCCCGCCTGTGCCGCAAGTACGGCGCCGCGGCCGTGGTGATGGCCTTCGACGAGGACGGCCAGGCCGACAACCTCGAGCGCCGGATCCGGATCTGCGAGCGCGCCTACCGGATCCTGGTCGACGAGGTCGGCTTCCCGGCCGAGGACATCATCTTCGACCCCAACTGCTTCGCCCTCGCGACCGGCATCGAGGAGCACGCCAACTACGGCGTGGACTTCATCGAGGCCACCCGCTGGATCAAGCAGAACCTCCCCGGGGCCAAGGTCTCCGGTGGCATCTCCAACGTCTCGTTCTCCTTCCGCGGCAACAACCCGGTCCGCGAGGCGATCCACTCGGTCTTCCTCTTCCACGCCATCCAGGCGGGCCTGGACATGGGCATCGTCAACGCCGGCGCCCTGGTGGTCTACGACGAGATCGCCCCCGAGCTGCGTGAGCGCATCGAGGACGTCGTGCTCAACCGCCGTCCCGACGCCGCCGAGCGGCTGCTCGAGATCGCCGAGGCCCACCGCGGCAGCGGTGAGCAGCAGGAGGCCGCCACCCTGGAGTGGCGCTCGCTGCCGATCGGGGAGCGGATCACGCACGCCCTGGTCAAGGGCATCGACGCCGACGTGGAGGCCGACACCGAGGAGCTCCGGCTCGAGATCGAGGCGCGCGGCGGCCGCCCGATCGAGGTGATCGAAGGCCCGCTGATGGACGGCATGAACGTCGTCGGCGACCTCTTCGGTGCCGGCAAGATGTTCCTGCCCCAGGTCGTGAAGTCGGCGCGGGTGATGAAGAAGGCGGTCGCCCACCTGATCCCGTTCATCGAGCAGGAGAAGCTCGACAACCCCGAGTACGCCACCGCCAAGGACACCAACGGCACCATCGTGATGGCCACCGTCAAGGGCGACGTCCACGACATCGGCAAGAACATCGTCGGCGTGGTGCTGCAGTGCAACAACTACGAGGTGATCGACCTCGGGGTGATGGTGCCGGCCCAGAAGATCCTGGACACCGCCAAGGAGGTGGGCGCGGACCTGATCGGGCTCTCCGGCCTGATCACCCCCTCGCTGGACGAGATGGTCCACTTCGCCAGCGAGATGGAGCGCCAGGGCTTCACGATCCCGCTGCTCATCGGCGGGGCCACCACCTCGCGCGCCCACACGGCCGTGAAGGTCACCCCGCGCTACAAGGGCCCGGTGCTCTGGGTCAAGGACGCGTCGCGCTCGGTGCCCGTGGCCGCCGCCCTGCTCTCCGAGGACCAGCGCGGCAAGCTGCTCGCCGAGACCGAGGCCGACTACGACTCGCTGCGCAAGCGCCACGCCGCGAAGTCCGACCGCAAGCTGGTCTCGCTCGAGCAGGCTCGTGCCAACCGGACGCCGGTGGACTGGTCGTCGTACGCCCCGCCCGCGCCGGCGATGCTGAGCGACGGCGGCACCGGGGGACACGTCCGGGTCTTCGAGTCCTACGACCTGGCGGACCTGCGCGAGCTGATCGACTGGCAGCCGTTCTTCAACGCCTGGGAGATGAAGGGCAAGTTCCCCGACATCTTGAACAACCCCGCCTCCGGGGAGACAGCACGCAAGCTCTACGACGACGCTCAGGAGATGCTCGACCGGCTGATCGAGGAGAAGTGGCTCACCGCCAACGGCGTGATCGGGTTCTTCCCCGCCAACGCGGTCGGCGACGACGTGGAGATCTACACCGACGACGCCCGCACCGAGGTGCTCACCACGCTGCACAACCTGCGCCAGCAGGGCGAGCACCGCGAGGGCATCCCGAACCGCTCGCTGGGTGACTTCGTGGCGCCGAAGGAGTCCGGGCTGGCCGACCACGTGGGCGCGTTCGCGGTCACCGCCGGCCTCGGCAGCCAGGACAAGATCATGGAGTTCAAGAAGGAGCTCGACGACTACAGCGCCATCTTGCTGGAGTCGCTGGCCGACCGGCTCGCCGAGGCCTTCGCCGAGCGGATGCACCAGCGGGTGCGCACCGAGCTGTGGGGCTACGACCAGGACGAGTCGCTCGACAACGAGGACCTGATCGCCGAGCGCTACGCCGGCATCCGGCCCGCTCCGGGCTACCCCGCCTGTCCCGAGCACACCGAGAAGCAGACCCTGTGGTCGCTGCTCGACGTGGAGCGCAACACCGGCATGGAGCTGACCGAGTCGATGGCGATGTGGCCCGGAGCCTCGGTCAGTGGCTGGTACTACGCCCACCCGCAGTCGCAGTACTTCGTCGTCGGCCGGGTCGGGCGCGACCAGGTGGCGTCGTACGCCGAGCGCAAGGGCTGGACGATGGCCGAGGCCGAGCGGTGGCTGTCCTCGAACCTCGGCTACGACCCCGAGGACTGAGCCGATGCCGCTGCCGGTCGCCGTGCTGTGGGACATGGACGGCACCCTCGTCGACACCGAGCCCTACTGGATCGAGTGCGAGTTCGCGCTGGCCGAGAAGCACGGCGGCACCTGGTCCCAGGAGCACGGGCTGGCCGTGATCGGGGGGGACCTGGTCGACTCCGCGACCTACATGCGAGAGCACATGGGCATCGACCTGACGCCGCACCAGATCATCGAGGAGCTGCTCGACGGCGTGGTCCGGCTCGTCGAGCAGGAGGTCCCGTGGCGTCCGGGGGCACGCGAGCTGCTGGCCGACCTGCGGACCGAAGGCGTGCCGTGCGCCTTGGTGACGATGTCGTGGCGCCGGTTCGTGGAGCCGGTGATGGCGGCCCTTCCGGCCGGCTCCTTCGACGTCCTTGTCTGCGGCGACGAGGTCAGCCGGGGCAAACCACACCCGGAGCCCTACCTGCGTGCCGCGGAGCTCCTCGGGATCGACCCCGCGGACACCCTGGCCATCGAGGACTCCCCGAAGGGCGCCGCCTCGGCGGCGGCGGCCGGGTGCCAGGTGCTCGTGGTGCCCAGCCACGTGCCGGTGCCTGCGGGGGAGCGCCGGACCCTGCGCGAGACCCTGGTCGGCGTGGGTGCGCGCGACCTCGGTGGCATCGGCGTCTGAGCAGTTCACCGTCTTCGCGAGGATTGTGGGTTTATAGACCAGTACTGTCCCACCCGTGACAGGGGTGCCGACGCACTCGTTGGGTCGGCATGCCCGCCCAGCCCCGTGCCACCCCGACCCTGCGCACCGTTCTGGGCGCAGCCGTCGGCAAGGTGGTCGCCATGACGGTGGGATTCCTGGTCGTGCTCGCCGTCGGCCTGCTGGCACTGCCTGGAGCGGCCGTCGTCACCGCCGAGCGCCCGCCCCGCCCGACCGTGGTGGACCCGGTCGCCAGCCTCGTCCGGGCCAACGCGTGCTGGTACGGCCAGGCGCCGGCGGATGCGGGCATCCCGGGTCACGCCGTGGTCACGCTGCCGGGCCAGGAGCCCCGGCTGGTGCGTTCACAGGTCGGCTTCGACATCTGGCTCGAGGGCCGTCCCGGCCGGCTGCACGCCTTCTGCCGCTGAGTCGGGGAGCGGCGGCGGCTGGTTGCCGAACGCCGGGCACAGCGACTGGAAGCTGCACCAGCGACAGGCCGGCCCGGGGTTGGGCTGCCACTCGCCGGTCTCGCGGGCCAGCTCGATCGCCCGGCCCAGAGCCTCGACGACCCGCTGGGTGGCCCGGAGGTCCTGCTCGTCCGGCTGGTAGCTGACCACCTGCCCGTCACCGAGGTAGATCAGCTGGAGCAGCGCCGGGACCAGGCCGCGGGTGCGCCAGAGCACCAGCGCGTAGAACCGCAGCTGGAACAGCGCGGAGGCCTCGAAGCCCGGGCCGGGGGACCGGCCGGTCTTGTAGTCGACGACCCGCACGGCACCGTCTGGGGCCACGTCGATCCGGTCGACGTACCCCCGCAGGAGCAGCCTGGAGTCGAGCAGGGTCTCCACATAGACCTCGCGCTCGGCGGGCTCGAGACGACGGGGGTCCTCCAGCCCGAAGTAGGCAGCCAGGGTGAGCCGGCAGGTCTCCAGCCACGCAGCCAGGCCGGGACCGGCACCGGTGAAGAGCGTCGCCGCCTCGGGGTCGGCCTCGAGCACGTGCTCCCAGGCCGCCTGCACCATCGTCTGGGCCCGCTCGGGCGTGCGCTCGGGGGCCGGCAGGTCGAAGAGGTCCTCGAGGACCTTGTGCACCAGGGTGCCTCGCAGCGCCTCGGGCGAGCTGGGCTCGGGGAGTCGGTCGATCGAGCGCAGCCGGTACTTCAGCGCGCAGGAGCGGAAGTCGGCCGCCCGGCTCGGGGAGAGCGCCGCCAGCACCGTCTCGCCGTCGACCTGCGTGCCCACCTGGACCGGGGCGGCGGTGTCCTCGGGCACGGTGCTCATGGGCTCACCCTAGGTCGGGGGTCTGACAGATTCGGGTCGGCGCTAGCGTTGGTGCGTGAGCGAAGGCCAGAGACCCCCCGGACCGGCGGGTGCCGACCCCCGGGGCCCCGCACCCCGCGCCTACCCTCCGGGATCTGTGCGCATCGGAGCCTTCCGTGGTGTCGACGTCGTGGTGCGCTCCTCCTGGCTGCTGGTGGCCCTGTTGATCGCCTATCTCCTCGCCCCGCGGGTGGAGCAGGTGCAGCCCGGGCTGGGCGCCTTGAAGTACGTCGCGGGGCTGGCCTTCGCCGTCCTGCTCTACCTCTCGGTGCTGCTGCACGAGATGTCCCACGCGGTGATGGCCCAGCGCTACGGGCTCGGCGTGCGCTCGATCACCCTGCACTTCCTCGGCGGTGCCACCGAGATCGACTCCGAGGCCCGCACCCCCGGGCAGGAGTTCAAGATCGCCGTGGTCGGACCGCTCACCTCGATCGCGGTCGGCCTCGCGGCCCTGGCGCTGCTCCTGGTCACCCCGGACGGGCTGCTACGGCTGGCCGTCGGCGGGCTCGCGGGCGCCAACCTGATCGTCGGCGTGCTCAACCTGGTGCCCGGACTGCCGCTGGACGGCGGCCGCGTCCTGCGTGCAGCCGTCTGGAAGGGCACCGGCGACCAGCACCGGGGCACGATCGTGGCCGCCTGGGGCGGCCGCGTCGCCGGCGTGCTCGTGCTCGCGTGGCCGGTCCTGGGCTCACTCACCGGCTCCCGGCCCGACCTCGTCGACTATCTGCTGTCCCTGGTGATCGCCTCGTTCCTGTGGTCGGGCGCGACCGCGTCCATGGTCAGTGCCCGGCTCCGCCGCCGGCTGCCCTCGCTCAAGGCGCGCCCCCTGGCGAGGCGGGCGATCGCCGTCGCCGCAGACCTTCCTGTCTCCGAGGCCGTGCGGCAGGCGCAGTCCGCCGGCGCCGGCGCCATCGTCACCCACGACACCGGGCAGCGGATCAGCGGCATCGTGAACGAGGCGGCACTGCTCGCCACCCCCGAGGACCGGCGGGCGTGGGTGCCGGTGAGCTCGGTGGCGCGCAGCCTGGAGCCGGGCCTGGTCATCGGCGCCGACCTGACGGGCGAGGACCTCGTCCGCGCCATGTCGCACACCCCCGCCGAGGAGTACGTCCTGGTGGAGACCGACGGCACCATCTACGGCGTCCTGGCTGCGGCCGACGTCGACCGAGCGTTCGAGGAAGGCTCTCGCAAGTGAACCAGACACCACAGCCGGAGACCGTGACCGGCGAGAGCTGGTCCGGCGTGCACCGCGGACCGCTCCAGGCCGGCGAGTGGGTCCGGCTCACCGACGCCAAGGGCCGCCGGCACAACATCTGCCTCGAACAGGGCAAGGACTTCCACACCAACAAGGGCGGCCTCTCCCACGACGACATCATCGGCCGCGAGGAGGGGTTCACGATCACCTCGACCTCGGGTGGCGAGTACCTCGTGTTCCGGCCGCTGCTGAGCGAGTTCGTGGTCTCGATGCCCCGCGGTGCCGCGGTGGTCTATCCCAAGGACGCCGCCCAGATCGTCGCCATGGCCGACATCTTCCCCGGAGCGCGCGTGGTCGAGGCCGGCGCCGGCTCCGGTGCCCTGACCTGCTCGCTGCTGCGGGCGGTGGGTCCGCACGGCCACGTCTCCTCCTACGAGCGCCGTGAGGACTTCGCGGACGTCGCGCGACGCAACGTCACCCAGTTCTTCGGCGGTGAGCACCCCGCCTGGAAGCTGACCGTGGCCGACCTCGCCGAGGCGCTGCCGTCGGGGGAGTCCGCGGGCAGCGTCGACCGTGTCGTCCTGGACATGCTGGCGCCCTGGGAGTGCGTCGACGTGGTGGCGCAGGCCCTGGCCCCCGGGGGGATCGTGGTCGCCTACGTGGCCACCACCACCCAGCTGGGCAAGGTCGTGGAGACCCTGCGTGCCCACGGTGAGTTCACCGAGCCGCAGCCGTGGGAGACCCTGGTCCGCGACTGGCACGTCGAGGGGCTCGCCGTACGCCCGGGGCACAAGATGAACGGGCACACGGGGTTCCTGGTGACCGCGCGGAGGATGGCACCGGGCAATCCGGCGCCGCTGAAGAAGCGCCGCCCCGCACCTGGCGCCTACGGCGTGGACTACGACGGCCCCCGCCCCGTGGGGCTGCCGCCGCAGCTCGGGGACCCACAACCCGAAGCCTGACACGCGCAATTCACCCTTGGCTTCCACCAAACGGCGAGTAGGGTCGAAATCCGACACTGCCCACGGAGGTGGCTCACGTGCCTGACAACGGTGCCGAACCCGGACCGACCACAGCCCAGCTGCTGAACCAGGTGTCGTTCCTGGAGGCCGAGGTCGCCGAGCTGCGCCGGCGCGTCGCGGACGCGCCGCTGAGCGCTCGTGCCCTGGACCAGCGTCTGCTCGACACCCAGCGGTCGCTGGCGGCGGTGACCTCGCAGAACGAGCGGCTCGCCCAGACGCTGCGCGAGGCCCGCGACCAGATCGTCACGCTCAAGGAGGAGGTGGACCGGCTCGCCCAGCCGCCCACCGGCTTCGGCACCTTCTTGCACCGCAACGAGGACGACTCGGTGGACGTCTTCACCGGCGGCCGCAAGCTGCGGGTCAACGTCAGCCCCGCGGTCGACCTCGAGGGACTGACCCGTGGCCAGGAAGTGATGCTCAACGAGGCCCTCAACGTCGTCGCCGCACTGGAGTTCGAGCAGATCGGCGAGGTGGTGATGTTCAAGGAGCTGCTCGCCGACGGCGACCGGGTCCTGGTGATCGCCAACGCCGACGAGGAGCGCGTGGTGCGCATCGCCGAGCCGCTGCGCGACCAGACCCTGCGTGCCGGTGACTCACTGCTGCTCGACGGCAGGTCCGGCTACGTCTACGAGAAGGTGCCCAAGTCCGAGGTCGAGGAGCTCGTCCTCGAGGAGGTGCCCGACATCGACTACGAGTCGATCGGTGGCCTCGCCGGCCAGATCGACCAGATCCGCGACGCCGTCGAGCTGCCCTACCTCTACCCGGACCTGTTCAAGGACTACGAGCTCAAGCCCCCGAAGGGTGTGCTGCTCTACGGCCCTCCCGGGTGCGGCAAGACGCTGATCGCCAAGGCGGTCGCGAACTCGCTGGCCAAGAAGGTCGCGGAGAGGACCGGGCAGGAGGGCCGCTCGTTCTTCCTCAACATCAAGGGACCCGAGCTGCTGAACAAGTACGTCGGGGAGACCGAACGGCACATCCGGCTGGTCTTCCAGCGTGCCCGGGAGAAGGCCAGCGAAGGCACCCCGGTGATCGTGTTCTTCGACGAGATGGACTCGCTGTTCCGCACGCGCGGGTCGGGGGTCTCCTCCGACGTGGAGAACACCATCGTCCCGCAGCTGCTCTCGGAGATCGACGGCGTCGAGGGCCTCGAGAACGTCCTGGTGATCGGCGCCTCCAACCGCGAGGACATGATCGACCCGGCGATCCTGCGGCCCGGACGGCTCGACGTGAAGATCAAGATCGAGCGCCCCGATGCCGAGTCGGCCCGCGACATCTTCACCAAGTACCTCACCGCCAACCTGCCCCTGCACGCCGACGACCTCGCGGAGTTCGGCGGCGACCGGGACGCGACCGTGGCCGGCATGATCACCGCCACCGTGGAGCGGATGTACACCGAGTCGGAGGCCAACCGCTTCCTCGAGGTGACCTACGCCAACGGTGACAAGGAGGTCTTGTACTTCAAGGACTTCAACTCCGGGGCGATGATCCAGAACATCGTCGACCGGGCGAAGAAGATGGCCATCAAGGAGGTCATCGAGCACGACCAGCCCGGGCTCCGGGTCCAGCACATGCTGCAGGCGTGCGTCGATGAGTTCAAGGAGAACGAGGACCTCCCGAACACCACGAACCCCGACGACTGGGCGCGGATCTCGGGCAAGAAGGGGGAGCGGATCGTGTTCATCCGCACCCTGATCACCGGCAAGCAGGGCACCGAGCCCGGGCGCTCGATCGACACGGTGGCCAACACCGGCCAGTACCTCTAGGCCGACCGCTCCGCCCTCCGGCGAGGGCGGTGCGGTGGTCAGCTCACTCGCCGTACGGGGTGAGGTGCTTGTAGATCCCCTTGCCGAAGGTCGGCTGCTCGGGGATGCGCGCCATCATCCGGGCCTCCTGGGCCTTGGTGCCGTACATCGGCGGGTGTGAGGACGGCTGGTTCCAGGTCTTGGAGAAGACGCTGTTGTGGCGCAGCGCCTGCGACCGGCTCAGGATCTGCTGCATCTGCTCGTCGCCGGTGAACGCGAACGGGCTCCAGTTGGCCGATCCGGTGAAGGTCACGAAGGCGTCGGAGGCGCCGCCCCAGTTGCCGACGACCGTCATCCACTTGCTGTGGTTGTACTTGACGATCTCACGCAGGTCGTTGGTGACCACCGACTGACGCATCGGGATGGCGCCTCGACCGCTGCTGTGCTGCAGGATGCCCACGACCGGGCGGCTGCTCACCGCGTAGATGATGGCCACGTCACAGCCGGCGGACCACAACGACCGGAGCTTCTTGGCGAGCCAGTCCCCGCGCTCGCCGTAGATGGAGTACTGGATGATCCGGATCTTGGTGCGACCGCCCGAGCCGCCGGCCGTGGAGCCGGTGCACCGCACACGGTTGAGGATCTCCATCACGGGGTCGTTGCTCGGCCGCCCGCCACGGAGCGGGAAGAACTTGCTGGTGACGCTGCCCGCCACGAAGGTCCGGTAGCTCTGGGCGATGGGCTGCCCGATCCGCGTCTGCCGGTAGATGGTCAGGAACTGCTGGTAGATCGTGGAGTTGGCGGTGACGTAGGCCTGGTTCCACTGGCCCTGGTAGCCCATGCCGGTCAGGTTCATCGAGGTCTGCACCACGATGTTGCGCGCGTGGTTGCGACCGACGTTGTCGAACATGAAGTACTTCGAGTGCGCCGTACCGCCTCGTCCGCGGCAGGAGCCACGGCACTCGCGGGCGAAGCTGACCAGCTCACGCGTCTCGGGGTGACCGGGGCTGTAGAGACGCTTGCCCAGCCGCTTCTTCAGCCACCGCCACGGCTGGTGGTCGGTGTTGGCGCTCTTGGCGGCCACGACCTGCACGCTGACACCGCGCTTGCGCGCGGCGACCAGCGCCTTGGCCACGGTCATGTCCTTGAAGGACCAGGTGGCGATCCGGATCGTGCCGTTGCCCCGGCGGGCCATCCCCGACGGCGTCTTGGGTCCACCCCAGACGCTGTTGATCGTGGCGATCACCCGGTTGCGGATGGCCACCCGGTCCGACTTCGACCGGTTGGGGAAGCTGAAGTAGCTGCCGGGGGCGATCACGTAGTTGCGCGGAGGCCGGCCCGTGGGAGAGGGCGGCGGGCTCTTCGCGGTCCGTACGGCGGCCGCCGTGGGCGAGCTGGGAGCGGCGAGCGCGCTCGTCGGTCCGGCCACGAGACCAGCGCAGAGGAGCGCCAGCGTCAGGGCCACCAAGGCAGGTGAGCGACGGACCGACATGGACATTCCCCCAAGTGTGGCGATACAGGCTCCGAGACGCCGATGGGCGCGGCGATGAAATCTAACACGCGCAAGGCCCCGTCAGCCCCTCACGCGCGGGCCGGTCAGTCACCTTCGAGGCATCAGGCACCCGCCCGCGGCGGGCACCGGGCGCCAGGACCTCGGGGCGCCGCCGTACCCTCGCGGCATGAGCGTTCGCCGGGTGATGGGCACCGAGACGGAGTTCGGGATCTCCGTGCAGGGACACCCGCACGCCAACCCGATGGTGGCGAGCACCCGGCTGGTCAACGCCTACGCGACCGCCACCTTGAAGGCCCGCAGGGCGCGCTGGGACTTCGAGGAGGAGTCGCCGCTGCGCGACGCGCGCGGGTTCTCGATGTCGCGCGACCTGGCCGACCCCAGCCAGCTGACCGACGAGGACATGGGGCTGGCCAACGTGATCCTCACCAACGGCGCCCGGCTCTACGTCGACCACGCCCACCCGGAGTACTCCACCCCGGAGTGCACCGACCCGCTCTCGATCGTCACCTGGGACAAGGCCGGGGAGCAGGTCGCGCTGGACGCGTGCCGGTTCGCGACCAACGGCAACGAGGGCGACCTGATCCTCTACAAGAACAACACCGACAACAAGGGCGCCTCCTACGGCGCCCACGAGAACTACCTGGTCCGCCGGTCCACCCCGTTCGGGGACATCGTGCGGCACATGACGCCGTTCTTCGTCAGCCGCCAGGTCGTGTGCGGCGCCGGACGCGTCGGTCTGGGCCAGGACGGGCGGGGTGAGGGCTTCCAGCTCACTCAGCGGGCGGACTTCTTCGAGGTCGAGGTCGGACTCGAGACCACCCTGAAGCGCCCGATCATCAACACCCGCGACGAGCCGCACGCCGACCCGGAGAAGTACCGGCGCCTGCACGTGATCATCGGGGACGCCAACCTCGCCGAGACCTCCACCTACCTCAAGGTGGGCACCGCAGCCCTGGTCCTCTCGATGGTCGAGGACCGCTACCTGAGCACGGATCTCGGAGTGTCACGACCGGTCGCGACGCTCAAGGAGGTCTCCCACGACCCCTCCTTGAAGTTCCTGATGGAGCTCAACGACGGACGCAGGCTGACCGCGGTCCAGCTCCAGTGGGAGTACTTCCACCTCGCCTCGCGCTACGTCGCCGAGCGTCAGGGCGAGGACATGGACACCCCGACCCGCGACCTGCTGGCGTGCTGGGAATCGGTGCTGACCAGGCTGGAGCGCGACCCGATGGAGTGCGCGGACGAGCTCGACTGGGTGGCCAAGCTCCGGCTGCTGAACTCCTACCGCGACCGTGACGGCCTGGCCTGGTCGGACGCCAAGCTGCACCTGATCGACCTGCAGTACGCCGACCTGCGTCCCGAGAAGGGGCTCTACCACCGGCTGGTCCGGGGCGGCCGGATGAAGCGTCTGATCAGCGACGACGTGGTCGAGCACGCCATGCACGAGCCGCCCGAGGACACCCGTGCCTACTTCCGTGGGCGCTGCCTGAGCAAGTACGCCGACAGCATCGCCGCCGCGTCGTGGGACTCGGTGATCTTCGACCTGCCCGGGCACGAGTCGCTGCAGCGGGTCCCCACGATCGACCCGCTGCGCGGCAGCAAGGCGCACGTGGGGGCGCTGCTGGACCAGCACGACACCGCGCTCGGGCTGTTCGAGGCGCTCACCCGCCGCTAGGGATCAGTCCTCGGTCATGTACTTGTAGATGCCCGAGCCGAACGGGATGTCGCCCTCGGGGGCCGCAGCCACCAGCGGGTCCTCGCCGGGGGCCGCCGCTCCCGGCACCAACCGGCCGTTGGCGGCGACCCTGCCGTAGGGCGGGACCTGCGAGCTCCGCTGGCGCCAGGTCTTCTCGAAGGCGCTCAGGTGGTGCAGCGCCTGCGGCCTGCTGTGGATCCGCTGCATCTGCTCGTCGTCGGTGAAGGCGAACGAGCTCCAGTTGGCCGAGCCGGTGAAGGTGATCCACTCGCCGGTCGACGGCGGCCAGTTGCCGGTCACGGTCATCCACTTGCTGTGGTTGTACTGCGTGATCTCGCCGGCGCTGTTGCGGATCACCGACTGGCGCATCGGAACCGCACCGCGACCGGACTTGGCTCGCAGCACGCTCAGCACCGGGCGGCTGCTGACCGCGTAGATGATCTTGATGTCACAGCCCTGGTTCCACAGCGCGCGCAGCTTCTTGGCCAGCCACACGCCGCGGTCGCCGTACATCGCGTACTGGATCACCCGGATCTTGGTGCGGCCGTTGGTGCCACCGGAGGTCGCGCCGGCGCACACGGTGCGGTTGAGGATGTGCATCACCGGGTCCTCGTCGGCACGCGCACCGGGCCGGGGGAAGAACACGTCGACATAGGCCCCGAGGGCCTTGATGTGGTAGGGGCGAGAGACCGGTCGCCCGATCCGGGTCTGGCGGAAGATGTACATGAAGTCGTCGTAGACCGCGGGGGTCTTGACCACCTGAGCCTGGTTCCACTGGCCCGTGTAGGCGAACCGGGTGAGGTTCATCGAGGTGTGGAACACGATGCCGCGCACCCTGCTGCGCCCGACCTGGTCGAAGAGGAAGTACTTCGAGTGCGCGGTGCCGCCCCGTCCCCGGCAGGACCCGGCGCAGTCGCGGGCGAAGCTGACCCGGTCACGGGTGGTGGGGTACCCGGGGCGGAAGAGCCGGCTGCCGAGGCGCTTGCGGAGGTACTTCCACGGCCCGTACTCCTTGTTGGCGCCGCGCGCCGCCATCACCTGCACGCTGACACCGCGGTTGCGTGCCGCGACCAGCGCCTTGGCGATGGCCCAGTCGTTGAACGACCAGGTGGCGATCCGGATGGTGCCGTTGCCCTCGCGGGCCATCCCGCCCGGGGTCCGGGGACCTCCCCAGGTGCTCTGGATGGTGCGCAGGACCCGGTCCCGGATCACCATCGCCTCGGACTTGGTGCGGTTGGGATAGCTGAAGTAGGCGCGCGAGGTGGGGACGTAGTTGCGCGGAGGTGTCCCGGCTGCGGTCCTGGCGAGACTGCTGGCCGGCCCGGTCTTGACGGCGGCCGCCGGCGCGGCGGCAGCGGCGCCCGCCGAGGCGGAGCCGAGGGGGAACAGACTCGCGGAAAGGGCAAGAGTGATGGCGAAGGTCGCCCATGTGCGACGGTCGGACATGACGTCTCCCGAGTTGGGAGGAGGCTGGGTTCCCCCTCGAGGCCCGTCCAATGTAGCCCGGCGGGTCGCGTAGACCTCGTCGGGGCGGTGCTGCCAACCCGGCGGCAGCGCCGGGTGAGTCCTCGCACCGCGCTGTGCACGAGTCGATAGGCTCGGGTCATCCACATAGGAGGAGGTCGTCATGGCGCAGGAGCACAAGCAACCGCGCAAGTCGCACGAGGACGAGGAGCCCGCTGACGCAGCGCCGGCTCCTGCCGACGCCGTCAGCGAGCGCAAGGAGCAGCTCGACGACGACATCGACGCGATCCTGGAGGACATCGACGACGTGCTCGAGACCAACGCCGAGGACTTCGTGAAGTCGTTCATCCAGAAGGGTGGGCAGTGACCCTCCATGAGTGATGCCCGGCTGCCCGACGCCTTCCTGACACCCGGCACGTCCTCGTTCGCCGACTTCCTCGGCGAGGTCTCACCCGAGCTGCTGCCCTCGCGGCGCCCGCTGCCCCCGGGCAGCGCAACCGAGCTCGCTCCGCACGGCACCACGATCGTGGCCGCCACCTTCCCCGGCGGTGTGGTGATGGCGGGTGATCGCCGAGCCACGATGGGCAACATCATCGCGCAGCGCGACATCGAGAAGGTCTTCCCGGCCGACGAGTACTCCTGCGTCGGGATCGCCGGGACCGCCGGACTCGCGGTGGAGATGGTGCGGCTCTTCCAGGTCGAGCTCGAGCACTACGAGAAGATCGAGGGCACCACGCTCTCCATCGACGGCAAGGCCAACCGGCTCTCGGCGCTGATCCGCGGCAACCTCGGCATGGCGATGCAGGGGCTCTCCGTCGTACCCCTCTTCGCCGGCTTCGACCTGCGCAGCCATCAGGGCCGGATCTTCTCCTACGACGTCACCGGCGGCCGCTACGAGGAGACCGCCTTCCACTCGGTCGGCTCAGGGTCGCTGTTCGCCCGCGGCGCCCTGAAGAAGCTCTACCGCGACGACCTCGACGAGACCGGGTGCGTCACGGCGGTGATCCAGGCGCTCTACGACGCCGCCGACGACGACTCGGCCACCGGCGGCCCGGACCTGGCGCGGCGGATCTTCCCGATCGTCTACGTCGTCACCGCCACCGGCCAGCGCCGGATGCCCCAGGCCGACGTCTCGGCGATCGCCGACCTGGTCGTGGCCACCCGCATGCAACGTCCTGACGGCCCCGCGGCCCCCCTCACCTAGGAGCTCCCAGCAGATGAGCATGCCGTTCTACGTCTCGCCCGAACAGCTGATGAAGGACCGGGCCGACTTCGCCCGCAAGGGCATCGCCCGTGGCCGCTCGGTGGCGGTGGTCCGCTACGCCGACGGCGTGCTCTTCGTCTCGGAGAACCCCTCGGCCGCGCTGCACAAGGTCAGCGAGATCTACGACCGGATCGCGTTCGCGGCGGTCGGTCGCTACAACGAGTTCGAGAACCTGCGGATCGCCGGCGTACGCCTGGCCGACATGCGGGGCTACTCCTACGACCGCAGGGACGTCTCGGGGCGTGGTCTGGCCAACGCCTACGCCCAGACGCTGGGCACGATCTTCTCCAGCGGTGGGGAGAAGCCCTACGAGATCGAGATCTTCGTCGCCGAGGTGGGCGACGCCCCCGAGGACGACCAGGTCTTCCGGCTCACCTTCGACGGCCAGATCGTCGAGGAGCACGACTTCGCGGTGATGGGCGGAGCCGCCGAGTCGGTGACCGCCTACCTCGAGGAGCGCTACACCCCCGGCCTCTCCCGCGACGAGGCGCTCACCCTGGCGGCGGCCGCACTCGGGCACAGCGACACCGGTCATCGCGACATCCCGGCGGGCGACCTCGAGGTGGCGGTGCTGGACCGCACCCGCACCCAGGAGCGCAAGTTCCGTCGGCTCAGTGAACCGGCCCTGCTCGAGATCCTGGGAGCCCCCGCGGCGGCACCGGAGGCCGCACCATCCGCGACCGCCGTCGACGCGGAACCGTCGGACCCCGTGGCGCCGCCCACCGGGCCGGCCACAGGATCCGACGACCCCCCCGTCGCGCCCGCCTGACCGCCCGCCTGACCGCCCGCCTGACCGCCGGTGCACGAATCTGCAGCTTTCAGCGGCGCCACCCTCGAACAGATCGCCCTGGCTCCCCGGGCGCCCCCTAGGCTGTGGACGTGGACCGGCGAATCTTCGGCATCGAGAACGAGTACGGCGTCACGTGCACGTTCAAGGGGCAGCGCCGGCTGTCCCCCGACGAGGTCGCGCGCTACCTGTTCCGCAAGGTGGTCAGCTGGGGTCGCAGCAGCAACGTCTTCCTGGCCAACGGCGCCCGGCTCTACCTCGACGTCGGCAGCCACCCCGAGTACGCCACCCCCGAGTGCGACGACCTCGTCGACCTGGTCACCCATGACAAGGCGGGGGAGCGGATCCTCGAGGGGCTGCTCGTGGACGCCGAGCGCCGGCTCCGCGACGAGGGCATCGCCGGCGACGTCTACCTGTTCAAGAACAACACCGACTCGGCCGGCAACTCCTACGGCTGCCACGAGAACTACCTGGTCAGCAGGCACGGCGAGTTCAGCAAGCTCGCCGACGTCCTGATCCCGTTCCTGGTCACCCGCCAGATCATCTGCGGCGCCGGCAAGGTCACCCAGACCCCGCGCGGGGCGTCGTACTCGGTCAGCCAGCGTGCCGAGCACATCTGGGAGGGGGTCTCCAGTGCCACCACCCGCTCCCGCCCGATCATCAACACCCGGGACGAGCCGCACGCCGACGCCGAGCGCTTCCGCCGGCTGCACGTGATCGTCGGCGACTCCAACATGAGCGAGACCACCACGCTGCTGAAGGTGGCCAGCTGCGACCTGGTCCTGCGGATGATCGAGGAGGGCGTGGTGATGCGGGACCTCACCATGGAGAACCCGATCCGCGCGATCCGGGAGATCTCCCACGACCTCACCGGGCGCCGCAAGGTGCGCCTCGCCAACGGCCGCGAGGCCAGCGCCCTGGAGATCCAGGGCGAGTACCTCAGCCGGGTCCGGGACTTCGTGGACCGCCGAGAGCTGCACACCCCGGTGATCGAGCAGTCATTGGACCTGTGGGAGCGCACCCTGAAGGCGATGGACTCCGGCGACCTGTCACTGGTCGAGCGTGAGATCGACTGGGTGATCAAGTGGAAGCTGATCGAGCGCTACCGCGCCAAGCACGGCCTGCCGCTGGGGCACCCCCGCGTCGCCCAGCTCGACCTCGCCTACCATGACATCCATCGCGAGCGGGGGCTGTACTACCTGCTCGAGAAGCGCGGTGCGGTCAAGCGGGTCACCAACGACCTCGCGATCTACCGCGCCAAGTCCGTTCCGCCGCAGACGACACGTGCGCGGCTGCGCGGCAACTTCATCCGCAAGGCCCAGGAGCGACGGCGCGACTTCACCGTCGACTGGGTGCACCTGAAGCTCAATGACCAGGCTCAACGCACGGTGTTGTGCAAGGACCCGTTCCGCTCGCACGACGAGCGTGTGGAAAGACTGATCGAGGGAATGTGACGAAGCTCTGCCTGGCCCTGCTCCTGCTGCTGGGTACGGCGGCCGCCGGCTGCGGTACCGACACCGCGAAGGCACCGACCGCACTGCGCGACTCCATCACCGTCACCGGCGACTTCGGCGACAAGCCGGTGCTGGACCTCAAGGCCCCGGTGAAGGTCCCCGAGACCACGGTGTGGACCGAGACCGAGGGCGACGGTGACGAGGTGGGTGCGACCGCCACCGCGATCCTGCAGCTGACCCTGGCCGACGCCCGCACCGGCAAGACCGCGATCTCCACCTTCGACGAGGGGCAGCGCCCCCTGGAGGTGAAGCTGGGGGAGTCGGTGTTCCCCGCCCTCTCCCAGGGCCTGACCGGCAAGACCGCCGGCACCCGGGTGGTGGTGGCCTCCACCTCCGACGACGCCTACGGCGACCAGGGAGCACCGCAGATCGGGATCGAGGGTGGCGACCCGGTCGTGATGGTGGCCGACATCCTCTCCACCGACCCGACCTCCGTGCTCGAGGGGCCGACCGGGGCGGCCGTCGCGCCGGCCGCCACCGCGCCGCGGCTGCTGGAGCGGGACGGGGAGCCGGTCGGGTTCGACTTCGCCGGCCTGCGCAAGCCCAAGAAGCTCGTCGTCGTGCCGCTTCGGGAGGGCACCGGACCGGCCATCGAGAGTCCCGACCGCGTCACCGTGAACTACCTCGGCCAGGTGTGGAACGCCAAGAAGCCGTTCGAGTCCTCCTTCACCGCCGAGCCGGCCACCTTCTCGGTCGGGCTCGGCGGCGTGATCAAGGCCTGGGACCAGGGTCTCGCCGGGATCAAGGAAGGCGGCCGGGTGCTGCTGCTGTGCCCGCCGGCCCTCGCCTACGGCAAGACCGAGCAGGCGAAGATCCCGGCCGACTCCACGCTCGTCTTCGTCGTCGACGTGCTCGGCGTCGGCTGAGCGCCCGCCCATGGGTTCGGGGGTCCGGTGATGGTCGCGGCGAAGTCCGAGCGACTGCTCAACCTGGTGATCCTGCTGCTGGTGGCACGCAACTACACCACCAAGGAGCAGATCCGGCAGCTGATGGAGCCCTACCGGGCCAGCAACGACGAGGCCTTCGACCGGATGTTCGAGCGCGACAAGGACGACCTGCGCGCGTTGGGCATCCCGCTGGAGACCGGGTTCGTGGACAAGTTCTTCGAGGACGAGATCGGCTACCGGATCAAGCGCGACGCCTTCGAGCTGCCGGCGCTGGAGTTCACGGCCGAGGAGGTCGCCGTACTCGGGCTCGCGGCGCGGGTGTGGGGTCATGCGGGGCTGGCCGCGGCCACCTCCGACGCGCTGGTCAAGCTCAAGGCGGCGGGGCTGAGCTTCGACCGGGACCAGCTCGACACCGTGCAGCCCACGCTGGTCGCCGAGGAGCCCGCGTTCGAGGCGATGTGGCAGGCCACGGTCCAACGCTCGCCGGTCCGCTTCGACTACCGGGGCGCCGGCCGGCACGACACCACGACGCGTTCCCTGCAGCCCTGGGGAGTGGTCACCGCGCAGGGCCGCTGGTACGTCGTCGGGCTGGACACCGACCGGGGCGAGCCGCGGCTCTTCCGCCTGAGCCGGATCACCTCCGCAGTCGAGACGACCGGCGCGCCCCGCTCCTATGAGGTGCCCGAGGGCACCGACGTCCGTGCCCTGTCGGAGTCGCTGGCGCCGGCGACCCCGGACCGCACCGCGGTGCTGCTCGTCCGCGAGGGCGCCGCGCTCGCGCTGCGCAGACGGACCACGCTCGTGACCTCCGGGGTCACCGGTCCCGACGGTGCCGGCACCTGGGACCGGGTGGAGCTGCGGTTCGCCTCCCAAGGTGACGCGGCCGGCGAGCTGCTCGGGTACGGCGCAGCGGTCGTCGTGGAGTCTCCGGACGAGCTGCGCGACGCGGTCGTCGGCCGGCTGCGCCAGGCCGTGGGAGCGGAGCGATGAGCGGCGCCCGCGAGCAGGTGTCCCGGCTGCTGGCCCTGGTGCCCTACCTGCAGAGCCGGGAGGAGGTCTCGCTCTCCGAGGTCGCCGGCGACTTCGGCGTCGAGCCCGACCAGATCCGGCGTGACCTCGGCGTGCTGTGGATGTGCGGGCTGCCGGGGCTGACCCCTGACAAGATGATCGACGTCGACTTCGAGGCGCTCGAGCAGGACTCCGACGGTGTGGTGCGCATCGACAACGCCGACTACCTGGCCCGGCCGGTGCGGCTGGGCAGCTCGGAGGCCTCCGCCCTGATCGTGGCGCTGCGCGCGCTGCGCGAGGGCAGCCCGACCGCGTCGGTGGAGGTGGTCGACCGGGCGCTGGCCAAGCTCGAGGAGGCGACCGCGAACGGCGCCGAGCCGCCGCGGGTGGAGCTGCACCTGCCGACCCGCCCGGAGAGCCGGCAGCACGCCGCCGCGTTGCGTTCGGCGATCTCCACCGACCGGCAGGCGCGGATCGACTACTACGTGCCGACCCGTGACGAGACCACCCACCGCACGGTCGACCCGCTCGAGCTGCTGGTCAGTGACGGTCGCGACTACCTCGACGCGTGGTGCCACGTGGCGGGCGCGCGCCGGTTGTTCCGCCTCGACCGGATGTACGCCGTGGAGGTGCTCGAGGAGCCGCGCCTGGACCACGCCGACCTGCCGCGGCGCGACCTGGCGGCAGGGCTGTTCGCCCCGGGACCCGACGATCTCGAAGCCGTCGTACACCTGGCGCGCGCAGCGCGGTGGGTCGCCGACTACTACCCGGTGGAGAGCGTCGAGGAGCTCGAGGACGGAGCGCTGGCCGTGCGCCTGCGGGTAGGGGACCCCCGGTGGCTGGAGCGTCTCGCCCTGCGGCTGGCGCCTGCCCTGCAGGTGGTCGAACCCGTCGAGCTGCGGGAATCGGTGCTCGGCACCGCGCGGGCCACGCTGGCGCTCTATGACCACGGCGTAGCATGAACGCCATGACCTCTGGGCACGTGCTTCCCCTCGTCCTCGGGCTCGGCGCCCCCGAGCTGCTGATCATCGTCGGCATCCTCGTCCTGCTCTTCGGCGCCAAGAAGCTTCCCGAGCTCGCCCGCGGCAGCGGCCGGGCCCTGCGGATCTTCAAGGCCGAGACCAAGGGTCTGATGGACGACGACGACGACGACTCCAAGACCCCCGAGCAGCGCGAGATCGAGGCCCGCAACCGCGCGGCGAGCGAGCGCGAGCACCAGGGCCGGCCGGAGTCCGACGACACCGGCACCCCCGGCGCGCTCTGACGTCGGCACGTCCGCTGTGAAGCTTGCCGGCGCGTTCGGGTTCCTCAGCGGGCGGCCACGAGACCCGATCGGACCCGACGGCCGGATGTCTCTCGGGGATCACTTCCGCGAGCTGAGGGCCCGCGTGATGCGGACCATGCTGGTGGTCGTGCTCGGCACGATCGTCGCGTTCTTCTTCTACGACCAGCTCTTCGACCTGATCTTCGAGCCCTACAACCAGGCACGCGACATGCTCGGCGAGGGCACCACGACCCAGGCGGTGATCAGCGGGGTCGGTGGGCCGCTGATGCTGCAGCTCAAGCTGTGCAGCATCGCCGGGATCGTCGGCACCAGCCCGTGGTGGCTGGCGGAGATCTGGGGCTTCGTGGTTCCCGGGCTGCACTCCAACGAGCGCAAGTGGACCCGCCTGTTCGCGGCGGTAGCCGGCCCGCTGTTCCTGGCGGGGGTCTCGGTCGGGTACTACGTGCTGCCCAAGGGCATCCAGGTGCTGTTGAGCTTCACCCCGACCTACATCAACAGCCTCGTGGACTTCGGGGAGTACTTCTCCTTCGTCACCCGGATGCTGATCGTCTTCGGGATCGCCTTCGAGATCCCGCTGTTCGTGATCCTGCTCAACCTCGCCGGGGTCGTCTCCGGCGCCGCGCTGGGCCGGCACCGGCCGTGGATCATCGTCGGCACCTTCGTGTTCGCAGCGGTCGCGACCCCGTCGACCGACCCGTTCTCGATGCTGATGCTGGCGCTGCCCCTGCTCGGGCTGCTGATGATCTCGGAGGTGATCGCCCGCCTGGTCGACCGCAGACGAGGACGACGCGCGCCCGAGGAGTGGGACGACGACGTCGCCTCGCCGATCTAGCCACGGCAGGCGGGGGAGCGGCCGATAGGCTGCGGTGGTGCCCCCGGAGATCGCCTTGCTGACCAACCCCACCTCCGGGAAGGGCAAGGGTGCACGGACCGTCGACCAGGTCCTGCCTCGCCTGCGCGACGCCGGTTTCAGCGTCCGCAACCTCTCCGGTCGCGACGCCGACGAGGCCCTCGACCTCGCCCGGCAGTGCGTCGTGGACGAGGTCGAGACCGTGGTCGTGGTCGGCGGGGACGGGATGGTGCACCTCGCCGTGCAGGCGCTGGCCAACTCCCAGACCCGGCTCGGGCTGATCCCGGCCGGAACCGGCAACGACGTCGCCCGCTACTTCGACCTGCCGCGCAAGGACCCGGCCGCGGCCACCGACGTGGTCATCGGCGGCAAGGAGCGGTGCATCGACCTCGCCCGGATCGGGTCGAAGTTCTACGTGACCGTGCTCGCGGCCGGCTTCGACGCGATCGTCAACGAGCGTGCCAACGAGATGACCTGGCCCAAGGGGCAGATGCGCTACAACCTGGCGACGCTGGCCGAGCTGCGCACGTTCAAGCCGATCTCCTACGTGCTCGACATCGACGGGGAGCAGCACCGCTTCGAGGCGATGATGGTCGCGGTCGGGAACGGTCCCTCCTTCGGCGGCGGGCTGCGGATCACCGAGGGCGCGCTGCTCGACGACGGGCTGCTCGACGTGGTCGTGATCCGGCCGATGACCAAGCTGGAGCTCGTGCGGACCTACCCGAAGCTGTTCAAGGGCAGCCACGTCCACCACCCCGACTACCGGCACCACCACGCCCGCAGGGTCACGATCGCGGCACCCGGCATCACGGCGTACGCCGACGGCGAGCGGATCGGGGCGCTCCCGCTGACGGTGGAGATCGCGCCGATGGCACTGCGGGTCCTGGTGCCCTGAGCCATGTCCACGCACTCGGACCTCACCGCCGCGGAGCGCTACGCCCGCTCGCGCCGCCACCGCGAGCACCCGCAGCTCGCCGACTTCGCCTCCCGGCTCGACTTCGAGCTCGACGACTTCCAGCTCCGGGCCTGCCGTGAGCTCGAGGACGGACGCTCGGTGCTGGTGGCCGCGCCCACCGGGTCGGGCAAGACGATCGTGGGGGAGTTCGCGGTCCATCTCGCCCTCTCCAGCGGCCGCAAGGCGTTCTACACCACCCCGATCAAGGCGCTCTCGAACCAGAAGTTCAACGACCTGGCGAAGCGGTACGGCGCCGAGAACGTCGGCCTGCTGACCGGGGACAACAGCATCAACGGCGAGGCGCCCGTCGTGGTGATGACCACCGAGGTGCTGCGCAACATGCTCTACGCCGGCTCACGGACCCTGCTCGACCTCGGCTTCGTGGTGATGGACGAGGTGCACTACCTCGCGGACCGGATGCGCGGAGCGGTCTGGGAGGAGGTGATCATCCACCTGCCCGAGTCGGTGGCCCTGGCCTCGCTCTCGGCGACGGTCAGCAACGCCGAGGAGTTCGGCGAGTGGCTGGGCACCGTGCGCGGTGAGACCACCACGATCGTCGAGGAGCGTCGCCCGGTCCCGCTCTACCAGCACGTCGTGGTGGGCCGGCGGATGTACGACCTCTTCGCCGACGACGCCAGCACCGACCCGGCCGACCTCGAGGCCGCCGACCGCGAGCCCCAGGTCAACCCCGAGCTCGTGCGCGTGGCCCGTGACGACTGGGCGCGCGGGCGGATGAAGGACCGGCGTCCCGCCCGGGGCGGACAGCGGCCCAACAAGGGGCCCGGCAACACCCGCGCCGCCTGGACGCCGAGCCGCAGCGACGTGGTCACCCAGCTCGACCGGGCCGGCCTGCTCCCCGCGATCGTGTTCATCTTCAGCAGGGTCGGCTGCGATGCCGCCGTACAGCAGTGCCTGAACGCCAACCTGAGGCTGACCACGCCCGCGGAGCGCGACGAGATCTTCGCCTTCGTGCAGGCACGGTGCTCCAACCTCCCCGAGGAGGACCTGCAGGTCCTCGGCTACCACGAGTTCCTCGACGGCCTCACCCGCGGCATCGCCTCGCACCACGCCGGGATGCTGCCGACCTTCAAGGAGTGCGTCGAGGACCTGTTCCTGCGCGGGCTGTGCCGGGTCGTCTTCGCCACCGAGACCCTGGCGCTGGGCATCAACATGCCGGCGCGCTCGGTGGTGATCGAGAAGCTCTCGAAGTGGAACGGCGAGACCCACGCGGACATCACTCCGGGGGAGTACACCCAGCTCACCGGACGCGCCGGGCGGCGCGGCATCGACGTCGAGGGCCACGGGGTCGTGCTCTGGCAGCAGGGCTTCGACCCCAAGGCGGTGGCCGGCCTCGCCTCGACCCGCACCTACCCGCTCAAGTCGTCGTTCAAGCCGTCGTACAACATGGCGGTCAACCTGGTCCACCAGTTCGGCCGGGAGCGCGCCCGCGAGCTGCTCGAGTCCTCCTTCGCCCAGTTCCAGGCGGACAAGGCCGTCGTCGGGCTCGCCCGCCAGCTGCGCAAGAGCGAGGACGCGCTGGCCGGCTACGCCGAGGCCGCGGCCTGCCACCTCGGCGACTTCATGGAGTACGCCGGACTGCGCCACCAGCTCTCCGAGACCGAGAAGGACCTCGCCAAGTCCCGGCGCTTCGACCGGCGCCAGGAGGTCGTCGACTCCCTGGAGACGCTGCGGCCCGGCGACGTGATCGAGGTGCCCGGTGGTCGGTTCGCCGGGATGGCGGTCGTGCTCGACCCCGGGATGAGCGCGGACCGCGAGGGCCCGCGCCCGCACGTGCTCACCGCGGACAAGCACGCCCGACGGCTCAGCCTGACCGACTTCCCCACCCCGGTGGCGGCGTTCACCCGGGTGAAGATCCCCAAGAACTTCAACCCGCGCAACCCGCAGGCGCGCCGCGACCTGGCCTCGAGCCTGCGCAACCGCACCCACAACCTGACCCCTCCACCGCCGGGCAGGACCCGGCCCCGTGGTGCCACCGCCGCGAACCCGATGGAGGACGGCCGGATCGAGGAGCTGCGCCGCCGGCTGCGGGCTCACCCCTGTCACGGGTGCCCCGACCGGGAGGACCACGCCCGATGGTCCGAGCGGTGGTTCAAGCTGGACCGCGACGCGCGCACCCTCAAGCGCCGCATCGAGCAGCGGACCAACACCATCGCCCGGGAGTTCGACCGCGTCTGCGAGGTGCTCACCGCGCTGGAGTACCTCGAGGTCGCCGACGGTGAGTACGCCGTCACCGATCGTGGCCGCACGCTGATGCGGATCTACAACGAGATGGACCTGCTCACTGCGGAGTCCCTGCGCGCCGGCCTCTGGGACGGCCTGGACGCCTCCGGGCTCGCGGCCGTGCTCTCGACGCTGGTCTATGAGTCGCGTCGACCCGACGACGCCGTGGCCCCGCGGCTGCCGGGAGGACAGGTCAAGGGGATCCTCGCCGAGATGGTCTCGGTGTGGTCCGATCTCGACGCCCTCGAGCGCCAGCACCACCTCGACCAGCTCCACGAGCCGGACCTGGGCTTCGCCTGGGCGGCGTACCGCTGGTCCGAGGGCGACGAGCTCGACGACATCCTGGCCACGACCGACCTGGCGGCCGGCGACTTCGTGCGGTGGGTCAAGCAGCTGCTCGACCTGGCCGACCAGGTCGCCGACGCCTCGCCCACCGCCGAGCTGCGCAAGGTCGCTCGCGAGACCTCCCGGCGGCTGCGGCGCGGGGTGGTGGCGTACTCGTCGGTGAGCGAGTAGCCGGGACGGCCGGTCAGCGGCCGTGGTCGAGCACCGCGAGCAGCCGCTCGACGGGGCTGGTGAGTCCCCACTGCTCCGCGATCGCGGTGAGCATCTCGGGGTCGGCGGGGGAGCGGGGGATGGACAGGTCCGGGTCGCCCAGGTCGATGTCGCGGGCCACCGCGACCACCTCGGGAGCGACGGCGAGGTAGTCCAGGGAGGCCTTGATCTTGCCGCGCGGCCCCGGCCCCATGTCGCCGTCGGGGTCGGTCGCGGCCGCGATGATCGCCTCCAGGGTCCCGAACCGGTTCAGCAGCACGGCCGCGGTCTTGTCGCCCACGCCTGCGACCCCCGGCAGTCCGTCGGAGGAGTCGCCGCGCAGGGTGGCGAAGGCGGCGTACTGGTCGGCGTCGACGTCGTACTTCGCACGCACCCAGTCGTTGGTCACCCGCTCGTGGCGGCCGACGCCACGGGCGGTGTAGAGCACGCGCACCGCGGCGTCGTCGTCGACGAGCTGGAAGAGGTCGCGGTCGCCGGTGACGATGTCGACGGGCATGCCCGCTCCAGTGGCGAGGGTGCCGATCACGTCGTCGGCCTCGTAGTGGTCTGCCCCGACGATCGCGATCCCGAGCGCCTCCAGCGTGGCCACGATGATCGGGATCTGCTGCTCGAGAGGGTCGGGCACCTCCTCCACGTCGGGAACCTCGGCGCGCACGGCGACGACCCGGTGGGCCTTGTACGTCGGCAGCAGGTCGACGCGCCACTGCGGTCGCCAGTCGTTGTCCCAGCAGCAGGCCAGGTGGGTGGGCTGGTACTCCTCGACGAGCCGGGTGATGAAGTCCAGCAGCCCGCGCACGGCGTTGACCGGCGTACCGTCGGGTGCCTGCACCGAGTCCGGGACGCCGAAGAACGCCCGGAAGTACAGCGATGCGGTGTCGAGCAGGAGGAGCCTGGGTTCGCGGTCAGCCACGTCGAGGAGTCTAGGTGGCTCGGGGCATCGTCAGTGCGGCTGCCACGCGTCCTCGTCTGTGGTGCGCGCGGCCACCGGCGCCGGGAGGCGGCGCGAGACCAGGTCGGCGATCGTGACCTCCTCCAGCACCTCGCGCAGGCTGCTCCGCGCCGCGATCCAGACCTGCTGCAGGGCACCGGCCGACTCGTTGTAGCTGACCGCCTCGGGACGCAGGCCGTAGACGCTGACCAGCGGGCCGTCCACCGCCCGCATCACGTCGGCGACCGTGATCGAGGCCGGCTCACGCGCCATCCGCCATCCACCCGCCTGTCCGCGCTGGCTGATCACGACGTCGGCGCGGCGCAGGTCGGCGAGGATCGCCTGCAGGAACCCGTGCGGGATCTCCTGCAGCTGCGCGAGCTCCTCGGCCTTGACCGCGGCGCCGTCCCTGCGTCGGGCCAGCTCGATCAGTGCGCGCAGGGCGTAGTCGGTCTTGGCGGAAACGCGCATGCCAGTAAGTGTCTCAGAGAAGTACACATTGACCGGCGGTGCCGCACTCGGCTCAGCTCGCCACCAGCTCGGTCGGCTCCAGCGCGCGCACGGCACGCTCCTGCCGGATCGCCGAGGCGAGCAGCGTCATCCAGGTGAGGAAGACGGCCAGCGCCACCGCGGCGACGGTCACACCCGACCCGCCCAGCGCCTCGACCATCGTCTTGCTGTTGGTCAGCACGATCAGGCCTCCGGCACCGACCCCGAGGACCCTGGCCGCGAGGCGCCTGACCAGCCACGCTGCGAACGGAGCGGCGATCACGCCGCCGGCCATCAGGGCGCCCGCGTAGGCGAAGTTGATCCCCTGGCTGCCCAGGGCGAGCAGGAACCCGATCGACCCTGCGACGGCGACCACGAACTCGGAGGTGTCGATGGACCCGACCACCTTGCGCGGCTCCAGCCGGCCCGAGGAGAGCAGCGCAGTGGTGCCCACCGGCCCCCAGCCACCGCCACCGATGGCGTCCATCAGGCCGGCGACCACACCGAGCGGCGCCAGGAAGGCGGCCGAGAGCCGACCCGAGAACTGCGGCCGCCGGCCCCCGAGCGCCAGGAAGCGCCAGATCACGTAGACCCCGAGCCCGAGGAGCAGCGCGGCCACCCAGGGCTTGGCGGTCGCGCCGTCGATGCTGGAGAGCACCGTCGCACCGACGAACGCACCGACGCCGCCCGGAACGGCGATGATGCTCACCGTGCGCCAGTCGACGTTGCCGAGCCGGTGGTGGGAGAACCCGGAGACCAGGGTCGTGCCGATCTCGGAGAAGTGGATGGCGGCCGAGGCGGCGGCCGGGGCGATGCCGGAGGCGATCAGGAGCGTCGAGGACGTCACGCCGTAGGCCATGCCCAGCGATCCGTCGATCAGCTGTGCCAGGAGGCCTACGACGCCGAGGACGATCAGGTTGCGCATCGAGATGCACCTTTCGGGGTGGGGGCCGGCCGGGCGGCTCGCCGTACGGGAGGAATCGTTTGTCTAGTGACTCGGTAGACAAAAGCAGAGACCGGTCCCTAAGTCAACTATCTCTGTTGACTTAGGTGTGTTGTGTCGGCAGGGCGTTCCCCGCCGTCCTCGCTAGGCTCTGGCGCGTGGAGAAGACCGATCGCCAGATCCTGGGGCTGCTCGCCGAGGACGGCCGCATGTCCTACACCGACCTCGGCAAGGCCACCGGGCTGTCGACGAGCGCGGTGCACCAGCGGGTCAAGCGCCTCGAGGAGCGCGGGCTGATCCTGGGGTACGGCGCCACGATCGACCACGCCGAGGCGGGCAAGCCGCTGGCCGCGTTCGTCTCGATCCGGCCCTTCGACGTCTCCGAGCCCGACGACTATCCCGACCGGCTCCGCCACATCGAGGAGATCGAGTCCTGCTGGTCGGTGGCGGGCGATGAGTCCTACATCCTCAAGGTGCGGGTCGCCACCCCCGCCGACCTCGAGGAGCTGCTCGCCCGGATCCGGTCCTCGGCCAACGTCTCCACCCGGACCACGATCGTGCTCTCCACGCCGTACGAGAACCGCCCCACGCACTGAGTGGGTGGCGCGCGGTTTTTCACGTTCTCTTGTGAAACCAGCACTTCTCTGCCTTTGCAACGACAGAGAAGTGACTGTTTTTCAGGAGAACCTGAAACTCCGCAGCGGGGTGCGAGACTCACCAGCATGGACCCCCTGCGGACCGCAAGCCTGGTCGCCGCCCTGCTCACGACGGGACTGATGGCGGGCGTGTACGTCGCTTTCAGTATTGCGGTGCTTCCGGGGATCGGGCGCACCAAGGACCAGACCTTCGTCGAGGCCATGCGCGCGATGAACGTCGCGATCCTCAACGGATGGTTCGCGGTGGTCTTCGGCGGTCCGCTCGTCCTCGGCCTGGTCGCGCTGGGCACCCGCCTGCAGGTGGGGGAGCGGGGCGGGCTGGCCTGGACCGCGTTGGGGGTGGCGCTCTACGCGTCCACGCTGGTGGTCACGCTGAGCGTCAACGTGCCGCTGAACAACCGGCTCGTGGTCACCGAGCCGGCCGAGTCGGCGCGCGCGGGGTTCGAGAGGCCGTGGGTCCGCTGGAACGTCGTGCGCACCGTCGCGTGCGTCGCGGCGTTCCTCTCGCTCACCCTCGCGCTGCTCAGCTGAGCGAGCGCGCCGGGGCGCCGGCGTGGCTCGGCGGCTCGGACCGCAGCCGGCGTACCACCGGCGCGCTCGAACCCGGGAGGACCGCGCCCAGGTCCTCGGGCAGCTGCACGCGTGTCACGACGCCGGGGGAGACGCGGTAGGGGCCCGAGAGCAGCAGGCTGCCCACCGCACGGCGCAGCCGGGACATCTCCGCTCTCGCCGTGACCACCCGAGTCGGGTCGTCGAAGAGGTCACCGGCGAGCTCGGCCGCCGTGCGCCCGGCAGGCCCGGCACGCAGCAGCGACAGCACGATCTCGGCGTGCCGCCGGGACAGCTGTCGCGACCAGGAGCCGCTGTCACCCACCACCTCCAACCGGGCATCGGCCTCGAGGTGCAGCGTGAGCCCGACGGGTACGTCGGCGGGGTCGCCGTCCAACCGCAGCAGCCACCCACTCCCCAGCGGCTCTGCCTGGGCCGGGCCCAGGGTGGGCAGCCAGACGGCCCCTCCCGCGAGGTCGAGCGGCAGTGCCACCCGGGCGGGCAACCGCGACCCCACGCCCGCAGCCAGGTGGCCGTCCCGGTCGACGACCAGCGCGTCGCCGTCGAGCCGGGCGAGGACCACGGCGGCGTGGGCCCGCAACACATCGAGCTGGGCGCGGCGCTGCTCGACGATCTCCATCGCCGTGAGCCGTGCGGCCATCTCGACGAGGGCGAGCTCGGCCGGGTGCATCCCGCGAGAGGGACCGCTCACGTCGACGACGCCGAGGGTCCGGCCCGACCACGGATCGGTGAGGGGGGCTGCGGCACAGCCCCAACGTGTGTGTGACTCCACGAAGTGCTCGGGCCCCTGGATGTGCACGCCCTCGCCGAGGACGAGGCTGGTGCCGATGGCGTTGGTGCCCACGTTGGCCTCAGTCCAGGCAGAGCCCCCGACGAAGCCGAGGTCGTCGGCCAGCGACCGCACGGCACTGGACCCGCTTCGCCACAGCACCCGGCCCTCGGTGTCCGCGATCACCACCATCTGCCCGGCGTCGATCACCGACGCGAGTGAGCTGGTCAGACGGGGCACGAACTGCGCCAAGGCGCTGGAGGCGCGCCGGCGCTCGACCTCGCCCTCGGCCAGCGGTGGCAGCGACGGCTCGGCCCCCGGCGAGAGCCCGCAGGCGGCCACCCGACGCCAGGACGCCGCGATCGCGGTGCGAGGCGTCGGCAGCCTGGGCGAGGCTCCGGTCAGCGCGGCCTCGCGAGTACGCCGCTGCTGCCGCTCGTCTCCTGCCACCTCGGACCTCCCTCGACACCGAGCGCGACCGGCGACATGCAACCTCCTGCAACCCTGTCGCGGTGCCGCTGTCGCGGTGTGTGCTCGGTCACACCAGCGTAGGCGAAGGAGCAAGACATGACCCAGGCCACCGATCTCGAGACCGCGAAGACCCCCGCGCAGCGAACAGCCGGCGAGTCCGCAGGACCCCAGGCACGCACGGAGGCCTGGCTGGCCGGCTTCGAGCGGGCGCTGGCGGCCCGCGACATAGCAGGCGCAGCATCGATGTTCGCCACCGACGGCTTCTGGCGAGACCTGGTGTCGTTCACCTGGAACATCAAGACCGTCGAGGGCCCAGAAGGGGTGGCCGACCTCCTGTCCGCCACCCTGGAGGGCGCCGACCCCTCGGGCTTCGCCACCGAGGAGCCCGCGACCGAGGACGGCGGTGTGGTCACCGCCTGGATCGGTTTCGAGACCGGCGGCGGGCGCGGCCGCGGCCTGCTCCGCCTCAAGGAGGAGGACGGGCAGGACCGCGCCTGGACCCTGCTGACCACCCTGCACGAGCTGAAGGGTCACGAGGAGCCCCGGTGGGACCGCCGGCCGATGGGCGCGCAGCACGGTGCCGACAAGCACCGGGCCACCTGGCTGGAGCAGCAGCAGGCGGAGGCCGAGTCGCTCGGCAGCACCACCCAGCCCTACGTGCTCGTCGTGGGCGGCGGCCAGGGAGGCATCGCCCTGGGCGCCCGGCTGCGTCAGCTCGGCGTACCCAGTCTCGTCATCGACAAGCACGCCCGACCAGGGGACCAGTGGCGCAACCGCTACAAGTCGCTGTGTCTGCACGACCCGGTCTGGTACGACCACCTGCCCTACCTGAAGTTCCCGGACAACTGGCCGGTCTTCGCGCCCAAGGACAAGATCGGCGACTGGCTGGAGTCCTACACCAAGATCATGGAGATCCCGTACTGGTCCAGCACGACCGCCACCAGTGCGTCGTACTCCGAGGAGACGGGGGAGTGGACGGTCGAGGTCGAGCGCAACGGAACCCCGATCACGCTCCGCCCCAAGCAGCTGGTGCTGGCCACAGGCATGTCGGGCAAGCCGAACATTCCGAGCCTTCCCGGCAAGGACGTCTTCCGCGGCGACCAGCACCACTCATCGGCGCACCCGGGACCTGACGCGTACGCCGGCAAGAAGTGCGTGGTCATCGGCAGCAACAACTCCGCCTTCGACATCTGCGGTGCACTGTGGGAGAACGACGCAGATGTGACGATGGTCCAGCGCTCCTCCACGCACATCGTCCGCAGCGACAGCCTGATGGACATCGGGCTCGGTGACCTCTACTCCGAGCGGGCCGTGGCGTCGGGCGTCACCACGGAGAAGGCGGACCTGATCTTCGCCTCGATCCCGTACCGCATCCTGCACACCTTCCAGATCCCGCTCTACGAACAGATGGCCGAGCGCGACAAGGAGTTCTACGACCGGCTCGAGGCGGCTGGGTTCGACCACGACTGGGGTGAGGACGGGTCGGGACTGTTCATGAAGTACCTGCGCCGCGGATCCGGCTACTACATCGACGTCGGCTCCGCCGACCTGGTCGCCGACGGGCAGGTCAAGCTGGCGCACGGTCAGGTTGACCACCTGACCGAGCACTCCGTCGTACTCGCTGATGGCACCGAGCTGCCCGCCGACCTGGTGGTCTACGCGACCGGGTACGGCTCCATGAACGGCTGGGCCGCCGACCTGATCAGCCAGGAGGTCGCCGACAAGGTGGGCAAGGTGTGGGGCCTGGGTTCGGAGACGACCAAGGACCCCGGCCCCTGGGAGGGGGAGCAGCGCAACATGTGGAAGCCGACCCAGCAGGAGGCGCTGTGGTTCCACGGCGGCAACCTGCACCAGTCCCGGCACTATTCGCTCTACCTGGCGCTGCAGCTCAAGGCGCGCTGCGAGGGCATCCCGACGCCGGTCTACGGGCTGCAGGAGGTTCACCACGCGTCGTGAGGGGCTTGCGTCGTCACAAGTTTTTCAGGTTCTCCTGAAACTCCGTCACTTCTCTGTCGTTGCAACGGCAGAGAAGTGACCCCGTTTCAGGAGAACCTGAAACTCCGACAGCCCCCTCAGCGCAGCATCTCCAGGACCGCCTTCTCCAGCGCGCGCTGGCGGGTGGCGGGGGAGCGGTGGCGGGTGAGGATCGCCGGGTCGATGGTGGTGCCGTTGTCGTAGAGGTCGATCACGCGGGGGTCGATGTAGGAGTTCTTGGCGATGGTGGGGGTGTTGCCGAGGTACTGCGCGACCTCCTCGACCGCAGCGCGCACGGCCCGACGCCGGGAGGCCGTGGTGTCGCCCGGCTCCTCCGAGGCGGCCAGTGCGGCGGCGGCGAGGACGGTGGCGTGCCAGGTGCGGAAGTCCTTGGCGGTGAGCTCCTCGAGCAGTCCGCCGAGGTAGGTGTTGACCGCGGGGCCGTCCAGGTCACGCCACCGGCGCCGCTCCTGGTAGGCGAGCAGGCGCTCGGTGCCGCCGCGCCGACGTCGCAGGCTGTCCAGGGCCACCAGGACCTCGGGGTCGTCGATCTCGATGCTGTGCTCGATGCCGGACTTCCCGGTGAAGCGGAAGACCAGCCGGTCGCGCTGCTTGCGCACGTGCCGCCGCTCCAGCGTGGTCAGCCCGAAGGAGCCGTTGGTGTCGGCGTAGATGTCGCTGCCGATACGGAAGTACCCCAGGTCCAGGAGGCGTACGGCGACCGCGTCGGCCCGCTCGAGGGGCATCCCCTCCAACCCGAGGTCGCGCGTGATCGCGCGGCGTACGTCGGGCAGGCGCTCGGCCGCCCGCAGGACCCGGTCGAACTTCAGCTTGTCGCGCTTGATCCGCCACTGCTGGTGGTAGAGGTACTGCCGTCGACCGGCGTCGTCGGTGCCCACGGCCTGGATGTGGCCGTTGGGGAAGGGACAGATCCAGACCTCCTGCCAGGCCGGGGGGATCGCCAGGGAGCGGATCCGGTCGACGACGTCGGCGTCGGTGACCCGAGTGCCGTCGTGGTCGAGGTAGACGAACCCCTTGCCGGCTCGTCGGCGGGAGAGGCCCCGGGTGGCGGGCGAGACGGTCCTCAGTCGCGGCATGTCCCACATGGTGCCTGACGGGTGCAGGAGGCGAGCCCCGGACCCTCAGACCCGCTGCGTCTCCTGCGACTGCCGCGCCCACCACGCCTGGCCCTCGGCAGGCAGGGTGTGGATCGGGTCGAAGTACTCGTAGGTGCGGGTCAGCGCCTCGGGGTCGGCCGCCTCGATCGAGGTGCGGTAGTTCTTCGTCCAGTGCGAGATCCCTCGGACCTCGTCGTAGGAGGCCACCTGGTGCACCCACCGCTTGCCGACGAACGGCACGTCGCACACGATCCGCGGCGTCGCGAACCCGGGCAGGTAGCCCATGATGTGATGCTGCAGCCGCTGGGCGTCGGCGACCGAGACCCGCCAGTGCTCCGAGGCCGGGATCATGTCGCACATGTAGAAGTAGTAGGGCATGATCTGGGCGCCGTCGAGCAGCCGGAAGCACAGGTCGAGCAGCGCATGCGGGTCTGCGTTCACCCCGTTGAGCAGCACTCCCTGGTTGCGTACGTCGCGCACCCCGGCCTCGAACATCGCCGCCGACGCCTTCGCCACCAGCGGCGTCACCGAGTTCGCGTGGTTCACGTGCGTGTGCAGCGCCAGCGAGACGCCACGACGGCGCGCGATGGTGGAGACCCGCTCCATGCCGGCGCGGACGTCGTCCTGCAGCCAGTGCTGCGGCAACCCCATCAGCGCCTTGGTGGCCAGCCGGATGTCGCGGATGTTCTCGACCTCCATCACCTTGACCAGGAAGTCCTCGAGCCGGGCCCACGGCATGTTGGCGACGTCGCCGCCGGAGACGACGACGTCGCGCACCTCGGGGGTGCGCCGCAGGTAGGCGATCATCTCGGCGTGCCGGTCGACCGGCTTGCCGAGGAACTTCAGCTTGTCCACGGTCGCGGTCGAGTTGCCGACCAGGTCCATGCGCGTGCAGTGGCCGCAGTACTGCGGGCAGGTCGGCAGCAGCTCGGCGAGCACCTTGGTCGGGTAGCGGTGGGTCAGTCCCTCGGCGGCCCACATGTCGTGCTCGTGCAGCGAGTCGCGGCTGGAGTGCGGGTGCGAGGGCCAGTCGGTGCGACGGTCGGAGAAGACCGGGATCATGTAGTGCCGCACCGGGTCGGCGTAGAGGGCCTCGGTCAGCGAGCCGGGACCGGCCGGGGCGGCGTACGGCGCCATCGTGTTCATCATCTGCGGCGGCACCAGCATCGACATGGTGGCCCGCTCGGCCTGGTCGCGCTCGAGGTCGGCGTAGAAGCGCTCATCGACGAGGTCGCCGAGCAGCTCTCGCAGCTGCCGGATGTTCTTCACGCAGTGCGAGCGCTGCCACTGGGCGCTCTCCCACTCGGCGACCGTGACGTCCTTCCACCCGGGGAACCTGGTCCAGTCGGGCTCGGCCAGCTCGACCCGGCGATAGGGGTAGGGCTGGCCGGTCTCGCCCTCGACGATGGCGGCGATCGAGGTCTCGATGCTCATGGTTCCTCCTGGGGGAGCGAGCCCTGCTCCGCGCGTCGTTTGTGTGCTCTGCGTCCTACCTGCCACAGTATGAACATCGATCTTGCGGTTGACCAAACACCTCGCCGAAAGATCTACGGCGATAGTCTAGTTCGACAGGAAGGCACGTGGTGGCGTGGGACGGATGACGGGTGACCCGGTGGGCATGCACCGGGTGCTGGAGCCCCTTGGCGTGCTGCCGCAGGCGGCGCTGCGGCTCGACACCGACCCGGTCCTGCGCGCCGACGAGGTCCGGGTCCGGGTCGAGCGCCTCAACCTCGATGCCGCGTCCTTTCGGCAGCTCGCCGACAAGCACGCCGGGAACGGGGAGGCGGTCCGCGCCGAGGTGCTCGAGATCGTCGGCTCCCGCGGCAAGATGCACAACCCGGTGACCGGGTCGGGCGGCATGCTCGTCGGCACGGTCGAGGAGGTGGGGGAGGACTCACCGCTCGGGCTCGTCCCCGGGATGCGCGTCGCCACGCTCGTCTCGCTGACGCTGACCCCGCTGGTGCTCGAGGACGGGCTGGACCGCTGGGACGGCCGCAGCGAACAGGTCCCCACCGACGGCTACGCGATCCTGTTCGGTCGCAGCATCGCGGCCGCGCTGCCCGAGGACCTGCCCGCGCCGCTCGCGCTGGCCGTGATGGATGTCTGCGGGGCACCGGCCTTGGCGGCGCGCCACGTGGGCCGCTACGAGGAGCCGGTGGTCGTGGTGATCGGCGGCGCCGGCAAGTCCGGCTCGCTGTGCCTGGCGGCCGCTCGCCGTGCAGGCGCACGACGCACCCTGGCCGTCGTGCCCCACCGGGCGGAGGCCGAGCTCCTGGCCCCCACCGGCCTCGCCGACGAGGTCGTGGTCTGCGACGCCCGCGACCCGGTGGCGCTGCGCGACGCCGTGGCCGCGGCCGGCGGGCCGGCCGACCTGACGATCGTGTGCGTGGACGTCCCCGGCTGCGAGGGCGGAGCGATCCTGAGCACCGCCGAGGGCGGCACCGTGATCTTCTTCTCGATGGCCACCTCGTTCACCGCCGCGGCCCTCGGCGCGGAGGGCCTGGCGGCCGACGTCACGATGATCGTGGGCAACGGCTACGTTCCCGGGCACGCCGACCTCGCCCTCGAGCTCGTGCGCACCGAGCCCGCCGTCCGCGAGCTGTTCGAGAGGAGACTGTGATGAGCGCCCCGATCGAGAAGAAGCTCGACCTCGACCCCGCCACGGTGCGCAAGGCCCGCGGGCTGGCCCGCAAGGTCGGCCGACCGATCGTCGAGCTCGCCCAGGCGCACACGACGGTCTCGGTCGAGCGCGCGACCCTGCGCCTGGCCGGGCTCACCGGAGCCGACCCGGACGGCACCCCGTGGGTCAACCGGCTGGCCGACGCCGTCCGCGCGGACGTCGGTCTCGAGCACGGCCTCGCCCTGCCCGTGTGGGACGCACTGCTGCGCGGCGAGGCCGAGGACCTCGAGACCCTGGCCCAGAAGGCGTCGGCCGGCTCGGCGCGGTTCCGGTTGCCGGAGGGACCCGCCGCGCGCAAGGCTCGCACCGCGTCGCGCAGGCAGGTGGCCGCCGGCGTACGCCGCGTCGACGCACGCCGAAGAGAGCGGGAGCGGCTGATCGCCAAGGTGGGCGACGCCCCGCGGCAGCCCTGGATCTACCTGATCGTCGCCACCGGCGACATCCACGAGGACATCCCGCAGGCCCAGCAGGCCGCGCGTGAGGGCGCGGACGTGATCGCCGTGATCCGGTCGACGGGGCAGTCGCTGCTCGACTACGTGCCCGAGGGCGCCACCCGGGAGGGGTTCGCCGGCACCTACGCCACCCAGGAGAACTTCCGGCTGATGCGGGCCGCCCTCGACGACTCCAGCCGGCAGCTCGGTCGCTACGTACGGCTGACGAACTACGCCAGCGGGCTGTGCATGCCCGAGATCGCGGTGCTCGCCGGCCTCGAGCGCCTCGACATGATGCTCAACGACTCGATGTACGGCATCCTGTTCCGCGACATCAACCCGGTGCGCACCTTCGTCGACCAGCGGTTCAGCCGACAGGTGCACGCCCGCGCGGGGATCATCATCAACACCGGCGAGGACAACTACCTCACCACCGCCGACGCGATGGAGGCGGCGCACACCGTCACCACCAGCCAGCTGCTCAACGAGTTCTTCGCCAAGGAGGCCGGGCTGGAGGACTGGCAGCTCGGCCTCGGCCACGCCTTCGAGATCGACCCCGACCTCCCCGACTCCTTCCGCCTCGAGCTCGCGCACGCGCTGCTGGCCCGGGAGCTGTTCCCCACGGCCCCGTTGAAGTGGATGCCACCGACCAGGCACATGACCGGCGACGTGTTCCGCGGCTACCTGCTCGACGGGTTCTTCAACCTCGCCGGCGCGCTCACCGGACAGGGCATCCTGCTGGTCGGGATGATGACCGAGGCCGTGGTCACGCCCTGGCTCAGCGACCGTGACCTTGCGCTGCAGAACGTCCGCTACGTGATGGAGGCCGCCGGGGCGCTGCACGAGGACTTCCGGCCCCGCCCGGACGGCTTCATCGTCAACCGCGCCCGCCAGGTGCTCTCGGAGACCATCGACCTGCTCGACCGGATCGCCGCAGACACCTCGCCGGGCGGGGAGCCGCCGCTGCTCGCCGCGATCGCGGACGGCACCTTCGGACTGATGAAGCGGCCCCCCGACGCCGGACGCGGCCTTGACGGCGTCGCCCGCAGGGCCGAGGGCTACTACAACCCGGCCACCGAGATCCTCGAGGGGGAGTCATGAGCACCGAGGAACAGCTGCCCTCCCCAGCAGCGAAGCGACTGCTGAGGCCGTATGGAGACACGACCGGCGACGGGATGGTGCAGCTCTCCTTCACCTTGCCGATGGAGCACTCGAAGGTGGCCGAGGGGGCCGCAGTCCAGCTGGCCAACAAGATGGGGATGGACCCGGCCCTGGTGGTGCACGCCAAGCCGATGGGGCCGGACTTCACCTTCTTCGTGGTCTACGGCCGGGTCAACCACCTCGTCGACCCCTCGGTGGTGGAGGTCGTCGAGCGCGACTACGAGCTGCTCACCCCCAAGGAGGTCAACGCCGCCATCAAGGGGGCCCTGCGGCGCCGCCTCGTGGTCGTCGGCGGCTGCATCGGCACCGACGCCCACACCGTCGGCATCGACGCGATCTTGAACATCAAGGGGTTCGCGGGGGAGAAGGGGCTGGAGTACTACCGGGAGCTGAAGGTGGTCAACCTCGGGGCGCAGGTCTCGGTGCCCCAGCTCGTCGACCAGGCACTGGCCGAGAAGGCCGACGCCGTACTGGTCTCCCAGGTCGTCAGCCAGAGGGACGCCCACCTGCTCAACACCAGGGAGATGTCGGCCGCCTTCCGCGAGGCGTTCCCGCCCTCGCGCCGCCCGCTGCTGGTGGTCGGCGGACCGCGCTTCGACGAGACCATGGCGGTCGAGCTCGGGGTGGACCGGGTCTTCACCCGCGGCACCACGCCCGGTGAGGTGGCCAGCTACCTCGTGCACCGTCTCGTCACCGACCAGGCGGCCGCGTCATGACCACGGCACAGGTCGGCCGGCAGGTGGTGCACCGTCGCTACGTCTCCTACGCGCACGCCCACTACGCCGGCAACCTGGTCGACGGCGCCTGGGGGCTGGGCCTGTTCGGGGACGTGGCCACCGAGATGTGCCTGACCACCGACGGTGACGAGGGCCTGTTCGCCTCCTACTCCGAGGTGCAGTTCCTGGCGCCGGTGCGCGCCGGTGACGTGGTGGAGGCCCGTGCCACCCTGACCCGGATCGGCACCCGGTCGCGCGAGATGTCCTTCGAGCTCCTCGTGGTCGCCCGCGGCGCCGACGACGGACCCGCCTCCGCCGGACGGATCCTCGACGAGCCGATCCTGGCGACGACCGCGACCGGCACCGTGGTGATACCAGTGGTGGACCAGTAGTCGGCGTGTCCCTCCCGACACGCCGACGAGCAGAATTTCGTTGACTCCGGCTTCACCCCCCGTTCACCCCCGCTGAGCAGGGAAAATGCCGCATTTGGGCTCCAGAAGCAGTTCTTGACACCGACGCCCGGACGGGGCGAAGGTGCGGTCGTTACTCCGGGCAGAACGTCAGTCGCGAGCTCGACGGATGTGACCGGGAGCCACCTGGCCAAGGTGGTCGCCCCCGGTCTCACTTGGCGGGTCGAGCGGAGCGGACTCGACGGGAGGACACGGGGGGAGTGCGGCGTCCAGTAGACAACGTCAGTGGTCCTGGCACCCAGCCAGGTCGCAGGCGGTCCGAAGGTCTCCATGCTCCCCCCGCCCTGCCGACCAGGTTGGCGATCGCGGATAGTTTGGCTCCATGAGCACCGCGCGCCGCCACCCTGAACTCGGTCGGGTGGTGATGGTGGTTCCCACCTACAACGAGGTCGAGAACCTGGCCGACGTCGTCGACCGGCTGCACCGCGCCCAGCCGCTGGTGGACGTCCTCGTCGTCGACGACGCTTCCCCCGACGGCACCGGTGCCCTCGCCGATGATCTGGCGGCCGCGCACGAGCACGTGCACGTCCTGCACCGCACGGCCAAGGAGGGACTGGGCGCGGCCTACCTGCACGGCTTCGCGGTCGCCCTGGAGATGGGCTACGACGTGATCGGCGAGATGGACGCCGACGGCTCCCACCAGCCCGAGCAGCTGCAGCGCCTGGTGGAGGCACTCGCCGGTGCCGATCTCGTGATCGGCTCGAGATGGGTGCGGGGCGGCAGCATCGTGAACTGGCCGAGGCGTCGCCAGCTGCTCTCCCGGGGCGGCAACCTCTACACCCGTGCGCTGCTGGGCATGCCGGTGCGGGACGCGACGGCCGGCTACCGCCTGTTCCGGCGTACGGCGCTGGAGCAGATCGCGCTCGATGAGGTGCTCTCGCTCGGCTACGTCTTCCAGGTCGACCTCGCCTACCGCACCCTGCAGGCCGGCCTGCGCGTGGTCGAGGTGCCGATCGACTTCGTCGAGCGGGTGCGCGGCGAGTCGAAGATGAGCGGGCGGGTCGCGACCGAGTCGCTGCGCCGGATCACCCGCTGGGGACTGCGGGAGCGACGCAGGCAGCTGGGCGGATCGACCACGAGGTCGCGGACCCGCACCCCGGAACCCGGCACGACAGCGAGGCGTTGATCAGGCATGAAGAGACGATTCCCCTGGTGGCTGCTCCCGGTCGCGTTCGTGCTGGTGCCGCTGGTGGAGATCTACGTGATCGTCCAGATCGGCCAGGTGATCGGCGCGTGGTGGACGATCCTCCTGCTCGTCGTGGACAGCGCCATCGGCGCCTGGCTGGTCAAGCGCGAGGGCGGCCGTGCCTGGCGGGCGCTGCGCTCGGCGCTGGAGGAGCGTCGGCTGCCGGCAGGCGAGCTCGCCGACGGAGTGCTGATCCTGGTCGGCGGGACCCTGATGCTCACGCCCGGCTTCGTCACCGACCTCATGGGGGTGCTGTGCATCCTCCCGCTGACCCGCCCCGTGGGCCGGCGGCTGATCTCGGGCTTCATCGCCCGCCGACTGCTCCCAGGTGCCGGCGCGACTCCCGGCGCCGCGGCCCCGCGGGGCGCCGCGACGGGCAGGACACAACGAGGCCCCGGACCTGGTGACGACGTGGTCCGGGGCGAGGTCATCGACTAGCCGCTTGTCGCGGTGGGTCGGATGGGGCGCGGGTCAGGTGCTCAGACCGACGCCTTCTTCTTGCGGGCGCTGGCCCGGTGCAGGTGCGCGGGGCCGATCTCGCCGCCGCGCAGCAGCTCGAGGCGCTCGGTGAGGATGTCCTCGAGCTCCTTGATGGAGCGCCGCTCCAGCAACATGTCCCAGTGCGTGCGGACGGGCTTCTCGGCCTTCAGCTCCGGCTCGATCCCGGACAGCGCGCGGGCCTCGGCACCGCAGCGTGGGCACTCCCAGATCGCGGGCACGTCGGCCTCGACCGACATCGTGATCTCGAACTCATGACCCTGCGAGCAGCCGTAGCCGATCTGCTGCCGCGCCGCGAACTCGATCCCGCGCTCGTCCTCGAAGCTCTGGCCGCCGAGACGGGCACCTCGTAGCGTTCGGTCTCCCATGGCACCTCCACTGGATCTGCATCCCGACCGGTGGGCCTCGGATGTCTGACATACATGCGTACCGCCGTTGCGACGGATGAGCAAATCGGGGCGACGGTGATCGTCTCCGTCCCGACTGCGTGTTCAACGATCGCGCCTCACCGAGGATTCCCGGGGAGACACGACTCACACCTGCCTCCACAGTGGCAGGTGTCACCAACTCGCGCTACACGCGCGCCGGAACCCGGTTGCCGGCCTCGCGGATCCCGCGGTCCGGGTCGAGCCGGAGCAGGAAGAAGGCCCCCAGCACGAAGAACACGATCAGCGCCAGGATCGCCGGGCGGTAGGACCCACTGAGCTGGAAGACGACCCCGAACAGCAAGGTGCCGAACCACGAGGTTCCGCGCTCCGCAGCCTGGTAGAGGCTGAAGTACTCGCCCTCCCGACCGCGCGGGATCAGCAGGCTGAAGAAGGACCGGGACAGCGCCTGGGTGCCGCCCATCACGATGCCGATCGCCACTGCGACCGCCAAGAACAGAGCGACGTTGCCCTTGGGCAGGAACAGCGCCGCCACCACGATGCCCATCCAGGCGAAGGTGCCCCACAGGATCGGCTTGTAGGAGCCGTGCTTGGCGGCGAGCCGCCCGAAGAACAGGGCGCCGCCGTAGGCGACGAACTGGATCAGCAGGATCGTGGCGATCAGCACCGAGGTCTCGAAGCCCAGCTGCTTCTCGCCGTACGTCGAGGCCGCGAAGATCACGGTCTGGATGCCGTCGTTGTAGAACAGGTAGGCCAACAGGAAGGTCAGCGTCATCGGGTAGTTGCGCATGTCCCGCAGCGTGGTCAGCAGCTGGCCGAAGCTGCGCTGGAAGAGCCCGCCCTCCTCGCGCACGACGTTGACGGGGGCGTAGTTGCGCAGCTTCACGAAGGGGATCACCGTGAACGCCGCCCACCAGAGGGCGGCCGAGAGCAGGGAGATCCGCACCGACATCGCCTTGTCCACCCCGAGCAGCCCGGGGTTGAGCACGATCACCAGGTTGAGCAGCAGCAGCACCCCGCCGCCGAGGTAGCCCCAGGCCCAGCCGTGCGAGGAGGCCCGGTCGCGCTCGTCCTCGGTGGAGATGTCGACCAGGATCGCGTAGTAGCTGACCAGCGAGCAGCCGGCCAGGACGCTGCTGAAGACCACTGCGACCGCACCGATCTGCCAGTTGTCGTCCTTGAGGAAGAACAGCAGGGACGCGAAGCCCGCGCCGGCCCAGGCGTAGCCGGCCATGTGCAGCTTCTTGCGGTGCGAGCGGTCCACGAAGGCGCCGACGATGGGCAGGATGAAGGCGCTGCTGATCGTGGCGAAGCTGGTCAGGTAGCTCGGCAGCGAGCCGGCGGCCAGGTGCAGCCCGAGCACGTTCAGGGTGCGGGTGCAGGTGTCGTCGTCGGTGGCACAGCCCGCGGCCTTGCTGGCGACGGTGATCATGTAGGGGCCGAACAGCACGCTCAGCACGGTCGTGTAGTAGGCGGAGTTGGCCCAGTCGTACCAGTTCCAGGCCTTCTGCTGCTTGAGCCGGTCGATCGGCGAGAGGTCGGCGATCCCGACCGGGCGCATGGATGTCATGGGTGGTCCCTCCACTGGCCGCGCCTGATCAAGACGTCCTTGAGTACGTCGGTGCGGTCGGTGATCAAGCCGTCCACGCCCATGTCGAGAAGCTCGTCCATCTCCGCCGGTTCGTCGACGGTCCACACGTGCACGTGCGCGCCGGCCGCGTGGGCGCGGCGTACGAGCGCCGGCGTGACCACCCGCAGCCGGCCCCGGCGATGGGGGACCTGGAGGGCGGCCACCCGGCCCCGGGTGGCCAGTCGCGCGGCCCGGCCCGAGGGCAGCGTGACGAACAGCGCCACCTCGCCGGGGGCTGCGGAGGTGGCCACCTCGCCACCGGTCGCGGCGCGGAAGGCGTCGAGCCGGCGCTGTGAGAACGACCCGATGCAGACCCGGTCCTGGGCGCCGGTGCGCCGCAGCAGGTCCGCCAGCGGCTGGACCGCGCCGGGTGCCTTGAGGTCGATGTTGAAGCGGGTCTCAGGGAACTCCTCGAGGAGGTCGGCCATCGTGGGGATGGGGTGCACTCCGGCGATCCTGGCGCGGTCGATCTCGGTGGCGCGCAGGTCGGCGATCATCCCGACGGCGTCGGTGACGCGTCCGAGGGCGGCGTCGTGGAACGCGAGCAGCACGCCGTCGCCGGTGACGTGCACGTCGGTCTCGAGGTAGTGGTAGCCGAGGGCCACGGCGTGCCGGAACGCATGCAGGGTGTTCTCCACGCCGGGGATCTCGGGGTGCAGGGCACCTCCGCGGTGGGCCATCGCGACCACGGAGCCGGGCTGGTCCAGGATCGCGTCGAGGTAGCCGAAGCCGGTCCTCGGGTGAGCGCTGCGCCGACCGTCACCCTCCACGCGTGCAGTATTCACCGGCATGGCCCCATGGTGCGCTCGAATCGCTGGCCGCCGCATGGGCGCTGCTACTCAAAGTCGGGAACAGTCGGGAGTACCGTCACAACATGGACCAGATGACCTGCCCCAAGTGTGCCGGGATCATGGCCGAGCGCGAACGCGGGAGCGCTCGTTACCGCCAGTGCGAGTCCTGCCGAGGCATCTTCCTCGACGTGGCCGCCCTCGGCACCCTGATCGAGAGCGAGAACGACTGGCACGCCAACCGCTCGGCCGACACGGCCCGGATGCCGCGCATCACCGCGGACATGACCTCACCGCCGCCGCCCATGCGGGCCCGCTCCTACCTCGACGGCCTGTTCAGCGAAGGCTGAGCACCCGGCTCACAGGTCGTGGAAGGTCTCGATCTGGGCGCCTAGCTCGTTGAGCCGGTCGGCCAGTCCCTCGTAGCCGCGGTGGATCACGTAGGTCGACCGCAGCACCGAGGTGCCCTTGGAGGCGAGCATCGCCAGCAGGATCACCACGGCCGGGCGCAACGCCGGCGGGCAGACGACCTCGCTGCCGGACCAGCGGGTCGGCCCTTCGATCATCACCCGGTGCGGGTCCATCAGGGTCACCCTGCCGCCGAGCTTGTTGAGCTCGGTGAGGTAGATCGCCCGGTTCTCATAGACCCAGTCGTGCAGCATCGTCTGGCCCTGAGCCACTGCCGCGATCACCGCGAAGAAGGGCAGGTTGTCGATGTTCAGCCCGGGGAACGGCATCGGGTGGATCTTGTCGATGGGGGAGTGCAGCACCGAGTGCTGGGTGGTCAGGTCGATCAGCCGAGTGCGCCCGTTGGCGGCCAGGTACTCGGTGGAGAGGGAGTAGCGGAAGCCCATCTCCTCCAGCACCGCGAGCTCGATCTCGAGGAACTCGATCGGCACCCGGCGGATCGTGATCTCGGAGTCGGTGACGATCGCCGCGGCGAGCAGTGACATCGCCTCGATCGGGTCCTCGCTGGGCGAGTAGTCGACGTCGACGGAGATCTCGGTGCAGCCGGTGACGCTCAGCGTGGTGGTGCCGATGCCCTCGACGGTGACCCCGAGCTTCTGCAGGAAGAAGCACAGGTCCTGGACCATGTAGTTGGAGCTGGCGTTGCGGATCACGGTGGTGCCCGGGCACATCGCCGCGGCCATCAGGGCGTTCTCGGTGACCGTGTCGCCGCGCTCGGTGAGCACGATCGGGCGTGAGGGGGTGACGTCCGGGTGGACCCTGGCGTGGTAGCAGCCCTCGGTCGCCTTGACCTCCAGCCCGAAGGGGCGCAACGCGGTCATGTGCGGCTCCACCGTGCGGGTGCCGAGGTCGCAGCCACCGGCGTAGGGCAGGTCGAACTCGCCGGTGCGGTGCATCAACGGACCCAGGAACATGATGATCGAGCGGGTACGCCGAGCCGCGGTCTCGTCGATGCTGCCGAGGTCGAGGTTCGGCGGGGGAGTGATCTCCAGGTCGTTCTCGGCGTTCAGCCAGCGGGACTTCACCCCGATGCTGTCGAGCACCTCGAGCAGCCGGTTGACCTCCTCGATCCGTGCCACCCGCCGCAGCGTCGTACGCCCCCGGTTGAGCAGCGATGCGCACAGCAGCGCGACCCCGGCGTTCTTGGAGGTCTTGACGTCGATCGCGCCGCGCAGCGTGGTGGGGCCGGTGACGCGCAGGTGGGTCGGCCCCTGGCCGATGCTGACCAACGGCGACTCCAACGCCTCGCCGATGCGGGCGAGCATGTCCAGGGAGAGGTTCTGGTGGCCGCGCTCGATCCGGTTGACCGCGCTCTGGCTGGTGCCGAGCTCCTCGGCGAGCTGCTGCTGGGTCCAACCGCGGTGTTTGCGCGCGTCACGGATCAGGTTCCCGATGCGGCCCAGGTAGTCGTCAGTCACCGGAGGAGCGTATCTCAGATATGAGATAGACCCCCTTCTGTCAGGATGCGAGTCATGCGAGTCACTACCATCCACGGCCCCCGCGACATCCGCCTCGAGGAACGCCCCGAGCCGACGATCGACGCCCCCACCGACGCGGTCATCAAGGTCTCCGCCGGCTGCATCTGCGGCTCGGACCTGTGGCCCTACCGAGGAGAGAACGACATCACCCCCGGCGACACGATCGGCCACGAGATGGTCGGCGTGGTCGAGGAGGTGGGTGCCGGGGTCAGCTCCTTCCGGCCCGGGGACTTCGTCGTCGTGCCGTTCTGCCACAGCGACAACACCTGCGCCAACTGTGCCTACGGCATGACCTCGGCCTGCGTGAACGGCAACATGACCACAGGCGGGCAGGGGGAGTACGCCAAGGTCACCCAGGCCGAGGGCAGCCTGGTCAAGACCGACGGCATGCCCGACCCCGACCTGATCCCCGCCCTGCTGGCGCTCTCCGACGTCTTCCCGACCGGCTGGCACTGCGCCGTGGCCGCCGGGGTCAAGAAGGGCGACACCGTCGTGGTCGTCGGGGACGGTGCCGTCGGTCTGTGCGGTGTCCTGGCCGCGGCCCAGATGGGCGCGGAGCGGATCGTCGCGATGTCTCGCCACGAGCCACGGCAGCGGATCGCCACCTTGTTCGGCGCCACCCACATCGTCGCCGAGCGCGGCAAGGAGGGCGCCGCCCGGATCAAGGAGCTCACCGACGGCGTCGGTGCGGACGCCGTCTTGGAGTGCGTCGGCACCGACGACTCCATGCGACAGGCGTTCTCGGTCGCCCGCGCCGGCTCCATGGTCGGGTTCGTCGGCGTACCCCACGGGGTGCAGCTTCCCGTCGGCCGGATGTTCAGCAAGAACGTCGGCCTCGCGGGAGGGGTCGCGCCCGTACGCACCTACCTGCCGCACCTGCTCGACCTCGTCCTGAGCCGCACCGTGGACCCCGGCCCGGTCTTCGACCTGACGCTGCCGCTGGGTGAGGTGGCCGAGGGCTACCGCGCCATGGACGAGCGACGCGCGATCAAGGTGCTGCTCGAGACCTGAGCCGAGCCTTTCGGGGAGAGTCGCTATTCGCCTGCGCGAGGCGTGGGGGAGTCCTAGGGTCGCGGTAGTACCCCCTGCCGGACGACGGAGACGCGAGAACATGGACACCTCGATCCACGAAGGCCAGCTGATCGGGCTGGCCGGACTGGCCGCCACCACGCACGATGCTGGCCGGCTCATCGAGGGCGCGTTGCCGGTGCTCGCGGCGCTGGGCGAGTCAGACAGCGTGGTGGTGCTGCGAGCCGACGGCGACGAGCTGCGCCGGACCCACGCGCTGGGGACAGCGCTGGATGTCTCGGGTCTGGTCCTGGCCTCGATCACCGAGACCGGCCGCCTCACCGGCGTGCCGATCCCGCTCGCCTGGCACGAGCAGGGCATCCAACGGGTCGCGGCTCAACGGCTCCCGGGCCACAACGGGTACGTCGTGCTGACCTGGGTGACTCCCGGCGCGCACGTGAACCCGAGCCTGGAGATCGCCGTGTCGATGCTGGACGCCGCACTGGGGCGGATCGAGGCCGAGCGCGACCTCGAGGACCTCACCACCCGGGTGGACAACGCCCAGATCCTGGCCAACATGGGGGACTACGACTGGCACATCCCCTCCGACACCAACACCTGGTCCGACCAGCTCTACCGGATCTACGGTCACGAGCCGCAAGCGTTCAACGCCTCCTACGAGCGGTTCCTCTCCCTGATCCACCCCGACGACCGGGAACGCATCTCAGGGGTGCACCAGCAGGCCTACGCGACGGGCGAGCCCTACCGGATGATCGAGCGGATCCTGCGACCCGACGGGGAGATGCGCTACCTCTCCTCCAACGGACAGGTCCTGATGGATGAGACCGGCACCCCCGAGCGCATGCGCGGCACCTGCATCGACATCACCGATCGGGTGCTGGCCGAGGCCGACCGGGAGCTGATCGCCGCACGGTTCCGCGGTCTGGTGGAGTCGGCCCCGGACGCCCTGCTGGTGCTCGACGACGAGGGCCGGGTGCTCGAGGCCAACCCTCGCGCGCACGAGCTCCTGGGGGGCGACCCGGGCGACCACCCGATCGCGGACATGCTCCCGGCCGAGGCCCTCGAGGGCGGCCTGGGGATCGAGTGCACGAGGCTCGATGCCGGCACCGCCCTGCTCGACGTGACCACCGCCGACGTGACGCCGGTCGACGCGCAGCGACTGGTCGCGCTGTACCTGCGCGACGCCAACGTGCGGCTGGCCGGCGAGGCGCTCGCCGCCCGCGTCGGCGAGGAGCACCTGCGACGCCGACAGGCACTGGAGATCAACGACAACGTGGTGCAGGGACTGGTCTCGGCGATGTACGCGCTGGAGACCGGGGGCGAGGAGCAGGCTGCCTCCTTCCTCGAGCGCACGCTGACCGCGGCCCGCGGGATCATGGACGAGCTGCTCGAACCGCTGGACGGTTCTGAGGTCCTGCCCGGTGACCTCACCCGGGCACGCCCCGCGACCCTCGACCCGCCGGAGACCGGCGCGGAGGGGACGGGCCATGCTGTCGCGGCTGCTGCCTCCGACGGACACGGCGACATCGCCCCGCGACCACGGCGCGGGGGTGTGCTGGTGGTCGACGACGCCGACGACCTGCGCGCGCTGCTCCGGCTGCGGATCGAGCGCAGCGGCATCCTCAGCGTCGTCGGCGAGGCCGCCGACGGCCGGGCCGGCGTACGGCTTGCCGGGGAGCTGCAACCGGACCTGGTGCTGCTCGACCTCGCGATGCCCGAGATGGACGGGCTCGAGGCGCTCCCGCTGATCCGGGAGGCGGTGCCCGGCGTCCGGGTGATCGTGCTCTCCGGCTTCAACGGCGGCGCCATGGCCCAGAAGGCGCTGGCCGCGGGTGCGGATCGGTACGTCGAGAAGGGCGGCTCGATCACGGCGTTGCTGGAGATGCTGGAGTCGATGGCGGAGACCGCCTGAGCCGTTCTTCGGCGAGGCGCTCGGCGGCTGGGCAACACCGGTGCGACGTGGCACGATCGCGCAGGTGACCAGTACTCCCGGGACTGCGGCGCACCTGCGCGACCTCGCCCTGCTGCGGCGCGTTCGCGACCGGATCGACCGGGACTACGCGGAGCCGCTGGACGTCGAGGCGCTGGCGCGCGGTGCGCACATGTCGGCAGGTCACCTGAGCCGTGAGTTCAAGCTGGCCTACGGCGAGTCGCCGTACGCCTACCTGATGACCCGTCGGATCGAGCGCGCGATGACGCTGCTGCGCGGTGGTGAGCTGAGCGTCACCCAGGTCTGCCTCCTGGTCGGCTGCGCCTCGCTCGGCACCTTCAGCACCCGCTTCACCGAGCTGGTCGGAATGCCGCCGAGCGTCTACCGGGAGCGCGCCGGCTCAGTCTCGGAGCTCCCGTCGTGCGTCTCCAGGCAGGTGACCCGCCCCGTCCGGGTCACATCGATCAGGAACAGAGAAGCCGCGGCCACGCAGTCGCACCTAGCCTGAGCGACATGGACATCAGCATTCACTACGCCTTCCTGCCCCACCTCGACAAGGACGCGTCCCTGGCCTTCTACCGCGACCTCCTCGGCTTCGAGGTCCGCAACGACGTCGGTTACAACGAGATGGTCTGGCTCACGCTCGGCCACCCGGACCAGCCCGGCACCTCCCTGGTGCTGGCCCCTCCGGCCGTCGACCCCGGCGTCACCGCCGAGGAGCGCCGGACCGTCACCGAGATGATGGCCAAGGGAACCTACGCGATCCTCGCCCTGGCCACGCCGGACCTCGACGCGACCTTCGCCGCACTGGAGGCGAGCGGTGCCGAGATCGTCCAGGAGCCCATCCAACAGCCGTACGGCATCCGTGACTGCGCCGTACGCGACCCCGCCGGCAACCTGCTGCGGATCAACGAGGTGCGCTGAGATGCTCGGCGCCGTGACCAAGGGAGCGAGACCATGAAGACGATGACCTGCACCGAGCTCGGTGGACCCTGCGACTTCCGGCTCTCGGGCAAGGACGCCAACGCGGTGATCAAGGCCCAGGACCAGCACCTCAAGGACAGCGTCGCCGCGGGCGATAGCTCCCACGAGGAGGCACTTCGACAGATGCAGGGCAGGTGGAAGAGGCCGATCGCAGGGATGGGGTGGTACCGGCAGGTCAAGCGCGACTTCGCGGCCCATCTGGAGGACTGACCCCGAGGACACCCGAGGAGACGACGCATGGCCAAGAAGACCGTCCAGCCCGAACCGACAGGACACGCGGCCGACGACCACGACCTGATCCGCGTGCAGGGCGCGCGGGTGAACAACCTCAAGGACATCCACGTCGAGATCCCGAAGCGCCGGCTGACGGTGTTCACCGGCGTCTCCGGCTCGGGGAAGAGCTCTCTGGTCTTCGGCACCATCGCCGCTGAGTCGCAGCGACTGATCAACGAGACCTACAGCGCGTTCCTGCAAGGCTTCATGCCGACGCTGGCGCGACCCGACGTCGACGTACTCGAAGGTCTGACGACGGCCATCATCGTCGACCAGGAGCGCATGGGAGCCAACCCCCGATCCACCGTGGGGACCGCCACCGACGCCAACGCGATGCTGCGCATCCTGTTCAGCCGCCTCGGCGACCCCCACATCGGACCGCCTACGGCGTTCTCCTTCAACGTGCCCACCCGCAAGGCGAGCGGGGTGATGAGCACGGAGAAGGCCGGCGGCCGGGTCGAGAAGAGCGTGGTGCGCGACGTCGTCTACATGGGCGGCATGTGCCCTCGGTGCGAGGGCATGGGCGCGGTCTCCGACTTCGACCTGACCGCCCTCTATGACGAGAGCAAGTCGCTGAGCGAGGGCGCGCTCACCGTTCCCGGCTACAGCATGGACGGCTGGTACGGGCGGATCTTCGCCGGCGCCGGCTTCGACATGGACAAGCCGATCGGCAAGTTCACCAAGAGGGAGCTCGACGACCTGCTGCACAAGGAGCCGACCAAGATCAAGGTGGAGGGCATCAACCTCACTTTCGAGGGGGTGATCTCCAAGATCCAGAAGTCGATGCTGAGCAAGGACCTCGACGCGATGCAGCCGCACGTGCGCGCCTTCGTGGAGCGGGCGATCACCTTCTCGACCTGTCCCGAGTGCGAGGGCTCCCGGCTGACCGCCGAGGCGCGGTCGTCGAAGATCGACGGCCAGAACATCGCCGACGTCTCGTCCCTGCAGATCAGCGACCTGGCCGAGTGGGTCCGCGGGCTGGAGGCGCCGTCGGTGGCTCCGCTGCTGGCCGGCCTGCAGCACCTGTTGGACTCGTTCGCGGAGATCGGTCTCGGCTACCTCTCCCTGGACCGGCCCTCCGGCACGCTGTCTGGTGGGGAGGCCCAGCGGACCAAGATGATCCGCCACCTCGGCTCGGCGCTCACCGATGTCACCTACGTCTTCGACGAGCCCACCGTCGGCCTGCACCCCCACGACATCGCGCGGATGAACCGGTTGCTGCTCGAGCTGCGGGACAAGGGCAACACCGTGCTCGTCGTGGAGCACAAGCCGGAGGTGATCGCGATCGCCGACCACGCGGTCGACCTCGGCCCGGGCGCCGGCACGGAGGGCGGCACCGTCACCTTCGAGGGCACGGTGGAGGAGCTCCGGGGGAGCGAGACCACGACCGGTCGCCACCTCGACGACCGGGCCTCGCTCAAGGACTCGGTCCGCACGACCACCGGCGCCCTGGAGGTCCGGGGCGCCTCCACGCACAACCTGCGAGACGTCGACGTCGACATCCCGCTCGGAGTGCTCTGCGTGCTGACCGGGGTCGCCGGCTCGGGGAAGAGCTCTCTGGTCCAGGGGTCGGTGGCCGACCGCGAGGGCGTGGTGGTGGTGGACCAGGGCGCGATCCGTGGGTCGCGCCGGAGCAACCCGGCGACGTACACCGGACTGCTCGATCCGATCCGCAAGGCCTTCGCCAAGGCCAACGGGGTCAAGCCGGCGCTGTTCAGCTCCAACTCCGAGGGCGCCTGCCCGACCTGCAACGGCGCCGGCGTGATCTACACCGAGCTGGGCGTGATGGCCACGGTGGAGTCGACGTGTGAGGACTGCGAGGGCAAGCGCTTCCAGGCGGCCGTCCTGGAGTACGAGCTCGGTGGCCGTGACATCAGCGAGGTGCTGGGGATGTCGGTGGCCCAGGCGGTGGAGTTCTTCGCCGACGGTGAGGCCAAGGTGCCGGCCGCGCACCGGATCCTGACCCGGCTCGCCGACGTCGGGCTCGGCTACCTGACGATCGGCCAGCCGCTCACCACGTTGTCGGGCGGCGAGCGGCAGCGGCTCAAGCTGGCCGTCCAGATGGCCGACAAGGGCGAGGTCTACGTCCTGGACGAACCGACCTCGGGCCTGCACCTCGCCGATGTCGAGCAGCTCCTCGGGCTTCTGGATCAACTGGTCGACTCCGGCAAATCGGTCATCGTGATCGAGCATCACCAGGCCGTGATGGCGCACGCCGACTGGATCATCGACCTCGGCCCGGGCGCCGGACACGACGGTGGCACGGTCGTCTTCGAGGGCACTCCCGCCGACCTGGTCGCTGCCCGTTCGACGCTCACCGGCGAGCACCTCGCGGCGTACGTCGCCGGCTGATCCCTCAGCCGAGGCGCCCGACGGCGGCGCGCCAGTCACGCTGCAGGTCGGCCAGCGACGCCGGCCGCGCCGCCGGCTGCCGCGCCGTGGCCGAGCCGATCACCGCGAGGAGGCCGGGGTCGGGGTGATCCCCGGCCAGGAAGACCGCCAGCATCCGGCCGAGGTTGAAGACCGTGGTGCGCGCGTCGATGACGGCACCCAGACGGTGCTCCTCGGGCGCCATGAAGCGTGTGGAGCCGGGCAGCCGGCCGATGTCGTTGACGTAGGGACCCCGGTGGCAGCACTCCAGGTCGATCACCTTGATCCGGTGAGCGGCGAAGTCATACATCAACGACCCGTCGTAGAGGTCGCCGACCAGCCAGCCGGCGCGGGCCAGGGCGACGTGGAGGTCGATCACCTGGTCGAGCGCGGCCACGCGCTCAGCCACCGGGAGACGGCAGAACCGTCGGAACGCCGGCGCCGGATGCGCTCGTCCCGTCGTGGGGCTTCGGAGAAGCTGGCCGTCGAACCAGTCGTAGACGACCAGCACCCCGTCGGTGGCCGTGATCAGCGTCTCGAGCCGGACCATCGCCTCGTGGGAGACCTCCTGCTGCAGCGCCGCCGCACGCCGGAGCGCCTCAACGCGGCCCTGATGACGTGCGTCGAGGGTGGTGCTGGTGTCCCGGCGGCCTGCGGTCTTGACGAAGCGACGGCCGACGGTAGTGACCACGCCGTAGGAGACATGGCCCGAGTCCTGGGTGCGCCCGTCGAAGGTCGCGAACACCCGTCCCATCTGCGCCAGCGTCGCGGCAACCGACACCGAGGACCGGGTGGAGGTGGTCACGTCGGCATCATCCCCGACACCGGGCACCGACGGGGAGCGAACCTGTTCTGGTTCCTCTTCCGAGAGCGGCCTGTCATCGCCGATAAGGTGCATTATGTCAACTGCTCCGGGTCAGGAGGCTCCCCTCTCCCTCAGGAGGCGCACCCGATGCAGGTCCGAGACGTCGGCCGTGCATCGAGGCGGGCGGGCGCGATCTCCGCGCCGCAGTTCTCGCAGATTCCGTAGACACCGGTGTGCACTCGGTCCAGCGCTGCGTCGATCTCCGTCAGGTGACCACCGGCCTGCCTGATCAGCGCGGCGGTCTGTGAGCGCTCGAAGGCGATCGTGTGGCCCTCAGGGTCGTGCTCGTCGTCGGCGTTGGCGTCCCGGCTGGCGGCGACCACCCCGCCGAAGTCCTCGCGCAGCCGGGTGAGACGCTCCTCGGTCTCGGTGCGGTCATCCTCCAGCCGAGCGCGTGCGTCCATGAGCCGAAACGCTACCCCCGGGACCGGCGCAGCGGACCGGACCCCGTCTCGCTCAGAATCCCAGCGCAGCGGCCAGGCCCTCGGGGTCGGCCACCGAGATCGTCGCGCCCGGGTGCTTGATCATCCGGGTCGGGTCGATCCCTGCGACCGGCTCGGCGAACTCCACGCACAGGGCGCGGTCACCGTTGGTGGTGAAGGAGATGCCACGGTCGCTGAAGGACAGGTGCGGCGGCCCGGCTGTCTTGAGGAAGCCGAATCCGCCGCTCAGCTCGACGCCGGTGATGTTGCTGATCGGCGTACGCAGCGACCAGAGGCCGTAGCGGACGCGCAGCTCCCCCGCCTGCACGCGCACCGACGCGGTCCGGGGCGTGATGCCGAACGGCAGTGCCGCCAGGCGGTAGGCGGGAGTGAAGGCGAACGGGAAGATGCCGGCGCTGGTCATGGAGCCGAGACTCTCACGCGGCTGGTCGTGGCCGGATCCGAGGCTCCCTTGGCGGGGCCACCTAGGTTCGGAGGATGAAGTACTCCAAGCTGATCTCGCTCGGCACGGCCGGCTACGGCGCCTTCGCCCTGGTCAAGCCGCGCCACCTCGCCGATGCCTACGAAGCCCCTGCCGATCAGGCGCCCGCCTACGACCAGATGGCCTACACCTACGCCGGCCGCGACCTGACCATCTCCGGGCTGGCACTGCTGTCCAAGAGCCCCTCTGTGGTCACGGCCGCGATGCTCCTGCGGATCTTCGGCGACCTCGCCGACGCGACCATCCTCGGCACGGGCACCGACAAGCCCGACGTACGCAAGAAGGTGCTCGCCGTGACGGTGGGCTGGGCCGCGCTGAACACGGCCGCCCTCCTCGCGGACCGGCGCGCGCTCGCCCGCGGGTGAGGGCACCTGGTCGGCGGTGAGGTGGCTGGCTGCGAAGGGGTACGCCGCCCACCAGGCGGCGGCCGAGAGCAGCGAGATCCGCACCGACATCGCCTTGTCCACCCCGAGCGGGCCGGCATGAGGTCCGGTCAGCGGGGTCCGGTCAGCGGGCTCCGGTCAGCGGGCTGATCCGAGCGCTGACCGTCGTTCGTCGTTCGTCCAGCACCACCACGGTCGCCGAGTGTCGGCCACGGTCGTCCAGCACCACCACGGTCGTCCAGCACAGTCGTCCAGCACCACCACGGTCGTCGAGTGTCGGCCACCGCCCCTGTCGCCGTACGACCAGCCACTGACCCGTCGAAACTGGCACTTCTCTGCCATTGCAACGGCAGAGAAGTGCCAGTTTCACAAGGTCTCCTGAAAAACCGGCATGATGAGACCGGCACGCGGTCCGTACTCATCTGGGGAGCGACATGACCAGCACCCGCACCGCCCTCGTCACCGGCGCGTCCTCCGGGATCGGCCGGGCCACCGCACGCATGCTCCTCCAGCGGGGGTACGCCGTGATCGGCACCAGCCGCCATCCCGAGCGGATTCCCGAGGACGAGCTCCTCGACGGTGTCCTCTACCGCGCGCTGGACCTCGCCGACCACGACGCGATCACCGGCTTCCTGAGCTCCCTGGTCGCCGAGGGCCACCACGTCGACGTCCTGGTCAACAACGCCGGGGAGAGCCAGAGCGGTCCGCTCGAGGAGATCCCCCGTGGCGCACTCGAGCGCCTGTTCCACGTCAACGTCCTCGGCCCCGTCCAGCTGACCCAGGCCCTGCTGCCCGGCATGCGCGAGCGCCGTCACGGACGGGTCGTGATGATCGGGTCGATGCTGGCCAGCTTCCCGCTCGCCTACCGGTCGTCCTACGTCGCCTCCAAGGCCGCACTCAAGGGCTTCGCCAGCGCGGCACGCTTCGAGATGTCGCCGTTCGGGGTGTGGCTGACCACGGTCGAGCCGGGGTCGGTCAACACCGGGATCAGCGAGCGGCGCACCAAGTACCTCGACGAGGACTCCCCCCACGCCAAGCCGTTCCGGAGGATGCTGCGCACCCTCGACGGCAACGAGCGCGAGGGCCTCGCCCCGACCCGCGTGGCCCGCACGGTCGTCGAGGCGATCGAGGCCAGTCGGCCGGCGCCGCTGTACGCCGTGGGCAGCAACGCCCCGACCGTGTTTGCGCTCAGGCGGGCGTTGCCGTCCTCCGTGGTCGAACGGCTGGTGGCGCGCGCGTACGGCGTCGCCGCCCGTCCCGGGACCTGAGAACGCATGCCACTGGACCTCACGCCGCTCCATGACGACCTGGACTTCCTCAGCCCGATGTCGAACGCTCGCGCTGGTCGGCTTGCTGACTGGCTCGCCGTCGGTCTGGTCGAGGGCAGCACCGTGCTCGACCTCGGCTGCGGCTGGGGAGAGCTCCTGCTCCGGGTCGCGGCCGCCGCTCCCCTGGCTCAGGTCGTGGGCGTCGACCTGGACGAGACCAGGACCGACGAGGCACAGCGGCGGGCGCACTCGCGCGGATTGTCCGACCGGGCCAGCTTCCGCTCCACCGACGCCGCGGAGACCGACACCGCTCCTCACGAGGCCCTGATCTGTGTCGGCGCCAGCCAGGCCTGGGGTGTGGACGTGATCGAGGGCAAGCCGCTCGACTACGACTCGGCGCTCACGGCCCTGCGGGCGCGGTTGCACCGGGGCGGCCGGCTGGTCTTCGGAGAGGCGATCTGGTCGCGCTCCCCCACTCCCGAGGCGACTGCCGTGCTCTCCGGACGTGCGGACGAGTTCGTCACGCTGTCGGAGCTCGGCGACCTTGCCGAGAAGCACGGCTTCGCGGTGGCGGGGATCGGCGAGGCCGATCAGGACGAGTGGGACGACTTCGAGGCCGGCTTCGGCGCGCGCTACGCCACCTGGCTCGCCACCCATCCGACCGACCACCCGGACGCGAACGAGGTGCGCGCTCGCGCCGCCGGTCAGCGCAACGGCTACCTGCGCGGCTACCGCGGCATCCTGGGGATGGGCTACCTGCAGCTCATCGCCGTGTGAGTGGTGACTACGCTTCACCGAATGACTTCCCTGCACCGTCTCTCGTTCCTGGCCGTCTTGCCGGTCCTCGCCCTCACTGCCGCGTGCGGCAGCAGCGACGAGGCCGCACCACCCAAGACCGCGGAGAGCAAGTGCTCCTACGTCGAGGGCGGTGACGCGGCCAAGCCGGTGGACCTCCCTCCGGCCACCCCGCCGACGGACGCGGCCACCGAGGTCACCATCAAGACCGACCGCGGCGACATCAAGGTCAGCCTCGACCCCGACCGGGCACCCTGCACGGTGAACTCCTTCCTGTCCCTGGCCACGCAGGGCTACTTCGACGGCACCACCTGCCACCGGCTGGTCGTCGGCGGGCTCAACGTCTTGCAGTGCGGCGACCCGACCGCCACCGGGCGCGGCGGCCCGGGGTACTCCTTCAAGGACGAGCTGGTGCCCAGCGACCCGCGGCTGCAGCCCTGCCTGGGCCAGAACGACCCGCAGACGGGCAAGGAGGTCTGCACCTACACCTCCGGCACCCTGGCGATGGCCAACTCCGGGCCGGACACGAACGGCTCGCAGTTCTTCCTGGTCTACTCCGACTCGCCCCTGCCCGCGGCGTACACGGTCTTCGGCAAGATGAACGCCGCCGGGGTCAAGGTCGTCCAGGCGATCGCCGCGGAGGGCAACGCCGCCGACGGCGTCGGTCCGAAGTCTCCGGTCACGATCGAGAAGGTGTCCTAGGGGTCGTTTCCCGCTGCCCCGTAGGGTCGGGCCATGGAATTTCGATACCTCGGCAACTCGGGTCTGAAGATCTCCGAGATCACCTACGGCAACTGGCTCACCCACGGCTCCCAGGTCGAGAACGACATCGCCACGCAGTGTGTGCGCGCGGCGCTCGACGAGGGGATCAGCACCTTCGACACCGCTGACGTCTATGCGAACACCAAGGCTGAGTCGGTGCTCGGCGACGCCCTGAAGGGCGAGCGCCGGGAGTCGCTGGAGATCTTCACCAAGGTCTACTGGCCCACCGGACCGGGTGGGAAGAACGACACCGGCCTGTCCCGCAAGCACATCATGGAGTCGATCAACGGCTCGCTGCAGCGGCTGCAGACCGACTACGTCGACCTCTACCAAGCGCACCGCTTCGACACCGAGACCCCGCTGGAGGAGACGATGCAGGCCTTCGCCGACATCGTCCGGCAGGGCAAGGCGCTCTACATCGGGGTCAGCGAGTGGACCGCCGACCAGATCCGGGACGGGGCCGCACTGGCCAAGGACCTCGGCTTCCAGCTGATCTCCTCACAGCCCCAGTACTCCATGCTCTGGCGCGTGATCGAGGACGAGGTGGTGCCGGCCTCGCGCGAGCTCGGTGTCTCCCAGATCGTCTGGTCGCCCATCGCCCAGGGCGTGCTCAGCGGCAAGTACCAGCCCGGTCAGGCCCCGCCGGAAGGCTCCCGAGCCACCGACGAGAAGGGCGGCGCCAACATGATCAAGCGGTTCATGACCGACGACGTCCTCACCCGGGTGCAGAACCTCCGCCCGATCGCCGAGGAGCTCGACCTGACGATGGCCCAGCTCGCGGTCGCCTGGGTGCTCCAGAACGACAACGTGGCGGCTGCCCTCGTCGGGGCCTCGCGTCCCGAGCAGGTCTCGGAGAACGTCAAGGCCGCCGGAGTGAGGATCCCGGCCGAGCTGATGACCAAGATCGACGACGCGCTCGGAGACATCGTCGAGCGCGACGCCGCCAAGACCACCGAGACCGCCCCGCAGACCCGGGTCGCCTGAGCCGGCGTACGGTCCCTGCTCCGACGCTGATCCGCCCCCGGAGCTGATCCGCCTCCGGACGTCATACGAACTGGTTGTTCGCGCAACCACAACGTATGACGTCCGGAGGCGTCAGCCGACCCGGCAGCTCGCGAACAGCGAGTACTTCGCGAGCTCGGGGAACCTCTTGTCGAGCTGGGCGGGCAGCACGTTGTCGGCGATCTCCTTGCTGGACTCGCGGGTGACGGCGCCGCCCTGGAGGGAGTACGTCGTCCGCCGGACGTCCCAGGCGAAGATCACGCCGCGCGGCTCATGGGCCACCGCCTCGGTCTTCACCAGCCCGCCGGCGGTGCAGTCGATGCTCAGCGGGCGCTCGGGCACGTCGGTGGCGATGAACGGCAGCAACGGGCTCTCACCGTCGCGGAGCTCGACCAGTGCGTCCTTCCCCAGAGCGAAGACCCGGATCTGGTAGCCGCCACGGGGGTGCTGCTGGCGGGTCACCACGAGGTCCCCGGTCACCCCGGGGACCGTGACCGCGAACGCCGACGTCGCGGGCGGTGCGTCCACCGGGATCTGGCCGGCGACGTAGGACTCCCCCACTTGGGCGAAGACCAGGCTGGGGCACTCACCGCCCGTGCCGGTGAGCCGCACGTCCTCCTTGGCGCCGTCCCCGTCGAGGTCTGCCTGGGTCAGCGGTCTCGCCTTGCGCACGGAGGCCGCATCGGCGGCGCAGCCGCCCACGGTGGCGGCCGGGGTGCCGCCGCCGGACCCGGCGCTGCTCCCCCGCTCGGTCTCGGAGTCGCCGCAGCCGACGAGGACGACTGCGGCGCACACGACCGCAGCCGACGGTCCGGTCAGGAGTCGGAATCGCCGCATGCTGGTGGGACGCGACGGACGGAGGTGCGGTTCCGGCATGGTCCAACCGTAGTCGGCCTATTCTCGGAGCCGTGACCTCGATCAAGTCCCGGCGACCCGGCCCCTCGGTGCGCACCCGGGTCAGCGAGTTCCGCGACGGCGTCCGTCTCGAGCGCGAGGACCGGGTCGCGACCGAGGAGCCGCTGGAGATCCGCGTCGCCGGGCCCCACTCCCCCGGCACCCGCGTCGCGGTCACGATGCGTACGCCGGGCCACGACTTCGAGCTCGCCGCAGGGTGGCTGGTCCACGAGGGCGTGACCGCGCCCGGCGACATCGGCCAGGTCCGCTACTGCACCGACGAGTCGGTCTCCGAGCTCGAGGAGTTCAACGTGGTCACGGTGGAGCTGACCGCTCCCCCGCTGGCGATGCCGGCGGCCAGGCTGGTCAACTCGGCGTGCGGAGTCTGCGGCGCCGACACCGTGCGCGACGTGCTCGCAGCGGGCCGGCCGCCGCACTCGCTGCTGCTGTCCCTCGACACGGTCCTCGGCCTCCCCGACGGACTGCGCGATCAGCAGCCGGGGTTCGGGCGCACCGGTGGCCTGCACGCGGCGGGGCTGTTCGAAGCCGACGGCTCCCCGGTGGTGGTGCGCGAGGACGTGGGCCGCCACAACGCCGTCGACAAGGCGATCGGGTCGCGCATCCTGGGTCACGAGCCGGTGCCGCCGGTGCTGGTGCTCAGCGGCCGGATCGGCTTCGAACTGGTCCAGAAGGCCGTGGTCTCCGGGGTCGCCGCGGTGGTCGCTGTCGGAGCCCCCACCTCCCTCGCGCTGTCGCTGGCCCAGGAGGCCGGGCTGGTGCTGGTCGGCTTCACCCGCGACCGCCGCTGCGTGGTGTACGCCGGTAACGACCGGGTTGTGGCCTGACCGACGGCGTGTGCGGACCCCGTTGTCGGTGGACCCTCCTAGCGTGGGCACATGCGCATCCTGCACACCTCCGACTGGCACCTGGGCCGGTCCTTCCACGGCGAGGATCTCCTTGCCGCGCAGGCTGCCTACGTCGACCACCTGATCGAGACCGTCGCTGCGGAGTCCGTCGACCTCGTGGTCGTCTCCGGCGACATCTACGACCGGGCACTGCCCCCGGTCGACGCGGTCGCGCTGGCCGACGAGACCTTCTCCCGGCTCGCCTCCTCGCGCGCGAGGGTCGTGGTCACCAGCGGCAACCACGACTCCGCCCGTCGGCTGGGCTTCAACTCACGGTTGGTCGATCTCGCCGGCATCCACCTGCGCACCGACGCCGGCCGGGTCGAGGAGCCGGTGCTGGTCGAGGACGAGCACGGTCCGGTCGCCGTCTACGGCATCCCCTACCTCGAGCCCGACGTGATGCGGCACGCCTGGGACCTGCCGGGCCGGTCCCATCACGCCGCGCTGGCGGAGGCCACCCGGCGGATCCGGGTGGACCTGCAGCGCCGCGGCGGCCTCCGCTCGGTGGTGATGGCACACGCCTTCGTGGCCGGTGGCGCGCCCAGCGAGAGTGAGCGCGACATCGCGGTCGGCGGGGTCTCGATCGTGCCGACCTCGCTGTTCGACGACTTCGACTACGCCGCGTTGGGCCACCTGCACGGTCGCGCGACCCTGACCGAGTCGGTGCGCTACAGCGGCTCACCGCTGGCCTACTCGTTCTCGGAGGCCGCGCACCTCAAGGGCTCCTGGCTCGTGGACCTGGGGGCGCGCGGCCTCGGGTCGACCACGTTCGTCGAGGCCCCGGTGGTGCGGCCGCTCGCCCGGCTCGAGGGCACCCTGGCCGACCTGCTCGAGGACCGGCGCTTCGACGTACACGTCGGGGCGTGGGTGCAGGCGACGCTGAGCGACCCCGTGCGCCCGCTCCAGGCGATGGAGCGACTGCGGGCCAAGTTCCCGCACGCGCTGGCGCTCAGGTTCGCGCCGGTGGGAGGCGAGAGCCTGACCGTGCGCACTCCCACAGCCGGTCGTGGTGCGCACGAGATCGCCCTCGACTTCGTCTCCCACGTGCGGGGGGCCGAGGCCACCGCGGCCGAGTCGCTGCTCCTGCGCGAGGCTCTCGACTGCTGTGTCGACGACCCCGACCTGGTTCCCCAGCGCGACGCGGTGGTGAGCGGCTGATGCGCTTGCACGAGCTCTCGGTGAGCGCCTTCGGCCCGTTCGTGGACCCCGTCGAGGTCGACTTCGACGCGCTCAGCGCCGCCGGGCTGTTCCTGCTCACCGGCGACACCGGAGCCGGCAAGAGCAGCATCCTGGACGCCGTCTGCTTCGCGCTCTACGGCGAGGTGCCCGGCGACCGGCACGGCGCCAAGCATCTGCGCAGCGACCACGCCGCCCCGGACGCCGAGCCCCGCGTCTCCCTGCGGCTGAGCATCGGCGAGCGCAGCTTCCGCTTCACCCGCTCCCCCGCGTGGGAGCGGGTGAAGCGCCGCGGGTCGGGCACCACCAGGGTGCAGGCGCACGTGGTCGTCGAGGAGCACCGCCATGGCTCGTGGGAGACCCTGACCAACCGGCTGGACGAGGCCGGGCAGCTGGTGACCGGACTCCTCGGGATGACCGTGACCCAGTTCACCCAGGTGGCGATGCTCCCGCAGGGCCGGTTCCAGGCGTTCCTGCGGGCGAGCTCCGGCGAGCGCCAGGCCGTGCTGCAGCGGCTCTTCCGGACCCGGCGCTTCGAGGAGGTGGAGCGGTGGCTGGCCGAGCGCCGTCTGGAGCTGCACCGCGCCGGCGCCGCGGCCCAGGCTGCCACCGCAGGCGTCGTCAACCGCGTCGTCGAGGCGTCGGGCTCACCGGTGCCTGAGGGCTGGTCGCCTGACGACCTCGAGCCGGTGATGGACGACGACGGGCTGCTCAGCTGGGCCGCCGACCTGGTCACGACCGCGAGCCAGCACACCGGCAGCCTCGCCGCCGACCTGGCGAGCTCCAGCCACGAGCTGTGCGCCGCCCGGACCGCGCTCGACCACGCCACGACACTGGCAGTCCTGTGCGACCGCGGCCGCGTGGCCCAGCGCGCCCTGGAGGAGCTGGACGCCACCGCGACCGACGATGCCGACCTGGCCGCCTCGCTGGACGCCCATCGCCGCGCCACCGCGCTCGCGCCGGCCACCCGGCGGGTCGCCAGGGCCAAGACCGTCCTGCGCTCGGCCGAGTCCGCGGCCAAGGACGCCGTGTCCTCGGTGGTCGCGGCCACCGGCGTCGCCGCGTCGCAGGTGCAGCCCGAGTGGCTGACCGCCCAGGCCGCACGCTCCGGGGAGGACCGGGCCGTGGCGCAGAGCTGGCTCCCCCGCGCCGACGAGCTCGAGCGGAACCTCAGCCGCGCCGAGGGCCTGCGGGCCGAGCTGGAGGCGCTCGCCGGCCGGCGTGACGCCGACGAGCTGGAGCAGCGACGGCTCCGCGAGGAGCGCGACCAGCTGGTCAGCGACCTGGACCGGGAGCGCTCCGCCGCGACCCGCGTCCACCAGGACCGGGTGACGCTGAAGGTCGCACACGCCGGCCTCGAGGCAGCCCGAGAGGTGGTCCGGCTCGAGGCCCAGCTCGCCGACGCCGAGTCTCTGCTCGCGGAGTCCACCCGCGTCGCGCTCGACCTGCGCGAGCAGCACCTCGACCTGCGGGAGCGTCGCGTCGCCGGGATGGCCGCCGAGCTCGCCTCGGGGCTAGCGGTCGGCTGCTCCTGCCCGGTGTGCGGCAGCGCGGAGCACCCCTCCCCTGCCGGCGGGGCCGGCAAGGTCAGCCGGTTCGAGGAGGACGCCGCACGCGAGCGCCACGAGAACGCCGACTTCCAGCGCCAGGCGGTCCAGGAGAAGGTCGTCACCCTGCGCGCCGAGCTCACCGGCAGCCTCGGCCGCGCCGAGGGCGACCCCGTCCAGCACTGGGAGACCCGAGTGTGCGCGGCCCAGGACGACCTGGCTGCCAGCACCGCAGCAGGGCTGGCCGTCGCCGCCCTCCAGGAAGGCCTCGCAGCGACCGAGCGAGCCCTCACCGAGGTGACGACACGCCTCGACCGGGCGCGCACGACCATCGTGGAGCGCACCCAGCGCCTGCACGACCTCGTCACGGTCGGTGACCACCTGCGTGCGGAGCTCGCGCAGCTGCTGGCTCCCCACCCGAAGGCGGAGTCGGTGGCCGCACTCGTCGAGCTGCACCGCCGACGGACGGACCTCCTCGACGGCGCCGCCGAGGTCCTCGCCGCGCGCGAGGTGGCCCGGCTGGAGCTCGACCACGCACTGACCGAGGCCGCTGGGCTCGCCCTGGAGGCCGGGTTCGAGTCCTTCGAGGAGGCGACTGCACTGCTGCTCCCCCACGACGTCGCAGCCGAGCGGGAGCAGCTGCTCGAGCGCCGCCGGAGCGCCCGCGCGGCCGCCGAGTCCGTGCTCGCCGAAGCCGAGGTCTCCGCGGCGCTCACCACCGATCCTGCGGACATCGCCGCCCTCGAGCAGCGGGTGCACGACGTCTCCCGCGCCCGCGACCACGCTCATGCCGCCCACAGCCAGGCGGTCCTGCGCGCCTCCCGGCTCGAGGTGCTGACCCGGGAGCTCACCGCTGCGGTCCGCGTGTGGGACCCGGTGCGGCGTGACCATGCGGCGCTGGCCGGTCTGTGCGCGCTGGTCGAAGGCAAGAGTGTCGAGAACCGGCTCAAGATGCGGCTCTCGGCGTACGTCTTGTCCGAGCGGCTGCGCCAGGTGGTGGCCGCCGCCAACGAGCGACTCGCCACGATGACCGCCGAGCGCTACTCCCTGGAGCAGGCCGACGCCCGGGGGGCCGGGGAGCAGCGCGGGGGCCTGAGCCTGCGGGTGCGCGACGAGTGGAACGGCCGCCACCGCGACCCCGCCACCCTCTCCGGCGGCGAGACCTTCCTGGTCTCGCTCGCGCTGGCGCTGGGCCTGGCCGACACCGTCAGCAACGAGGCCGGGGGCACCCAGCTCGACACCCTGTTCATCGACGAGGGCTTCGGCGCCCTCGACGCCGCCACCCTGGACGGCGTGATGGACGTCTTGGACTCCCTGCGCGACGGCGGTCGGGTCGTGGGCGTGGTCAGCCACGTCCCCGAGCTGCGCAACCGGGTGCCCGCCCAGCTCGAGGTCCGCAAGTCCCGCGGAGGCTCGACCGTGCGACCGCTCGTGGTGACAGGGTGAGTTGCATGGTTGTCATGGTCACCTACTAGGGTCGCCTCCATGGCAGAGATCGATCCGACCTTCCTCGCGCTGCCCTACCAGAGACTCGGGCAGATCGCCCTGGAGCGGGCTCGCGACTTCGGGGTCACCCACGCCGACTTCCGCTTCGAGCGGTTGCGCTACCAGCACTTCTCGGTGCGCGACGGTGCGCTCGAGGGAGCGCAGGACTCCGAGGACCTCGGGTTCGCGGTCCGCCTGCTCCTCGACGGTGCGTGGGGCTTCGCCTCGGGGGTGGCGTTGACCGAGTCCGAGGCGGTCGCAGTCGCCGAGACCGCGGTCACCGTGGCCCGGGTCGCCGCCAAGATGACTCGCCGGCCCGTCGAGCTGGCTCCCGAGCCGGTGCACAAGGACGTCACCTGGGTCTCCTCCTACGACGTGAACCCGCTCGAGGTGCCGCTGGCCGAGAAGACCGGGCTGTTCGCCGGCTGGACCCGCGAGCTCCAGGCCGCCGACGGCGTCGACCACGCGACCGGTTACCTGCAGCAGCTCCAGGAGAACAAGTACTACGCCGACCTGGCGGGGTCCTCCATCACCCAGCAGCGGGTCCGGCTCGAGCCGTTCCTGGAGGTGCACGGCGCGGACGCCCGCACCGGTGCCTTCGACTCGATGCGCACGATCGCGCCGCCCGTCGGGCGCGGCTGGGAGTACCTCCTCGACGGCAGCTTCGACTTCGCCACCGAGCGGGCCGAGCTGCCGGGCCTCCTGCGAGACAAGCTGGCGGCCCCTGCGGTCGAGGCCGGGCGCTACGACCTGGTGATCCACCCCTCCAACCTGTGGCTGACCATCCACGAGTCCATCGGCCACGCCACCGAGCTCGACCGCGCGCTCGGCTACGAGGCCAACTACGCCGGCACCTCGTTCGCCACCCTGGACCAGCTCGACACCCTGCAGTACGGCTCCCCGGTCATGAACGTCACCGGCGACCGCACCGTCGAGCACGGGCTGTCCACGGTCGGCTATGACGACGAGGGCGTGGCCGCCCAGGCGTGGGACATCGTGCGCGACGGCAAGCTCGTGGGCTACCAGCTCGACCGGGCGATGGCGCACACCTACGGGGCCGGCCTCAACGACGGCCGGTCCAACGGCTGCGCGTACGCCGACTCACCCGGTCACATCCCGATCCAGCGGATGGCCAACGTCTCCCTGCAGCCCGACCCCGAGGGGCCCGACACCGCTGGGCTGATCGCGAACGTCGAGCGCGGCATCTACGTCGTCGGCGACAAGTCGTGGTCCATCGACATGCAGCGCTACAACTTCCAGTTCACCGCACAGCGGTTCTTCAAGATCCAGGACGGGCAGCTCGCCGGCCAGCTGCGTGACGTCGCCTACCAGGCGACCACCACCGACTTCTGGGGTTCGATGGAGGCGGTCGGCGGGCCGGCGACCTACGAGCTCGGGGGTGCCTTCAACTGCGGCAAGGCCCAGCCCGGCCAGGTCGCGGCGGTCAGCCACGGTTGCCCCACGGCGCTGTTCCGCGACATCCGCATCCTGAACACCACCGAGGAGGGCACCGCCTGATGAAGAACCGCCCACAGCTGCTGGTCGAGCATGCCCTCGAGTCCTCCGCGTCCGAGCAGTGCGTCGTGATCGTGCACGACAGCACCGGCGCCAACCTGCGCTGGGCCAACAACACCTTGACCACCAACGGCGTGATGCACAGCCTCGAGGTCACCGTGATCGCCTTCCAGGGTGCCGGCAACGCCTCGGTCAGCGGCACCGCCGCGTCCGCCGACCAGGTCACCGCGCTGGTGGAGCAGGCCGACCGCGCCGCCACGCTCGCCGACGCGGCCGAGGACCGTGCCGAGCTCCTCGCCGACCAGGTCTCCGTCGACTGGGACGACGCCCCGGCCGAGACCTCGATCAACGTCTTCGACGCCTTCGCCGACGGTCTCGGTGCGGCCTTCGGCCGGGCCGAGGCGGAGTCTCGGATCCTCTACGGATTCGTGAGCCACGAGGTCGCGACCACCTACCTCGGCTCCTCCTCCGGGTTGCGGCTGCGACACGTGCAGCCCACCGGCCACTACGGCTGCACCGGCAAGGACGCCGCGCTGACCAACAGCGCCTGGGTCGGCGGGGCCACCCGCGACTTCCTCGACGTCGACGCCTCCCGGATGGCCGACGACCTGGCCAGGCGGCTCGCCTGGGGGGAGCGCCGGATCGAGCTCCCGGCCGGCCACTACGACACCATCCTGCCGCCGACTGCGATCGCCGACCTGATGATCGACCTCTACTGGAGCTCCGGGGCGCGCTCGGCCCAGGACGGGCAGTCGGTGTTCTCCAAGCCCGGCGGTGGCACCCGCGTCGGCGAGCAGCTGGTGCGCCCCGGCGTGGAGCTGTTCTCCGACCCGGCCTACCCCGGGCTGGAGTCTGCGCCGTTCCTGATCGCCGAGGGCTCCTCGGACCGCAGCAGCGTCTACGACAACGGAGCCCCGCTGGCGCGGACCGACTGGTTCCGCGACGGCCATCTCAGCGCGCTGCTCCAGACCCGGCACACCAGCGCCCTCACAGGTCTGGCCTTCACTCCCGGCATCGACAATCTGGTGCTCGACATCGGCGCGGCAGCCGGCACCGAGAGCGACCTGGTCGCCGGGATGGACGACGGACTGCTCCTCACCTGCCTGTGGTACATCCGCGAGGTCGACCCGCAGACCCTTCTCCTCACCGGGCTCACCCGCGACGGGGTCTACCGCGTGGAGGGTGGCGAGATCACCGGGGCGGTGAACAACTTCCGCTTCAACGAGAGCCCGCTCGGGCTGCTGCGCCGGTTCACCCACGCCTCCGAGACGGTGCCGAGCTTCTCGCGGGAGTGGGGCGACGACTACTTCTCCCGTACGGCGACGCCGGCACTGCGGGTCCCCGACTTCAACATGAGCTCGGTCTCCCAGGCCCTCTGACGCGGCCGGCCGGTTCTCGCGTGGGTCGACCGGTTCAGGCGTTCAGGCGACCCACTGGGTCGGCGGCCCGAGCACGAGCAGGCCGCTGAAGACCACCACCAGTGCCGCTGCCACGACCAGCCCGGAGGAGACCGGCCGGCGCACCGCCACGGCGACCAGTCGCTCCAGCGAGGTCGACGGCTCGGTCCCCCGCAGCCGCCAGGGACCCCGCAGGTCGCCGGCCCGCGCCACCGACCGCTCGAAGGGCACCGTGGCGAGCGGGACGACGGCACCGGCCAGCCCGGTCAGGGTCCGGCGCACCGGCCAGCGGTGGTCGACCCCGACCAGCACGGTCACGACGCAGTAGGCCAGGAACACGAACCCGTGCAGCCCGCCACCGATCCGGACACCGAGCTCGGTGGTCCCGGTGACGTACTTGAGGAACATCCCCCCGAGCAGCAGCGTCCAGGTCACGGCTTCGGCCAGGGCCAGGGTGCGGAACAGTCGGGCGGGGTGCATCGGGATCAGGCTCCGTTCGGGTAGGGCTCACGGGTGTAGACGAAGGTGGCGCACTCGAGTCGCTCGATCCCGCCGTCGCCACCGCGAACGACGTGCAGGGTCTCGCCGTGGTGGTAGCCGGCGACGCCGACGATCCGGTCGCCGTCGCGGGCGAACCGCTCGGCCACCGCCGAACGGGCCAGGTCGCGCCACTCGAGCAGGTCGTTGTGCCATCGGACCTCGTAGGCGGAGTGGCCCCAGTGCCAGTAGCCGAGCAGCGGGACGGCCCATGCGGGCACCGTCTCAGTCGGCCGCCACGGCTCCGCCCGAGCAGGGGTGTGGTCCCCGAGCAGGGCCAGGGCGAGCTCGGCCCCGCTGAAGCCGGTGGTGGCGTTGGTCAGCGCCACCACACCGGTGCGCCGGCGCGGGTCGACGAACACGGTCGCCTGGTGGCCGGGCATCGAGCCGGTGTGCCCGACCAGCAGGCCTGCGGCGTACGGCACCAGGCGCAGGCCGAGCCCGTACTCGAGGGCCGGCGGAACCGGCTGGCGCATCTGCGCCAACGTCTCCGCGGCCAGGACGTCGGGGTGGCCGTCGGCCAGGAACGCGGCGAACCGGCCCAGGTCCTCCAGGTTGCTCCACAGCTGGCCGGCGGCGGCCATCGCGCCGGTGTCGTGGGCCGGCTCGGGGGTCAGGGTCCCGGCCAGGTGGTGCACGCTGAGGCCCTCGGCGTACGGCGGCTCCGGGAGGTACGTCGTTCGGGTCATCCCCAGCGGGGCGAGGACGCGCTCGCGCACCAGGTCGGCCCACGGCGCGCCGCGCAGCCGCGCCACCACCTCGCCGAGCAGGGCGTAGCCCAGGTTGCTGTAGTGGTAGTGCTCCCCCGGGCCGAAGACCGTGCCGCTGCCGTCGTTGGCCGCGAGCAGCTCCTCGACTGTCCCACCGGGCGATCGCTCCCACCACGGGCCCGCCGGCTCGCTCTGCATGCCGGAGACGTGGGCGAGCGCGGAGCGCACGGTGGCGCGGGGGTAACCGCACTCGGGCAGGAACCGTCCGAGCTCGTCGTCGATGCCGAGCAGGCCGTCGTCGCGGCACTGCATCACCAGCACCGCCGTCATCGACTTGGTGATCGAGCCGATCCGGTACTGCCGCTCGGTGTCCGTCGGCGCTCCCGCCGTGCCCGTCCAGCCGAGCTCGGACCTGTCGAGCACGCCGGCCACCAGGGACGGCAACCGGCGCTCGGCCTGGTAGCGGTCGAGGACCGCCTGGTGGTGCGCCGCCCGGCTGCTCAGGAGAACGCCTCCGGCGGCGGGCAGGAGCAGACCAGGTTGCGGTCGCCGTAGGCCTGGTCGATGCGGCTCACCGGTGGCCAGTACTTGTCGGGGTCGAAGCCGTTGGGGAAGACCGCCGTGGTCACGTCGTACCCGAGGTTGCGGTTGATCACGTCGGAGGTGTGCGGCGCGCCGCCGAGCGGGGAGTCCTTGGCGTCCCACTCCCCCGACTCCACCTTGGCGATCTCGCCGCGGATCGCGATCATCGCCTCGCAGAACCGGTCCAGCTCGCCGAGGTCCTCGCTCTCGGTCGGCTCGACCATCAAGGTGCCGGCCACCGGGAAGGACATCGTGGGCGCGTGGAAGCCGTAGTCGATCAGCCGTTTGGCGACGTCGTCGACGCTGACCCCACTCGTCTTGGCCAGGCCACGCAGGTCGAGGATGCACTCGTGCGCCACCCGGTCGTTGTGCCCGCGGTAGAGGACCGGGAAGTGGTCCTGGAGCCGCTCGGCCACGTAGTTGGCCGCCAGCACCGCGACACCCGTCGCGCGCCCGAGCCCGTCGGCACCCATCATCCGCACGTAGGCCCACGAGATCGGCAGGATCCCCGCGGAGCCGTACGGCGCTGCGCTGATCGGGCCGGTGCCCGCACGCTTGTCGGGCTCCGGGTGCAGCGGGTGGGTGGGCAGGAACGGCGCGAGGTGCTCGCGGACCGCGACCGGGCCCACGCCCGGGCCGCCACCGCCGTGCGGGATGCAGAAGGTCTTGTGCAGGTTCAGGTGCGAGACGTCGCCGCCGAACTCACCCGGCTTGGCGTGACCGAGCAGGGCGTTGAAGTTGGCACCGTCGATGTAGACCTGCCCGCCGGCGGCGTGCACCGTCTCGCACAGGTCGCTGATCGTGTCCTCGTAGGCACCGTGGGTGGAGGGGTAGGTGACCATGATTGCGGCGAGGTCGGCGCGGTGCGCCTCGCACTGGGCGGCGAGGTCGTCCATGTCCACGGAACCGTCGGCGGCCGACTTGACCACGACGACCTTCATCCCCGCCATCACCGCGGAGGCCGCGTTGGTGCCGTGGGCCGAGGACGGGATCAGGCAGACGTTGCGCTCGGTGTCGCCGTTGGCGTGGTGGTAGCCGCGGATCGCCAGCAACCCGGCCAGCTCGCCCTGTGACCCGGCGTTGGGCTGGATCGAGACCCGGTCGTAGCCGGTCACGACCGCCAGCCACCGCTCCAGGTCGTCGACCAGCCTGCGGTAGCCGCGGGCGTCCTCGGCCGGGGCGAAGGGGTGCAGGTCGGCGAAGCCGGGCAGGCTGACCGGCTCCATCTCGGTGGTGGCGTTGAGCTTCATCGTGCAGGAGCCGAGCGGGATCATGCCCCGGTCGAGAGCGTAGTCGCGCGCCGAGAGCCGGCGCAGGTAGCGCAACAGCGCGGTCTCGGAGCGGTGGGAGTTGAAGACCGCGTGGGTCAAGAAGTCCGTGGTGCGCTGCAGCGCGGCCGGCAGGGCCTCCCGGGTCTGGTCGGCACCGATGCCCCCCTCGAGACCGAAGGCGCCGAGGACCGCGTCGAGGATCTCCGGGGTCGTGACCTCCGAGGTGCTCAGCCCGACGTGGTCCTCGTCGACCAGGCGCAGGTGCACCCCGGCAGCGCGAGCGGCGGCGACCACGTCGGCCGCCCCGTCCGGGACCCGGGCCAGGACGGTGTCGAAGAACTCGGCGTGCACGACCTCCACTCCCCCGCCGCGCAGACGCTCGGCCAGGGCGGCCGCCTGGGCGTGCACCCCGGCGGCGATCCGGGTGAGGCCGTCGGGGCCGTGGTAGACGGCGTACATCGAGGCCACCACCGCCAGCAGCACCTGGGCGGTGCAGATGTTGGAGGTGGCGCGGTCGCGCCGGATGTGCTGCTCGCGGGTCTGCAGCGAGAGCCGGTAGGCCGGCCTGCCGGCGGCGTCCACCGAGACGCCGACCAGGCGGCCGGGGAGGTGCCGCTCCAGCCCGGTGCGCACCGACATGAACCCGGCGTGCGGCCCCCCGTAGAACAGGGGTACGCCGAAGCGCTGGGTCGACCCGACGGTCACGTCGGCGCCGAGCGTCCCGGGCGACTCCAGCAGGGTCAGGGCGAGCAGGTCGGCCGCCACGACGGCCAGCGCACCGCGCTCGTGCGCCTGCTCGACCACTCGGCGGGGGTCCAGGACCCGGCCCGACGCTCCGGGGTACTGCACGAGCACACCGCACAGCTCGCCGTCGGGCAGCCCATCGGCCAGATCCGCCACCACGACCTCGATCCCCATGCCGCGGGCGCGGGTGCGGACAACCTCGATCGTCTGCGGCAGCGCATCGGCGTCGACCACGAACGGCCCGTCGGCCTTGGGCGCGGCCCGGCGTACCAGCGTCATCGCCTCGGCGGCCGCGGTGCCCTCGTCGAGCAGGGAGGCGTTCGCGGTCGGCAGGCCGGTGAGGTCGGCCACCATGGTCTGGAAGTTCAGCAGTGCCTCGAGCCGGCCCTGGCTGATCTCGGGCTGGTAGGGGGTGTAGGCGGTGTACCAGCTCGGGTCCTCGAGCACGTTGCGTCGCACCACCGGGGGTGTGACCGTGCCGTGGTAGCCGAGGCCGATCATCGCCACCAACGGGTTGTTCAGGGCGGCGAGCTCGCGCAGCTCGGCGGCCGCACCAGCCTCCGAGGCGGCGACCGGCAGGTCGAGCCCCTCGGTCCGGATCCGGGTGGGCACCGCGTCCTCCATCAGCGCCTCGAGGCTGCTGAGGCCGAGCACCTTGAGCATCGTGGTCACCTCGGCCTCGTCGGGGCCGATGTGGCGCTCGCTGAACGGGCGCGGCCGGGAGAGTGCGGAGAGCGTGTGGTCTGACATGGGACTCCTGGTCGTGAGGCGGACGACCGCGCCGGCCGGGGTGGACCGATGCGGTGGCTGAGCGCCTCCCCCTCAGTCAGGATCCGGGCTACCGGGTCCCTCCAGAGTTGCCAGCCTGTGCGGTCCTTGCGCCTGAGAGGTTGCGGGGAGCGGTTGCCCCTTCGGCGCCCCGGTGCGACACGGTCGTGCTGTGCCGCCGGAGACTCTCCCGGACAGGTTTGTCAGCGGCACAAAACTATCAGCCCCGACCCCGCTGGTGCGGGAGCCGGGGCTGAGCTGAGCAGCGTGGGAGGTGACTCAGCCGGTGAGCCGGGCCTTGCGGCGTGCGGAGAGCTCATCCGAGGCGTGCTCGGCCTCGGCCTCGGCGGTGCGCTCGGAGGGCAGGTCAGCGAGCGAGCCCTCGATCTCACGCCAGACCCCGCCGATCGCGATCCCGAAGACGCCCTGCCCGCCCTGGAGCAGGTCGATCACCTCGTCGTTGCTGGTGCACTCATAGACGCTGGCCCCGTCGCTCATCAAGGTGACCCGGGTCAGGTCGTCGGTGCCGCGGGCTCGCAGGTGCGCCACGGCGGTGCGGATCTGCTGCAGCGAGATGCCGGCGTCGAGGAGCCGCTTGATCACCTTGAGCAGCAAGATGTCGCGGAAGCCGTAGAGGCGCTGGGTGCCGGAGCCGGCAGCGCCGCGCACGGTGGGCTCGACCAGGCCGGTGCGGGCCCAGTAGTCGAGCTGGCGGTAGGTGATGCCCGCGGCGCTGCACGCCGTCGGACCCCGGTAGCCGAGGTCGTCGGAGAGCGGCGAGACGTCGTCATCGAAGAGCAGTCCCTGCGCGTCGGCGTTGACCGCCGCGTCCAGCACAGCCTGCTCTGCCACCTTGTCGTGGCCTGCGGTGCTGCTCGCGCCGCCGTCGCCGGTGTTCATGCCCACTGTGACCTCCGAAGTCTTTGCTTCACTGAGCGTAACCCCGGGAAGGGGCTGGCGGGGGCTCCTGCGAGGTGCTGCCGCAGGAAAATGCCAGCCGTGGAGTTACAGCGAAGACACCTGAAAGGTAAACCTGTACTTGAGGGTTGGTCAAAGAGGTCTGCGGCGTGTCGCCGACAACCTTCAAGTGTTGGTTGAGGGTCTGGCTCAGCCCTGACCGGCGTCGAAGTCCTCGGGCGAGACGTGGTCGAGGAACTCGCGGAACTTCTCCACCTCGTCCTCCTGCTCGTCGGGTACGACGATCCCGGCGTCCTCGAGCAACTGCTCGGCACACACGATCCGTGAGCCGGTGCGCAGTGCGAGCGCGATCGAGTCGGAGGGGCGGGCACTGACCTCGACCCCGGAGGCGAGCACCAGGGAGGCGAAGAAGACGTCGTCGCGCATCTCGGTGATCCGGATCTCCACGACCTCGTTGCCGGTCGCCTCGATGACGTCACGCAGCAGGTCGTGGGTCAGCGGCCGGGGCGGGACCACGCCCTGCTGGGCGAACGCGATCGCGGTGGCCTCCACCGCCCCGATCCAGATCGGGAGGTACCGCTCCCCCGCCAGCTCTCGCAGCAAGACGATCGGCTGGTTGGAGGGCATCTCCACCCGGACTCCGACTACCTCGACCTCGCGCACACCCTCACCCTACTGCCCGACATGTGACGCCGGATGGCGCCGCCCCCGTGCCGTACCCGGTCCGGGGCACGTCAATCGGGGCCGGGCGGCACCGACCAGGTCGCGGCCTCAGCGCAGCGAGCGCAGTCCGGCCTTGACCAGCGCGGCGTGCAGCCGCACCGAGAGCACCGCGAGCTCGCCGACGGTCTGGGCGGCTCTGCCCTCGGCGCCCTCCTCGCGACTGCGCCGGATCGGTGAGACCACCTGCTCGACCAGCCCGACCTCGCGGTCGGCCGCGGTCTTGAACTGCCTCAAGTGCCGCGGCTCGATGCCATAGCCGGACAGCTCCCCGGCCAGCTTGGCGACCATCAGCGCGTCGGCGTCGTAGTGCTTGGAACCACTCTTGACCTTGACCAGCCCGTAGTTCTCCAGCTGCTCGAGCAGCTCCTCGGTGATCTCCGCGGTCTTGACCAGCTCTCGACGCGAGATCCGCACGTCGGCGTGGCCGGAGAGCAACGTCTCGACGCCGGGCGCCGGGTTGGCCAGGAGCGAGACCGGGATGCTGGGCGAGCCGCTCACCGACGGCGGTTCGAGACCGCGGTCCAGCGCCTCGAGGTGCTCCCTGATCACCCGCAGCGGCAGGTAGTGCTCCCGCTGGGCGCGGATGATGTAGCGCAGCTTCTCCATGTCCTGCACGGAGTACTTGCGATATCCCGAGGGGGTCCGCTCCGGCTCGACGAGCCCTTCGTTCTCCAGGTGCCGGATCTTCGACTCCTTGATGTCGACGTCCGGGAACTCCGCCTTGAGGTCGGCGACCGCCTGGCCGATCGTGATCCTGGCAGTCTGGCGCACGCTCAGCCGGCCTTGGACTCGCCGGCGAAGAACATCAGCCGGAACTTGCCGATGCGGACCTCGTCACCGTTGGAGAGCTCGGCCTCGTCCACCCGGTCCCCGTTGAGGTAGGTGCCGTTGAGGCTGCCCACGTCGCGCACGCGGAAGTGGCCCTCGGTGCGACGGAACTCCACGTGCCGGCGCGAGACGGTGATGTCGTCGAGGAAGATGTCGCTCTCCGGGTGCCGCCCGACCGTGGAGAGGTCGGTGTCGAGCAGGAACCGGTTGCCGGCGCCCGGCCCCCGCTGCACCACGAGCAGCGCGCTGCCCTCGGGCAGGGCATCGACCGCCGCCGCGTCCGCGGCGTTGAGCGAGCCGCGGTCGTCGGTCTCGGTCTTTGCCGGCGCCCCGAAGGTGATCGTCGCGGTCGAGTCGGTGGGGGCTTGCTCACCGGCGGCCGCCAACGGCGTACCGCATTGGGAGCAGAAGCGCGCGTTGTCGGAGTTCTGGCTCCCGCATTGCGAGCAGTAGGGCATCTCGTCGTTCTCCCAAGGTTCTCGGCGTCAGCCAACCTTTAACCCTTGGTGCAGGGTCAAGGTTTCTCGAGCCCAACCTATCAGCGCGCGACAATCCTCGCGCGCAACTTCAGGCGTCGATGCTGGCCTGGTAGTCGGCCGCCTGCATCAGGTCCGCGGAACCGCTGTTGTCGGCGACGATCTCGAAGAGCCAGCCGTCGCCGTAGGGGTCGGTGTTGACCAGCTCGGGGGTGGCGTCGAGGGCCTCGTTGCGCGCGACGACCTCGCCACCGATCGGGGCGTAGACCTCGCTCACGGACTTGGTCGACTCCAGCTCGCCCACGACCGCACCGGCCACGACGGTGTCGCCGACCTCGGGGAGCTGGACGAAGACGATGTCGCCGAGGGCGTCCTGGGCGAAGTCGGTGATGCCGACCCGGACGGATCCTTCGGCCTGACCCGGCTCACGCAGCCACTCGTGCTCGGAGGTGTACTTCAGGTCTTCGGGAATCACGCTGCTCCTCGTCGTTGTCGCCCGGGTCGGGCGACGGTTCGGGTGGTCCCGGGGTCGGGTCCACAGGTGAGGCTACTGCCCGCGCACGGGTTCGGAGTAGCGGGGCTCGGGGGCCTTGCGGGTCACGGTGACCTCGATCCGGTCGGACTCCTTGACGATCACCTTGCCCGAGTCGGCCAAGACGTCGTCGATGAACCCGCCGTCGAAGTCGAGCGCTGTCGCCAGCGTCGCGGGCCGGCCGATCGCGTCGATGATGTACGGCGCCTGGAGGGCCACGCCGTCGACGCTGATGCCGCCGGGTGCGTCCTCGAAGGAGGTCTGCGCCACCACGCGCACCCGGTCGTTGATCTCGATCGCCTCCACCCCCGCGTTGCGCAGCTCCTCGATCCCGTCCAGCAGGTGGTTGAGGCTGAGCTGGTCGGAGGGGTCCTGCACCGTGATCCTGATCCCCGGGCCGGTGGCGGCCACGGTGCCCGCGAGCACGCCGAGGGTGTCCAGCTCGCTCCGGGCCTGCTCCAGTGCCGCGGTCCGGCGCTCGGTCGTGCTGCGCAGCCGGTCGCGGGTCTCCTGGAGCTGGGTCAGGTCGCGCTCGGTCTTGCGGGAGGCGGCCTGGAGGCCGTTGAGGGCCTGGATCAGTTCTGCCTGACGCAGGTTGGCATAGGTGTCGTCCTGGCCGGCGATGCGCACCTGGGTCACGGTGGCGAAGGCCAGCACGCTGAGCAGCACCGCGACCACGGCCTGCCCGCGCGAGGGCTGCAGGAACGCGTCCCGCAGCCGGCCGAACCCCGAGGGACCGGTGTCCGAGGGCTCCGCCGGGCGGTCGGATGAGGTGGTCATCGGGCGCCTAGGCGTGGAACAGGTGTCGTCGGATGGCTGCCACGTTGGCGAAGATCCGGATGCCCAGGACCACCACCACCCCGGTCGAGAGCTGGGCGCCGACACCGAGCTTGTCACCGAGGAACACGATCAGTGCCGCGATCAGGACGTTGCTGATGAACGAGATCACGAAGACCTTGTCGTCGAAGATGCCGTCGAGGAAGGCCCGGAAGGCGCCGAACACCGCGTCCAGGGCGGCGACGACGGCGATCGGCAGATAGGGCTCCATCGCGAGCGGGACGTCAGGAGTCAGCACCAGTCCCAAGACGATGCCCACCACGAGGCCGATGATCGCGATCACGAGAGTCCTCCTGGCGGCTGGTTGGCAAAGCGCAGGGTGGGCAGGTCCGCCGCAGGGAGCCGGAGCGACGACACCGTGGTGATGTCGAGCCGCAGCCCCACCTGGCGTTGAAGGTCCAACCATGCCTGACCACTGGAGGTTTCTGCGAAACGTGCGGGCAGCGTGTCCGGGTTGCCGATCGCCTCCACGGTGTAGGGGCGGCGCAGCGAGCGGCCGTTGACCGTGATCGCGACCCCGGCCACCCGGATCGCGCTCAGCGCGGTGAGTCGCTGCCCGTTGACGGCGATCGCCTCCGCCCCTGCCTCCCAGAGCCCGTTGACGAGCCGTTGCAGGTCGGAGTCGAGGACCTTCTCACGCTCCTCGGTGGCGTTCTCGACGTCGTCGGCCAGCATGCGTACGCCGGGGCCGCGGACCGGGATCGTGCCGGCCCTCGTCCCCAGGGTGGTGATCTCGGTGAGCACCCCCTGGGCGGAGGCGTCACCCTCCAGCTGCTGGAGCTCGAGGCGGCCGGTCTCCGCGGTGAGCGCCTCGACCTGGGCCCGGTCGAGGGCCAGCTGCTCCCGGGCCGCCTCGACCTGGGCGGCCAGCTCCCGGCGCTGCGCCTGGTCGTCGACCGCGTTGCGCGAGGTCTGCGCCGCCGCGGTCACCACCAACAGGGCGAAGACCAGCAGGACCACGCCCGCCATCGGGCCGGTGCGGCGACGGCCCGGGACCGGTGTGCCACCGGCGGCACGGCGACGCGAGACGTAGGCATAGTCCTCGTCGAGAGTGTGGCTGCCCAGGTAGGCCAACAGCCCCATCGTGGCCTGGGGAGGCAGAAGCTTCGCCGGGGCCGGGGACTCGCTGCCGGCCACGTCAACCGTCCGTGAGCATCGGCGCACGCCGGTCACGGTCCGCGAGGAGCTTGCGGACCTGCCAGGCGTAGAGCAGGCCCGCCCACCAGTACAGCCCGATGCCCCAGATCGCGAACGCCCAGCCGAAGACCTCCGCCAGCGTCGGGAAGGCACCCTCGCCATCCCCGACGAACAACAGCGGGAACGCATAGAGCAGAGCCGCCGTCGCGGCCTTGCCGAGGTAGTGCACGGGCAGCGCCGAGTATCCCCGGGTGCGCAGGAACGGGACCAGGCACCACAAGAACAGGTCGCGCGCGGGCAACAGGATCGCGACCCACCACGGCACGATGTCGCGCAGGGTCAGGCCGATGACCGCGGCGAGGATGTAGAGGCGGTCGGCGACCGGATCGAGGATCTCGCCCAGCTTCGACATCTGGTCAAGCCGCCGCGCCAGGTAGCCGTCGAGCCAGTCGGTGAACCCCGAGACCATCAGCACCACGAGCGCCCAGACGTCGGCCTCGGGGCCGAGCACCAGCCACAGGAACAGCGGTACGCCGGCCAGGCGACCCATGCTGATCAGGTTGGGCAGGGTCCACACGTCCGAGCTGCGTGTGTCGTCCTGCGTTGGTGCCACCGTTGTCCTCTCGCGGGGTCGTCGGTGGTCACCCTATCCGCGGGCGGATCACTTCAGGCAGCACCCACAGCGCGGGCAGTGCTCCCGTCGGACAGCGGTGATCTCCTGCCCGCATCCACACACGTGCACGGTGGCTGAACCGGAGCCACTCCCGGTGATCTGGCCGTACAAGGCGGCCTCGGTTGAAATCATGACAATCTCCCTCAGATGTCGTATCTCCCATGAGACGACCCGAATAGCACTTTTTGACGCCGAACACGCGGAAATGACCCAGATGGACTAGTCGAGAGGGGCCACCTGGGCGCTCGGGAGCGCCGGCTGGGCGCACCCGGGCCGCCGTCTGGCTTTCATCGGACACCTCGCCGCCGGTCACCGGCGGTTCACCTGCCGCGCCCAGCGTGGGACCCATGCGAGTCGCCATCGTGACCGAGTCCTTCCTGCCCCACGTCAACGGAGTCACCAACACGGTGCGACACGTCGCTGACAGGCTGCTGAACAGCGGGCACGAGGTGCTGATCATCGCGCCGGGGCCGGGCCCGGCGACGCACGGCCGTGCCCGGGTCCTGCGGGTGCGCTCGATGTCCCTGCCGGGCTACCGCTCCTTCTCCCTGGGGCTGCCCGACCCGAGCCTTGAGCGCGCCCTGGCGGACTTCGCTCCCGACGTGGTGCACCTCGCCTCCCCCGTTGCGCTGGGCGCCGTCGGGCTGCGTGCGGCCCGCCGGCTCGGCCTCCCCACGGTGGCCGTCTACCAGACCGACGTCGGCGCCTTCGCGCGCCAGTACGGCGTCCGCGCCCTGCCGGTGATCGAACGGTGGGTCGCCCGCCTGCACCGTCGCGTGGACCGGACCCTGGTGCCCTCGTCGAGCTCGCGCGACCAGCTGCTAGCCCTGGGCGTCCCCGAGCTGTACCTGTGGCGCCGAGGCGTCTCCCTCGACCTGTTCTCGCCGGACATGCGGGACGAGCGGCTGCACGGCGACTGGGCCGGCCCCGACGGGCAGGTGGTCGTGGGGTACGTCGGACGGCTCGCCGCAGAGAAGCAGGTGCGCCGTCTCGTCGAGCTGGCCGACGTCCCCGGCTGCCGGCTGGTGATCGTCGGCGACGGGCCCCTGCGTCCGTGGCTCGAGCAGCGGTTGCCCGCCGCCACCTTCACCGGCATGCTCGGCGGCCCCGAGCTGGCGGCCGCGTTCGCCTCGCTGGACGTGTTCGTGCACACCGGCGAGGCGGAGACCTTCTGCCAGACGGTCCAGGAGGCCCAGGCCAGCGGCGTACCCGTCGTCGCGCCGGCGCGTGGCGGACCCCTCGACCTGGTCGAGACCGGGCGCACCGGGCTGCTCTACGACCCGGCCGACCGCGGCACGCTCCGCGAGTCGGTGGACCGCCTGGTCCGGGACCCCGACCTGAGGCGCGGCGTCGCCGAGTGCGCCCGCGTCGCCGTCTCGGGGCGCACCTGGGAGGCGCTGGTCAGGGAGCTGGTCGATCGGCACTACACCGCAGTCATCGCCCACACCGACAAGGAGCTGGCCGCATGAGGAACCGCCCGAACCTGAGGATCAGCGTCATCGGCACCGGCTACCTCGGAGCCACCCACGCCGCGTGCATGGCCGAGCTCGGCTTCGAGGTGCTCGGCGTGGACAGCGACCAGGAGAAGATCGAGCTGCTCTCCCGGGGCTTGGCGCCGTTCGCGGAGCCGGGACTCGAGGACCTGCTGACCCGGCACACCGCGAGCGGCCGGCTGCGCTTCTCCACCGACCTGGCCGAGGCTGCGCGGTTCGCCGACGTGCACTTCGTCTGCGTGGGGACCCCCCAGACCCGCGAGGGGTTGGCTGCCGACCTGACCGCCGTGCACGCCGTCGTCTCGGGGCTGGCCGAGCACGTGGCCCGGGACTGTCTCATCGTCGGCAAGTCGACGGTCCCGGTGGGCACCGCTGCCGCCCTCGCCGACGAGGTCGCCCGCCGGGCGCCCTCGGCGGTGCGCGCGAGCGTCGCGTGGAACCCGGAGTTCCTGCGCGAGGGTCACGGCGTCCAGGACACGCTGCACCCTGACCGACTGGTCTTCGGAGTCACCTCGCCCGAGGCCGAGCTGACCCTGCACGAGGTCTACGCGGAGCCGATCTCCTCCGGTGTCCCGGTGCACGTCACCGACCTCCCCACCGCCGAGCTCGCCAAGGTGGCGGCGAACACGTTCCTGGCCACCAAGATCTCCTTCATCAACGCGATGGCCGAGGTCAGCGACGCCTCCGGCGCCGACGTCGTCGCCCTCGCCGACATCCTCGGCGACGACACCCGCATCGGTCGCCGTTTCCTCGACGCCGGCATCGGCTTCGGTGGCGGCTGCCTGCCCAAGGACATCCGCGCCCTGGCCGCGCGGGCCGGATCCCTCGGCGCCACGGGCGCGGTGCGGCTGTGCCAGGAGGTCGACGCGATCAACCTCGCCGCCCGGCTGCGACCGGTGGCGATGGCGCACGACCTCCTCGGTGACGTGCGCGGCCGCCGGATCGCCGTACTCGGCGCGGCGTTCAAGCCCCTCTCCGACGACGTCCGAGACTCCCCCGCACTCGACGTCGCCGCGCGGCTGGGAGCCGACGGGGCGCACGTCCGCGTCTACGACCCCGAGGCCAGCGTGAACGCTCGTGCGGTGGCGCCGGCGCTGACCTACGTCGCCAGCGTCGGTGCCGCGCTCTCAGGGGCCGACCTGGTGCTCCACCTCACCGAGTGGCCGGAGTTCCGCGAGCTGGACCCGCGGTGGGCCGGACGGCTGGTCGGCCACCGCCTGATCGTCGACGGGCGCAACAAGCTCGATGCCGAGGCCTGGCGTCGGGCGGGCTGGGACTTCCGGGGAATCGGTCGTGGGGAGCCGGCCCGTCGACGCGCCGGCGGCCTGGTCGCCGAGCCCGCATGACCGGTGCGCACCGGGCCGCGCGGCCGCTCGTCGTCACCGCGGCTGCCTCGGCGGTGGTCGCACTCGCGGCCCACCAGCTGGTCAAGGCCCAGGCGAGGGTGGCCCGCCGGGCCATCGGGAAGCCGCTGGGCGAGTCGGCGCACATGGCCGACAAGGTCTATCGCCGGCGGTACGGCGACCCGATCGACCTGCTCCTCCTCGGGGACTCGATCGCCGCGGGGCTCGGGGCCGACAAGCCCAAGAGGACCCTGGGAGCCCAGCTGGCGAAGCGGGTCGCCGACCGGTCGCAGCGGGCAGTGCGCCTGCACACGGCCGCGGTGGTGGGCTCGGAGACCTCGATGCTCCGCGCCCAGCTCGCCGGCCTGCCACCGGGCTACGCCGCGGACGTGGCCGTGGTCATCGTCGGTGGCAACGACGTCACGCACCGGGTGCGGACCTCCGCGTCGCGAGAGCACCTCGGAACCGCCATCACGGCGCTGCGGGGACAGGGCACCGAGGTCGTCGTCGGCACCTGTCCCGACCTCGGCGCCCTCGCCGCAGTCCCCCGGCCGCTGCGCTCGCTCGCCGGGTTGGCCTCGCGCCAGTTGGCGCTCGCCCAGCGTGACGTGGCAACCGGGCTCGGTGCCCGGGCCGTGTCGCTGCACCACGTGGTCGGGCCGTTCTTCGTCAGTCGGCCCGACGAGATGTTCGCCGTGGACCGTTTCCACCCGTCGTCGGCCGGCTACCGGCGTACCGCCAAGGCGATGCTGCCCAGCGTGCTCGCGGCACTCGGACACGAGTCCGACCTGCCCTTCGGCCACCACCAGCCGGCTCTGCCCACCCGCGCCTGAGCCGGGCTCAGGCCGGGCCGCGCTGCTGCGGGATCCGCTCGCGGGCGCACGGGAGGTAGACGGCGGTGCGCGGGCGTGCCGATCCGGGCCCGTCGAGATAGCACTCCCACGGGGTGTCGACCAGCTCGAGCTGGTGCAGGCGCATCCAGTCCCGGGCCGCCCGGTAGGTCTCCTCGAGCCGCTCGGGCGCGCCCACGTGCAGCACCGTCACCACCGGCCCACCCGGCAGCCTCGATGGCAGCACCTCGCCGGTGCGAGGAACCGGCTGTGCCACCGGGTAGCCCACCTCCGCCTCCACCTCGGAGCCGCGCCGCTGGAAGCGCGCCACCGGCCTGCCCGCGATCTGCCAACCGTTGGCCGAGGCGCGTTCGATGACCAGCCCCAGGGCCTCCTCGACGAAGTCGCTGACCCCACCTGGTGGCACCTGGCGGCGAACGACCGCCGTGTGCTGCGCCGGCACGTCGACGCGTTGAACCGTCGGACCCGTCGCAGGCTCCTCAGCCATGCCGCACTCCCTCTGCCCTGCTCCCGCTGCCTTGCCCCCTGCACCAATCCACCCATGCGCGCTGCCAGGACGCGAGGCCCATCGGTGCCATATCGAGGTTCCAGATGAACCACGCCGGTCACCGGGGTCGCGACCCAGCCCCCAACATGTCGCTGCTATTCGCGATATTCGGTTCTGCGCCATGCGATTTCCCGACATCGGACGAAACAGTGTGGATCGCGCCGTACGAAGTGGTTGCGGGTGGGGGTTTGCCCCGTACACACAGGCCAAACGTGCCAGTCACCGGTGGTCAGAACAGGTGATGGCATTGCGGAACGGCTGCGAGTAGAAACGAAGTCCGGGCCGAAATCTCGAGGCGCCGACAGGTCGACACCTCCGGCAGGACGGCAACAACGACGTCACGACGCACAGGGGGCGAACGGGGCATGGCTGACAAGCCGGCAAGCGACAACGAGGGTGAGTTCCCCTCGGAACGCAAGGGCAAGATCCCCACCCGACCGCGCATCGGCACCGCGCTGGTCCAAGGGAGCACAGGCAGCACCATGGCGCTGCAGTACGTCGAGGTCGAGGGCATGGCCGTCGTTGAAGGCGACATCGTGCTCGGCACCGTCGAGGAGGTGGACAACACCACGCAGCGCTCCCGCGAGGAGGGCGTGGCGCGAGCGGTCGCGATCACCGGCGTCCAGTTCCGGTGGACCAACTGCAAGGTCCCCTACGAGATCGACCCGGCGCTGCCCAACCAGGATCGTGTCACCGATGCGCTCCAGCACTGGCGCGACAACACCTCGCTGAACTTCGTGGAGCGGACCACCGAGGCCAACTGGGTGTACTTCACCGACGACGGCGGGTGCTGGTCCTACGTGGGCATGCGCGGCGGCCGACAGACGATCAGCATCGGTCCCAACTGCTCCAAGGGAAACACGATCCACGAGATCGGCCACGCCGTCGGCCTCTGGCACGAGCAGAGTCGCGAGGACCGGGACACCTTCGTCACGATCCACTGGGAGAACATCCAGTCGGGGATGGAGACCCAGTTCTCCCAGCACATCGCCGACGGGGACGACATCGGTGCCTACGACTACGGCTCGATCATGCACTACCCGCGGCAGGCGTTCAGCAAGAACGGGAACGACACGATCGTGCCCGTGGACGCCTCGGCCGTGATCGGCCAGCGGGTGGCCCTCAGTGCCCTGGACAAGGCAGCGGTGACGGCCCTCTATCCGACCTGCGGCGGGGTGTTCAAGGCACCGTGGCGCGAGCCGGGGCGGTTCAAGCAGATCAGGGACGCACAGCAGTTCAAGAAGATCGTCGACGACGAGCGCCGGCTCAAGCCGATCCGCGACCTGCGCAAGCCGGCTGGGGACATCGGGCCGATCAAGTTCGACGCCCGACCCGAGATCGTGCAGCCCGGCGTCATCACCGGCATTCCCGGCGGCCAGCTGCCGTTCAGCCTCGCCACCCCGCACCACGCCGACCTCGGTGGTCTGGGACCCGACGAGGCGGGTGCCGCGCAGATGGCGGCGCAGGCGGCGGCGCTGCAGTCCCAGCTCCTCGAGGTGGAGGCGGCGCTGACGAGGGCCCAGGCCAACGCGGCCGAGGCCTCCCTGGAGGTCGCGCGACTCCAGGAGCTGCACGACCTGCTCGAGCAGGCCTATCTGGCCTCGCTCGACGACCTGCCCGGCCAGGGCTGAGCAGCTCCGTGATCGTCATCGCCTCGCACGACCATGACGACCACGCGCTCGCGGTGCTCGGCCTCCTGCGGGAGGCCGGGCACCCGGTCACGCTCATGGACACCGCCGACTTCCCCCGGCGTACGACCCTGGCCCTGAGGTACGGCGCCGGCGACCCCGGGTCCTTCACCAACCGCGAGCAGGTCGTGCCGCTGGACCGCGTGGGCACGGTCTGGTGGCGGCGACCGCTCCCCTACGTCCTCGAGCCCGACCTCGAGGCCTCGGTGGCCTCGTTCGTGCTCACCGAGTGCCACGAGGCGATCTCGGGGATGTGGCACACCCTGGACGCGACCTGGGTGAACCCGCCGATGAGCGACGAGGTCGCCGCCCACAAGCCGCTGCAGCTGGCCCGCGCGCAGGATCTCGGCCTGCGGGTCCCCCGCACCCTGATCACCAACGACCCTGCCGCGGCCAGGGGCTTCGTGGACGAGCTGGGGCCGGGTCGCACGGTCTACAAGACCTTCGTGGCCAGCGAGGAGAACTGGCGCGAGACCCGGCTCGTGCGCCCCGAGGAGCTGGCGCTGCTCGACTCGGTGCACCTGGCGCCGGTGATCTTCCAGGAGTACGTCGAGGCGGAGGCCGACCTGCGGGTCACCGCGCTCGGCGAGGAGCTCTGGGCAGCCGAGATCGTGGCCACGGACTCCTCCTACCCGGTGGACTACCGGATGGACATGGGCGCGGCCCGGTTCGCACCGACCACGCTCCCCGACCACGTCGCAGAGAAGCTGTTGCTGCTGATGAAGCGGCTCGACATCGTCTACGGCGCGATCGACCTGCGCCGCACCGCAGCCGGTGAGTATGTTTTCCTCGAGGTCAACCCGGCCGGGGAATGGCGCTTCGTCGAGGAGCGCACGTCCCAGCCGATCACCGCCCGCATGGCCGACCTGCTGATGCGGCTCGACGCGAAGGAGCCCAGGTGAGCAGTGCCGGTGAGGTCCGTACGGTCGCGGTCTCCGTGCACCTGCCCGAGGGCCTCGACCTGACCGACGCCTCCCGGCTGCGCGCCCGGGTCGAGGACTCCTCGATCGCCGACCGGGCCCCCGACGTCGTCGCGCGCGCCGCACAGCCGCTGGGCGAGGGCGTTCCCGGGTCCGACGTACGCCTGGAGCTCGAGGTGCCGGCGGGCCTGGTCGACGAGCGCTCCTCCTACACCGTGTTCCTCCACCTCGACGTCACCGGCAACGGTGAGGTCGAGGCCGGCGACGCCCTGACCACCCAGACGCTCCCGGTGCTGACCCAGGGCGCGCCCGACGAGGTGCGCGCCGCGCTGCAGCGGATCGGCTGACCCCTGGCCCCTAGTTCGCCGAGCGGGCAGTTTTGTCTGTCTCTGGCGCGCCGAGCGGGCAGTTGTGCAGCATCCGATCTGCAGAACTGCCCGCTGGGCGCGCTGGGGACGAGCAGAAGTGCCCGCTCGGCGAACTAGGAGGTCTCGGCGCGGCGGCGGGTGATCAGGTGGACGGCCGGGCTCTTCACCGACGCCACCACCCGCGACCCGACCTCGAGCCCGAGCTCGGCCAGCGCGGGCCTGGTGATGTACGCCGTCAGGGCGAACCCCGCGTCGAGCTCGACCCGGACCAGCGCCCCGTCGGTGACGACGCCGGTGATCTGCGCCGGGAGCTGGTTGCGCGGGCTCCTGGTGCTGCCGGCGGAGCTCGGCAGCTCGACGGCCACGTCCTCGGCCCGCACGCAGACCAGCACCTCGTCGCCCACGGCGTGCGGCTCCACCGGCCGCTCGACCACGAGGGCCGTCAGCTTGGTGGCGCCGACGTCGACCCGGACGAGGTCCTCCTCCACGAAGGTCACCATCCCGTGGGCGGCTGTCTCGATGCCGACGATCCGGGCCACGTCGGGGTCCGCGGGACGGTCGAAGACCTCCTCGGGCGAGCCGACCTGGCGCACGGCGCCACCATCGAGTACGACGACCCGGTCGGCCAGGGCCAGCGCCTCGCTCCGGTCGTGGGTGACGATCACGGCCGGGATCCCGGAGCGCTCCAGCATCCGGCGCAGATCGGTGCGCAGCCGGATGCGCGTCGGTGCGTCGAGGGCCGAGAGCGGCTCGTCGAGCAGCAGCAGTCGCGGCTGGGTGGCCAGCGCCCTCGCCAGCGCCACCCGCTGGGACTCACCACCGGAGAGCTGGCCGACGGACCGGCCGACACACCCGGCCGCGCCGACCGCCTCGAGCGCCTCACGGACGCGGTCCGCCCGCGCGGCCGAGCTCAGTCGCGGCAGCCCGAAGCCCACGTTGGCCTCGACCCCCAGATGCGGGAACAGGGCGTGGTCCTGGAACAGGTAGCCCACCCGCCGCCGACGGGCCGGCACCACCTTTCCGTTGCCGTCGTCCCACGAGGTGCCGGCCATCGTCACGTGGCCGCCCTCGGTGCGGTCGAGTCCGGCGAGGCAGCGCAAGATGGTGGTCTTGCCCGCACCCGAGGGACCGAAGAGCACGGTGATGCCACCTGCGTCGAGCGGCAGCGTCAGGCGCGCGTCCACCACGTGCCGGCGTACGTGCACGTCCAGGGTGCCGGTCGCGCCTGCGCGGCTCATGCCCACACCTGCCCGCGGCTGCCCCGGCGCTGGAGCGCGTAGGTCAGCGTGAGCACCACCAGCGAGAAGACCAGGAGTACGGCGCTGGTGCGCCCTGCACTCGCGTAGTCGAAGGCCTGGACCGAGTCGTAGACCGAGATCGACACCGTGCGGGTCTGGCCGGGGATGTTGCCCCCGACCATCAGCACCACCCCGAACTCGCCGACGGTGTGGGCGAAGGTCAGCACGCAGGCGGTGGCCAGGCCGGCTCGCGACAGCGGCAGCACCACCCGCACCAGCGTGGCCACGGGCCCGCGGCCGAGCACCTCGGAGGCCTCCAGGAGGCGGCGGTCCACCCCGGCGAACGCCGCCAGCAGCGGCTGCACCGCGAACGGCAGGCTGTAGAGCACCGAGGCGACCAGCAGCCCGGTGAAGGTGAACGCGAGCGTGGATCCCGTGGTCTCCTGCCACCAGCGTCCCAACGGACTGCGGGAGCCCAGGGTCACCAGCACGTAGTAGCCGAGCACCGTGGGTGGCAGCACCAGCGGCAGCGCGACCACAGCCTCGAGCACGACGGTCCAGCGCCGCCGGGTGAAGCTCAGCCAGGCAGCCAGCGGCACGGCCACCACGATCAGGATGGCGGTGGTGGCGGCCGCGAGCCGGAGGCTGACCCCGATCGCCTCCCAGTCCACCGTCAGCCCCGCGGCAGGATGAAGCCGTAGCGCGCCAGGATCGCGGTCCCGCTCTGGCTCAGCATCGCGTCACGCAGCAGCCCACCCGGGTGCGCGCTCGTGTCGGTGAGCACCACCCCGCCCTGGTCCAGGCGCGGGTAGAGGTCGGCAGGGAGCTCGTACCACGTCCCCACCCCCCGGGTGGTGTCCGCGAGCACCAGCGACTTGGCGACCAGGCCGGCATCGGCGTTGCCCGACTGCACGAACTCGGCCGCCTGCGCGATGTTCTCCCCGAGCACGAGCTTGGGTGAGACCTGGTCGTAGACGCCCGACTTCCTCAGGGCCGCGACCGCGGCCACTCCGTAGGGGGCGTGCGCCGGGTTGCCGATGGCCACCTTGCGCACCGCGGGGTCGGTCAGGACGGCCAGGCCCTTGTCCGGGTCGAGGGTCGAGCCTTCGGGGACCCAGAGCACCAGGCGCCCCACGGCGTAGGGGAACAGGTCCGAGGAGGTGGCCTTGCCCCCGTCGACCAGCTGGCGCGGGTAGGACAGGTCGGCGCTGAGGTAGACGTCGACCGGCGCGCCGTTCTCGATCTGCTGCAAGAAGGTGCCCGAGGAGCCGTAGCTGACCGCGACCTTCACGTCAGGGTGCTTGCGCTCGAGCCCGGCGATCACCTCGTCGAGGGCGAACTTCAGGTCCGAGGCCGCGACCACCCGGATCGTCGGCCGGTCCGCGGAGCCAGCGCCCGCGCTGCCACAGGCGGTGAGCAGGACGGCCAGCAGCCCCAGCGCGAGCCAGCGCCACCAGCGCCGACTCATGCCCGCGTCCGGTTCGGCTCGATCGGCTCCACGATCACTGTGGTCGACTTCACGATCGCAGCGGCCAGCGAACCGGGCTCGAGGGCGAGCTCGTCGGCGGCCTCACGGGTCATCAGGGAGACCAGGCGGAACGGTCCGGCCTGGATCTCGACCTGGGCCACGAGCCCGTCACGGCGTACGTCGGTGACGATGCCGGTCAACCGGTTGCGCGCGGAGTTGGGCGCCCGGTCGGGATCGTCGTCTCGTCGCTCGCGGACGAAGGCGGCGACCTCGGCGCCGGCGATCATCATCGCGCCGGAGTGGCCGGGCTGGCCCGGCTCGGCGACAAGGCGGCCCTGGTCCACCCAGCGCCGCACGGTGTCGTCGCTGACCCGGAGCACCCCCGCGACCTCACTGATCCGCAGATGCGTCATGTGATGAAGCCTACATGCGCAGATGCGGGTGCTTTCTTGGCACGCGGACCGCAGTCACGGTTCCGTGCACGAAGTGGGCACGGGCGTGGGTCAGGAGGCGAGCTTGGTGCGCTGCTGGTGCTGCAGGTTGCGGGTGACCATGGTGCGCATCCGGTCGGCGTGGGCGCCGCTCTCGGACTGCAGGACCGTGAGGATGTCGTTGACCTCACTCGGTGAGGTGTAGGTGCCCAGCTCGCGCTCGATGCGGCGCTGCTCGGTGCGGGACTCGCGACGCTCGCGGAGGTCGTCGCGCACCACGGAGAGCAGGCGACGGGCTCGGGAGGGGGCGGCGTGGTTTCGGGGTGTGGTGTTCATGCATCCAGTGTCCGGATTGCACACTCATACGTCCAATGACAAAAGAGTGGCTCATCCATGCGCTAGAATCATGGACATGGAGACCGACGTGCTGCGCTGGTTCCAGCTCGTCGCCGACGGGGCGACCGTGACCGAGGTCGCCGAGCTGCACCAGGTCAGCCAGCCGGGGGTCTCCCGGGCGTTGATGCGCCTGGAGCAGGAGGTCGGCGCCCCGCTCCTGCATCGAACTGGCAGGCTGCTGCGCCCGACGATGGCCGGCACCGTGTTCAAACGGCACGTCGACATCGTGCTGCACCGGCTCGATGACGGTCTGGCCGACCTCAGTGAGCTGATCGACCCCGAGACCGGCACGGTCACCGTCGCCTTCCAGCTGTCCCTGGGCACCTGGTTGGTGCCGGCGATGATCAGCCGCTTCCGCGAGACGCATCCCCGGGTCGAGTTCCGGCTCGAGCAGTCCGAGGACGCCCTGGGGTCCTCGCTGGTGGCCTCCGGCGCCGTCGACCTGGAGTTCACGGCCCGGCACCCACGCAGCCAGGAGGTGCACTGGGAGCGCCTCTTCGACCAGCCCCTGCTCCTGGCGGTCCCCCCCGGGCACCCGCTGGCCGGGCGGGCGGAGGTCTCCCTCGCCGAGGTCGCCGACGACGAGTTCGTGATGCTGCGGCCCTCGTGGGAGCTGCGCCGACTCTGCGACGACCTGTGTGCCGCGGCCGGGTTCGTACCACGTGTCGCCTTCGAGGGCCACGACCTCCCGGTGGTGCGCGGGTTCGTCGCCGCCGGCCTGGGAGTGGCCCTCGTCCCGGCCGTCTACTCGGAGTCCCGCCCCTCGGCGCCGCGCGACGAGGCGCTGATCCCACTCACCGACGCAGGCGCCCACCGAGCGGTGGGCGTCACGTGGTCGCACAGCCGCAGGCTGCTGCCCTCGGCCGAGCTCTTCCGCGAGCACGTGCTCGCCACTCGCAACCCTGGCCGGATCTCCGCGCGCGGTTGAGCGCGGCCACGACCTCGGGAGACCGGCTCAGCCGGCGTGGGCCGGCGCGGTGCTCAGCTCGGCCCAGGTCACGGTCACGCCGGGCTGCTCGTCGTACCCCCAGCGGTCGGCGAGCTTGCCGACGACCGCCACCCCGCGCTCGGGGCGGCCAGACTCGCCCGCCCGCCGCTGCACGGGTACGCCGGACCCGTTGTCCTCGACCCGGAGCCGGACCACGCCACCGGTCCGGGTGACGTAGGCGCGGAACGGCGAACCCCCGTTGCTCAGGGCGTTGGTCGCGAGCTCGGTGGCGATCAGGTTCGCGTCCCAGAGGAGGTCGTGGTCCCCCCAGGAGCGCAGCACGCCCGCGACGAAGCGGCGCATCGCGGCCGCTGCCTCCGGGACGGGCAGGAACACCTCGGACTGCTCGATCGGGATCGTCGGAGCCGGCGACCTAGGCACCGAGAGCGAGTAGTTCGCCGGTGGACGCACCGAGGAGTGGGTCTCGCACACCCGGGCGATGTCGTCGAGGCCAGCCTCGCGGAGTGGGCCGGTGGGATAGGCGCAGAGCAGGTGGAACGCGTGCTCGTCGGCCAGGGAGTTCCACAACTCCTCGAGCGCGATCGCGCCGGCCACGTTGTCCTCGTCCCACAGCAGGGCGACCATCTCGCCGAAGACCCGCACGGTGACGCCGGGCGCGCACGCCTGGGCCAGCAGCGCGCCCACGCTGGCGCGAAACCTCGCTGGGTCCGGAACCCCGTCCACCATGAACCTGGCCAGGGTCTGCGCCGCGTCCAGGGTGACGTAGTTGCCGCCCGCGCGCTCGCGGGAGTCGTCGATCGAGTGCACGTCTCGCAGGGCCCGGTCCAGGGCCGCCTGGTGCCGCTCGGTCGCCACGACGATGACTCGCTCGCCGTAGACCAGACCGGACACGACATAGCGCACCAAAGCGGTGATCGCCTCGCCGTCGTGGTCGTAGAAGCTCACGGCGTGGTCGTGCGGACTGGTCGAACCCGAGGCTGGGGTCATGACTCCACGGTACGTGAGGGACGCCGCCATACCTAGGATTTTGGGAGTCCATAGAGGCATTTGGGTCCGTTAAACGGACAACCTTCCCCTACCCGTGGGTATCGTGACCTGCCACGTCCACGCTGGACCAAGATCTGGTGGAGGCCACCGTCACCATGCCGATCGTGCAGAGCCAACTGGTGCGACTGCTGCCGTTCCTGCGGTGGCGTGCGCGGGTGACCCGGGCCACCACCCGCTTCGACCTCGTCGCCGGGCTGACCGGCGCGCTGATCGTGCTGCCGCAAGGCGTGGCGTTCGCGACGATCGCGGGACTGCCGCCGGAGTACGGGCTCTACACCGCGATCGTGCCGGCAGTCGTCGGCGCACTCTTCGGCTCCAGCTGGCACCTGGTCACCGGCCCCACCACGGCGATCTCGATCGCGGTGTTCGCCTCGGTCTCGCCGCTCGCCGAGCCCGGCTCCGCCGACTACGTCAGCCTGGTGCTCACCTTGACCTTCCTCACCGGGATCCTCCAGCTGGTGATGGGCCTGGCCCGGCTGGGCGCCCTGGTCAACTTCATCTCGCACACGGTGGTGATCGGGTTCACCGCGGGCGCTGCCGTCCTGATCGCCGTCAGCCAGGTCAAGAACTTCCTCGGCCTCGACCTCGAGCGCGGTCTCGCCTTCCACGAGGTGTTCCAGGAGACGGCCTCGCGCCTGAACGAGATCGACCCAGCCGTGGCGACGGTCGGCGCGGTCACGCTAGCGACCGGTGCCCTGATGCGCCGCCTCCTGCCCAAGCTGCACATGATCTTGGCTCTGGTCGTCGGCAGCCTCACCGCCCTCGTGCTCGAGCGCTATGCCGGGGCCGGCGACATCCCCACCGTGGGCGCGCTGTCCGGGTCGCTCCCGCCGTTCTCCCTGCCCGACTTCTCCCTCGGCGCACTGGAGCAGATGATCTTCCCCGCGCTGATCGTCACCATGCTGGGCCTGACCGAGGCCGTGTCGATAGCGAGGGCGATCGCGGTGAAGTCCGAACAGCGGATCGAGGGCAACCAGGAGTTCATCGGGCAGGGCCTGGCGAACCTCGCGGGCAGCTTCTTCTCCAGCTACTCCTCGAGCGGCTCCTTCAACCGCAGCGGCGTCAACTACGCCGCCGGCGCACGGACGCCGTTGGCCGCGGTGTACTCCTCTGCCTTCCTGGTGCTCGTCCTGACCGCCGTGGCCTCGCTGGCGGCCTATCTGCCGACCGCGGCGATGGCCGGGCTGCTGTTCCTGGTGGCCTACGGCCTGATCGACTTCGGCCACATCAAGGCGATCCTGCTCACCAGCCGGCCGGAGAGTGCGGTGCTGCTGGTCACCTTGGTGGGCACGCTGATCGACCTCGAGAAGGGCATCTTCTTGGGCATCATGCTCTCGCTGATGCTCTACCTCTCGCGTACGTCGCGACCCGAGATGCTCCCCGTCGTACCCGACCCGGACCCGGACAGCTACTACTACGTGCCCGCCGAGGGCCGAGCCGAGTGCCCCCAGTACGCCATGCTGCGGATCCACGGCTCGCTCTTCTTCGGAGCCGTCAACCACGTCCAGGGCGAGCTGCAGGCGATCGACGAACAGGACTCCCGGCGCCGGCACGTGATGCTGGCCGCCCGGGGGATGAACTTCGCCGACGTCGCCGGCGCGGAGATGCTGGCCCAGGAGGCCCGCAGGCGGCGCAACCTCGGCGGCGGGCTCTACCTGTACCGCGTACAGCCCGAGGTCAAGGGGCTACTCGAGCAGGGCGGCTACCTCGAGGAGATCGGCGAGGACAACCTGTTCCCGACCAAGTCGCACCCGATCGACAGCGTCTACCCGAAGCTGGACTCCGAGATCTGCCGCAGCTGCACCGCGCGGATCTTTCCCCAGTGCCACGTCGCCCTTCCCAACGGCGAGCCCCGCTGAGCACCTCCGAGCGAGGTCAGGGCTCGTCGATCGCGCTGCCCGCCAGCCGGTAGCCCCAGGGCTGGGAGAACTCCGCGCTGACCGCGAACCTGTCTCCGCGCACGAGAGTGTGGCGCCACTCCAGTGGGCGGCCCCGCTGGTGACCGAGGCGCTCGATGGCGAGCGCGGCCATGGTCGCCGGGGTCTCCAGCATGACCCGCTCGGCCGGTGTCGGCAGCACCGCGCGCAGGTGCTCGCGCCCGCCGGTGAGGGTGACCCCGCAGCGCAGCCGCAGCTGCTCGTAGAGAGCGGTCTGGGTGAAGTCCACCTCGAGCAGCGGCCGGGCCACCTCCGCCGGCAGCCACACCCGGTCGAGGGCGAGGGGCCGTTCACTGGCCAGGCGCAGCCGCTCAAGATGGAACAGCGGAGCGGACGCCTCGAGGTCGAGACGCTCGGCCACCACGCCGTCAGCGCGGATGTCGCAGTGCAGTACGACGCTGCGCTGGGTCTGGCCGGAGGCCTCGACCGCGGAGAACAGGCTGTAGAGCGAGCCCATCGCCTGGTCGATCTCCGCCGGGCCACTGAGCCGGGAGGTGCGGCCGCGCTCGCCGATCACCACGCCGGCCTGCCGCAACCGGCGCAGTGCCTCGCGCACGGTGTGGCGGCTCACGGCGTACTCCTCGACCAGCCCGAGCTCGCCGGGGAACGAGTCGGCGAACTCGCCCGCGCGGACCCGCCGGACCAGGTCGTCGTGCACCTGCTCCCACAGCGGCGAGTCCCGCTCCCGGCTGACGGGCCTGGGTCCCGGCGCCGTGGCTCGGAGGGGGGACGCGCTCATGACAACGGCGCGTCGCGGAGCTTGAGCACGTCGATCAGGAACCGTGCTGCCCCGCCGCCCTCGGTCAGGGCGAGCTGGATCGCGTCGGGGACGTTGAGCTCGGTGACCAGCAGGCGCAGGACCTCGTCCCGCGCATCGGCGGCGTCGGCGGGCGTGCCCGCGGCGCTGCGCAACCGCTCGAGGACCTCTGCGGCCCGCTGGAACTCCTCGTCCGCACACTCCCAGGGCTGGTCCCAGGCACGGTCGAGCAGCGCGAGCCGGACGGCGGGGCCCGCATGGCGGCCGAGCACGTCCCCGATCAGCAGGAGGTTCCCGGTCGACTTGGCCATCTTCTCCCCCGCCAGCCGCACCTCCCCGACATGGACCACGGCCCGGGCGAACGGGGTGACGCCGGTCGCGGCCTCCACCATCGCCGACTGGTAGGCGTGGTGGGGGAAGGCGAGGTCGGCTCCACCGACGAGCACGTCCACCGAGTTCCCCAGGCAGGCCATCGCCATCGCCGCGCACTCCGCGTGCCATCCCGGCCTCCCCCAGCCCCACGGGCTGGGCCAGGCAGGGTGGTCCTCCAGCGACGGACGCCACAGGGCGACGTCGAACGGGGAGTCCCGGCCAGGGACGTCGAGCTGGTCCCCGAACTCCTCCGACGCGGCCAGTGCTGCGGCCTCGTCCAGTCCGGCGGCGGCCGGCACCGCCTCCCCCCTGAAGTAGACATAGCCGTCCCGGGCATAGGCCGCGCCGGCGTCCAGCAGGGCTGTGGCCAGCCGCTGCACGGGACGGATGAAGGCCCGCGCGTGCGGCGTCATGTCGGGCCGGGCGGCGGAGAGCGCCTGCATGTCCCGCTCGAAGAGGAACTCCTGGGTCAGCGCGAAGTCGTCGTAGTGCCTGCCCTTGACGCGGGCGGCCGCCGTGAGCACGTCGTCCACGTCGGTGACGTTGCGACAGGTGACGGCCTCGACCCCGGTCGCGTGGGCGAGCGAGGCGACCAGGTCCGCCCACACGAAGGTCGAGGCATGCCCCATGTGCGTCACGTCGTACGGCGTGATGCCGCAGGTGTAGACGCGCAGCGGGCCGGGCGTGAGCAGCGAACGACCGGCCAGGGTCAGTGGCAGCACCCGCGGAGGATCGGCCGGGTAGCGGCCAGCGGTGCCCACCACACCGGGGAGAGTCGAGTCAGTGAACCGAGCCGTAGGAAAGGACACGCCGTCGAGTCTGCCACCGAGCCAGCCGCCAGGCACGCTCCGGGACCCGGCGCCGCCCCTTGTCCGACCTCCGACCTGGTCGTACGGTGGCTCAAATGTCCGGTCATATCGGAGGTGCACACGGATGCTCAACGTCGAGATCATTGACACCAGCGAGCTCGGAGACCGCAGCTACGTCGTTCACGACGGGAGCACAGCACTGGTCATCGACCCACAACGCGACATCGACAGGGTGCAGGAGGTCCTCGACGCGAACGGCCTGACGCTGGCCGCCGTCGCCGAGACCCACATCCACAACGACTACGTCACCGGCGGCCTCGAGCTGGCCCGGCGCAGCGGCGCCGACTACCTGGTGTGCGCCGACGACGACGTCGCCTTCGAGCGCCGCCCGGTCTCGGACGGCGACGTGGTGGAGTACGGTCCGCTCGAGCTCCGGGTGATCGCCACCCCCGGGCACACCCACACCCATCTGTCCTACGCGGTCTCCCACCGCGACGACGCCGAGGGCGTGGCCGCGTTCACCGGCGGGTCGCTGCTCTACGGCAGCGTCGGCCGCACCGACCTGCTCGGCGAGGAGGAGACCGACGGGCTCACCCGCGCCCAGTTCCACTCCGCGCGCAAGCTGGTCTCGCTGCTGCCCGACGGCGCCGGGGTCTACCCGACCCATGGCTTCGGCAGCTTCTGCTCCTCCGGCTCGGCATCGGGCGGGGACAGCTCCACCATCGGCGAGGAGAAGAAGCGCAACGACGCGTTGACCGAGGACGACGAGGACGCGTTCGTGGCGCAACTGGTCGAGAACCTCACCGCCTACCCCGCCTACTACGCCCATATGAGTGCCCGCAACGCCGAGGGACCCGGCCCGATCGACCTGAGTCCCGCCGAGAGCGTCGACGCCGCCGAGCTGCGCCGACGTGTCGACGCCGGCGAGTGGGTCGTGGACCTTCGTGACCTCACCGTGCACGCGAAGTCCCACCTGCGGGGCAGCATCGGCATCGACCTCGGTGGGCAGTTCGCCACCTACCTGGGCTGGTTGATGCCCTGGGGCACCGACGTGACGCTGATCGGCGAGTCGGCGGAGCAGGTCGGCGCCGCCCAGCGCGAGATGGCCCGGATCGGGATCGACCGCCCGGCGGGAGCCGCGGCCGGTGAGGTCGCCGCGATCGTCCCCGACGAGGAGCTGGCGGGCTACCCGGTGGTCTCCTTCGACGACCTCGCGGAGAAGCTGGCAGATCCCGACGGCGCCGACGCGCCGACCGTGCTCGACGTACGCCGTGGCGACGAGCGGGCCGACGATGCGATCCCCGGCTCGAGCCACATCCCCATCCACGAGCTGCTTCAGCGTCTCGACGAGGTCCCGGAGGGCACCTTGTGGGTGCACTGTGCGTCCGGCTACCGCGCCTCGATCTGCGCGAGCCTGCTGGCCCGCGAGGGCCACGACGTGGTGCTGGTCGACGACGAGTTCGACAAGGCGGTCGAGCTCGGTCTCACCGGAGCCTCGGACTGACGCGACGCCTCAGGTCGCCCGCGACCACGGGGAGCGGGCGGTCAGCGCTTCTTGATCAGGTAGCGGTAGACGCCGTCCTCGACCGAGCTGTCGACCAGCTCGTTGCCGGTGTCCTTCGCCCACGACGCGATGTCGCTCTGCGAGCCTCCGTCGGTCGCCTCCACCAGCATCACCTGGCCGGAGCTGAGGTTCTTCATCCCGCGTGAGGTGAGCAGCACCGGCATCGGGCACTTCTGGCCCTTGGCGTCCACGGTGGCGTCTGCGGCTAGGTCCATCGGAGGTTCTCCTTCCAGGTGGGCCGGCGGATCCGGCCCGGAACAGGCTCTGGCTCGAGGTCGGGCTCAGATGAACAGGTTGATCTGGGACCGGCTCATCTCCGAGAGGGCGCTCGCCGCACCGACGGGGTCGCCGGCGCCCTCGATGAGCTGGTCGCGACGCAGTCCCATCAGCTCCATCGTCATCTCGCACGGCCACAGGTTCACGCCGAGCTCGGTGCACATCTCGAGCAGCTCCTTGGGACTGGCCACCTTGTTCTGCTTGGCGAGCCGGCGCATCATCCAGGAGCCGGCGCCGCCCATGTTGAGCTTGGAGAGCTTCATCTTGCTCACTCCGGGCGGGTTCACCCCCGCGAGCGCCTTGGTCATGGCGTTGGTGCCGGTGATCCGCACGTCGTCGCGCACCAGGGGGAACAGTCCCCAGAACGTGAAGAAGATCGTGGTCCTCATCCCGTAGGCAGCGCCCGTGGACCCCAGGATCAGGGTCGGCCAGATCTTGTCCAGATCACCGCTCCACGCCACGATCGTCATGCTCTGGGGGGCGTCGTCCTCGAGTGCTTCATGGCTCATGACAGATCCTCCGACCGGGTCCACGACATTGCGCTGTGGTGCGCGTCACATTACATTCGTCTGGACGCATACAACAAGCCTTTGCCGGTCGACAGTTGTACGGACATTGGAGTCGGAGCCATGGAGTCCTGGACCATCTCAGCCGCGGAGCTGCACGACGAGATCGGGCACGGTCACATCCCCGAGATCCTCGACATCCGCAACACCGAGGAGTTCGAGGCGCAGCGGATCGAGGGGCGCCGCCCCGTGCAGACGCGCCACGCGGCGGTCTACGAGGTGCTCGAGGACCCCGAGCGGTACGCCGAGGGGACCCTGGACGACGCCGTCGTCGTCTGCGGGCAGGGCAACGGCTCGGCCCTGGTGGTGCAGGAGTTCAACGCGCTCGGCAAGGAGACCCGCTCCCTGGCCGGGGGCATGGACGCGTGGGCCCAGCTGCTGGTGCCCGTCGCGATCGAGGGCGTTCCAGCGCCGGCCCGGGCCTGGCAGCTCCAGCGCCCCGCCAAGGGGTGCCTGTCCTACGTGATCGGGGTGCCGGGGCAGAGCTGCATCGTGGTGGACCCCGCCCGCCACCATGCGCCGTACGTCGACCTGGTGGACCGGCACCAGATGACGGTGACCCACGTGATCGACACCCACGTGCACGCCGACCACATCAGCGGCGGCCCGAGCCTCGCAGCGGCGCTCGGAGCGGAGTACCACCTGCCGCCCGAGGACAGCACCGAGCAGATCCCCTTCCCCAACCGTGCCCTCGAGGACGGCGAGGAGCTCCCGCTGGGAGGCGACACCGTGGTGCGCGCCCTGACGATGCACCTGCCGGGGCACACCCCCGGGACCACCGCCCTGCTGGTGGGCGAGCGGCTGCTGCTGGTCGGCGACACCGTCTTCGTGCGCGGGCTCGGACGGCCCGACCTGACCGGCCAGGCCGAGGACCTCGCCCGCTCGCTGTTCCGCAGCGTCCACGAGCGGCTCGAGCCGCTCCACCCGGACACGGTGATCGCCCCGGCGCACTGGTCGAGTCCCGAGGAGTTCGACCAGGACGGAGCGGTGACCACCACGCTGGCCCGGGTCTTCGAGGCCACCTTGCTCAACGAGCGCGCCGTCGAGAGATTCGTGGAGGAGATCGTCTCCACCCTTCCCGAGGCACCTGCCGCCTATGACACGATCCGACTCGTCAACGCCGGCCGGCTCAACCCCTCCGACGGCGAGCTCGAGGTGCTCGACGTCGGCCGCAACCAGTGCGCCGCGTCCACGACCCTGGCCTGACGGCCACCGACGAACCCGCAGGAGGAGTCCCGGTGAACGACGAGAGCGCGCACTCGGCCCCACAGGATCCCACCCCCGAGGCCGGCGCGAACCCCGACTACCGGTTCTCGCTCGCCAACGAACGCACCTTCCTGGCCTGGGTGCGCACGTCCCTCGCCCTGATGGCGGCGGGCGTGGCCGTGATCCACTTCGTGCCCGGCTCGACCATCGTCCGGCACGGCCTCGGGTTCCTGCTGATCGGACTCGGCGGCCTGCTGGCCTCGGTCTCCTACCGCCACTGGCAGCGCAACGAGCAGGCGATCCGGCTGGGCAGACAGCTCTCCCGGTCGATGGTGCCGCGACTGGTCGCCGTCTGCCTGGTGCTGGCCTCGGTGATCGCGCTCGGCCTGGTGATCATGGACCTGGTGGACTGAGACGTGGTGGGCAGGTGGCTGCGTGGCCCCGAGCGGCTGGACCGCTGGCACGACGCCGGCCTCCAGGCCGAGCGCACCGCCATGGCCTGGGAGCGCACAGCCCTGGGCGTCGGCGGGGTCTCCGCGATGCTGCTCCACGGGGCGACGGGCAGCTTCTGGACCGCACTGCCCGGCATGGTGGGCCTCACCGCGTCGATGGCCCTGCTCGTCTTCGCCCAGCTGCGCTATGAGCGCACCGTCCAGCGGGTCAAGGACGGACTGACCCCCGCCGCTCCTGCGGTGGTCCTCGCTCTGGCCCTCACCGTCCTCGGGTTGGCCGTGATGTCGTTGGCGCTGATAATCGTCGAAGGCTCACCATGACCGGCGAGCCGGTTCCGGACCGCCGGTCCGGGAGTCCTGGGGGACGCATGTGGAGGGGCCTGCAGTGAAGGACGCGACCGAGGCCGAGATCCGCGAGCTGCACGACCGCGTGTGCAAGGCGATCGCCGATCCCAAGCGGCTCTTGATCATCAGCATCCTGCGCGACGGTGAGCTCAGCGTCAGCGCCATCGCGGAGTCGCTGGGGTTGAGCCAGTCCAACGCCAGCCAGCACCTCGCCGTTCTTCGCGACCGCGGCATGGTCACGACGCGACGGGCCGGCACCACTGTCTACTACTCCCTGCGCAGCTACAAGATCCTGCAGGCGATCGACCTGATGCGCGAGTTCCTCGCCGAGGAGTCGGCGACCGCCGCCGCATCCGGGAGCCCCCGGGTGCGCAGCATCTTCCTGGGCTGACCCGCGCGGCAGGCCGCGGTCAGGAGATGACCGCGTCGATGGTCTTCTTCAACGCGCTCGGCTGTTCGGGCCTGCGCGGTGCCGTCTTCCGGGCCTCGGCCATCTCGGCGCCCAGCTGCTGGAGGGCCTTGCGCCCGAGTCCTTCGCGGACCTTCGGGAACCACTCCTTCTCCTCCTCGTCGATGTGGTGGTCGACGTTCTCGATCAGGACCGTGGTCTTGGCGACGAAGCGCTCGTCCTCGGGCGACATGGTCGAGAGCTCCATCACGAGCAGGTCTGCCACGTGGTGCTCCTCGTAGGACTCCAAGATGTCGTCCTCGAGCTCGGGCAGCAGCTCACGCACCCGCGGGTACATCAGCTCGTTCTCCAGGTAGGTGTGCACGGTCAGCAGCTCGATCATCCTCTCGACCAGCCCGCCCTTGGTCTTCAGCGCAGCCTCCCCTGCCTTCTCGAAGTCGCGGAAGACCTTGCGGATCTGCGCGTGGTCGTCCTTCAGCATCACGATCGCGTCGGTGGACATGGGGCTCCTCTGGGGTGGGTGGACCGGTCGGCAGGGCCTGCGTACCCCCCAGCGGCCGAGACATTCCCGGCAGGCCTCGCCGCAAGGCCCTACGCCGACGCGCCGGCCTCGGAGGTGACCGCGCGCTTGACCGCGCGGGCGTCCGAGGCGGAGATCAGCCCCAGCCCGGCCGCGTGCACCGCCACCACGGCGGAGTCGGCCGCCAGCACGAACGGCACGTCTCCGTCCCAGTCGTCGGTGACCGCCTCGACGCGGCCGTCGCCGGGGTCCAGCCGGACCTCGCGGATGTAGATCGCCCGGATGCGGCCCGGGTGCCGGCGTACGACCTCGGCGTAGATCTCCGGGTCGTGCTGGCCGGAGTCGCCCACCAGCACGAAGGCGAGGTCAGGGTGCTGGGTCAGCACCTCGCCGATGTGGGCCAGCTTGTGCCCGGTGTGGGACCTGGTCTCGCCTCGGTCGCGCAGGTCACGCAGCAGCAGTGGTCCCAGCGGGAAGCCACGGTGGGCCAGGAAGCTGGTCAAGAAGTCGTGCAGTGGCCACGGGCTCGACGAGACGTAGAAGACCGGGTTCTCCGCCGCCGACCCGGCACCCTTAGCGAACGCCCGGTAGAGCCGTGCGGCCCCCTCGAACGGTGTCCGGGTCAGGGAGGATCCGGTGATGGTCTGCAGCACCATCACCACGGCGCGTTGGGCTCCGGTGAGCAGGATCGTGTCGTCGACGTCGGAGATCACCCCGAAGGACGAGCCCGGACCCGGGACGCGCACCCGCACCGGCGTGGTGTGTGGGCCGGTGAGGCCGCGGAAGGGCGCCGCGAGCTCGACCACGGCCTGCTCCCAGGGTCCGGCCGGGCGGTCGAGATCGGCCGGCACCTCGACCTCGAAGTAGCCCCTGGCGTCGGTCATGGTCTCGATCTGTCCGGACCCCGCGCGCACCACGAGCGGCACCCCGGGAAGCTCGTGGGCGGTGAACCGCGCCACGCTGCGGCGTACGGCGGCCCAGGTGCCCTCGCCCGCGACAGCAGCCGGCGGGGGCAGGTTGTCGAGCGCCCGGCCGCGGACCAGGAACCGTCCTGCCGACCCGTGACCGAGGTAGGCGGCGATCCGGAAGTGCTCAGGCGTGTGGGTGCTCCGCGCACCGGGACGCAGCGCCACCAGGCGGCGCTCGACCTCTCCCACGACCCTGCGGATCAATGCCTGTCCCTCCCCCACGTGGTGACTGCTCCATCCTGCAGGGCGGCGGCAACCGCGTCGAGCGGGCTGCACGTCTCGGTGCCCACTGGGTACGGTGGGGCGCAGCGAGCCTGGTCCGGGCTCCCACGACGAAGCCTGGGGGCCGAAGGATGATCGAGTTCCGCTCGGTGGGCAAGCGGTTCCCGGACGGCACCACGGCGGTGGAGGACTTCAGCTTCGTGCTGCCCTCGCACAAGACCACGGTCTTCGTCGGCTCGTCTGGCTGCGGCAAGACCACGCTGCTGCGGATGGTCAACCGGATGGTCGAGCCGTCGGCCGGCCAGGTCCTGATCGACGACGTCGACGTCGCCACCCAGGACCGGGTCAAGCTGCGCCGCAGCATCGGTTACGTGCTGCAGTCCTCGGGGCTGCTGCCGCACCGCCGGGTCGTGGACAACGTCGCGACCGTGCCCATCCTCAACGGGGTGCCCAAGGCGCAGGCCAGGGGGGCCGCGCTCGAGCTGCTCGACAAGGTCGGCCTCGACCGGTCCCTGGCCAAGCGCTACCCGCGTCAGCTCTCCGGCGGCCAGCAGCAGCGCGTCGGTGTCGCACGCGCGCTGGCCAGCGACCCCAACATCTTGCTGATGGACGAGCCGTTCGGTGCCGTCGACCCGATCGTCCGGGCCGACCTCCAGGTCGAGCTGAACCGGCTCCAGCGCGAGCTCGGCAAGACGATCGTGTTCGTGACCCATGACATCGACGAGGCGTTCACCCTCGCCGACCAGGTGGTGATCTTCCGCAAGGGCGGGGTGATCGCGCAGGCCGGCACCCCCGCCGAGATCCTCAGCGACCCGGCCGACGAGTTCGTCGCCTCCTTCATCGGGGCCGACAAGGGCAAGCGCGAGCTGTTCCTCCGCGACGGCGAAGGCGGCGGCGGCCGCCTGGTGGTCGACGGCGAGGGCCGGCCGGTCGGGGTGTTCAGCGACGGGGTGCCCCCCGCGTGAGCTGGACGGCGAACAACCTCGACCTGATCCTGGAGCTGAGCATCCGGCACGCCCGGCTCGCCGTGATCCCGATCGTGGTCAGCTTCCTGCTCTCGATCCCTCTGGGCTGGCTCGCCAACCGCAACCGCACGCTGCGCTCCTTCGTGATCGGCGGCGGCAGCCTGCTCTACACGATCCCGTCGCTGCCGCTGTTCGTGATGCTCCCCCTGGTGTTGCCCACCCGGGTGCTCGACGAGACCAACCTGGTCGTGGCCCTGAGCATCTACGGTGTCGCGATCATGGCGCGCTCCGCCGCCGACGCACTGGCCTCGGTGGAGGCGCCCACCCTGAACGCCTCCACCGCGATGGGCTTCTCCACGGTCTCGCGCTTCTTCCGGGTCGAGCTCCCGCTTGCCGGACCGGTCCTGCTGGCCGGGATCCGGGTGGTCTCGGTCAGCACGATCGCCCTGGTGTCGGTGGGGGTGCTCCTCGGCTCGCGCAACCTGGGAACGCTGTTCCTCAACGGCAAGCAGCGCGGCATCCTCGAGGAGGTCGCCGTCGGCATCGGGATGAGCCTGCTGCTGGCCCTGCTCTTCGACGTGCTGATCGTGCTGGCCGGCCGGTTCCTGATGCCGTGGAACCAGAAGGCCGCGTCATGAACTTCCTCCTCGACGCGCTGCGCTGGATCTTCGACCCCGCCCACTGGGAGGCAGGGAGCCAGAGCCCGCTCCCCCTGCAGGACCGGTTGGTCGAGCACCTGCTGTACACCGGCGTCTCGCTGCTGATCGCGGCCGCGATCGCACTCCCCCTGGGCTTCTACATCGGCCACACCGGACGCGGTCGTCAGTTCGTGATCGCCTTCACCGGGTCGATGCGGGCGCTGCCCACCCTGGGTCTGCTGTTCTTCCTGCTGATGGTCTTCGGGGAGTTCATGTCCTACGACACCGCGCCGATCGTGGGTGCCACGATCGCGTTCGTGATCCTCGCGATCCCCTCGATGCTCGCCGGCGCCTACTCCGGGTTGGAGTCGGTCGACCGCGAGACCGTGGACGCGTCACGGGCCACGGGGATGACGGAGTGGCAGATCCTCACCCAGGTCGAGATCCCGTTGGGTCTGCCCCTGATCGTCGGAGGTGTCCGGGCCGCGACGCTGCAGGTGATCGCCACGGTCACCATCGCGTCGTACGCCGGTCTCGGTGGCCTCGGGAGGGTCATCGCGTCCGGGATCGGCTTGAATGACTACGATCTGATTCTCGGCGGTGCCCTGCTGGTCACCGCTCTAGCCCTGGTCGTCGACGCCGTCTTCGCCCTGGTCCAGCGCACGGCCACCAACGGCGTACCCACCGAGAACCGCACCGAAGCCCGCTCCACCACTCGATGGTCACTTCGACCACCAGCGCGTGAGAACGCGTGAACACGAAGGGAACTGCCTCATGTTCACCACCCGGATGATCCGTATCGGCGCGGCGACGATCGCGGCCGGCCTGAGCCTGACGCTCGCCGCCTGCGGCTCGAGCGACCCGACAGCAGCACCGGAGTCCAGCGACGGCGGCAAGAGCGTCGTGGTCGGCTCCTTCGCCTTCCCCGAGAGCGAGATCCTCGGTGAGATCTACGCCCAGGCGCTGGAGGCCAAGGGGGTCGACGTCAGCACGAAGTTCAACATCGGCCCGCGTCAGCAGACCATCCCGGCGCTGCAGGACGGTTCGATCAACGTGATGCCGGAGTACAACGGCAACCTGCTCGCCTACTACAACCCGGAGTACACCGAGCGGACCACCGAGGAGGTCAACAAGGCGCTGACCGACGTGGTGGCCAAGGACAAGCTGCGCGTGCTGGACTCTGCCGCTGCCGAGGACAAGGACGCCTATGTCGTCACCGAGAAGCTCGCGCAGGCCAAGGGTCTGACCTCCATCGGCGACCTGAGCAAGATCGAGCCGTTCAAGCTCGGCGCCAACCCGCAGTTCGGTGAGCTCGGCTACGGCATCCCGGGCCTGAAGAGCGTCTACAAGGTCTCGGACGTGAAGTTCGTGCCGATCGAGGACTTCGGCGGCCCGGACACGGTCAAGGCCCTGGTCGACGACTCGGTCCAGGTGGCCGACATCTACACCACCTCGCCGGCGATCACCTCCGAGAAGCTGGTGGTGCTCGAGGACCCCGAGAACCTGATCTCCGCGCAGAACGTCACGCCGCTGGTGGCCGAGTCGATCTACACCGACGAGCTGGCGAAGGTGCTCAACGAGATCTCAGCCCAGCTCACCACCGACGATCTGATCAAGCTGCGCGATCGCGTCGAGGGCTCCGAGAAGGCCACTCCGAAGGACGTGGCGAAGGACTGGCTCTCCGAGAAGGGTCTCAGCTGAGGCTGACCTGACCGCCCTCGACGTGCCAGCGCTGGTCCAGGCGCACGTTGTCGAGCAGCCGGCGGTCGTGGGAGACCAGCAGGAGGGCGCCCTCGTAGGTCTCGAGGGCCTCCTCCAGCTGCTCGATCGCGGGCAGGTCGAGGTGGTTGGTCGGCTCGTCGAGGACGAGCAGGTTGACGCCTCGCACCTGCAGGAGGGCGAGCGCCGCGCGCGTGCGCTCGCCCGGTGAGAGCCGACCGACCCGGCTGGTCACCTGGTCGCCCTTGAGCCCGAACTTGGCGAGCAGCGTGCGCAGCTCGACCGGGGCCACGTCGGGGACCGCGAGCTCGAAGGCGTGCCCCAGGGGCAGGTGCTCGGCCAGGCCGGTGCGGAGCTGGTCGATCTCGCCGACCTGCACGCTGGCGCCCAGGCTCGCGGTGCCGGTGTCCGGAGCCGCGTCTCCCAGCAGCAGCCGGAGCAGGGTCGTCTTGCCGGCACCGTTGGGGCCGGTGATGCCGATCCGTTCGCGCGCGTTGACCTGCAGCGAGACCGGGCCGAGCCGGAAGTCGCCGAGGGTGAGGGCAGCGTCGTTCAGCGTGGCGACCACCGAGCTCGACCGGGGTGCCGAGCCGATGGTGAACTGCAGCACCCACTCCTTGCGGGGCTCCTCCACCTCGACCATCTGCGCGATCCGGGTCTCCATCTGCCGGACCTTCTGGGCCTGCTTCTCCGAGGACTCGACGCTGGCCTTGCGGCGGATCTTGTCGTTGTCGGGCGCCTTCTTGATCGCGTTGCGCACTCCTTGGGAGCTCCACTCGCGCTGGGTGCGCGCCCGTCCCACCAGGTCGGCCTTCTTGTCGGCGTACGCCTCGTAGGCCTCACGGGCGTGCCGCCGTGCGACCGCGCGCTCCTCGAGGAAGGCGTCGTAGCCTCCGTCGTAGACCGAGACCGCACCCTGCGCCAGGTCCAGCTCGACGATCCGGGTGACGCAGCGCGCGAGGAACTCGCGGTCGTGGGAGACCATCACCACCCCGCCGCGCAGGCCACGCACGAAGGCCTCCAGCCGGTGCAGCCCCTCCAGGTCGAGGTCGTTGGTGGGCTCGTCGAGCAGCACGAGGTCGAACCGGCTCAGCAGCAAGGTGGCCAGCGCCACCCGAGCGGCCTGCCCTCCGGAGAGCGAGGTCATCAAGGCCTCCGGGCCGCCTTCGAGGCCGAGCTCACCGAGCACCGGTGCGATGCGGTCCTCGAGGTCGGCGGCACCGCTGGCCATCCACCGGTCGAAGGCGAGCGCGTAGGCGTCGTCGGCTCCGGGGGTCCCCGAGCCGAGCGCCTCGGCGGCGGCCTCCATGGCGCTGGTCGCCTCCGTGGCCCCGGTACGCCGTGCGACGTACGCGCCGACCGTCTCGCCCGCGACGCGCTCGTGCTCCTGCGGCAGCCAGCCCAGGAAGGCGTCGGCGGGCGCCGTCGAGACCTGCCCGGCGAGCGGCCGGTCGAGCCCGGCCAGGAGCCGCAGCAGCGTGGTCTTCCCGGCCCCGTTGGCTCCCACCACGCCGACGACGTCGCCCGGCGCCACGGTCAGGTCGAGGGCCTCGAACAGGGTGCGGTGGGCGTGCCCGCCCGCGAGGTCCTTCGCCACGAGAGTTGCGTTCACCGCGTCAGCCTAGGTGTCGTCTCCGGAGACGCGCAGGGCACGGCAGTGCCGAGGTGTTCAGCGGGCCAGGTACCTCTCGATCGCGTCGATGATCTCCGGCCGCAGTCGCGAGGCGGGGATGACGGCGTCGACCGACCCGACCTCGACGGCACGGTGGATGTCGTGGACGCCGTCGAACTCCGCAGCGACCTCGCTGATCTTCTCCGCGCGCGTCGCCGCCCTGAGCTCGGACTGCTCGACCACCAGGCTGATCCGCTCCGAGCCGGTCGCCTCCGCGATCCGGTCGTCGAGATCGCGCATCGCCGGGCTCCCAGCCGTGCGCTTGTCCACCTCGCCGGTGAAGACCACCGCCGCCGCGGGCGCGCCGCCGATGACGGAGGCGAACGACCCCTCGAGTGCGAGCACGGTCATGTCCTCGTTCAGCTGCTTGGAGAACACCACGAACGCGCCGCCGTGGTAGCGGGAGATCACCGTGAACACGATCGGGCCGCGGAAGTTGACGATCGCGCGACCGATCTCCGCGCCGTACTCCAGCTGCAGGTTGCGCATCGACTCCGGTGAGCCGTCGAAGCCCGACAGGTTCGCCAGCACGACCAGCGGCCGGTTCCCGCTGGCCGCGTTGATCGCCCGGGCGGCCTTCTTCGAGGACCGTGGGAACAGCGTCCCGGCGGTGTAGGTGTCCGGCCCGTCGGTGGGAGGGAAGCCGCTGCGGCGCACCGACCGCGACTCGATGCCGAGCAGGCACACCGGGTAGCCACCGACGTGGGCGTCCTGCACGACCGCGGTGTCCGCGTCGGCCATGCCCGCCCAGCGCTCGAGTGTGGCGTGGTCCTGGTCGGCCACGGCCCGCATCACGGTGCGGATGTCGAAGGCCTTCTTGCGGTCGGGGTTGGCGGTGGCGGAGAAGATCTCCCCCACCGTGGCGAAGTCGCTGCCCTCCACGACGTGGGGGTAGGAGGAGATGTCGCGCTCCGACGGGTCGGTGCTGGCGACCCGGCGTGGGCCGGACTCCCCCGGCACCACGTAGGTGTGCTCGTAGTGCGACATCAGCACGTCGACGGCACCCGCGAGGTTGGGCGCCCAGTACTGCGCCTGCCCGTTGGGCCCCATCACGCGGTCGTAGCCGCCGATGCCGTAGTTGTCCTCGGCCGAGACCCCGCCGGAGAAGTCCAGCGACTGCTTGCCGGTCAGCACCATGGCGCTGTCCGGTGTCATCACCAGGATCCCCTTGGTGTGCATCAGCATCGTCGCCTCGGCGTTCCAGTACGGCTGGGCCCCGACGTTGATGCCCGCGACGACGACGTTGACCTCGCCACCGTCCTGGGTGAACTCCACGATCCGGCGCAGCGCCTTGGCCACCCAGTCCATGTTCTCGGTGCCCGAGTCCATCGAGATCCGGGCGCCCGCGGAGAGGGCGAACCACTCGACCGGCACCTGCATCCGCTCGGCGAGGTCGATGGCCGCGATCACGCGCAGGCACTCGGGCTCGGCGACCGAGCCGAGCGACTTGGTGGGGTCGCCGCACAGCACCACGCGGGTCACGCCCTCGGGGTGCGCCGCGGTGGGCGTGGTGACCACGGCCGCGAGGATGCCCGCCTTGTTCAGGCCACGCGGACGGTCGACCGGGACCAGGACGCCGGTGTCGTCGAGGTCGTGCTCCACGAGCGTGCCCCCCGGTCCGGTGAGCACCGAGGTGAGCTCATAGGGGTAGACCAGGCCACGGCGGCGCGACCGGACCACCTTGGAGGCGTAGTCGTCGAGAGGCTGGAGCAGCTCGGTGGGCGGCTGCTCGACGCTCGAGACGACCCCGGCACCCGGCTGGGCGCCGAAGCGCACGGCCACCGGCACCGGGTCCCCTCCGGCCACGGCCACGCGCCCCTGGGCCACGACCTCCTCCACCCCGGCACCGTCGGTCAGCGGGCTGATCTTGGTGCCCAGGGCGGTCAGGCCGGCCTCGTCGACGTCGACGACCGGCCAGACGTGCACCCAGACATGGTTCATGTCCAGCTTCGCCCCTGCGGCACCGCGAGCCACCCGCGCGCGGCGGATCGCCTCGAGGCAGTTCTCGACGGCTCGTTCGGCGTGCGGCAGGGAGGTGACCGTGCCGTGCTCGTCGCGCACGACCGACATCTGGCGCACCTGGGCGAGCGCCACCAGCCGGCGGTCGGTCGGGTTGCCGTGGGCGACGCACTCGTAGAGCAAGACGTCCTCGGGCGCCGAGACGCGGGTCACCTCGAAGTTGCGCAGCCGCCACAGGTTCAGCCGGCGTCCCACCATCGGGTGCACGCCACGGGTCAGGTCGTCCTCGACCACCCCGCCGTCGGCGGTCGGCCGGAAGACGTAGTAGCCCACGGGCAGCTCGCCACCGCGGCAGACGGCCACGCAGGTGCGGCGTACGTCCTGGGCCACGGGGAGCCCCGAGAGCACCGTCCGCAGCTGCTCGCTGGTGCTGTCGGCGTCGTCGGGGGCGTCGGGCCAGTGCAGGTAGAGGTCGACCACCGCCTCCTCGCCGGCCGCACGCGCGTCGATCTGTTCGCTGACGACGCCGACCAGGTCGCTGGAGGCCTCGGTCAGCTCGGCCATGGTGCCCAGGGACGAGACCAACCGGGTCGGTCGGTCGTCGAGGGTGTAGCTCGCGACCACGACGGGCCGTCCCGACTCGAGGGACTCCAGTCCGGTCAGGTCGTACTCGCGGTAGTGACGGCGGGCGAGCACCTCCAGCATCGGCTCCCGAGCGGGTACGCCGTGCTCGAGCCGCTCGGCCAGGAAGCGGACGATCTGCTCGGGGATGGCCGCCAGGGCCTCGATCCGCGACGACCGGTCGGCGAGGTCACCGTCGCCGGCGAGAACGGCCAGCTCGCCCCGGACACCGGCGAGCACGTCGGAGCGCTCGGCGTCCACGGCGGGTTGGTCGAACCAGCGGAACCGGACGCTGCGAGCCAGGTCGCCGATGACCGGGAAGCGCAGCTGGGTCACCCGGCCCAGCCGCTCGAGCAGCACGCGTGCCGGTGCGACGAGCGCCCCGGACGGCGGGGTCTCGTCGATCCAGCAACCGAGCACCGCGGAGACGAGCGCCACCTCGGGGGTCGAGCGCTGCTGGGCCAGGAAGATCCGGAACACGGCCTCCTCCATCTTCGGGCTGCGTTCCAGGTCCTCGACGCCGTAGTGCGCCAGCACCCGGCGCAGCCGCTCGCGGAACTGCTCGGGCAGCCCGCCACGGTCCGCGTCGAGGCTCTGCAGGAAGGTGTGGAAGTGCTCGCGGGAGCTGTGCACCCGCAGCTCGGTGTGCCGGTCCTCGTCGACCGGCCGGTTGCGGCTGAGCTCGGCGAGGTCGGCGAAGATCGCCAGCAGCGAGAGCTCACCGGCGACGACGGACTCGCCCTCGGCCTGCATGGTCTCGCGCAGGGAGAGGTACTGCGAGAGTGCGGCGTCCTGGTCCTCAGGTGGGACGTCGTAGCCGAGGACGACGGCGGTCAGGGCCGCCAGGGCGCGCTCGCCCTGCTGCTCGGGGTCGACTCCCTCGTCGGGCGCCGGCAGCTCGAGCGCGGGGCCGGTGTCCGCGACGGTCTCCTCGACGTCATCTCCGAGCGGCTCCAGCTTGATCAGGGCGCTGCCCGTCTCGACCTGGCTGCCGGTGATCACCAGCAGCTCCTTGACCCGAGCCGCGAACGGGGCGTGGATCACGGTCTCCATCTTCATCGACTCGAGCACGACGACGGCCGCGCCCTGCTCGACCTCGGCGCCGACCGCCACCGGGGTGGCGACGACCAGTGCCGGAGCAGGCGAGCGCAGCACGCCGCCCTCGTCGCGGCTGACCCGGTGGGCGACGCCGTCGACCTCGACCAGCGTGGTCGGGCCGTGGATGGCGGTGACCAGGTGGTAGCGCCGGCCGCCGACGACCAGTCGCCGGCGTACGTCGTCGACGACATCCATCTCGGCGTCCACGATCTGCTCGGTGGCACCACACCGGACGGCGACCCGGTAGCAGCCGGGACCGGTGTTCACCGTGGAGACCTGGTAGGAGACGCCACGCAGCTTCAGCTCGACCGGTCGGCCGACCTGGTGGGAGGCACTGGGTCGTCCGCCGCGGGCGGTCTCGAGCAGGCGCGCGGTCTCGATCCGGACCCGGTCGACGTAGGCCTCGATGGCAGCGGCGACCACCGCGATCCCGGCGTGCGCGTGCGCGACCAGCCGGCCCTCGGCGCGGACCCGGTCGATCCAGCCGGTGTCGGCCCAGCCGGCGCTGCCGTCCACGACCTCGGGCTGGTCGAGCAGGTCGAGCACGAAGCTCTTGTTGCAGGCGCCGCCCTCGATCACCACGGTGGTGGAGGTCATCGCCCGGCGGAGGCGCGCAAGCGCCTCCTCGCGGGTGCGCCCGTAGGCGATCACCTTGGCGATCATCGAGTCGAAGTCGGGCGGGATGGTGTCACCCTCCGCGACCCCGGTGTCGACCCGGATGCCGGGGCCCGAGGGCAGGTCGAGCCGGGCGATGCGCCCGGGAGAGGGCGCGAAGTCGCGATCGGGGTCCTCGGCGTTGAGCCGGGCCTCGACCGCGTGCCCGGACTCGGCGGGCTTCTCGCCCTCGAGCCGCTCCCCGCGGGCCACCTGGATCTGGGCCTTGACCAGGTCGATGTCGGTGGTCAGCTCGGTGATCGAGTGCTCGACCTGGAGTCGGGTGTTGACCTCGAGGAAGGCGAACGACTTCTCACCCGGGTGGTACAGGAACTCGACAGTGCCCGCTCCGACGTACCCGACCGCCAGGGCGAGCCGCTCCGCTGCGTCCTTGAGCTCCTGGTTCTGGGCCTCGCTGAGCAGCGGGGAGGACGACTCCTCGATCACCTTCTGGTTGCGTCGCTGGACCGTGCAGTCGCGCACCCCCAGCGCCCAGGCGGTGCCGTGGCTGTCGGCGATCATCTGGACCTCGACGTGGCGGGCCCCGGTGACGAGGCGCTCGAGGAAGACGGTGCCGTTGCCGAAGGCACGCAGGGCCTCGTCGCTGGTGCGCTGGTAGGCGTCCTCGAGGTCGGCTGCCGAGGCCACCATGCGGATCCCGCGCCCGCCGCCTCCCGCGGTGGCCTTGAGCATCAGCGGGTAGCCGATGTCGGCGGCCGCGGTCAGCGCCCCCTCGAGGGTGTCGACCGCTCCACGGCTCCAGGGAGCGACCGGGACGCCGACCTCCTCGGCGATCAGCTTCGAGCCGATCTTGTCGCCCAGGCGGCGCATCGCCTCGGCGCTGGGGCCGATGAAGGTCACTCCGAGCTTGTCGCACAGGTCCACGAAGCTGGGGTCCTCGGCGACGAAGCCCCACCCGGGCCAGGCGGCATCGGCACCGGTGTCCAGGAGCGCCTTCTCCAACGCGCCGAGGTCGAGGTAGGGGCGGGCCGAGGCAGGGCCGAGGTCGTAGGACAGGTCGGCCTCGCGCACGAACATCGCGCCGGCCTCCCCCGTGGTGTGCAGCGCCACGGTCTGGATCGGGCCGGCTCCGGCGGCGTTGATCTCACGGACGGCGTGGATCAACCGCATGGCGGCCTCACCGCGGTTGACGATCGCGACGCGGGCGAAAGACATGCTGACCTCCGTGGGGAAAACACGAGGCTAGTCTCGTGCTTTTCGCCTAAGGTGCCATGCCCGGGGGGTTACGGGCGAGTCACATACGCCGCTCCCGGGGTGACGCGTGGCACAGGCCCCTGCCGGTGCGGGTTGCGGGCTACCCTCGGCAGTGGTGGTCTCGGACACCACGTCGAAACCTCGACCCCGGGTCTGGCGGAGGTGCAATGGATCGCAATCGCGCGCGTGGCCCCGCCGGGCCGGACCACGTCTTCGTGGCACCGGACCGCGGGCGGCGCGTCGTACGCCTGGCCCTGGTCGTGTCCTTCGTCGGCATCTGCGCGGGAACCGCCATGGTGGTCTCCGAGCGCAGCGTCTGGTCAGTGGGCGTGCTGGTCCTCTCCACGCTGCTGCTGGTGGCGTCGTGGGCGGTGCTGCAGTCGAACATCCCCCAGCGGGTCACCGTGTCCGGGTCGGTGATCGAGATCCGGCGCGACGGGCACACGCAGCGCTTCGACCTCGAGGATCCGGGGGTGGACATCCTGGTCAGCGACGGCGAGATCGCGTTCGCCCAGTACAAGGACGGCTGGGTCGTGGTGAGCGCCCAGGACGTGGACTGGAAGGTGTTCTCGGAGGTGGTGATGCACTACCAGAACCAGGCTGACCACAACGCCGAGGAGCGCGACAAGCGCTTCAACCTGTGACCTGGGTCAGCCAGCCTCACCCAGTGCCACGTCGCCGTGGGGCAACCAGGCGGTGACCACGGTCCCCCCGGGCCGACGGCTGGTCACCCGCAGGTCTCCGCCGGCGATCGCAGCGCGGTCTCTCATCACGGCGAGTCCCATGTGACCCGGGCGCGCGGGAACCGACGCCACGTCGAAGCCGCAGCCGTCGTCCCGGACGGTCAACTCCACTCCACCGCGATCGCGGCGCAGCTCGATGCCGATGCGCTGCGCGCCGGAGTGGGCGCGGGCGTTGACGATGGCCTCCTTGGCGATCCGGTAGGCCGTGATGCGCGCCCCGGGGGGCAGGTCGAGCCCGTCCTCGGCGTCGACCGACCAGTCGATGCCGGAGTCCTCGAGCAGGAACGCGGCAGCCTCGTCGATAATGCTGTCCAGGTCGGCACTCGCGGACGGTGTCTCGAGATCGAACAGGAGGTGGCGCAGGCGGGACGTCGCAGCGCCCACCGCCGCCTGAGCGTCGTGCAGGGCGGTCACCAGCTCGGGCGCGACCCCCCGGAGGGGGTGCAGCAGGCCCCCCAGCAGCAGCTCCACCGCCGCGAGAGCCTGGACGGAGTCGTCGTGCACGTCGGCGGCGATTCGGGACCGCTCGTCCTCCTGCGCGTCCACCAGTCGCCCGAGCAGCTCTTGGCGTTGCTCCAGGAGCGCGCGCAACGCGGTCTCGGCCTGCAGTCGCTCGGTGATGTCGCGCTGCACCGTGGCCAGGGCGGTCGGTTCGCCGGTGGCGGGATCGGAGATCACGAAGGTCGACTTCGTCACGGGAATCGGTGGACCGCCGCGGTGGTCACGCAGCGTGGACTGGCCCTCGTAGTGCCCGCGAGAGAAGACCGCCGGCATCTCGATGCTCGAGGAGAGTCTTCGTCCCTCATCGGTCAGCAGGTCGGGGATCCGGGTGCCGGTGAGGTCCTCGTCGACGCCGAGGCCCACCATGCGCCGCCCGGCCGGGTTGAGGTAGCTCAAGGTGCCGTCGATCGCTGCGATGCCGATGAAGTCCACGGAGGTCTCGACCAGGGCCCGGAAGCGTCGCAGCTCGCTTGCCTTGGCCCCCAGGGCCCCCTTGGCGAATGCCCGTTCCCCCAGGATCGTCACCAGGGCGCGCACCAAGGCGACGAAGAGTCCGGCGCCGGCAAGCGGCACGCTGAGGGTGTCGATGCGTTCGGACGCGGCCAGGACCAGGAGACCGCCGCACACGAGCGTGAAAAGGGTGGGCGGGAGCAGCTCCATGGGCGTCGACTCCGCCCGCTCCGGGATCTCCGTTTGAGCACGCGTGTGGGGAGCGAACGCCATCACCACCGTCGCCACCATGGTCAGCGCGGTCAGCCAGGTCCCGGGCCTGAAGGTCCCGGCAGCGAGCTCGTAGACGTAGAACGTGTCACCCGCGGCGAAGAGGGTGATCCCGGTCAGCAGCACCCAGTCTGAGCGGGTGAGGCGCCACCGGGAGGCCACCAGAAGACCGAGGGCCACGACGAGCAGGGCCACGTCGAAGATCGGATAGGCGAGGTTGGTGACCACGGCGGCGGCGGGTGTGCCGTCTCGGGTGAGATCGACCAAGGTCTCGCGGAGCAGGGCCGCCGCGATCGCGGCGGCTGTGAGGGCGCCCAGCAGCCCGTCGAGGACCAGGACGCTGGCGAGTCGCGGTGCCCTCTGCCTGACACGCACGGCCAGCACGATCAGCAGGAGGAGACAGCTGACCAACCAACCGACGTCGGCCACCGAGGGGTAGGGCACCGGCTCAAGCTGGCGCACCACCGCGAGGTAGAGGACGAACCCGAGCGCGCGGGCAGCCAGTGCGGCCGCCACCAGGCTCCACAGGAGTCGTTGCACCGGCGAGGTGGCCGGGCGCAGCGCCGCGAGGACCGCACACAGGACGTAGGCCGAGCCCTGCACCCACCCGTCAATCAGGGGAATGAACCCGGCGCCGGCCGGACGGAAGGACGGCACCGTGGAGACGACGAAGCAGGCAACGGCCAGGAGGAGCGCGATCTGTACCGCAAAGGTGGCGCGCGCACCTCGGGAGGCGGGTGTTGGCAATGCTTGACGCATCAGGCGGCGACCTCTCAGGAGTCGGGCACCCGTCCGCTCCCGGGTGGACCAGGGCGTCACGCTGCCTGGCCAACTGTTGCGAGGCTGGCGACGGCGTTGCGCTCCCGGCAGGGTATGCCGACGGGTTCAGGGCGCGTAACGACCACGTCCGAATTGGACGATCGATTTGGTACCCATGCACTAGAGGCCCGCAACGGTCTGGCTGTTTTCTGGACTGGACCTGGCGCCCACCCAGGACCGAGGGCCTCAGCCGCCCTCAGCGAGGAGTGCCCATGCATCGCGTGGCCATCGCCGACGACCATCCCGCGGTACGCCGCGCCCTGGTCGCGTCGCTTTCCGGTGATGGACGCTTCGACGTCGTGGGGGCCGTCTCCACCGCGGACGCCGCGGTGGCGCTGGTCCGGGACCACCTGCCCGACCTGGTCGTCCTCGACGTGCGCATGCCCGGCGGTGGGCCGGCCGCCGCGTCGGCGATCTCGGCCCTCGAGCTGTCCCGGCCGCCTGTGGTGGTCGCGCTGTCCGCGGACGCCTCCTTGGTCGCGGTGCTCTCCATGTTGCGCGCCGGCGCCACGAGCTATGTGCGCAAGGGACAGCCCGGACTGGAGCTTCCCGAGGTCCTGGACCGCTGTGCTCACGGGGAGCATCTCCTGATCGGCGTCCCGCGTGCCGAGAAGATCCGGCAGCTGTTGCTGGACGACCAGGCCGACAGCACCCACCCCCTGACCCAGGCTCGGTCAGGTCACCATGGAGAGCTCACGTAGTCCTTGAGGAACACCCCGTGCAGGTCCTCGCCGGCCTCGCCGCGCACGATCGGGTCGTAGACACGGGCAGCGCCGTCGACCAGGTCCAGCGGCGCCTTGAACCCCTCGGCCGCCAGCCGGACCTTGGTCTCGTGGGGGCGCTCGTCGGTGATCCAGCCGGTGTCGACGGCCGTCATCAGGATCCCGTCGGTGGCCAGCATCTCCCCCGCGCTGGTGCGGGTCAGCATGTTCAGCGCGGCCTTCGACATGTTGGTGTGTGGGTGGCCCGGTCCCTTGTAGCTGCGGGCGAACTGGCCTTCCATGGCCGAGACGTTCACGACGTAGGTGCGTCGCGCGTCCGAGGCTGCCAGGGCGGGGCGCAGGCGACTGATCAAGATGAACGGCGCCGTCTGGTTGCACAGCTGCACCTCGAGCAGCTCCAGCTCGCCGACCTCCCCGATCCCCTGGACCCAGCTGTTGGTGTCCACCACGTCCGGCACCAGCCCACCCGCGTCGATCCGGCTGAGGTCGGCCGACCCCGCGGTCAGTGCCTGCGCGGTCAGCTCGGCGGCGGTGGCCCCCTCGCTCGCCAGCACCGGGTGGGCGGCCACCGAGCCGACGAGGGCCGCCGGGTGCAGGTCGCTGGCGTGACCGAAGCTCGCCAGCTCGGGGCCGCCGTTCTCGTGGCTCAGGGCGGACGGGAGCGCGGTCTGCTCGGCGTTGGCGAGCGGCGCGTAGGCGCCCGGCGTACGACGCACCGTCTGGGCCGCGTTGTTGACCAGGATGTCGAGGTGTCCCCGGCTCCGGACGTCGTCGGCCAGCGCGATCACCTGCGCCGGGTCGCGCAGGTCGATGCCGACCACCCGAAGCCGGTGCAGCCAGTCGCCGCTGTCGCCCAGCGAGCCGAAGCGGCGTACGGCGTCGTGGGGGAACCTCGTGGTGATGGTGAGGTGGGCACCGTCGCGCAGCAGGCGCAGCGCGATGTACATCCCGATCTTGGCGCGCCCGCCCGTCAGCAGCGCCCGACGGCCGGTGAGGTCGGTGCGGGCGTCGCGCTTCGCGTGGCTCAGGGCCGAGCACTCGGGACAGAGCTGGTGGTAGAAGACGTCGACGTCGGTGTACTTCTGCTTGCAGATGTAGCACGGTCGAGCCACCAGCAGCCGGCCGGCCGACGCGCCCCGCGCGGTCGAGGTCAGTGGGAGACCGGCGGTCTCGTCGTCGATCCGGGAGGCCGAGCCGGTCGCCGTGAGCCCGACCACCGCCCGGTCCGCGGCCGCGACGCTCTGCCGGTGGACGCGACGGCGCTCGACCTTGGCCGCCTTGAAGAAGCCGGCGGTGGCCCGTCGCAGCGCGATGAACGCCGGGTCCTCGGGGTCGAGCTCACCCGCCTCCCGCAGGACGCGCAGGGCTGTCTCGAGCTCGTCCTGGTGCACCTGCCAAGTATGACGGCGCCGGCCCTCTCCTCCGACCACGGTGCGTCATACGCTGTGGTTGCGTAGGCGACCAGGGCGGATGACGTCCGCGCCGGACAGGGTGGCCAGGCCCGAAACACCAGACGATGCGCGCCGCCCTCGCATGATCGGCGCCGGATCTGGGTAACTCGAGGCCATGAGCGACCGGCACGAACCCCAGGGCTTCTGGCCCGTCCCCGAGACCCGCGAGGCCTTCGACTGGCTCAACAGGTTCGGCGAGGGCGAGGTCGAGGAGTCGATGATGCGCATGTCGAGGCGGGTGCGCCAGATCGCGCCCCATTGCGTGGCGATGAGCCTGTCGGTGGTGGACGGCGACCTCACCTTCACCATCCAGGCCGACCGGCGAGGAGCCACCCTGCTCGACGCGGTGCAGTACCTCGACGGTGGTCCGTGCCTGCAGGCGGTCGAGGAGCGCGTGATCGCCACCACCGCGAACCTCCCCCTCGACGAGGGCCGCTGGCAGCTGTTCGCGCGCGCAGAGGCACTGGCCGGTATCTCCAGCACCCTCTCGCTGCCGATCCTCGCCAGGGACCGCGTCGTCGGCGGGGTCAACCTCTACGGCGAGACCGCCGATGCCTTCGACCACCACCTCGAGGAGATCGCCGCCGCGTGCGGTGCCTGGGCGGCCGGGGCCGTCACCAACGCCGATCTCGGGTTCACCAGCCGGCTCCGTGCCGCCGCGACCCCGAGCCGGCTCTTCGACAGTGGTGACGTGGAGCTGGCCAAGGGACTCGTGGCCGAGGTGAGCGGCATCGACACCGACGAGGCCGGCAGCCGGATCGCGGCGGCGGCCGCCCGGGCCGGCGTCTCGGAGTCCGAGCTCGCTCAGTTCCTCCTCCAGGCCCATGCCGGTGACATCGACAGTGCGGCCGAGGACGACCGGACGGGTTAGCCACCATCCGGCTCCAGCGGCCATCCGAGGGTCGCCAGGTCAATGGTCACATCGTGCTATTCACCCCCCAATAGACGCTGCCTAGATTGAAATGACCCACCGATGTGGGTGGGCCCACCGGGGGGTGGGTCCCGGTGAGGGAGCCAGATGTCGATCCTCGCAGCGAGCGATTCGGGTCTCGGGAGGGCCAGAGCCTCCGGAGTCACGCCGCCGGCGAGTGTGCCGCCCTCACCTCCTCCAGCGGCGGCCGAGCCGTCGACCCGACCGAGGAGAGGCGCTGAGCCCTGTGGACCTCAAGACCCGCCATCTGCGCGTTCCCACCCCCAGGGTGGCCCGCGAGCATCTCTGGAGGAGAGAGCCCGACGAGCCCTCACCGGGGGGTGAGTCCCGGGGCGACACCACCTGGCGCGAGACGTACGCCGGGGGCAGCCCCGCCGCCGAGCGCACCGAGTTCGAGGCGATGGCGGTCGCGATGATGAAGGTCGCGCGGGCGAACCAGAAGCTCGCCGGCGCGCACGGTGTCCCGCACGCCGTCGACCGCGTCGTGCACGCCAAGTCGACCCTCGCTCTCGACCAGGCCGAGCTGCGCTTCATCGACGACCTGCCCGACGACCTCTGCCACGGCTTCGCGCAGCCCGGTGCGGCGTACGCCACCACGGTCCGCTTCTCCAACGCCGCCGGCACCGGACAGCCCGATGCGGCACCCGACCTGCGGGGCGTCGCCCTGCGCGTCAAGGTCGACGAGAGCACCTGCCACGACCTGCTGATGACGAACTACCCGGTCTCGCACGCCAGGGACTCTCGCCAGTTCGTCGAGTTCGCCGTGGCCCTGACCGGCTCCCGGATCAGCCGGCTGCTCGGCATCGTGCGCCTCGCGCTCCGGTTCGGTCCCGCCGAGACGATCCGGATGATCCGCAACGTCTCGGTCGCGCGACGTCGTCCCGTCCTCAGCGTCACCACCCAGACCTACTGGAGCCGGGGTGCGCTGACCTGGGGACCGACCCTGGCCGTGCGCTACCTGCTGCGCCCCACGGCCGATGCCACGTCCGGACCGAAGCCGGACCGGTCCGACCCGGCGTACCTCTCCCATGAGGCGGCCCGCCGTTTGGCCGCGGGTGAGGTCAGGATGGAGCTCTGCGTCCAGCGGTACGTCGATGAGCGCACCACGCCGATCGAGGACGCCGCCGTCGAGTGGACCGAACGTGCTGCGCCACCCGAGCCGGTGGCCGTGCTGACGCTCCCTCAGGGAGACGTCACGACCGTCGCGGCACTGACCCGCGCCACGGCGATCGACGCACTCGCCTTCAACCCGTGGAACACCACGGATCTCTTCCGGCCGCTGGGCAACCTCAATCGGGCCCGCAAGGCGGTCTACGACGCCAGCTCGGCGCAGCGCGGCAACCTGCGCTGGGGCGAGGACGTCCCGCTGCGCAACCGGCTCCTGGGTGGACTCGCGGGCCGGATCTTCAAGGTGGTCAACCGCCGCGTCCCGTGGTGGCGGCTGCCGGTGCGACTCTCGGTGCTCAACCTCGAGGCCTTCCGCAACGAGCTGCGCCGGGAGAACCTGATCGACACCGAGCCGCGGGAGGCTCCGCCCACAGCCCGGTCGGTCCCGCCGGTCCCCGACGAGGAGTCCCGCTCCGCCCGGACACCCGACGGTCGCGGCAACGACCTCTCGGCCCCCGGGATGGGCGCGGTCGGCGCCGCGTTCGGCCGCAACCTGAAGCCGGCGTACGACCCGACGACCTTCGACCTGCCCAACCCGGTGGTGGTCAGCCAGCAGCTGCTGGCCCGCGAGCACTTCCTGCCGGCGCGCTCGCTGAACCTGCTCGCTGCGTGCTGGATCCAGTTCCAGGTGCACGACTGGGTCAACCACGCCCGGCACCCGCTCGGCGTCGCCGACGTCAAGGTGCCGCTGCCCCAGGGCATGACCTGGCACAACACCCCCGACGGCAAGCCGGAGAAGGTGATGCGGATCGGAGGCAACATCAGCCTGGAGACCGGTCCGGACGGCACCGAGCGGCTCTTTGCGAACGCCGCCTCGCACTGGTGGGACGCCTCGGAGATCTACGGCTCGGACGCGGCCCGGGTCGCGGAGCTGCGGGAGGGCGCGAAGATCCGGCTCTCCTCCGACGGCTACCTCCCCGAGGACCTCAGCGGGCAGGAGGTCACCGGGTTCAACGAGAGCTGGTGGCTGGGCCTCTCCGGACTGCACACCCTCTTCGCCCGCGAGCACAACGTCGTGTGCGACGAGCTCCGCGCGCACTACCCGGGGTGGAGTGACGAACGGACCTACCAGACCGCCCGCCTGATCGTCTCGGCCCTGATCGCCAAGATCCACACGGTGGAGTGGACACCCGCCATCTTGGGCACCGAGGCGATCGACCTGGGGCTGAAGACCAACTGGTTCGGGCCACCGTCGGGCGACTGGCTGACCAAGCTGGGGATCTGGCTGATGGACCAGCACTCCAGCGTCGGGATCCCGAAGACCAAGCCGGACCACAACGGCGTGCCCTACTCCCTGACCGAGGACTTCGCCACCGTCTACCGTCTGCACCCCCTGATCCCCGACGACTACCGGCTGCTCGACCGCGCGAGCGGCGCGCTGCTCCGCGAGCGTGGCTTCAACGACATCCGGGCGACGAAGGCCGACGACGAGCTGCGCTCGCTCGGGCTGGAGAACCTGCTCTACTCCTTCGGGGTGGCGAACCCGGGCGCGATCACGCTGCACAACTTCCCCGAGTCGCTGCGCACCTTCGAGCGGGAGGGCGAGGTGATCGACCTGGCCGTCGTCGACCTGGTCCGGACCCGGCGTCGTGGGGTGCCTCGCTACAACGAGTTCCGCGAGGGCCTGCACAAGCCGCGGGTGCGGTCCTTCGAGGAGCTGTGCGACAACCCGGAGTCCGTACGCCGGATGAAGGAGATCTACCGTGACGTCGACGAGGTCGACACGGTCGTCGGTCTGCTCGCCGAGACGCCTCCGGAGGGGTTCGGCTTCTCCGACACGGCGTTTCGGATCTTCATCCTGATGGCCTCACGCCGGCTCCAGAGCGACCGCTTCCTGACCGTCGACTTCCGGCCGGAGATCTACTCGCCGTTCGGGATGGACTGGATCGAGAAGAACACGATGACGAGCGTCATCTTGCGGCACTGCCCCGACGTTGCCGCGTTGCTGCCCCGGACCCAGAGTGCGTTCGCACCCTGGCGTGCCGTGGTGCCGTCGACCACCTGAAGGCCACGCCATGACCGACCAGCAGACCCGCCACAACGCCGGCCTTCGCGCCTTCGCGGAGCGACCCCTGCTCGAGACCCTGCACAGCAGACGCACCCACCGGGTCAGCCGGGGCAGCTCGCTGGAGGCCGGCTCGATGAGCTATGAGTCCGACCAGCCCCGGACCCCGCTGACCGACCTCGAGGAGGCGGTGCTGATCTCCTTGACCGGGTGCACCGGCCTGACGATGCCCGACCGGCCCTTCGCCGATCCGCGCGACCACAAGCCGATCATGGCCAAGCCCAACCTGCACATGGCCGGCCGTGCGGCGGGGAGCCCGGACAACGCGCAGGGCACCCACTTCCTGATGATCAACGACACCGGCACCTACTACCTGCGCAAGCTGCCCCCGGTCGAGGACGGCACCTCGGTCATGGACGCCGACGCGCTGCTCGAGAGAGCGGCACAGGCCAAGGTGCGGTTGCTGGACAGGCGGATCGACGTACCCGACGGCAACCGGGACTTCCCGGCGTACCTCGACTCCAACCGCTTCCTGTCCAACCTTCCCGGCACGACGGTCCTGTTCCCCGTCGTGGACCTGTCGCGGCAGTACATCAACGCCTTGATGTACCTCCTGACCCAGCCCGACGGCGCCCGGCCGGTGATCGTCGACGACCGGAACTTCTACCGGACGGCCGGGGTGAGGAAGTGGGTCAAGAACGGGTTCCTCAACAAGGAGATCAAGCTGCCGCTGGGGGTCCTCGGCGCGATGCGCACCCAGATCGAGGCCGACCTGCTGCTGCAGAACCTGATGCTGGCCGCGGACGCGATGGGTCTGGGTGCCTGGATCCACGCCTCGCTGACGCCGCCGGTGCTGCTCGGCGACCCGAAGTTCCGCAAGCGCTACGGCCCGATGCTCGGCTTCGACTGGGCGGTGCCACGATGGCGCCCAGCCGACATCCTGCGCTGGCACGTCCCGGTGCCGTGGCACGCCGACCTGCGCGCCAACGCGATCGGGCTGCAGCACGCGGGCGAGTTCCTGATCAAGGCGATGTGCCCGCCGAACTACCCGAGCATGGGTGACGCCGTCGATGCGGTGATGGCCGCGAAGTTCGGTCCCGACGGCATCTACACCGACGAGGCGCTGTTCACGAGGATCTACCGAGGCGAGTTCGGGGCGCGCTACCTCGAGGAGGCCAGCAACTACTCCAAGGACGTGGTGGCCTGCACGAGGGACATCTGCACCTACATCTACGAGACGCACGGCCGCTTCCCCGCGCACGCGGAGGCGATCCACGTCCCGGGAGTGTGGCTGCAGGCGCACCACGTCGAGGAGGGCTACTACGAGAAGTTCTTCCGGCACGGCCTGACCGACGCCCACCTGGCGCACGACCGCACCTGGCATCCCCCGTCGTCGTGACGCGGCCCGGGCCGGTCGGCAGTCGACGCCGCTAGCCGCAGCGCGGCGCCTGCCGCACGGCCTGGTCGGCCTTGTCCCAGGAGGCGATCACCTTCTGCGCCTCGGCGCGGGTCCGGTCCCACAGCGCCTGGGCGCGATCGGAGTCGAACTTCCCGGCGGCGAAGTCCGCCATGTTGGCGAGGTGCTCCTCCCACACCGCCATCCCCGACCTCCCCGACGTCATGGCGGCGCTCAGCGTCTCCATCCGTTCGGCACAGGCCCGCTGTGGCGGGGTGCACGCCTGCGTCCCGGCCGTGGCCCTCCGGGTGGTCCTCTGGGCCGTCTTCTGGGCCGTCTTCTGGGCGGCCTTCTGGGCGGCCGCGAACCGGGCGACGTCGGCCGGGCCCGCGAGTCGGGTGGCCTTGTAGAGCGCGGACTTCTGCTCCTCGCTGATCCGGCCCTCGACCCAGGCCTGGTGGGCACCGGTGTGCGTCTCGAGGTGGTCGATGCCCACCCGGGCGGCCTCGACCACCGCATCGGCACCGGCGACCTGCGCGCGGCAACCGGTCGACGTACTGGAGGTGGGCTGGCCGGTCTCGCCCGGAGTGCCCGTCTCGGTGGGGGACGGCGTCGAGGACTCCGAGGCACTCTGCTCGTCGGTGGACGACGAAGGCCCGGACGACGAAGGCCCGGACGACGAAGGCCCGGACGACGACGCCGGGGCCGATGCCGTGGCCGAACCGTCGTCCTGGCTCCGGAGCGCGTAGATCGTCGACCCCACGGCCAGCACCAGGATCCACGCAGCGCCCACGATGATCCCCCACGGGATCCGGCGCGAACGGTGCCCCGATCGACTCCCCCACCCGCTGCCGGCCATGCTCCAAGCCACCCCTGTCACTCGAGTGTCGATCGCTGAGCCCGGTGAACTGTTGCGCGGAGTTGCCCCTCAGACAACGACGCATCGCTCGCCTGGAGCCCAGTCTAGGCATTTTCGAGACCGTGTCAGCCCCGGGCACGGCGAGTAGAATCGCGTGGCAGGCGACGACCGCGGGAGGCCATGAATGCGTGCCTTTGCAGAACAGCAGAGCCATCCGCCCCCGGCTCCGCTGCGCAGCACCACCCGGTCGGCGGCGCGAGGATCCAGCGCCCGTCGCCACGGGCACCAGACCCAGGCGTCCGCGCTGGGCAACCAGGCCGTGCAGCGGCTCTTGCGGGTGGACGGCGAGTCTCGGGTCGACGTCCTCTCGACCGAGGAAGCGGTCTCCGACGGCGACGCCATCGACCAGGCTGTGCCGGCTCCAGCGTCCGCGGGTCCGGCTCCTGCCCCTGCAGCGCCGGCACCGCCGGCCCGGCCGACGAATCTCGTGCAGATCCTCACGGGTTGGGTGCCGGGGCCCAACCGCTACGGGTTCCAGCTGAAGTTCCGCTGCAGAAGCACCTCCGGTGATGTCCGCGACCTGCAGAACCAGGCGCCCCAGCTGATCTGGCGCGAGCGGGTCACCTACTCCCGCAACGACTTCGCGCACCGGATCAGCCCACCCAACCCCACCATCCTCCCGCCCGGAGGCGTCTCCTTCGCGCCCGCCAGCACCACGCGAGTCGGGCCGAACCTGCTCGAGTTCGACGGCACCACCGACACGCACTGGATGCCGACCACGGCCGTGCGTGCCGGTGACTTCCGTCCCGCCGGCCCGCCGCCGGTGGGCTTCATCGGTCCGCTGCAGCCTCCGCTGCCGGCGGTGATGGAGAGCCGTCAGGACTATCAGTTCAGCGCCGACGGAGGCGGAACGTGGAGGCACCTCGCAGGCGCCTTCATCCTCCGCAGAACGCTCTCCACCGTGGCCGGCGCGCTGAGGTTCCGCACCCAGAAGACCGGCGTGCACTCGGTCTCGGAGCCATACAAGCCCTGATGGACGAACCCGAGATCCTCCAGCGCCGGGTCGGTCGTTTCGAGTCGCGAAGCGGCTCCGTCTCCGACTGCGCGAGCCGTCTCCGGGAGCTGGGCGTGAGGGTGTGCAGCTTCGAGAACCTGGCCCAGAGCCTGCACCGGCCGGTCGTGGTGCCCGACAGCACGGTGGCAGGGCTCCTGGACGAGATCGTTGCCCAGAACCCCGGCTACCGCTGGGACCAGCCGACCGCCGGGCTGGTCAACCTCTACCCTCAGGCCTCGGTTCTCGACTCCCCCGTACCGACGGTGTCGGTCAGGTCGAAGGGCGCCTGGCGTGCTCTGGAGGACGACGTGGACATCGGTGTGCTGGGCATCTCGATCTTCCAGGAGCTCGGCGACCCGGACGGCCCGGCCGTGGACCTCGACCTCGAGGGCGCCGATCTCCGCACCTCGCTGAACGCCGTCGTGGGCGAGATGGAGCCGCTCGTGTGGCAGGTGTCGGGAATGCCCGGCGCCTACCACCTCAGCTTCACAAGTGTCCCTGGGCTCCCCGGCGAGGCATGACGCACAGCATGGGCGCCGTGCCTGGATCCCGACCGGACGCTGCCTGCGGCCGCGTACGACGTAGCGTGTCCCCTCGGCGGACCTTTACTCGAGTGGGAGTCCTGAGATGGCAAGCAAGTTCACCGAGCTTGCGATCGACTGCGCCGACCCGAGCGGTCTGGCAGGCTTCTGGTGCTCGGTCCTCGACTACGAGGTGCAGTCCGAGGAAGTCGGAGTCATCACCATCGGCTCCCCCGCCATCGCTGCCGCCGCGGAAACCGTCGGCCCGGTCCCGCCGACCCTGACCTTCGCGCGGGTGCCCGAGGGCAAGACCACGAAGAACAGACTTCACCTCGACCTGAGCCCCTCCGACCGCGAGCAGGAGGAGGAAGTACGCCGCCTGCTGGACCTCGGCGCCCGACGCATCGATGTCGGCCAGGGCGAGGAGAGCTGGGTCGTGCTCGCCGACCCGGAGGGCAACGAGTTCTGCGTGCTTGCGCGCCGACGGCCCTGACCCCCTGATCGGCGTACGGACCGTGAACCCGCTTCCCCTGATCGGGCAACAGCAGGGGTGATGACCGATCCCCGAGACCTCACCGACGCCGAGCTGCTGGCCGCCTCTGTCGCCGCACCGCGTGTGATCGGCGAGGTCGGTGGTCAGGACGTCGTCGTCATCGGTCGCGACGGGCCGCTGGTGACGCAGTTCGCGTTCGCTGTGCGGTCCGGGCGCCAAGTCGGCATGCAGGGCGCCGGGCGGCCCGGCGCCAGTGCGGAGCTGTCATACCGGACCATCACGACGTCCTCGGTCGTGAGCCGCCTCCCGGCCCGCGCCGAGAGCGCCGAGTGAGCCCCGACACCGCTGAGGACTGCGCTCAGGTGCGCCCTTGAGCATCAGGGGTCGCACCGGTCCGGAACCCGAGGACCGGGCCGTACGGCGCTGACAGGACACCTCTGACCGGGACGGGTGCCAGCAGTCCCGAGGTCGTCCTGGAGGGTTGACACGATCGGCACGGTGCGGCGCGAGTACGTCCCAGCCAGCTCGGCCGCCAGCTCGCCGAGCGGCGGCACGCCGCCAACGGCATCGCCTTGGCTACGGGGCCGTGACCGCCGCCCCGATGGCCCGCCGTCGCACCCGAGCGCTACCCCGCCGGTTGACGTCACTCCCCGGCAAGACCTCGGCGCACACTCAGGCGAAGGCAGGCATCACCTTGTCGTGCACGAGCTGGAGCTGATCGTTGATGTCGGGGACCCCTTCGACCTCGCGCCCCATCAGCGCCTTGACCAGTGCCCGGTCGGTGATCGCCAGGATCATGTGGTTGATTCCGGCCGCGGCGATCTGGGTCTGCAGCTTCTCGGTGCATTCCTCCGGGGTTCCCGCCACCGAGAGCCGCTCGGCGAGGTCGGGTGAGGTCAGCTCGATCCCCTTGGCCATGTCGCCGGCACCGATCGCCTCGATGATCGGCGCGACCTCCTCGGGCTCCACGCCGTTGCGCCGCAGCTGGTCGTGCGGCATCGAGGAGGCGTAGAGCCCGACCATGCTCCGGGCGGCGTCCTTGGCGACCTCGCCGTCCTCGGCCACCGAGAACACGATCCAGGCGCCGAGGTCGAGGTCCTGCACGTTCTTGCCGGCACGCTCGGCGCCGATCGTGCAGTGCTTCATCATGTAGTCGTAGGCCTCACGGGTGTAGCTCAGCGCGTGGTGGCAGCCATCGGAGAACTCTGCCGACACCTCGAACGACTTCGGCCCCTTCATCGCGCCCATCTTCACCGGAAGGTGCTCCTGCACCGGTCGTGCGAAGGTGAACAGCCCGCTGTAGTTGAAGAACTCGCCGTCATAGGTGATCGCGCCGTCGTCGAGGAGCGTACGAATCACGTGCACGCCCTCCTTCACCCTGGAGAGGGGCTTGGTCTTCGCCCAGTCGATCCCGTACTGCGCGAGCAGGCCGAAGTTGCCGCTGGAGAGGACGACCTCGGCCCGGCCGTCCGTGAGCTCGTCCAGCGTGGCCGCGGCCTGCGCGATCAGGGTCGGCTCCCGCAGGACCACCCCGGAGACGCTGGGTCCCATCCGGATCCGGGAGGTGTCGGCCGCAGCCGCGGCGAAGAGCAGCCACAGGTCCTTGTGCCAGGTCTCGTCCGCGGCGTACACCGCGTGGAACCCGAGCTCGTCGGCCTTCTTGATCGACGCCAGGGACTCCGTGAGCGGATAGTCCGGGAGCATCACGTAGCTGAACTTCATCGTTCCTCCTTGGCGGGCTGGCTGCCCTGGTTGAGTTTCATCGGTCGGCGGTTTCCGTCGCGGGAGAGTCCGATCGCCCCGTCGAGATGGCGTCCCCCGCGGTGGCGTCACTGCGCAGGTGCGGCCTCCCGAGCACGAGGTACACCGCCCCGACCCCGACACCGACGGCGGCGGAAAGCAGGACCAGCCAGTTGTCGTACCAGGGGACGTCCGGGGTGCGTGGCCACGCCATGTTGATCATCGCCAGCACGCCGTACCCCAGGGCCGCCACGTTCACGACCATCCCCCAGTGACCGAGGCTGAAGGGACCGCTCGGTCGCCATCCCCGCAGGCGTGCGCGCAGCGCGGCCAACACGACCATCTGGAAGCCGAGATAGATGCCGAGGGTGGCGAAGGAGATGATCGAGGTGAGGGCCTTGGTGGAGAGCACCGAGCCCAGCACGATCAGCGCCGGGACGGCGGCGGCCACGGACATGGCGTAGGGCGGCACGTGGCGCGTGGGCTGGAAATGGCGGAGCAGGTGCGAGAAGGCGATCATCTCGTCGCGCGCGTATGAGTACATCAGGCGACTCGCGGCGGCCATCAGGCTGAGGGCGCAGGAGAGGAACGAGACCATCACCACGAGGAGCACGACCTTGGTGCCGGTCACGCCGAAGGCGTCGTTGAGGATCGTGCTGACGGGGTCGGCGTCCTCGCCGTTGATCACGGCTGCGTAGTCCTTGACCGCCAACAGCAGCGAGAGACAGACGAAGATGGCGGCGGCGCCTCCGACATAGATCGTCATCCTCATGGCCTTGGGGATCTGCCTCGTCGGGTCCGGGACCTCCTCGGCGACGTCCCCGCAGGCCTCGAAGCCGTAGTACTGGAAGATCCCGATGAGGGCTGCGGCCACGAAGGCGGAGAAGTAGCTCCCCCCGTCTGCGACGCCCGAGGTGTCGAAGAGCACCGACAGGTTCTGAGCACGCTCGGAGATGAGCAGCCACGCCCCGACCGCGAGCGCGCCCAGGAGCTCGGCGCTGAAGCCGATGATCGCGGCGTAGGCCAGCCACTTGGTGCCCATCAGGTTGATGGCCAGTGCCGCGGCCAGCAGAATCAGCGCGCACGTGACCGTCGTGGTCGTCCCGGCCTCGAAGCCGAGGAGCTGACCGAGATAGGGACCGGCGCCGTAGACGACGCCGGCGATCGTCGCGAACAGCGCGATCAGGTAGACCCACCCGGTCATCCAGGCCCACTTGACGCCCCAGAGCCGACGCGCCCACGGGTAGACGCCCCCGGCCACCGGGAACTGCGAGACCACCTCTCCGAAGACGAGCGCGACGAGCAGCTGACCGAGCCCGACGATGAGCAGCCACCAGATCATCGGTGGGCCGCCGGTCGCGAGGGCGATCGCGAAGAGCGTGTAGACCCCGACGACGGGAGACAGGTAGGTGAACCCGAGCGCGAAGTTGGCCCACGGGCTCATCTCGCGACGGAACTCCGAGGTGTAGCCGAGCTTCTCGAGGTGGAGATCGTCATCGGAGCGCGCGCCGGCTTCGCCGCCGATGGCCATCACGCACCCGCTCGGTCGGTCTCGGTCCCGGTCCCGGTCTCGGCCTCGACCTCGGCCAACAGCTCCGAGCCCGTGACCACCTTCGAGGCGAAGTGCCGGTGCATCCACTCGAGGTGGTCGTGCCGGCTGTTCATGATCCGCAGGCTGTCCCAGTTGGGGAACGTCTGCTGGAGCACCCAGCGCTCCATCAGCCGGGGGTCGACCTCGAACACGTGCGGGTGAGTGGTGAACGCGACGTCCGAGACACGCACCGGCTCGGGCGAGGTGTGCTGCTCGGCATATCGATAGCCGACGGGAGTGCCGTCGGTGGACGACTCGTCGCTCACCGCGAGCCTCCTCCCTCGTAGGCCCGGTCGAGGAGGTACTTTCCGGGGTTCATGATGTTGTTCGGATCGAGCTGGCGTTTGAGGTCGAGCATCACGTCGTACCCGCGCCCGAGCTCGTCCGGCACGAGGTCCACCTCGCCCTCGCGGCAGGAACCGTGGCAGGCGCTGATCGAGCCGTTGTGCGCGAGTGCGACCGCCGCGATGTCGCGCTTGGCGGTCACCCACATCTCCCAGGCGCGGTCATCGAGCTGCTGCTCCCAGATGCCCACGTCGATCTCGGTCAGGTAGTCCACGCCGGTGCTGCCCGAGGTGTAGGTGAACATGCCCCAGTCGTCGAACACGTCGGTACGTCGGCGCAGGTCGGCGACGATCTCGTGCCAGGCCTTCGAGACCGACGGCAGGTTGGTGTAGTTGATGGCCGCGTCCTCACAGTGCCAGCTCATCGGCACGACCTGACCGGCCTTGGTGCGGCCGTGCAGGGGCGTGGCGTAGCGGTCGTGGCGTGCGGCCCAGTCGCCCTCGGAGATCTCGTCGCCGAGGTAGCGGGCGCCGTGCTCCTTGGCGATCCGGAACAGCCGCCTGCCGGCCGGGCGAACCTCGTCCTCGTAGCCGTACATCACCGCGCAGACGAGGGCGCGCACGTCGTTGGGCTGTGGGATGTAGGCCTCGTCGTCGCGACGCAGGTAGGCGACCTTCCACTCGTCGAAGAGCACGGCCCCGGCGAAGGTCGCGACGCCGGCGCGGGCGAGGGCTCCCACGCACCGGTAGGCATCGTCGTAGTTGTCGAACGCCCAGAAGGGCGACAGCTCGGCCTCGGGTTTGGGGAAGAGCTTGAGGGTGGCCTCGGTGGCGATTCCGAGGGTGCCCTGGTGGCCCATGAACAGATGCTTGAGCTGGTAGCCGCTGGAGGACTTGCTGATCTTGTGGCCGATGCCGTCGCCGACGTGCAGCACCTCACCGGTCGGGAGCACGTGATCGAAGCTGAGCACCAGGTCGCGGGTGTGTCCGTAGCGCGAGCCGATCAGCGACCACCCGCTGGTCCCGATGCGGCCACCCACCAGGGAGCAGGGGTAGGACGCGGGGTCGTCGGGGTAGAACAGTCCGTGCTGGGCCAGCTGCTCGTTGAGCTTGAGCATGCTGATCCCGGTGCCGACCGTCACCGTCCGGTTCTCCAGGTCGAGCTCGGTGACGGCGTTCATCCGCTTGACGTCGACCACGATGCCGCCGCGGAGCGGGACCGCACCGTCGGTGAGGCCGGTGCCGCCGTCGCGGGGCACGAGCGGCACACGCAGGTCGTTGGCGATGCGTACGACGCCGGCGACCTCCTCGGTGCTCGTCGGGAGCACAGCGAGGTCGGGAAGCCGTTCGGCCCAGCGGTGCACCGGGAACGGAGCCGGCACCCGGGCACGGTTGTAGCGGTCGGGCTTCGAGGTGAGGATCTGCTCCTCGCTCAACACCGTGCGCAGCGCGGTGACCAGTGCGTCGAGACGCTCCACCGCGATGGTCATGCCCCCGCACTCCCACCCCGGGAGCCGCCCACGGTGATGCCGAGAGACTCGGCCAGCAGTTCGTGGATGTCGACGACGTCGATGTTCACGGCATCTCCCGCCTCGGTCAGCGGGCGCTCGGACCACGGGCACGCACTGACCAGCGTGTCCACCTGCAGGGCAGCCGCCTTCTCCAGCCGGCTGGCCGAGATCGCCGCGGTGAGCTCGGGCTTCTCGACCGGCAGACCGCCACCGCCACCGGAGCAGTAGGACCACTGCGTCACCCGGTCCACGTCGGTGAAGTGCAACCCGGGGATCGACCGGAGCACCTCGCGGGGCTCCTTCCAGATGCCCTTGCGCTTGTTGAGCCGACAGGGGTCGTGGTAGGTGATGGCACGCTCGATCGGCACCGACGGGGTGAGCCTCCCGTCACGGATCAGTTCGGCGAACAGCTCCACCACGAGCACGACCTCGATGTCGAACTCGGCCCCGAAGTACTTCGGGTAGTCCTCGGTGAACGAGATGTAGTCGTGCGGGTCGAGCACGAGCACCCGCCTGGTGCCCGTGGCGCGCCAGTTGTCGAGATTGTGCCGGGCGAACCGCTTCGCCTGGTCGACGTACCCCATCTCGGCGGCCGGCCCACCGCAGCACCACTGCTCACCCATCAGACCGAACTCGTAGCCCGCGTGCTGCAGGATCTGGGCGACGGCGCGCGGGACCGAGGTGCGGTAGAACGCCGCCTCGCAGTCGACGAAGAGCACGGTCTCACCGCCGATCGGGAGGTGCAGGCCGTCGGACCAGTCGCGCACGTGCTCCTGGCTGATCGGGGTCTCGCCGAGGACCGGCTCATGGGTGAGCTCGTCGGTTCGAGCGTTCCAGGTCTGCCAGGCCGGCTGGTGGATGCCGCTCTCGACGGCCAGCGCGCGCACTGCCTTGACCACGTCGACGGTGCGGGTCCGGAAGCGGTAGAAGTCGCCGGTGAACAGCGTGTTCGGACAGCGCAGCTCGCAGGCGCCGCACTGGGTGCAGTTCACGTAGTCCGCGGCGACGTCCTCGATGGTCAGCTCGCCGCGGTCCATCGCCACGACGTTGGCGTGGAACGCCGTCGGGGTCCACGACTCGTTCCGGGTCACCTGCATCACCGGGCAGACCTCGCGACAGAACTTGTGGCCCGAGGAGAAGCAGTTGTAGGACGCGTTGCGCCACTCCGCGGTGAACTCCTCGGTGAGAGAAGGGTCCTCGGGCTGCACGAGCTCGTGGGCGATCAGGTCCGGGATCTCTGTCAGCTCGTCGGGGTTCTCGTGCATCCCGGGAGTGAACGGCACGGACAGCGGATCCGTCGGACCCTGCCGGTCGAGCTGCGTCATCGGGACCCCCCTGAGCGACGAGACGTGATGCAGGCCACAGTCTTGGCAACATACGGCTCGGCGGCTCGCCGCCACAAGGGGGCAGCGCGGCGGCCCTCAGGAGACACCGCGCAACACCTCGATCCTGCCAGGAGCTGCTGTGGCGTCTAGGAGGGCGTCGCCGTCCTCCCCGGTGTGCTCTTCTTCGCAGCAGGCTTCCTCGTGGTGCTCTTCACCGCAGGGCTCTTCTTCGCGACACTCTTCTTCGCGGGCTTGGCCAGCGCGGCACGGGTCGCGGACGACGGGCCGGCTGCGGGCTTCTCCCCCCGCTTGGGCGGCTCCTCCGGGCTCGCGGTCACGCCGCTGTCCGCGACGTCGGACGGGAGACCGAGGCCTCGCTCGAGGGCGGTCAGCGCCTCACCGGTGTAGACGGCCAGCCGCTGCAGGTGCGGCACCGCGTCCCGGTCCCCGATGAAGCCGAAGTTCATCGTGCCGGCGTACGTCTCCAGGGTGATGTTCAGCGCCATCCCGTGCGCCGGGATGGAGACCGGGTAGACCGCCTCGAGTCGCGACCCGCGCAGGTAGAGAGTCTTCTTGGGTCCGGGCACGTTGGAGAGCACCAGGTTGAAGGTGGTGGGCAGCGGGTTCTTGACCCCGACGATCGCGGCCAGCGTCTGGGCGATGCTGGGCGCGAGCAGGTAGCCGGAGTACGCCAGCGCGGGCAGCTGCCCCAGTCCGGCCATCTGATTCTTGGCCTGGCTGGTGGAGTCGATCACCGCTTCCAGTCGGCGCACCGGGTCCTCCACGTGGGTGCCCATGGAGGCCATCAGTACGGCGACCTTGTTGCCGCCGCCCTCGTCCCCGGCCTCGCGGATGTTCACCGGCACGAAGGCCACCAGTGGCTTCTCCGGCAGCTCGCCGAGCTCGTCGAGGTAGGCACGGAGCCCACCGCCGCAGACCGCCATCACCACGTCGTTCAAGGTGCCGCCCGACTCCTGGGCGATGGCCTTGAAGCGGGAGGTGGCGAACTGCTGGGTGGCGAACCGGCGGGTGCGGCTGGTGCGCTGGTTGAGGATCGAGTCGGGCGCGCTCCACCCGCCCTTGAGGTTGGTGTGCTCCTCGCCGCGGCTGAGCTCGAGCTTGGCGACGGCCTTGGCCACGCCGGCCGCGGACCCGACCGCACCGAGGGCGCCCTTGGCGACCCCGGTGGCCGTGCCGCTCACCGCGCGGACCAGCGAGACCGACTGCTTCGGCGGCTTCGGTCGCTTGGGCGGGTCCAGGCTGAAGAAGAACTTCCCCCCTGTGCTCTCCGGGTCCTCCGAGAGCGAGCGACCGAGCATCTTCACCGCCGTGAAGCCGTCCACCAGGGCGTGGTGCACCTTGGTGTAGAGGGCGAACCGACCACCCTCGAGGCCCTCGATGACGTGCAGCTCCCACGGCGGCCGGGTGAAGTCCAGCTGGTGGCTGTGCAGCCGCGAGACCAGCATGCCCAGCTCGCGCTCGTCACCCGGGCTGGCCAGCGCCGAACGGCGTACGTGGTAGTCGAAGTCGAAGCTCTCGTCCTCGACCCACGCCTGTCGCGGGTGGCGCAGCAGGAACGGGTGGGTCAGCTTCATGTTCCACGGCGAGGTGACCGTGTCCTCGCGCGCCTGGTCGAGGATGTCTCGCAGGTAGGTCGGTCCCGCGTCCGCCGGTGGCGTGAACGGCATCAACGAGGCCACGTGCATCATCGTCTCGGGCGTCTCGGTCCACAGGAACATCGCGTCCTGCGGCGGGACCCGTCTCTTGGTGGTCATGGGTTGATCTTGTCCCACCCCGGCAACCCTCGTCGCCGGCGGCCCAAGCCTTGACCCTGTCTCAGGCCACTTGTTAGACAGGTCGTACGACGCACGTCCGCGCACGTAGCAGCCGAGGAGCAACACCATGGTCGAGGCGACGGCTGAGGACCAGGTCACCGTGGAGCGCAAGCTGCCCGCAGCGATCGTCACCTTGAACCTGCCCGACCAGCGCAACCCGCTGTCAGTCGCCTTGATGCGCGCGCTGAGCAACGAGCTCAAGGTCCTCGCCAAGGACGAGGAGATCCGGGTCGTCGTGATCAGGGGCGCGGGCAAGATCTTCTCCTCGGGCCACAACCTTCGCGAGATGACCGACCGCGCGCTGGAGGAGCAGCGCGAGATCTTCGAGGTCTGCACCGAGATGATGCAGACCGTCCAGCAGATCCCCCAGCCGGTGATCGCCCAGGTCCATGGCGTGGCGGCAGCAGCCGGTTGCCAGCTGGTCGCGACGTGCGACCTGGCGGTGGCTGCGGACTCCACCCTGTTCCTGACACCCGGGGTGCGCATCGGCCTGTTCTGCTCGACCCCGATGGTGGCGCTGAGCCGCAACATCGGTCGCAAGCGTGCGATGGAGATGCTGCTCACCGGTGAGCCGATCGATGCGGCCACCGCCGTCGAGTGGGGCTTGATCAACAGGGCAGTCCCGACGGATCAGCTCGAGGCCGAGGTCTGGAAGTTCGTCGAGAGGCTGGCTGCGTCGAGCCCCTTGACCATGGGGATCGGCAAGCAGGCGTTCTACGAGCAGATCGACGTCTCCCAGGCACAGGCCTACAGCCTGATGTCCGAGACGATGGCGACCAACGCCGTCGCCTGCGACGCCCAGGAGGGCATCGACGCGTTCCTCACCAAGCGCGAACCCCGCTGGCAGGGCAGGTAGGAGACGCCGTCGCCGTGGCGATGACCACGGGAGATCGGCGGACGCGGGCCTTAGAGTGCCGGGCATGACAGATCTCGGAACGGATTGGCGGGTGGTCGACGGCGAGGCGACCACCTGGTTCGAGGCGCCCTCGATGGTCGACGGCGCTTCGCTCGCAGGACGCATCGTGGAGCTGTCGGCCGAGATCGCGGTCGACCTGCGCGCGACGGGACTACGGGTGCGCCTCGACTCCGGCGAGCACGCCGAGGCAGTCTCGGCGGCCGCGAGGGACCTCGGCCTGGCCGCGAACCCTGCCGTGCTGCAGCACCTGAGCGTCGTACTCGAGTCGGCGAACCCCGCCGCAGTGAGGCCCTTCTGGCAGCGCGTGCTCGCCTACGCGCCCGCGCAGGACGGCGGTCTGACGGATCCGTTGCAGCGCGACCTCGCGATCCGGGTCCGGCAGTCGAGCGAGCCACGGCCGTTGCGCAACCGCGTCCACCTCGACGTGGTGCGGCCGGCCGCAGAGGTCGAGCAGGCGAGCCCTGGTGAGGCTTCGGGACCGTACGGCGTCCGCCACAGCGACCCCGACGGCAACGAGGTCGACCTGGTCCCGGGCGATGGCCTCGGCGAGAGCAGTGCGACCGCCGACTGGCAGGCGGTGTTCAGCGCGATGGCGTGCTACCGCACCACCTCGCCGAGGCAGCAAGGTGACCTGGCCGCCGCAGCAGCAGCACTCGCCGAGGCCGCAGGGTTCCCGCTGCTGGTCGACCTTCGTCCCGGGCTCGTGATCTTCGACAGCGGCAAGGACCAGGCGGAGGACGACGCCCACGGCCTCGAGCTCGACTTCAGCGAGCTCGCCGCAGACCTCCAGACGGCTGCGCGCGACCGCGGTGCTACGGCGGATCCGGGGCTGCCGCGCTTCGTCCAGGTGTTCCTCGACGCCGCCGACGTCGGGGCCGTCCGCGCGTTCTGGGTCGCCGCGCTCGGGTACACCCCCGACCGGCGAGCAGGTGTCAGCGACATCCACGATCCGCGGCGGCTGAGCCCGGTGCTGGTCTTCCAGGAGCTCGACGTCTCGGAGACAGAGCGTCGCCGGCAGCGCAACCGGATCCACGTCGAGCTGGCGGTGCCGGCCGATCTCGCGCAGACGCGCCTCGCCGCGACCGTCGCGGCCGGTGGCCGGATCCTCGAGGAGTCGGAGCACCGCTGGCGGGTCGCCGACCCCGAGGGCAACGAGCTGGTGATCGTCGGCCAGCACACCTAGATCGTCCGCTCGGTGGGTGCTGGTGCCTCGACGTCCACCCCCACTGTGCCGAGCGGGGGCTCAGTTGCGCGGGCCACCGCGAGCTCACGAAGCGGGCTGGTCGAGCTCCGGCCGCCGCAGGCGCACGAGGTAGGTCGCGACCCCGAGGCCCCAGAGCGCGAAGACCAGCTCCGGGAGGTGGCCCGGCCTAGGCGTGATGCGCAGGGCGAGCCGAAGCGCCAGCCGCTGTGCCCTTGTGACAGTGAGGCAGTCTCGCGGGTCAGTCACATATCGACAGGGTCTCGGCCCACCGCGATGCACCTGCGGCTCCGCGGTAAGCGCGTCGAAAGCACGCGCCGGCGCAGGCGGTCGCTGCCCGATCAACGAGCCCGAAGCTCCTTGGCGATCGAGGTGGCGGCCTGCTTCGCCTGTTTCGCGGCGAACCCGATCTGTGCGGCGCGCGGAACGAAGCCGATGAAGCGCAGCCCGGGTGCGGCGGGCACCTTGCCAGTCGCCGTGGGCCGTCCCTGCTCGTCGAGCACACCGAGGTGGCCGACGAGCTTCGCAAGCCCCCGTCTGAATCCGGTGGCGCAGACGAGGGCGTCGGGACGGACAGTGCTCCCGTCGACGAGGCGCACGGTGTCACGGGTCAACGACTCGACTGCGCAGACGACATCGAAGGCACGGTCACGGACGGCGGTGATCACCTCGCGGTCGACGATCGCCGGAGCGACCCCGAGCCGTTTGCTCCGGGCGAAGATGCCCTCTGCAGGTGCGGGGAGTCCGAAGTCGCCAAGGTCGCCGATGGCCATCCTGCGTCCGAAGCGGGCGATGGCGTCTGCGATCCAGATCGGGGAGTTCTGGAGAGGGATGGCGATCACGTCACCAGGCAGGCCCAGCGGGCCCTCGCGCAGCATGATGTTCGGCGGTGTCCGTACTGAGAGCCAGACCTTGTCCGCGCCGCCGGCGACCAGGTCGAAGGCGAGCTCCATGCCGGAGCTGCCGGCGCCTACGACGAGGACCTTGCGCCCGGCGAAAGCCGTTCCGTTGGCGTAGTTCGAGGAGTGCACCAGGTCACCGCTCCACGAGTCACGACCGGGCCACTCCGGCACGAAGGGGTCATGGTCATAGCCGGTTGCCATCACCACCTGGGGAGCGTCGAAGGCATCGTCGGAGGTGATCACCCGCCAGCCTTCCCCACCCCGCTCGACTCGCTCGGCCGAGGACCCCAGCCGCAGCTCGATTCCGGCCTCGGCGGCGTGCTGCTCAAGATGCGCGATCACCTGTCCACGGGAGGGGTAGGTCGGTGTCCCCTTCGGGTACGGGCGCTTCGGTAGGTGCGAGAACTGCCGTCCGGTGTTCAGACACAGCCGGTCGTAGCGACTGCGCCAGGATGAGCCGACCTGGTCGGCCCGGTCGATCACCAGTGGTTGGATGCCGCGGTCGGCGAGCGCGACCGCTGCCGACAGCCCTGAGGTACCGGCGCCGATGATCACCACCTGGTGGGGGTGCATGTCAGACCCGCCTTGCGATCACGGCACTTTGTGGCCCGGCCAGCGGTTGGTGCCGGTCCACCTGCCAGCCGGTCGCCTCGAGCCAGCCAGTGACTTCCTCGATGCTGTAGACGTCACCTTCGGCTACGTGAGCGGCGAACTCGCCGGCCATCAGCGCTGCGGGGACAGGCAGGGTGTGGGTCGGGTCGGTCCAGAAGTCGGCCAGCACCAGCAGCGCGTCGGGTTCCACCGCCTGCGCGACCCGAGCCAGCAATGACGTGTTCGTCTCCGGCGCGTAGTAGTGGATGACGTTGTTCAGCATCACGAGGTCGTGGCCGGTCGGGATCGGGTCGGTGAGGATGTTGGAGCCAAGCACGCCCGCCCGGTCGGCCAGCCCGGCGGCTGAGATGTGCTTCTCCGCAACTCCGATGGCGATCGGAAGGTCGACCAGGGTGGCGATCAGGTCGGGGTGCGCCTCAAGCGCGGTGGTCGCCCACGAGCCGGTGCCGCAGCCGAGGTCGAGGAGCCGGCGGCGGTCGCTGAAGTCCACGGTCGCGACCAGTGCGCGCGTGGGGTCGGCGAGCATCGCCTCGATGCCGTCGAGCATGATCTGCTGACTCTCCGGCGGCAGCTCGACGGCCTGGTGGCTCGGCCCGTGCGCCAGCGTGTCGGCGAATCGAGCCCATGCTGGGTAGCTGATCTGGTCCCAGAACCGCAGCCCCGGGGCCAGCCCGCCGCCGGTGAGGAATCGGTCGGCCGGCGTGCTGTTGGAGTAGACACCGTCCTGCTTGTGCAGCAGACCGAGTGCCACGCAACCGTCGGCCAGGATGCGGGTTGAGCGTTCGGTCAGGCCGGTCCGGGCAGCGAGCCCGGCGAGGTCGACCGGTGCGTCCTTGAGCGCATCGAAGAACCTGAACTCGTTCGCGACGAACAGGAACTTCGCGGCCATGAAGCCGTTCGCGATCTCCATGATCGGGTCGGGGCTGATGTTGTCCATGGCTCCAGCATCAGGCTCCCGCCTTGGGAGGTAACTCCCAGAATTCTGGGCTGTTCACAAGTTGCTGGGGGCCTATCGTGGAACCGTGGACGCCGACCGGCTCGCCGACCAGCTGCGCGGCTTGGCGCGTGACGATCTGTGCTGGACCGACTACGTGACCGCAGCCGACGAGCTGCTCGGCAGGGCCATCGACTTCGACCGGTCGTGCTGGCACACAGTCGACCCGGGCACGGTCCTGCTCACCGGCAGCGTCAACCGCGCAGTGACCTGCAGCGGGTCGTGGCTCGCGCAGTACGAGTACGTCGTCGAGGACGTCAACAAGTGGAGCTTCCTCGCCGGCTCGGGTCAACTGGCCGGGGCCACGAGCCAAGCCACCCACGGCGACCTGATGCGTAGCGCACGTCACCGATCCCACCGCGAGGTCGGGATCGGGGACGAGCTGCGCGGCAGCATGGTTGACGGGGACGGCTACTGGGCCGCCGTTGGATTGCTCCGCGACGAAGGCCGCGCCTGGTTTGCCGACGACGACGTCGCCCTTCTCGCCCGCCTCTCCGCCGTGATCGCCGCCGGCGCACGTCGCGCGCTGGTGAGCACGATCGCGGCCGGGGCGATGGCGGACACGGTCGGCCCCGGCGTGGTGACCTTCGACGCCGACGGCAACGTCGAGTCACTGACACCGGCGGCCGAGCGGTGGATCAGCCTCATCACCGAGAACCCGCCACCTGAGACCCCCGGGGAGTCGAAGGCCCTTCAGGCCGTAGCAGCCCGAGCCCGCAACGCGACCTCTGAGGACCCCCTGGAGACGGCGGCACGCGCCCGCCTGCGAGCCGCCGATGGCACCTGGCTGCTGCTCTACGGAAGTCGGCTCAGCGGCGGCAAGGGTCGGACCGTGGTGGTCCTCCAGCAGGCCTCGCCCTCCGAGGTCGCGCCGCTCGTTGCTCTCGCCTACGGGCTGACCCCGCGCGAGATGGACGTGACCCGCATGTGCATCGCCGGCCTGGCCACCAAGGACATCGCCGACCGACTGCACCTCTCGGCGTACACGGTCCAAGACCACCTCAAGGCGATCTTCGAGAAGACGGGTGTGCGGTCGCGCGGAGCGCTGCTCGGGCAGGTTTTCCTCGAGCACTACATCCCACGCTGGCAGCCGCTGGAGCAGACGCCCGAGGGCTGGCACGGCTACGAGTCCCGCGCTTGAACCGCTGCCCTGCCAGCACGGGCGCACTCGCGCCGTCATCCTCGACGAGTGGGCGCTGCGGAGTCGCTGGTCGGTGGCCCTGCCCGTCACAGTCCCGGGAACCGGCCCTGCGCCAGCTCGAGGGTCGGGCTCTGAGTCAGACTCGCTCTCGATGCTCGTCTCGGCGTGGGCGAACAGCGGTACCAATCAGGACTTCCATGCCGGGAGATCGGCCGCCGGAGCCCTGGTCGGCGAGTCCGGATCTAGGCTGAGTCGGAAGCGAGTCGCAATCTCCTCGCTCGACACGTCGCTTGTGTCATGGTGTGTCCGTGTCCACTACGGATGACGCCCTCGCTTGGCTGCTGACTCCCGCTGAGCGCGGCAACGGACAGACAAGGCTCGATGACGTCCACCCGGGCCATGCGTGGTCGGAGGGAAACCTGGTGCGGCCGCTGGTCCACGGCACGACGTACTTCGCCGAGCTGTTCGAGCGGATCGAGGCCACCGGGGCTGGAGATCTCATCGTCTTCGCGGACTGGCAGGGCGACGCCGACGAGCGACTCACCGGCGAGCCGGGCAGCGAGGTCCTGGCCGTGCTGGGCCGGGCCGCCGCCCGCGGGGTCGACGTACGGGGACTGGTGTGGCACTCCCGCATGGCAGCGGTGGCCGATGCCGAGGGCGACAACGCCGAGTTCGGAGCGCGATTGCGAGCGCTCGGCGTGGAGGCGTGGCTTGATATGCGGGTCCGGAACCGAGGCTCCCATCACCAGAAGCTGGTCGTGCTGCGACACCAGGACGACCCCTCACGCGATGTCGCGTATGTGGGTGGCATCGACCTGTGCCACTCCCGCCGCGACGATGCCACCCACGGCGGCGACCCGCAGTCCGACGGCATGGCCGAAGAGTACGGCGCCACGCCACCGTGGCACGACGTCCAGGCCGCGATCTCCGGCCCGGCAGTGCACGATGTGGAGACAGTCTTCCGGGAGCGCTGGGAGGATCCGGCTCCGCTGGATGGCAGTCCCCGTCGCAGGTGGGGACTGCGGCGGCGGAGTACACCTGCTGTCCCGGACCCGATGCCCAGCCTGCTGCCGGCACAGTTGCCGCCGCCGCCTCCCGTCCCCGGAGGCACGCACGTGGTGCAGCTGCTGCGGACGTACCCGAACCTGCCGTCCAGCCGGGACTACCCCTTCGCCAGAGGCGGGGAGAGAAGTGTGGCGCGCGGGTACACGAAGGCGATGGAGCGCGCCCGTCGACTGGTCTATGTGGAGGACCAGTATCTGTGGGGGCGTCATGTCGCCCAGATGTTCAGCGCGGTGTTGGACCAGGACCCTGACCTGTTCATCATCGGGGTGGTGCCCCAGTACCCCGACCTGGAGGGCGTGCTGGGTCGGCTGCCGCAACTGGAGGGCCAGCGCCGAGCGATGCAAGACCTGCTGCGGAAGGCTCCCGACAGGGTCGCGGTCTACGGCCTCGAGAACCATGCCGGCACTCCGGTCTACGTGCACGCCAAGGCCTGCGTCATCGACGACACCTGGACCACGATCGGCTCCGACAACTTCAACCGGCGATCGTGGACCCACGACTCCGAGCTCTCGGCGGTCGTCATCGACCGGGAGGGTGAGTACGGCCGCCGACTCCGACTCACCCTGGCCGCCGAGCACTTGGACCGAGACTCTGAAGATCTGGCCGATGCGATGGCCGACTGCCTCTCGCCAGCGGACATGTTCGCCACCTACGCGGCGAGTGCGGCAAGCCTGGAGGCGTGGCACCATGCCGGCCAGGCCGGTCCGCGGCCGGCGGGGCGTCTCCGTCGGATCGAGCCACCCGACCTCGGGCTGCTGACGCGCGCGCTCGCCGCGGCGCCGTACGCCCTCCTGCACGACCCCGACGGACGGCCACGACGTCTGCGACGCGCAGGCGACTTCTAGGTGCGCTCAGGGTCGGTCCGACCGGCCGGCGCCCACGGCAGAACTACGCTCTCGTTAGCATCTGCGGTGCCCGGAGGCCGGACGCCACGACCCGCACGTGGCCCTGGGTGGCCGAAGACTCGCACGGAGAGCTGAGGACAAGTTGAAGATTCTGGTGACAGGTGCGACCGGCTACGTCGGCGGTCGCATTGTGCCCTTGCTGCTCGCGCGCGGCCACGAGGTCCGCACCACTACCTCCGACCCCGACCGAGAGCAACCGTGGTGGGGCGATCGCGTAGAGACTCTCGTGATGGACGCCCTCGACGCCGATCAGGTCACGGCCGCCTGTGAAGGCATGGACGCCGTCTATTACCTGATCCACGGAATGAGCGGCGACGACTTCGCCGAGGCCGACCGCAAGGCTGCCACCAACCTTGCCGAGGGGGTCCGAACCCAAGGCGTCGACCGGGTCATCTACCTGTCCGGACTCGTTCCGAACGTGGCCGAGGACGAGCTCTCCGAGCACATCAGGTCCCGACGCGAGGTCGAACGAATCCTCAGCGACGTAGCCGCGACTGTCGTCGTGCTGCGCGCAGCGGTGCTCCTCGGCAGCGGGTCCACCTCCTTCGAGATCATCCGGCAGGTCAGCGAACGGATGCCCGTGCACACCGTGCCGACATGGATGGACTCCATGGTGCAGCCGATCGCCATCGTGGACGTGCTCGAGGCGCTGGTCGGCGCACTCGAGTACGCCGGCCCATCCCGACACTTCGACGTGGGCGGACCCGACCAGTTGCGCTATGGCGCGCTGCTCGAGACCTACACCGGGCACGCAGGACTGGAGCGACCGCAGATCAACGTGCCGTTGCTGCCGACCGCGCTGGTCGGCACCCTGGCAGGCAGCCTCACCGACGTGCCTCGCTCCACGGTCGAGGCGCTAGTCGAGAGCCTCCACCACGACATGGTGGCGGCGGACGACGACTTCCAGGAGATGCTGCTGCCGGAGGGACATCGCCTGGTGGGGCTGGACGAAGCCTTCCGCCGCTCGCTCGCTCTGCGAGAGAACGCACCCAAGGACTCAGACCCGATGGGTCCCCTGCCGCAGGACCCTGCCTGGGCCAGCGGCGGTGATGACCGCCCCGCTCTGGCGAAGGTGGTCGACGCAGTCAAGGACGTCTTGCCGCACTCCTGAAAGGCTCGGTGCCTCTGCGGTTACCGACGAATCCACTTTGTTTCGCGGGCACACTGGGGCGGTGCAGACATTCCTGCCCTACGCCGACTTCGAGCGCTCGGCGCGTGCTCTGGATCGCAAGCGGCTCGGCAAGCAGCGCGTGGAGACCATCCAAGTCGTACGTGCTTTGACGTGGGCCGATTACGGGTGGAAGAACCACCCGGCTGTCCTCATGTGGAAGGGATTCGAGGAAGCCCTTGGCCGCTACGGATTCGCGTGCTGCGAGGCCTGGACCGAGCTCGGCTTCGGCGACACCTGCGCGCCCACGATCGCCACGGACCTGCGCGCGGCCGGCCTCATCACCGTGCGCACCCAGCCCGAGCTGGCTGCCGCCGACGCGCTGCCTCCATGGCTCGGTGACGAGGCAGTGCACCGCAGTCACCAGTCCGCGCTCGTTCGCAAGGATCGCGAGCACTACTCACAACTGTTCTCGGACGTCCCTGACGACCTGCCCTACGTCTGGCCGGTCAGGTCCCCTTCCGTCGTAGCCGCCGAGCAACGCAAGGCCGACAGCGCGGAGCGACGCCTTCGCCGGCAGAGCGAGCGAGCGGAGCTCGAGGCAGAGCGGTTACGCCGCCTGCGCAGCCGTGCCGCGAGGCGGGGCTGGCAGACGAGGAGACGGAACCGCGACCAATCGGATGAACGAGGGTGAGCATCTCGGGGGAGAACTACGACCTCTCGCCAGGCGTCGGACGGACCTCAGTCAGAATCGTTCCCGATGCTCGTCTCGGCTTGCGCGAACAGCGGTTCCAGTGAGGACTTCCATGCCGGGAGGTCGACCGACAACGTCGCCCAGGTCAAAGCGCGGTTGATCTCGTCGTACTGATGGATCAGGAAGTTTCGGTTGGCCACCGCGAGCGCCCACTCGACGCCGCGAGGTGCCAGAACCTCCAGTCGCGACAGTCGGTTGGCGGCCTCACCCAACTTCATCATCAGCGAGTCGCCGGCCTCCCGGAGCAAGGCGTCGGCGAGGTAAGCACCCCTGCCGCGGGCGATGATCTGCTCAACGCGCTCGAGCCAACCCCGGATGTGGAGCAACTTCCTTGGACGCCTTGCGGTCCATCAGAGCAGCACAGCCTCACGCCGGATGTCGTCATCCAGCTTGGGTTTGAGACCGCCGTAGTCGACCAGATCGACCTCCCGGCCAAGGACCTGCTCGATGAGCTTCTTGAAACGCAGAAAGCCGAACGACGACGTGCCTTCAGGCGATTCGACAAGAAGGTCGATGTCGGAGTCAGGACGTGCCTCGTGGCGGGCGACCGACCCGAAAACGGAGAGCCGTGAGTAGCCGTGCTCCGCGGCCACCGCCTTGAGGATCGGCGCAGCCGCCTCCAGGAGAATCACGGGGTGCACATCGTCTACCTCAGGGGCGAACTTGAACTGCTGACTGACCGCAGGCTGAGTGATACCCACCGCCTCGGCGATCTGACGCTGGTTCATGCCAGTCGCAACCATCGCGCGCAGAGCAAGGGAACGCCGCAGCCGCGCGATGTCCTCAACGCGACGGGCATCGCGGTACTCGGCCAGCAGAGTCATAAGGTAATCTTATCACTTTCGCCCCTCATCCGACGATGCCGATCTGCCCCCACGAAGCCCAGTCGCATCATTCCCGCGCGAGGTCGTCGGGGGCCGCGGCCACCGCCGCCGGTAGGTGCGCCAACGAACAGCAGGGTAATCACGGTGACCGGCACCAGTGCGCCCAGCATCACGATGGCCAGGGGTGATTCCCTGGCCCGCAGGAAGACCCAGTTGGCCACGAGCACCGCGCCAAGCAGGGTGCCCAGCACGCTCAGGCCGCGGGTGCCCCGCCAGTTCTCCCGCCAGGCGTGGGGCCCACATCCTGCAGGAGCTCGGCGAATCCGAGTGACTCGTCGGGAGGGGCTGTCTCGGGTGGGCCAATTCGGATCGATCTTGCCGCTCTCTGAGCCCTGTGTCGGCTGAGTAAACGGGGAGTAAGTGCGGCACAAGGCCTTCTCGCTAGAAAACCCAACCGCCTCTGATCTGCGTTCCCGCAGGTCAGAGGCGGTTTTTCGGTCGGGCTGACAGGATTTGAACCTGCGACCCCTTGACCCCCAGTCAAGTGCGCTACCAAGCTGCGCCACAGCCCGAAAACCTCGTCGGTCGAGCCGACCTTCGAAGCGAATGGAACCCTACCCCAGCGCTGCGGGCTGGCCCGAATCGGGTCAGCGGGTGGCGGCCGAGTTGCTGCTGATCCTCAGCGACGTGGTGTCGACCGCCTCGAACGCGGACGCGGGGATGCCTTTGAGCTGCTCGATCATCGACCCCGGCCAGGCGGCGTTCTGCTCCCCCTGGAAGAACCACGGGGACCCGTTGTCGGCCAGCACGAGGCCGTAGGTCTTCATCGCGCGGATCACGGTGCGGGCGTGGGCGCCGTACCCCTGCTCGGAGAAGTCTGCGCGCAGGCGGAACCGCGCTCCCATGGGCGGGTACGCCGACCCGGAGCCGGCGTCGTGACGGGCCGGCCACAGGTGCTGGCGTGCGGTGCGGTCGGTGGTGAAGCGGATCGCGTGGTTGACCTGTCCCCCGCGCACCTCGCTCCACCGCAGCAGGCCGGGCAGGATCGGCAGCCCGGCGGCGTCGGCGGAGGTCCACCCGTCGGGGCGCAGGCTGTTGGAGCGCAACGACCATGTCGCCCCGGAGCCGGCGACCCAGCGGCCACCTCGCACCCGGGTGTTCCAGGTCTCGTAGAGCCGGCACAGGTCGCGGTCGACGATCACGGCGTGCATGTCGCCGCCGGAGTTGCGGCCGCCCTCGATCCGGGTGTCGCGCCCCAGCGGGTAGCGCACCCGGTCGCTCTCGGCTCCGTAGGCGAAGCGCACCGGGACGCGCCGGTGCGACTTGCGCACGACCGTGACCGGGATGCCGTAGTTCGGGCCGTCGCCGTACGACGGGCCGAAGTCCGGGTGCAGCCGCCGGTCGGTCGACATCTGCGAAAGCCAGGTCGCGCTGAGCCGGTGCACCGGCAGCTCGCCGATGCTGCGGTTCCAGAAGTTGTTCGCCGGGAACACCTGGCATCCGCCCACGTGCGGAAGCGCCGCGACCCTGGCCGAGGAGGCTGCCGAGACCTGCGCGCCCGTGGAGGAGCCCAGGAGCGCGGAGAGTGCCAGCGCCACGAGCGCGAGTCGGGAACGGGACATTCCTCGACGGTAGGCCAGTCCAGGGCGAGCCGCGTCGGTAATGGCTGGATCAGCGCGCGAGCATCAGCGCTTGCGCTTCTCCCGCGCCCGCACCTGCAGGTTGATCGGGGTGCCGACGAAGCCGAACTCCTCGCGCAGGCGCCGCTCGATGAAGCGCTCATAGCCGGCGTCGAACTTCCCGCTGGTGAACAGGATGAACGTCGGCGGCGAGGTGTTCGGCTGGGTGCCGAAGAGCACCTTGGGCTGCTTGCCGCCGCGCACCGGGTGTGGGTGCTCGGCGACCAGGCGGCCCAGGAAGGCGTTCAGCTGACCGGTGGTGATCCGGGTCTCCCAGCCCTCGAGGGCCCGGTCGATGGCGGGCACCAGCCGGTCGATGTGCCAGCCGGTGCGGGCGGTCAGGTTGATCCGCGGAGCCCACTGCACCTGCACCAGGTCACGCTCGATCTCGCGGTCGAGGTAGTAGCGGCGCTCCTCGTCGACGAGGTCCCACTTGTTGAATGCGATCACCAGCGCGCGGCCGGAGTCGCGCACGGTCTGGATGATCCGCATGTCCTGCTCGGAGACCGACTGGGAGCCGTCGATCACCAGCACGCACACCTCGGCGCGCTCGATCGCGGTCTCGGTGCGCAGCGAGGCGTAGTACTCGTGTCCCGAGGCGGTCTTCACCCGCTTGCGGATGCCGGCGGTGTCGATGAACCGCCAGGTGCGACCGCCCAGGTCGACCAGCTCGTCGACCGGGTCGACGGTGGTGCCCGACGCGTCGTCGACGACGACCCGGTTCTCCCCCGCCAGCTTGTTCAGCAGCGAGGACTTGCCCACGTTGGGCCGGCCGATGATGGCGATCCGCCGCGGCCCGCCGACCTCGTTGAACTGCTCTGGCGGCGTCTCCGGCAACGCGGCCAGGATGGCGTCGAGCATGTCACCCGACCCGCGGCCGTGCAGGGCGGAGACCGGCCAGGGCTGCCCCAGGCCGAGGTGCCACAGGCCGTAGGCCTCGGCCTCGGCGCGCTGGTCGTCCACCTTGTTGGCGGCGAGTACGACGGGCTTCTTGGCCGCCCGCAGGATCTTCACCACAGCCTCGTCGTGGTCGGTGATCCCGACGCCGGCATCGACGACGAACAGCACCGCGTCGGCGACCTTCACCGCGATCTCGGCCTGCGCCCGGATGCTCTCGGCGAGCCCCTGGGCGTCGGGGTCCCAGCCGCCGGTGTCCACGACGGTGAAGGCGCGGCCGTTCCAGTTGGCGTCGTAGGAGACCCGGTCGCGGGTGACGCCGGGCTTGTCCTCGACCACCGCTTCGCGCCGGCCGATGATGCGGTTGACCAGGGTCGACTTGCCCACGTTGGGGCGGCCGACGACGGCCAGGATCGGGACCCGGGTCTCGGTGGGTTCGGTGGTGTCGCTGTCGTGGGTGCTCATGCTCACTTCTTCTTCTGGTTGCGTGGGGGGCCCAGGGGTCCGGGCAGGGTCAGGCCGGTCAGGTCCTCAGCGGCGCGCATGGTGACCCGGATCGCCTCGTTCACCACGTCGGCGGCCTCGGCGACCTCGGTCTGGGTGCGTGGCCACGGCCGGGGCGTCAGGCGCACCGGCTCGCCGTAGGTGATTGCCATCCGGCTGCCGCGGGGAGGGATCGAGCTGCTGGAGCCGCCGGGCAGACGGGTGCCGAGGAAGGAGACGGGGACCACGGGGGCTCCGGTCACCAGTCCGAGGTAGGCCGCTCCCGGCCGGGTCGAGGTGAGCTCTCCGGTCCCCCGGGTGCCCTCGGGGAAGACGCCGACCAGGCGGCCGGCGCGCAGCGTGGCCAGGGCGGTGCGGATGGCGGTCAGGTCGACGTTGCCACGGTCCAGCGGGATCTGCCCGGCCCGGAGCAGGAAGGGCCCCAAGGCGCCCTCGAACATCTCCAGCTTGGTCAACGCGTGCACCGGCCGGGGCGAGCAGATCGCGAGCATGGGCCCGTCGACCCAGCCGACGTGGTTGGCCGCCATCACCACCGGGCCGTGCGCCGGGACGTGGGCGGCCCCGTGGATCTCGAGGTCGAACCAGGCCTTGAGCAGCCCGCGCGCCACCGGGCGACCGGCAGCCAGCAGACGGGTGCGGGGTGCCCTGACTCCGGCGATCGAGGGCAGCTCTCCACCGTCGACGCGGAGAGCCTCGGTCATGACCTGCTCACCCCGTCGACTCCGCGGTGGCGCCGACCTGCTCGATGATCTCCACGACCTGCTGGATCACCTCGTCGAGGGTGAACGGGGTGGTGTCGAGATGGACGGCTCCATCGGGCATGGTCAGCGGCGCGGTGGCGCGGCCGCTGTCGATCGCGTCGCGGCGCAGCAGGTCGGCCTGGGTCGCCTCGACCGAGGCCGCGCCGTTCTCCGCCGTACGACGGGCCGCACGGGCCGCCGGGTCCGCGGTCAGGTAGAGCTTGACCTGCGCGTCGGGGGCGACCACCGAGCCGATGTCGCGGCCCTCCACGACGATGCCGCCCTCGCCGATCACCGAGCGCTGCAGCTCCAGCAGCCGCTGCCGCACAGCGGGCACGGACGCGACGGCGCTGACGCTGCCGGTGACCTCCTCGGAGCGGATCCGCTCCGCGACGTCGACGCCGTCCACGGTGATCGTGGGGTCCTGCGGGTCGGTGCCGGAGACCAGCTGCGGCTCCCCCGCCCGCGCCGCGACGGCGTCGGGGTCGGTCAGGTCCACCTCGTGGTCGAGCATCCAGGCGGTGATCGCGCGGAACTGCGCGCCGGTGTCGAGGTAGCGCAGTCCGAGGCGCGTCGCCACACCACGCGAGGTGCTCGACTTGCCCGATCCCGAGGGACCGTCCATCGCCACGACGACTGTGCTCACCACGTGCTCGCTCCTGGTTGCTCCGCTGCCCCGGACGGGGGCTCTGCAACGACCCACCCTACCGGTGGCACCGCCGATCACTGGCCTCGAGAGTGCCGGGGCGACTCGGCAGCTGTGTGTGCTCCGCCACCCCGGCTCCCGCTCAGCTCTTCGCCGGGGCGGGAGTGCCGTGCAGCCGCCGGGCGTAGCGCCGGTAGGCACGCCGGCCGAGCACGGGCAGCATCGGTCGCAGCAGCGCCGGCATCTTGCCGATCTCCACACCCACGGCGTCCGGGTCGCCTTCGTAGAGCATCATCCCGAAGCCCACCAGCATCAGCCTCGTGGGGATGAACTCCATCCCTTGGCGGGCGAACTCCTCCCACTCCGCACCGGTGAGGTGCCGGGCCATCAGCGGCAGCACGTGCTCCTCCTCGGTGTCGAGGTGCTCGCACATGGCCCTCACCAGCTCGTGGAGCGAGTCGGCCAGCGCGTCGCGGTCCTCGGCTCCGGCCCCGGCGCGCCAGGCAGGGACGAGCTCCTGGGTCCGCACGAGCGCGTCGTGCACGCCCTCGTGCTGCTCCTGCATCAGGTCGACGAGGTGGGCCACCTCGCCCGGCACCCGCTCGGCGAGCGGCGCCCAGAGCAGGTCGTCCTCCATGGTGTGGTGGTGGTGCAGGAAGCCGAGGAACAGCTCCACGTGGTCGGCCACCTCCGTGGCCCGGCGTACGTCGCCCTCGGCGGTGCCGCGTACGGCGGACACCCCGAGACGCAGCTCCCGGCGGAAGCCGGAGTGCACCACGACCATCATCCGCACGTCGGTGAGCCCGGGACCGTGCAGCTCGGTGCGCGTGGTGGTCATCGTCCTGCCCCCAGACCGTCGACGAGCTCCTGGTGGGCGACCTGCCCGTAGTACTCGTAGATCTCACGGATCAACCCGTCCCGGAAGGTGACCCGCAGGGCGAGGATGTTCTCGTAGGTGCCACCCCCGCGCAGGTCGGCGACCATCCGCTCCTCCACGAAGGCCACGTCGGGGTCCTCGGTCTGGTGGAAGCGGACATCGTGGACCTCGATCCGCTCGGTGGCAGAGGTCAGGCCGCCGAAGAGCTGCCTGAACTCGTCCTGGCCCTGGACGACGGCGGGCAGCCCGGCGACCGGGTAGGCCACCTCGTAGCGGCCATCGCTGGTCCAGAACCGCAGGAACTCCTCGATGTCGCCGGCGTACATCGCAACGGCCGAGGCCCGGAAGACCGACTCGTTGCCTGCCCGGGTCGAGGCGGATGCCGATGTGCTCGGTCCGGCGGTGCCGGTGGGTCGGTGTGTGGTGGTCATGTCGTGCTCCTTGTCTGGCTTGACTGTCCTTCGAGCCTGACCGACGCGGACGCCGAGAACATCGGGGGTTTCCCTACCCAAAGCGGCAGTGGGGTTGTCATGCTCCGGAGATGGACCTGGTGGGCCGCGACGACGAGCTGGCGGTGCTCGACGACGCCCTCGACGCAGTGGCCACGGGTGCCGACCGGGTCCTCGTCCTGCTCGGCGAGGCCGGGATCGGCAAGACCCGGCTGCTCGAGCTGGCGGTCGAGGAGGCGCGACGTCGTGGCTTCGAGTCGCGGCGGGGCCGGGCGACCGAGCACGAGGGGGACGTGCCGCTGGCCCTGTTCGGCGGACTTTCGGGAGCACCGCCCGCCGGAGCGCAGGAACGCTGGCGGCTCTTCCGGGACCTCGCTGCCGACTTCGACCGTGGGCCGGGCGAGCCGCCGAGCCTGATCGCCCTGGACGACGTGCACTGGGCCGACCCCGCCTCGCTCGAGCTGCTGGACACGCTCGTACGCCGCCCTCCCGCGGGAGCGCACCTCGTCCTCCTCGCCCTGCGTCCCGGCCAGGTCGCCGACGGGTTGGTCGCGGCCGCTCGCTCCGCCGCCCGCGCCGCCGACCTGCTCGAGCTCCAGCCGCTGACCCCCGAGCAGTCACTGGAGCTGCTCTCCGGGCTCACGGCGCCCGAGCGCGCGCAGCTCTTCGAGGCCTCCGGCGGCAACCCGCTGCTGCTCACCGAGCTGCACCGTGCGGGACCGGGGGCGCCGCTTCCCTCGGGGATCGTCGCTGCCGTGAGCGGTGAGCTGCGACACCTGGCGGCACCGGCCCGGGAGCTGGTCGAGGCCGGAGCCGTGCTGGGCGACCCGTTCCTGGTCGACGTCGCGGCCGACGTCGCCGAGCTCGCTCCCGCCGCGTGGTCCTCGGCGCTCGACGAGCTGGTGGGTCGAGGCCTCCTCGTCCCGGCCGAGACTCCCCGTGAGTACCGCTTCCGGCACCCGGTGCTGCGCACCGCCGTCCACGGCGCGATGTCCGAGGCCACCCGTCTCGACGCTCACGCCCGAGCGGCGGCCGCACTCACCCGCGCCGCCGCTCCCCTGACCGCCGTGGCCCACCACCTCGTCCACTCCGCCCGCCCCGGAGACCTGGCTGCGGCGCAGACCCTTCGCGCGGCAGCGGCGGGAGTACGCCGCAGGTCGCCGCACATCGCTGCTGACTGGCTGCTGGCCTCCATGCGGGTCGCCCCACCCCGCGGCGCCGACCGGTTCGCCGACCTCGCGCGCGTCCTGGTGCAGGCCGGGAGGCTCGAGGAGGCACTGGCAGCGGCCGAGGAGGGCCTGTCCTTCGGTGACGGGCCGGCGCGGGACCGGCTCGAGCTGTCCTTGGTCGCGGCCTCGGTCGAGCGCCAGCTGGGCCGGCACGCCTCGGCGCAGCGCCGGTTGACCCGGCTGGTGGGGTCCGCGGCGGAGCAACGGCTGCACGACGAGCTCCTGGCAGCGCTCACACTCTCGGCCTACGAGATCGGCGACTACGCTTCGATGGCGCGCTGGGCCGTGCAGCTGGGCGCCTCCGCTCCCGAGGACCCGGTCCTACGGGCGATCGGCGACGCGGTGCTGGCGATGGTGCGGCTCCTCGAGGGCGACGCGCACCAGTCCACGGCACACGCCCGGCGGGCCGAGGCCGACCTGCGCGACGCCACGGCCGAGGAGCTGGCCGTCCACGGCGAGCTGGTCACGCCGGTGCCGTGGGCGCTGATGGCCGTGGAGCGCTTCGCTGCCGCCGCCGAGATCAGCCGACGCGCCGCGAGTGCAGCCCGCTCGGCCGGCAACCTCAGCGCCGCGGTGCCGTTGGCGCTCCCGGAGGTGCTGGCCCTGGGGATGCTCGGCAGGCTGGACGAGGCGGACGAGGCGGCTCAGCAGGTCGAGGTCACCGCGCGCCTGGCGCACCACACGCAGTCGACCCAGTGGGCGCTGTGGACCCGTGCCTGGGTGCTGCTCGAACGGGGCGAGCTGCCACCGGCGCTGGCCGCGGCCACCGAGAGCGTCGCGATCGCCGAGGAGCTCGAGGACTCGGCGTCGGTGACCGTCGCGCGCACGGTGCTGGGTGCGGTGCTGCTGGCCGACGGCCGTGCCGAGGAGGCGGTCGACCTGCTCGCGGCCTACGACGTGGACCCGTCCTGGGTCTGCCGGTGGGCGCCCCGACTCGTCGAGGCGCTGCTGGCGACCGGCCGTCACGACGAGGCCAGGGCTGCGGCGCTGCGTGCCGAGGAGCTGGCGGCCGCCTCCGGCCTGCTCGGTGCGCTGGCCGCCGCCCGCCGTGCTGCGGCACTGGTGGCCCTGGCCTCGGCAGACGACGAGCGCGCGCTGATGCTCGCGCGGGAGTCGGTGGCCGCCGCTGCCGCCATCGGTGCCGACCACGACCTGGCCCTGGCGCAGCTGCTCGCCGGGCGGTCCGCCACCCGGCCCGAGGACGCGTTGGCGCACCTCACCGAGGCGCACCGGCTGGCCGAGCTGTGCGGCGCCCGGCGGACCCGGGAGGAGGCCGCCCGCGAGCTGCGCCGCCGCGGACGCCGGCTGGGTCGGGGCGGCCCGCGGGCCCCCGGGACGTTGGGCGTGGACTCGCTGAGCCCCCGCGAGCGGGAGATCGCGGACCTCGTCGGTCAGGGACGCACCAACCGCCAGATCGCGGCCCGGCTGTTCCTCAGCGAGAAGACCGTCGAGGCGCACCTGTCCAGGGCCTTCGCCAAGCTCGACGTCAGCTCGCGGGCCGCGCTCGCGGCCCAGGTCTCCGCTGCGCCTAGCGGTGGGTGAGCCAGCTCCGGGTCTCCAGGGACTCCCGGAGCGTCTCGGCGGCGGTGTCTTGCACCACCAGCTCGACCAGCCCGACCGGGCGGCCGGGGTCGTGGTCGATGTAGAGGTCCTCGATGTTGACACCGATCTCGCCGACGTCGGCGAAGAGCCGCGCCAGCTCGCCGGGGTGGTCGGGCACGGAGACGAACAGCGAAGCCGTGGCCAGCGCCGGGCCGCCGTGCTTGCCCGGGATCGCCCGGGTGCCGCTGACACCACGCACGAGGATCTCGCTCAGTGAGTCCTCGTCGCCGGCGGCGAGGACCTCCACGAGACGCGCCAGGTCTGACTGCACGTCGCGCAGCAGCTCGCTCACGGCTGCCTGGTTGGCACGGATGATCTGGCCCCACATCACCGGGTCTCCGGCCGCGATCCGGGTGACGTCGCGGACCCCCTGGCCAGAGAGCGACAGGTGCTCGGGCTGGGCCTCGGCGAGCTGGCCCGCGGTGAGTACGGCCAGCAGGTGCGGTAGGTGCGAGGTGCGCGCCACCGCTCGGTCGTGCTCGACCGGGGAGAGCCGGATCGGCTCGGCGCCGCACAGGAGCGCCAGCGCCTCGACCAGGGCCACCGCCTGGGGCGAGGAGTGCACGTGCGGGGTCACGGCCCACGGCCGCCCGTCGAAGAGCGCCGACGTCGCAGCCAGCGGACCGGAGCGCTCGCTGCCCGCCATCGGGTGGCTGCCGACGTAGTGCGCCAGCAGCGCCTCCCCGACCTGGTCGGAGACCAGGTCGAGCGGCAGGCCCTTGACGCTGCCGACGTCGGTCACGACTCCCCCGCGCTCCAGTGCCTCGGCCACGACCTCGGCGATGTGGTCGGGGGGCACCGCCACCACGGTGAGCTGGGCGGCGCCCTCGGCGGGAGCGGCCTTGCCTGCGCCCAGGCCGCTGGCCGTGCGGACGTGCTCGTGGTTGGGGTCGGAGAGCCAGACCTCGAGACCGGCGCGGCTGCAGGCGAGGCCGACGGAGGTGCCGAGCAGGCCCGCGCCGACGACATGGACCGGACCGGTCAGCTCGGCGCCACGTTCACTCATCGGGGACCTCCCGCACCCGGGCCAGGTCGCGGCGCAGCGCCGAGGCGCCGTGGAGGTAGACGTGGGTGATCCCGGCCCGCGACAGGTCGGTGTCGATGTGCGCCATCATCCGGACCACCCGCGGCATCGAGCCCTCGATCTCCAGCTCCCGGGCGCAGATCAGTGGGACGTCCTCGAAGCCGAGCTGACGGGCGGCGTACGCCGGGAACTCCGCGTGCAGGTCGGAGGTGGCGGTGAAGATGATCGAGATGAAGTCCTCGACGTCGAGCTCGTTGGCCTCCATCACCCCGCGCACCATCTCGGCGACCCGGTCGAGCATGTGCTCGCGGGCATCGCTCTCGAGCTGGGTGGCACCCCGGACGGCGCGCACGGACACTGTGCCTCCTCGAGTCTGCGGTGACAGGAGTCGTACGCCGGGCCGGCCGTCGTCACCGTCTCTGCGACCCTATCGCCGTGCCGCCGGGTCGTGCTGCCGGGTCGCGGATCAGAGCCCGGCGACGTCCAGCAGCGTGCCGACCTCGCGGTCGTCGAGCTCGCGCAGCGTGCCGGTCCTCAGGTCGGCCAGCCGCACCGGGCCGATCCGGGTGCGGCTGAGCCGCTGCACCGGGTGCCCGACGTGGTCGAGCAGGCGGCGCACGATCCGGTTGCGACCCTCGTGGATCACCAGCTCGACGATCGAGCGCTGGCCGTGGCTGGAGCGCACCCGCGCCTCGCGGACCTGCACGGGCCCGTCCTCGAGGGTGACGCCGGCGAGCAGCGTCGCCAGGGTCGACTTGGCGACCACGCCCTCCACCTCGGCGACGTAGGTCTTCTCCACCTCATAGGAGGGGTGTGCCATCTTCTGGGCGAAGTCGCCGTCGTTGGTCAGCAGGATCAGGCCGTCGGTGTCGGTGTCGAGCCGGCCGACGTGGAACAACCGCTCGGGTCGGTCGGCGACGAAGTCGCTCAGCGTCGGACGACCCTCGGGGTCCGACATCGTGGAGACCACGCCGCGCGGCTTGTTCAGCACCAGGTAGACGTGCTCGCTGACCGGGGGCAGCCGGCGCCCCTCGACCCGGATCACGGCGGTGTGCGGGTCGACCTTGGTGCCCAGTCGGGTGATCACCTCACCGTCGACCTCGACCAGGCCGGCGAGCATGATCTCCTCGCACTTGCGACGGCTCGCCACCCCGGACTGCGCCAGCAGCTTCTGCAGCCGGATCAGGCCGTCCTCATCGGTCTCGACCTCCCTCACGGGGCATCGGGACCGTTCGCCGCGACCGGCTCGACCGGCTCGACCGGCGCGACGTCGACCGACTCCTGGTCGTCGTCGACGTAGTCCCCGACACCGGGCAGGAACGGCGCCAGCTCGGGCAGCTCCTCCAGCGAGGTGACACCGATCCGCTCCAGGAAGTAGTTGGAGGTGCGGTAGAGGTGCGCCCCGGTCTCCTGGTCGGTGCCGGCCTCCTCGACCAGGCCGCGGGTGAGCAGGGTGCGCATCACGCCGTCGACGTTGACCCCGCGGACCGCGGAGACCCGGCTGCGGCTGACCGGCTGCTTGTAGGCCACCACCGCGAGCGTCTCCAGCGCGGCCTGGGTCAATCGGGTCTGCTGGCCGTCGAGGACGAACTTCTCCACTACCGGGGCGAACTCCTCACGGGTGTAGTAGCGCCAGCCGCCCGCGACGTTGCGCAGCTCGAAGCCGCGCCGGGCCTCGGCGTACTCCTCGGAGAGGCCGGCCAGGGCCTGTACGACCTCCGCCACCGGGTAGCCGACGGTGCTGGCCAGCGTCGACTCGTCGAGCGGCTGGTCGGCCACCATCAGCACCGCCTCGAGGGCGGGCCGCAGCTCGGCCAGCGGCACCGCGAGCGTGTCGCTCTCGGTCAGGGACTCCCCGGTGTCCACGGTCGCCTCGCTCATGGCTGGTCCTCCTCGGCGGGGACGCTCTCCTCGGGAGGCGCTCCGTCGAACTCGTCGTTGATCTCGATCTCGGTCTCGTCGCCGCCGGTCCAGCGGATGCTCAGCTCGCCGAGCGGGGTCATCTGGTCGAAGGAGACCACGCCCTCACGGAACAGCTCGAGCAGCGCGAGGAACCTGGCGACCCGGGTCATCGTGTCGGGGGCGTCGGCCGCGAGTGCCCGGAAGGTCATCGTGCCACTCCCCCGCAGCCGGCCGACGACGACGACCGCCTGCTCGCGCACGCTCACCGCCGGGGCGTGGATGTGCGCCAGACCGATCTGCTCGGGCTCGGGCTTGGGCGCCAGCGCGCGGGCGGCGACCGCGGCGAACTCCTCCAGGCCGAGGCCGATCAGCACGTCGGGCAACAGCGTCGCGAAGCGCTCGTCCAGGCCCACCAGCCGCGGGTGCCGGCGCTCCTCGGCCACCATCCGCCGCTCCAGGATCCCCGCGACCTCCTTGAACGCGCGGTACTGCAGCAGCCGCGCGAAGAGCAGGTCGCGGGCCTCCAGCAGGGCGAGGTCCTCCTCGTCCTCCACGTCGCCCTGCGGCAGCAGGCGTGCCGCCTTCAGGTCGAGCAGGGTGGAGGCGACGAGCAGGAACGACGTGGTCTGCTCGAGGTCCCAGACCTCGCCGCCCAGCTTGATGAAGGCGATGAACTCGTCGGTGACCTGGGACAGTGCCACCTCGGTGACGTCGAGCTTGTGCTTGCTGATCAGGCTCAGCAGCAGGTCGAAGGGACCCTCGAAGTTCTCCAGTCGTACGGCGAATCCGCTGGCCTCGACCGCCAGGTCGGTCACGGACCCGTCAACCGCTGGACCAGGACGCTCTCGGAGCCGTTGGCCTCGAGGTCGGCGAGCGCGATCGCGATCGCCTCGCGCACCAGGCGCCCGCGGTCGACGGCCAGCCCCTGGTCACGCCGCAACGAGAGCCGGGCGTCCTCGAGGTCGAGCAGCTCGTCGCTGGTCACGTAGACCGTCATCTTCTCGTCGTGGCGGACCCGACCGCTCGGGCGCCGCGTGGACCCGATCGCAGGGCCCCCCTCGCCGAGGTCCTGCAGCTCCGGGGAGGGGTCGGGCACCGCGGCCATGTCGCGGCGCGCCTGCTCCCGGGTGCGCGGAGTGGCCCGGAAGAGGTCGTCGGCCGCAGGCAGGCTCACTCGGCGAGACACCGGTCGACCACTTCCTTGGCCAGCTGGCGGTAGGACTCGGCGCCCGCGGAGGCGGAGGCGTAGCTGGTGATCGGCTCGCCGGCGACGGTGGAGTCGGAGAACTTGATCGTCCGGCGGATCACGGTGTGGAACACGGTCTCGCCCCAGGCCTCGACGAGCCGCTGCATCACCTCGCGGCTGTGCAGGGTGCGGCCGTCGTACATCGTGCCGAGGACGCCGTCGACGCTGAGCCGCGGGTTCAGCCGCTCCTGCACCTTGTCGATCGTCTGCTTGAGCAGGGCCACGCCGCGCAGGGCGAAGTACTCGCACTCCAGGGGCACGATCACCCCGTCGGAGGCGGTGAGCGCGTTCACGGTGAGCAGGCCGAGCGAGGGCTGGCAGTCGATCAGGATGACGTCGTACTTCTCCACCGCCGGGGCCAGCACCCGCGAGAGCGTCTGCTCGCGGGCGACCTCGTGGACCAGCTGCACCTCGGCCGCGGAGAGGTCGATGTTGGAGGGCAGCAGGTCCATCCCCTCGACCCCGCTGGGGACGACGACGTCGTCGAGGGTCACGTCGCGCTGCATCAGCAGGTTGTAGACGGTCAGGTCCATCTGGTGCGGGTTCAGGCCCAGACCCACCGAGAGCGAGCCCTGTGGGTCGAAGTCGACCAGCAGCACCTTGCGGCCGAACTCCGCGAGCGAGGCGCCGAGGTTGATCGTGGTCGTGGTCTTGCCGACGCCGCCCTTCTGGTTGCACATGGAGATCACCCGGGCGTTGCCGTGGGTGCTCACCGGGCGTGGCTCGGGGATGTGCGGCATCGGGCGGCCGGTGGGGCCGAGGACCACCTCGGCTGGGGCGGCGGTCGCGGCCAGCTCGACGTCGAGGGTCTCCACCGAGTCCTCGACCACGGGTGTGGGGGGGAACTGCAAGGTCCCGGCGGACTGGTCGAAAGCCCCGCCGAGGGCCTCGTCGAACCGCTGCGCAGGAGGCACCTGGGTGCGCACGAACGGTGGGATCTCCGGAGCCGCCCCGCCGAATGTCGATCCGAATCCGTCGGCGCCGCTCATGGTGTCTCCCTTGCTCGTGGTCCGTCCACTCCAGTGAACACCGACGGCTGGATTGTCGACTTAACGCCACGCCGCGGGCGTGACTCTATGCACCCTCGGACTTCGCTCACAAGCCGGAGCCCCGGTCCTGCGCCGAGCGGCGCCGGCTGGACCCCGATTGTGGGTAACGCCCCGCCGTGGATGCACAGGCAGCGTTGGCCCTGTGCACAAACCTGTGCACGGACTGTCTGGACCACGCCGGTCCGGAACTAGCCCAGAGCGCGCGGATGTGCAGCGGCGTAGACCTCGCGCAGACTGTCCACCGTGACCAGGGTGTAGACCTGCGTGGTGGTCACCGACGCGTGCCCGAGCAGCTCCTGGACGACGCGGACGTCGGCACCGCCTTCGAGCAGGTGGGTGGCGAAGGAGTGCCGCAGGGTGTGCGGCGAGACCTCCGCGGTGAGGCCGGCCCGCTCGGCGGCCTTGACGATCACCGTCCACGCGCTCTGCCGGGAGAGCCGCCCGCCGCGGGCGTTCAAGAACAGCGCTCCACGGGCCGTGGCGGCCGCACCGCCGTTGGCCAGCAGGTCGGGCCGGGCGGAGTCGAGGTACTGCCTGACCGCGGCGCGGGCGAAGCTGCCGACCGGCACGATCCGCTCCTTGGACCCCTTGCCGCGCAGCAGCACGGTGCCCTGGTCCGGCCCGCCCTGACCGGGCTCGAGAGTCGAGGTCGACGTCGAGGTCGAGGTCGAGGTCGTCGACGTCGAGCCCCACCGCCTCGGAGATCCGTGCACCGGTGCCGTAGAGCAGCTCCAGCAGGGCCCGGTCCCGCAGCGCCAGCGGCGTGCCGGGGGCACCGGCGGCGTCGAGCAGCCGCTCGACCTCGTGCAGGCTGACGGCCTTGGGCAGCCGCTTGGCCGGTGTCGGCGGTCGTACGCCGACCGACGGGTCGTGGCCGACCAGTCCGTCGCGGACCGCGAACTTGTGGAACCCGCGGACCGCGACCACCGAGCGGCCGGCCGAGGTCGCACTCAGCGGCTGGTGCTCGGAGTCCCCCTCCCGCAGGGCCATCAGGAAGCCGCCGACGGTCTGTTCGGTGACCTCGTCGAGCCCGCGCACCCCCACGGAGTCGAGGTAGCCGAGGTAGCGGCGCAGGTCGCGGCGGTAGGACTTCACCGAGTTCTCCGCCAGCCCGCGCTCGACCACGAGGTGGTCGAGGTAGGTGCGCACGGCGCGGGTCAGGCTGGAGATCTCGTGGTCCATGGCGGGTTCCCGGGACCCGGGGCGCGGGCCCCGGGCGTCGGGTCAGGCAAGCAGCCCGTCGAGCGAGGCCGACTCCATGCCGTGTGCCTCGCCCACCGGGGCGTTGGTGAGCTGTCCCTGGTGGGTGTTCAGGCCCAGGGCCAGGCTGTGGTCGTCGCGGCACGCCTGCTCCCAGCCCTTGTTGGCCAGCGCCACCATGTAGGGCAACGTGGCGTTGGTCAGCGCGTAGGTGGAGGTGTTCGGCACCGCACCCGGCATGTTCGCCACGCAGTAGAAGACCGAGTTGTGCACGGGGTAGGTCGGGTCGGCGTGCGTGGTCGCGCGGGTGTCCTCGAAGCAGCCGCCCTGGTCGACGGCGATGTCGACGAGCACCGAGCCGGGCTTCATCTGCGAGACCAGCTCGTTGCTGACCAGCTTGGGTGCCTTGGCGCCGGGGATCAGCACCGCCCCGATCACGAGGTCGGCCTCGAGCACCTGCTGCTCGATGGTCAGCTTGGACGACGCCAGGCCGTGCACCCGGTTGTTGTAGCGCCAGAACGACATCCGCAGCTTGTCCAGGTCGTTGTCCAGCAAGGTGACGTCGGCGCCCATCCCGAGGGCGATGTTCGCGGCGTTCTGGCCCGAGACACCCGCACCGATCACGACCACCTTGGCGTTGGCGACGCCACCGACACCACCCATCAGCACTCCCCTGCCGCCCTCGGCCCGCATCAGCGAGTGCGCGCCGACCTGGGGGGCGAGGCAGCCGGCGACCTCGGACATCGGGTAGAGCAGCGGCAGCGAGCCCGAGGGCAGCTGCACGGTCTCGTAGGCGATCGCGGTCACCTTGCGCTGCATCAGCTCGTCGGTGAGCGGCTTGTCGGCGGCGAGGTGCAGGTAGGTGAACAGCACCTGCCCGTCCTGCATCCGGTGGTACTCCTCGGCGACCGGCTCCTTGACCTTGAGCACCAGCTCGGCATCGCCCCACACGTCGTCGGCGCTGTCGACGATGGTGGCCCCGGCTGCGACGTACTCCTCGTCGGCGATCGAGGAGCCGACTCCGGCGGTCCGCTCCACGTGCACCTCGTGGCCGTTGGACACCAGCTCGTGCACCCCGATCGGGGTGATCGCGACGCGGTACTCGTGGTTCTTGACTTCCTTGGGCACGCCGATGCGCACAGGTCTCTCCCTCAGCCGTTCCCGGGCCACGAACGTGACCGTCGCCACATCGTCGGGGCGACGCCGCGAGTCTAAGCCCGGGCCTGCTCGCCCGCCGCAGTCAGCCCCGCGTCCCCCATCGCGCGCAGCACGTTGCGGCAGCTCAGCTTGGCCAGGTCCTCATCGGACCAGCCCCTCGTCGCCAGCGCGGCGAGCAGCCGGGGGTAGCCGGAGACGTCCTCGAGACCCTCGGGGAGCTCCCCGACGCCGTCGTAGTCGCCCCCGAGACCGAGGTGGTCGATGCCGGCCACCTCACGGGCGTGCTCGAGGTGGGCCACCACGTCGGCCAGGGTGGCCTTGGGGTCGGGCCGCTCGGAGCGGTAGCGGGCCAGGAACTCCTCACCGGGCTCGGAGTCCTCCTCGACCCCGGCGGCCTCGGCAGCCCGCTCGAACTCCGTCCACCAGTCCGAGACCCGCTGGTTCACGAACTTCGGCACGAAGGTGACCATGCAGACCCCACCGTTGCCGGCCAGGCGCGCGAGCACGTCGTCGGGGACGTTGCGCGGGTGGTCGCACACGGCGCGCGCCGAGGAGTGCGAGAAGATCACCGGCACGCTGGAGACCGCGAGCGCCTGGCGCATCACCTCGGCGCTGACGTGGCTCAGGTCGACCAGCATCCCGATCCGGTTCATCTCCTTGACCACCTCGCGACCGAAGTCGGAGAGGCCGCCGAGCACGGGCTCGTCGGTGGCCGAGTCGGCCCACGGCACGTTGTCGTTGTGGGTCAGGGTCAGGTAGCGCACGCCGAGGCGGTGCAGCATCCGCAGGGTGCCGAGCGACCCATCGATCTGGTGACCGCCCTCGGCGCCCATCAGGCTGGCGATCCGTCCCTGCCGGCGCGCCCGCTCGACGTCCTCGACGGTGGTCGCGAGAGCCAGCTCGCCGGCGTACCGCCTGATCATCCGGTGGCCGGCGTCGATCTGCTCGAGCGTGGCCGTGACGGCGGCACCCCCGGTGAGCGTGGCCGGGACGAAGACCGACCAGAACTGGGCCGCCATGCCGCCGGCGCGCATCCGGGGTACGTCGGTGTGGGCGCCGTGGCTGCGGCAGGTGTCGGTGTCGGTCAGGTCGAGCCGGTGGAAGTCGTAGCCGACCTTCTGCCGAGCCACCCACAGCAGGTCGTTGTGCCCGTCGAGCACACCGTGCTCGCGCAGCAGCGAGGCGATCCTGCCGTCGTCGGGCCGGACGGTCATCACAACCGACCCCGGTGACGCAGCGCGTCGTAGGCGAGGACTGCCGCAGCGAGCGGCGCCTCGGTCACTCGGCCGTCGAGGACCGCCTCGAGCAGCTCCTCGAACGGCACCCAGACCACCTCCAGCTCGGCCTCCTCGGCGTGCAGCTCGAAGTCGCCTCGGCCGGAGTGCGAGAGTCCGCGGGCCAGGTAGAGGTGGTGCCTCTCCGCGCTGATGCCGGCCGAGGGGTAGAGCGTGAACAGGTGCCGCCAGTCGCTGGCCTCGAGCTCCACCTCCTCCTGCAGCTCACGCGCGGCGGTGACCTGCGGGTTCTCGCCGTCGGTGTCGCACAGGCCCGCGGGGAGCTCGACGAAGACGCCGCCGCCGGCGTGGCGGTACTGCAGGATGCAGCAGACCCGCTCCTGGTCGTCGACCGGCAGCACCACCACGGCGCCGGGGTGGTCGAGGACCAGCCGCGGGAAGGTCTCCTCCGGGTGGCCGGGCCGCTGCACGTCGTCCTCGCGCAAGGTGACCACCCAGTCGTCGCGGTGGATCTCCCGGGTGCCCACGACCGGCCAGCTCAGCCGACGGTCGGCGATCCCCGGCACGCTCAGGCCCCGTCGTCGAGGAAGTCGTCCTCGTCGGCGATCCACCGCCGACGCAGGGCGCTCTCGTCGATCGGGATCAGCAGCTCGCGCTGGCGCTGGATGGCAGCCTCCACCAGGGCGGCGAAGAGCGGATGCGGACGAGTCGGCCGGGAGCGCAACTCCGGGTGCGCCTGTGTGGAGACGTAGTAGGGGTGCACGTCGGCCGGCAGCTCCACGAACTCGACGAGGTTGTTGTCCGGCGAGGTGCCGGAGAACACCAGCCCGGCCGCCTCGAGCTGCTCGCGGTAGGCGTTGTTGACCTCGTAGCGGTGCCGGTGCCGCTCCTGGACCTGCGCCTCGCCGTACGCCGCCCGCACCACCGAGCCCTCCTTGAGCTCGGCCGGGTAGAGACCCAGCCGCATCGTGCCGCCGAGGTCGCCGGCGCCCTCGACGAACTCGCGCTGCTCGGCCATCGTGGCGATCACGGGCTCGGGACACTCGGGGTCGAACTCGGTGGAGGCGGCCTTGTCCAGGCCGGCCTTCTGTCGGGCGTACTCGATCACCATGCACTGCAGGCCCAGGCACAGGCCCAACGTGGGGATCTTGTGGGTGCGCGCGAAGGTCAGCGCGCCGAGCTTGCCCTCGATGCCCCGGATGCCGAAGCCTCCCGGCACGCAGATCGCGTCGACCTCGCCGAGCTGACGAGCCGCGCCCTCCGGAGTGGCGCACTCGTCGGACGGGACCCACTCGATCTTGACCTTCGCCTCGTGCGCGAACCCGCCTGCGCGCAGTGCCTCCACGACGGAGAGGTAGGCGTCGGGAAGGTCGATGTACTTGCCGACCAGGGCGACGGTGACCTCCTCGTTGGGGTGGTGCACCCGCTTGAGCAGGTCGTCCCACAGCGTCCAGTCGACGTCGCGGAAGGGCAGGTTGAGCCGGCGTACGAGGTAGGCGTCGAGGCCTTCGCGGTGCAGGACCTTGGGGATGTCGTAGATCGACGGGGCGTCGGCCGCGGTGACCACTGCCTCCTCGTCGACGTCGCACATCAGCGAGATCTTCTTCTTCACCGAGGCCGGGATCTCCCGGTCGGCGCGGCACACGATCGCGTCGGGCTGGATGCCGATCGAGCGCAGCGCGGCCACCGAGTGCTGGGTCGGCTTGGTCTTCAGCTCCCCGGACGGGCCGATCCACGGCACCAGCGAGACGTGCAGGAAGAACACGTTCTCCCGGCCGATCTCGTGCCGGACCTGGCGCGCGGCCTCGAGGAACGGCAGCGACTCGATGTCGCCGACGGTGCCGCCGACCTCGGTGATCACCACGTCGATCTCGGGCCCGCCCATCGCCAGGACGCGGTCCTTGATCTCGTTGGTGATGTGCGGGATCACCTGGACGGTGTCGCCGAGGTAGTCGCCGCGCCGCTCCTTGGCGATCACCGTGGAGTACACCTGCCCGGTGGTCACGTTGGCGATCTGGTTCAGGTCGGTGTCGAGGAAGCGCTCGTAGTGCCCGATGTCGAGGTCGGTCTCGGCCCCGTCGTTGGTGACGAAGACCTCACCGTGCTGGAACGGGTTCATCGTGCCCGGGTCGACGTTGAGGTAGGGGTCCAGCTTCTGCATGGTCACCCGCAGCCCGCGGGAGCGCAGCAGCCGGCCGAGGCTGGAGGCGGTCAGGCCCTTGCCGAGGGAGGAGGCCACACCGCCGGTGACGAAGACGTGCTTGGTCTGCTGCGCTGCTAGCAAGGGGACTCCCCGTGGGGTCGAGTGGCGCCCAGAGGAGGGAGCAGAGACGGGACCAGAAACAGGTGATTCGTACGGTCTTCCACGGGGTTCGACCCTACCAACGATTCGCGCCGGCTCGCGCACGACCCACGCAATCGGCTCTCAGCTCGTGCGCGCGGACTGGGCCACGTCGAGCAGCTCCTGCGCGTGCGCCATCGCCGTGTCGGACGCCTCGAGACCGGCGAGCATCCGCGAGAGCTCCTGCACCCGGGCCTCGTCGTCGAGGGTGGTCAGTCCCGAGGTGGTCACGCTCCCGTCGCTGGACTTGCGTACGACGACATGGCGGTCCGCGAACGCGGCGACCTGCGGCAGGTGGGTCACGACCAGCACCTGCGCCGAGCGCGCGAGCGCGGCCAGACGTCGACCGATCTCCACCGCGGCCTTGCCACCGACACCGGCATCGACCTCGTCGAAGACGAACGTCGGCACCGGGCGGGTCTCGGCCAGGGCGACCTCGATCGCCAGCATCACCCTCGACAGCTCGCCGCCTGAGGCGCCCTTGGCCAGCGGACGCGGCTCGGCGCCGGTGTTCGCGGCCAGCAGCAGCTCCACCTCGTCGACCCCGTGGCCGGTGAAGCGCCACCGGCTCCCGTCGATCTCCAGGCCGTTCTCGTCGGCAGTCCGGGAGAGCTGCACCTCGAAGTGCGCGTGCGGCATCGAGAGTGAATGCAGCTCCTCGGTCACGGTGGCCCCGAGCCGCTCGCCCGCAGCGGTCCGAGAGGCGGTGATCCTCGCCGCCCCTGTCGCCAGCGCCGTGCGCAGCGACTCCCGCTCGGCACGCAACCCGGCGATGCGCTCCTCGGAGCCGTCGAGGCTGCCGAGGCGCTGGGCAGCCGTCCGCGCCCAGTCAAGGACCTCGGCGGTGGTCTCGCCGTACTTGCGGGTCAGGGTGGTCAGTGCGGCGCGGCGATCGGAGACCGCCGCAAGCCGGGCAGGGTCGGTGTCCAGGCCGGAGGCGTAGGAGGCCACGTCGGCGGCCACGTCGGCGAGCAGGTAGCTCACCTCCGCCACCCGGTCCGCCAGGGAGGCCGCCTCCGGATCGTGGGCGCGGACCCCTTCCAGGGACTGCCTCGCGGCGGCGACCGCCCCGAGGGCGTCGGCTGCCTCCTCGTCGGAGGACAGCGCCTCGCGGGCGCCCTCCGCCGCGGTGCGCAACGTGTCGGCGAAGCCCAGCCGGGACTCCTCGGTGGCGAGGGCGTCCTCCTCCCCCACCTGGGGGTCGACGGCCTCGATCTCCTCCAGACCGAGCCGGAGCACGTCGGCCTCGCGAGCCCGCTCGCGTGCGGAGCCGAGCACCTCGCGCAGCTCGGCCTCGACCGCACGCAACCGGGTGAACAGTTCCCGGAATCGGCCCAGCAGCTCCTGGAGCGCGGGGCCGGCGTAGGCGTCGATGGCCTCGCGCTGGGCCTCGGCGCGCAGCAGGCGGTGCTGGTCGGACTGGCCGTGCACCGCCACGAGCAGGTCACCGACGCGCGCCAGGGCGGACGCCGGGACCGAGGCACCACCGAGGAACGCCCGGGAACGACCCTCGGCCGAGACCTGCCGGCCGAGCAGCAGCCGGCCGTCCTCCACCTCGGCACCGAGCTCGTCGGCCACGGCCGCCACGTCGGCGTCGGCACGCACGAGTCCTTCGACGCGGGCGGTCCGGGCACCCGTGCGCACGGCGCCGGAGTCGGCACGGCCACCGAGGAGCAGGCCGAGCGCGGTCACCAGCATCGTCTTGCCTGCGCCGGTCTCACCCGTGATCACGGTCAGCCCGGGGCCGACCTCGAGGACGGACTCCTCGATCACGCCCAGTGAGCTGATCCGGATCTCCTCGATCACTGCGACACCGGCCTCATCGCGACTGCTCGGCCCGGCGCCGGCGCGCGGCGGCGCCGCGCCAGCCGTCGACGGGCAACCCGAACTTCGCGACCAGGCGGTCGGTGAACGGAGCCTCGTGCAGCCTGACCAGGCGCACCGGCGTGGTCCCGCGACGGACCTCGATCCGGGCACCGGGAGGCAGGTCGACCGTGCGCCTCCCGTCGCACCACAGCACCCCGGGTCCCTCGTTGCGGGGAAGCACCTCGACCGCGAGGACGGAGGTGGGTGCCACCACCATCGGACGGGCGAAGAGGGCGTGCGCGCTGATCGGCACCATCAGCAGCGCCTCGACTCCGGGCCACACGACCGGTCCGCCCGCGCTGAAGTTGTACGCCGTCGACCCAGTCGGTGTGGCACACACGACGCCGTCACAGCCGAACCGGCTCAGCGGCCGGCCGTCGACCTCGACCACGACCTCGAGCATCCGCTGTCGAGCGGCCTTCTCCACGCTGGCCTCGTTGAGGGCCCAGGTGCTCGCGACCAGCTCCTTGTCGAGGTGAACGGTGACGTCGAGGGTGAGCCGCTCCTCGCTGGAGTAGCGACGGTGGACGATCCGCTCGATGATGTTCTCGACGTCCTCGCTCTCGGCCTCGGCCAGGAAGCCGACGTGGCCGAGGTTGACCCCGAGCAGGGGGGTGACCGTGCCGTGCGTGAGCTCTGCGGCACGCAGGATGGTCCCGTCACCGCCGATCACCAGCGCGAGCTCGCAGTCCCCGGGGTCGGCGTCCTCGAGCGCGACCGACTCGACGCCCTCGTGGGGCGGCAGGTCGAGCTCCTTGGCCTCGTCCTCGAGCAGGCGCACCACCAGCCCGTGGTCGACCAGGGACGCCACGACGGCGCGGGAGACGTCGCGAGCCTCCTCGCGCCCGGTGTGGGCGAGGAGCAGGATGCGGCGTACGCCCTCGGAGTGGTTCTCGGTCACCTCGTCACCTTCTCACCCGGCACCGTCAGCGCGGCGGACCGGCCCACCTCGGTGTCGATGACGTCGCGGTCGACCATCGCCGGACCGTGGCGCAGCCACAAGAAGAACTCCACGTTGCCCGACGGTCCCGGCAGCTGGCTCGCGGAGACCGCCCGTGCCCCCCAGCCCCGGGCCGCGGCCGCGGTGGCGACCCCCTCCACGGCGTCGGTGCGGTGCACGAGGTTGCGCACGACGCCGCCCTTGCCGAGCCGGTCCTTGCCCACCTCGAACTGCGGCTTGACCATCAGGACCAGGTCACCGTCCGGCGCCGTGACGCCGATCAGCGCCTCGAGCACCACGGCGAGGGAGATGAACGACAGGTCGCCCACGACCAGGTCGACCTCGCCTCCGATCAGCTCCGGGTCGATCTCGCGGATGTTGGTGCGGTCGTGCACGTGGACGCGCAGGTCGTTGCGCAGCGACCAGACCAGCTGCCCGTAGCCCACGTCGACGGCGACCACCTCACGCGCCCCCCGGCGCAGCAGGACGTCGGTGAACCCACCGGTGGACGCTCCGGCGTCCAGGCAGCGGCGCCCGGCCACCTCGAGCCCGCCGGGGGCGAAGGCGTCCAGGGCACCGGCCAGCTTGTGGCCGCCGCGGCTCGCGTAGTCCTCCCCCTGCGGGTCGGCGCGGACGACGAGGTCGGCGTCGGTGGTCACCGCGGTCGCCGGCTTGCCCGCCACCGTCTTGTTCACGCTGACCCGCCCCGCGGCGATCAGCTCGCTCGCGTGCTCCCGGGAGCGAGCCAGGCCGCGACGGACGAGCTCGGCGTCGAGCCGAAGTCGCCGTGGGGGCACGGCTCAGCTCCGGGGTCCGGAGGTGCCGGCCTCGTTCAGCGCCTGGCGCAGCGCCTCGTGCCCCTGTTCGAAGACGGCGACGTGCTCGGCGACGGGTCGCTCGTCGAGTCCGGCCAGGGACGCCACCACGGCGTCGACCACGTCGTGACCGGTGCGGGCGTCGTCGACGGGCAGCTCGGGGGTCTCGCTCATGCGCACAGGCTACTCGGGCGGGGTGACCCGGCCGGTGGCGACAGGCGCTCCCGTGGCGTCCAGGTGACGCCAGGCGGTGACCGCGGCCACCCGCCACCAGTCCCCGGGCAGACCCGTCGCCGTCGACGACCAGGTCTCCGTCCTGAACCTGTCCGGTCCAGCCACCCAGCGCCACCTCGTCGCCGCGCTCGGTCGGCGCGGGCTGGGGCTCGCCCAGGGCACCGAGACCCGGGCTCAGGTACGTCGGCCGGTGGGCGGGCTCGGCGGTGGTGATCTCGGCCAGCCCGGTGACGCCGGTGAGCACCAGCAGGCTGTCCCAGCCCATGGTGGTGGCACCCTCGATGTCGGTGTCCAGCCGGTCCCCCACGACGAGCGGGTGCCGGCCACCGACACGCGTCAGGGTCTCCTCGAACAGCGGCGGGAGCGGCTTGCCCGCCACCTGCGGCTCCCGGCCGGAGAACTCCGCGACCAGACGCACCAGCGCGCCGTTGCCCGGCGCCTCGCCTTCGGCGGTGGGCAGCGTCATGTCGGTGTTCGTGGCCACCCACGGCAGCCCGCCGCGCACGAGCACGGCGGCGTGCATC
>CAVZPT010000006.1:0-32648 GCA_963777195.1 uncultured Actinomycetota bacterium | reverse complement strand
GAAGCACTTCGGTCTGGAGTCGGATCCTCGTCGTTGCCCCGGCGATCGCCGCGAGGGCGATCAAAGGATCCGGATTGTCGTAAACGACTCGGTCGAGCATTCCGATCGTGCTGAACGGGCCTGCTCGGCGCGCTGCGCCCACTCGACGAGCGAGGCGGGGTCATGCAGTGGTAATCCAATTCCGACTTTCATGTGAACCGCTCCCTGGAAATTGCCTTTCTTGGTGGCGACTGATTGGCCGAATTCCTAGTTCATGGCCTCCGCAATCTCTTCGGGGTGTGCTCAGCAGACTTGATGAATTGGACGGCGCGCCTGCATATCCAAGACCTTTACCGGCTCGACCTGTGAGCCCCACGTCCCTTCGGATAATCGACCCTGGGGACGGGTGGTGATCTCACGCGTGCTCATGTGCGAGAACCGGCGCCGCCGCCGGCGCGGGTCTGGCCGTACGCACGGCGGCGATCGAGGCGAGTAGCAGCAAGGCGGCAAACCCGAGGTCGGCCCACGCCCACGCGTCGCCGCGGGTGAGTCCGAGGTCGGAGGCCAGTGAGCCGAAGCCACCGCCGGCACTGCTTCCGAGAAGTCCGCCGAAGGACTCTGTCGTGATGGCGGCCGTCGCGAGTTGGCTCGCGGTCAGAGACCCGTCCTCGGTGGTGGCTCGCAAGTAGACCGCCGGGTAGGCCAGCCCGACGCCGAGCCCGACAAGAGCCCAGGCCACCAGGGCACCGATCCAGCTTGCGCCGCCCAGACCAAGAAGGGCCACCGCGCCGGCGCCCAGGGTTGCCAGGCCCATGCCGAGCACCGGCGGGGCGCCCTGAGCGCCCAGCTTGGGCGCGAACATCGCGGCGAGAGCCCAGGCGATGGGAGCCACGCTGAGCGCTACGCCGGCTTGGAACAAGGACGTGCCGAACGTCTGGGTGAAGGTCAAGGTGATCAGGCTGTTGGCGCCGAAGTAGCCGGCACCGAACAGAGTCAGCGCAGCCAGGGCCGCCGGTGCGCCGCGACGGAGGCGAGCGGTGCCCTCCGGCATCAGGGCGAAGAACCCCACGACGGCGACGACGAGTGCGATGGGGGCGAGCTGCCACCGCGAGGAGTCGGTGAGGACGACGAATCCAGTCACCCCGACGGGCACCAGCAGCGTGCGCAGGATCGGACGGTCACGCCGTGGCGTCGTGCGCTTCGGCGGCACCGTGCGCACGACGATGAGCCGGCCCACGACCATGAACGGCAGGGGGGCGAGCAGCGCGATCCGCCAACCGAAGGCGTGCTCGAGCGCCAGCGTGAGCGACGGGCCGACCGTTGCGGGGAGGATCCACATCGCTGACATGGCTGCGACCACCTTGAGTCGCAGCGCGTCCTCGAGATGCTCGATCGCAGCACTGATCCCGTAGACGGCCATCAGGGCCCCTGCGAACCCGGCCAGGAACCGACCGCCTGCGAAGGTCCACGCGTTCGGCGCTGTCGCGGCGATGGCCGAGCCGACGCCGGAGAGCAGGAGCCCCGCCATCAGCACCCTCCCCGGCGCAAAGCGGTGGATCACGCGCGAGGCCAGCGGAAGCGCGGTGAACATGCCGATGGTCGTGCCCGCCACGAGGAGCTGTACCTGGTCCTGAGCCCTCAGGTCCCGCTCGATCAGCGGCAGCAGCGTCCCGGCCACGAAGGTCGACACCGCCGCGGCAAACTCCAAGACCACGACGCCGCCGGCAAGCTGCAATGCCGCGGCGCCCTGAAGCTTGCCGGAACGAGCCTCAGTCATCGTCAAACCCCCTGGTCCTCCCGAGCGGACCAGCCGATACGTTCGGTATCGACCTTGCAGTTTCGCTACCCACCCCGTTCGGGGATCACACCTCGGGCGAAGATCTTGCGGGGATCGGGCCCGGAAACCACCCTTTAGTGGGGTGCCGGCCGAGCTCGTCCCTGGCCTCAGGTTCCGTCCCAGCCTGGATAGGCCGCGTCGAGCGTGGGGGAGGGGATGCCGCGCAGGGATGACCTCAGCTCGTCCATCTGGGTGGGGTCCTTGGTCGTGTCCTCGATCAGGTCGGCACCGCGGGCCGTGAGCATCGTCTGGGACCTCAGGATGGGCCGGGCCACGTCGACCTCCGTCAGGAACTGCCGGCGGTCGCGCTCGTACGCCCCGAGCAGCTGCGCGCTCGGCTCGAGCTCGAGGATCGGTGCCGTGGTGGGGATGAAGCCGAGGCGATTGCTCTTCAGGCGCATCCCGGACCCCGTCTGGCGCATTCCCTTGGCCAGGCTGCCCAGATACTCCGGGACGGACCGGTTGATGGCGTGCAGCACGAACGCCTCGGGGAGCTCGCTCCCATGGGCGACCAGGTGCTCCTCCGGGACGAGGCTGCCGCCGGCTTGCGCGTCGAAGTCGACCATCGGGAACGACTCGCGGACGAGCAGCCGGACGCCGCCCGTCGTCCGTCCTGTGTGCGGGAGGTACCTGCGCACCGAGCCGTCGAGCCGCACCACCGACTTCACGTGGCGGTCGAGCTGGACCCGCACCGGACCGGCGAACGGCGGCAGGAACGCCGGCCTGGCGGGGTCGGGCACGTCGACCGCCCACAGGAACGACACCACGTTGACGTCGGCGTCCTCAGGAAGGAACTCCCCGATCGGTGAGGTGAAGTCGCGCGGCGCCCAGTACTCATCGAGGTCCAGGAACGCGACGTGCGTGAATCCTTCGCCTTGCGCCCTCCGCGCCATCCTGGCGTAGGCACGGTGCTGGAAGATCTTCCCCTCGGCCAGGCACTCCTCGAGAAGCTGATCGGATCTCTTCCCCGTGACCTGGGGATAGCTCGACGAGATCCGTTTGAGGATGCGCAGGGAGGGGTCCTCGGTCGCGTTCACCCACACCTCGACGGCCTCGAAGCCGAAGCGAAGATGGTGGAAGACCCAGTCGGCGAGGTAGGCGCCCTCGTTCTTCGCGATGGCGCACAGCTTCACTCTGGCGGTCACCGTCCGACCGTAGACGCCCAGCCGCGAGTCGTGTGCCCCAGACCGCCCCAGGCCCCGGTCTCAGGCACACGACCCGAGCAGGTGGCCGCTAGCGAACAGGGCCGGTGAACCCCGAGACCGGCTCCTCCTGGTCGAGGAGCGAGGGCGGCCCGACCACGACGCCCTCCTCGGGGTCCGGGCTGGAGGCCCGGGCGTCGGCCAGTACGCCGGCAGGGACATGCTGCTCGAGGAACCGCCGTGCCAGCCGGGTCGAGGGATGGATGCCGATCGTGGCCACGACGATGATCCCGGCGATCACCAGCCAGCCGGCGGCGCCCCAGCTCATCGCGAGGAAGGTGTAGAGCGCGGGCGCCCAGACCTTGCCGAGGGTGCTGCTCAGCTCGGCGGCCCCCTGGTAGGCGCCGCGCTGCCGCGGGTCCATCAGCTCGGCCTCGAACGACCAGCTGGCCGCGGAGAGGTAGAGCTCGGCGCCGGTCACGGTGATGTGACCCAGCCAGACCAACGCGATCGTGGCCCACCCGACGGTGTCGTGGGTGGCCAGCGTGATCAGGCAGGAGACCACGAAGAAGGTGGACGAGATCCGGACCGCCTTCAAGGCGGTGGGCACGTCCTCGACGCCGCGGGCTGCCGCCATCGGCAGGAAGATGCACATCACCGTGTTGGTGCCGAACAGGAACGCGAGCAGCACCCGCGGGGCGTCGGTCTGCTCCACAAGCCACAGCGGGATCACGATGTTGAGCAGCACCTGGTTGGTCCAGAAGACCCCGCCGAAGAACGTGGTGAGCAGCCAGCCCACGTTGCGCAGCGGCCCGGGGCCGGGGACCTTGAGCTTGCGCTGCTCGGGGGTGCGGTCGTCGTGCGAGGCCCGCGGCAGCCGCGCGATCGCCGAGGCGTTGACGAGGAAGACCACGGCGGTGAACCACGGCACCGCGTGCAGCAGGTGGTTGGAGTGGAAGGCCAGCGCAACCCCACCGATCAGGGAGCCGAGCGTGAAGCCGACGTTGAGCGCGGAGTACATGTACGCGCGAGACCGCACGCGCTCGTCGGGCGGCAGCACGTCGATCGTGTAGGCGCCGTGGGCGGCGCCGCCGAGGGCGCCGATCACCTCCATGCCGACGGCCATGCCGACATAGCCGCGGAAGTCGGTGATGAACGGCCACACCGCAAACATCGCGGCCTGCCCGGACGCGCTGATCGCCCACATCTTGCGTGGCCCGAAGCGGTCCACCAGCTTGCCCATCGGCAGCGCGGCGACGAATGCCGCCAGGCCGGCGAAGGTGAGCCCCAGCCCGACCTGGGCGGCGGAGAGCCCGACGATCTGGGTGAAGAAGACGGCCGACCCGGTCATGAAGGTCCCCTCGCCGAGGGCGAAGAGAAGCGACTGCGTGGCGAGCCGGCCGGCGAGCGGCGAGGGTGGTCGGGCCTGGTCGAGGACCGGGGGGAGGGTCACCGGACGATTCTCCGTGGCCGCCCGTCCTGGTGTCGCGCGGTTTTCCGACCCGTGCCCGACGCGTCAGGCGTCGTTGGGTTCGGGCGACGAGCAGGTCACGGCGGCCCTCCGCGGTCCCGGGGAGCAGGGACCGCAAGTGAGCATCAGGTCGGCAGCGGCCGCCCAGGTGCCGGTCCGGCCTACAGCTTGGTCATCCTGTGGAACGGGCTGGTCACGCGCACGTTCCGGGAGCCGAAGTCGACCACGACGGCAGCCGCCTCCACGTGCACGACGCGCCCCATGCCGTAGGAGTCGTGGGTGACCAAGTCGTTGAGCAGGAACTCCTCGATAATCGGCTCGGGGTCGGGCCGGAAGGGGCTGCTGGCCAGGTGGCGGCGTGCCGGAGTCTTCATCGTCTCCAGTATCTCTCGACCTTGGGCATCTCGCTGAAACTTCGCCCAAAGAGGCTCCTTCCGGCGATCTCCCCCATGCGCTACTGCGCGAGGTACCCGCCGTCGATGACCAGCTCCGAGCCGGTCATGAAGCTCGACTCGTCGCTGGCCAGGAAGACCGCACCCATCGCGATCTCGTCCGGCTGGCCGGCACGTCCCATCGGGGTCTGGCCGACCACGTACTCGTTGATCGACGGGTCCTGCGCCTCGGTGAGCGGGGTGATCACAAAACCCGGGTGCAGGGAGTTCACGCGGATGCCGTCCTTGGCGTAGGTGATCGCCACCGACTTCGACATCTGTCGCACCGCCCCCTTCGTCGCGTGGTAGGCGTGCGCGCCGGCCACGGCCGCGTTGCCCCAGATTGAGGAGACGTTGATGATCGAGCCGCTGCCCCGCCGGAGCATCGAGGGGATCACCTCGCGCATGCCCAGCCAGGTGCCCGTCTGGTTCACCGCGACGACGCGAGACCAGTCCTCGAGGGTGACCTCGTGCGGCAGGTCGTAGGTGATGATCCCGGCATTGTTGACCAGCACGTCGACGCCACCGGCGGTCTCCTCGGCGTAGGCCACCACCCGCTGCCAGTCGTCCTCGCTGCTGACCTCGAGCTGGTGCCACTCCAGGTGGTCGGCCAGTGTCGAGGTCGGACCCCGGCCGGTGGCCAGCACCCGGGCCCCCTCGGCTGCGAACGCCTCGGCGATTGCGCGTCCGATCCCACGGCCGGCGCCCGTGACCAGGGCCGTCTTTCCCTTGAGCCGATCCATGCCGGCAGTCTTCGCCTCGTGGACCGTCGCACGGTGTCGCAGTTCGGGACACCCACGCGTGCGGGCGCCCGCCTACGTTCCGGGCATGCTCGCTGAGCGCGTCGCCCTCGTGACCGGAGCGGCCCAAGGTCTCGGGCTGGCCATCAGCTGGCGGCTCCGCGCCGACGGGTTCGCGGTGCTGCTGGCCGACGTCAACGCCGACGGCGTACGCCGTGCGGCCGAGGAGCTCGGTGGGACCGCAGTGGTCATGGACGTCACCGACGATGCGTCGGTCGCGGACGCCCTCGGCGTGCTCGGTGACCGTCCGCTCGACGTCCTGGTGAACAACGCCGGGTTGATCAGCCGGCAGGCGTCGGCCGAGCTCGACTCTGATCAGTGGGAGCGCGAGATGGCGGTCAACCTCGGCGGCACGATGCGGTGCAGCCGCGCTGCCTTCTCCCGGCTCACTCGCGCCGAGCAGCCGGCGGTGGTCAACCTCGCCTCGGTCGGCTCCACGTTCGGCCTGCCACAGCGGCTCGGGTACAGCACCGCAAAGGCCGGCATCCTGGGCCTGACCAGGACGCTCGCGGCCGAGTGGGGGCCGCTGGGCATCCGCGTGAACGCGGTCGCGCCCGGCTACATCGAGACGCCGATGATGCTGTCCGGCTTCGAGAACGGCGCCCTCGACCGCACCCGGCTCCTCGACCGGACACCGCTCGGCCGGTTCGGGACGTCCGCGGAGGTGGCCGCTGCGGTGTCCTTCCTGGTCTCCGACGACGCGTCGTTCGTCACCGGGACCGTGCTCAAGGTCGATGGCGGGATCACCATCGACGGCAGCTTCCACGCTCGCCCCGCCCGGTCCGAGCCTGTCCCTTTCTGACACAAGGCGGGCGGCTCCAGCGGACCTACGTTCACGCCAGTGCGGCGGGCCTTCCGCCGACGGTGACCAGGAGGTGCCCGCATGAAGGTGGGCGTGTACGTGTTCGCGACCGATCTCGATCTCGACCCCGGCCCGCTCGCCGTGGAGATCGAGCAGCGTGGCTTCGACAGCATGTTCTTCCCCGAGCACAGCCACATCCCGGTGACCCGGGCGACGGACTACCCGGAGTCGTACGGCGGGGGGACCCTCCCGGACTTCTACAAGCGCACCTACGACCCGTTCATCTCGTGCGCGTTCGCCGCGGCGGCGACCTCCACCCTCGAGGTCGGGACCGGGATCTGCCTGCTCGCGCTGCGCGACGCCGTGCACACCGCCAAGATGGTCGCCTCCGTGGACCGGCTGTCGCAGGGCCGCTTCGTCTTCGGGGTCGGGTTCGGGTGGAACAAGGACGAGTTCCTCACCCACGACGTCGACTGGACGACCCGGCACAAGAAGGTGCGTGAGCAGGTCGCGCTGATGCGCACGATGTGGACCGACGACGTCGCCACCTTCGACGGCGAGCTGGTGAGCCTCCAGCCCAGCTGGTGCTGGCCCAAGCCGGCGCAGGGGGGTCGGGTCCCGGTCTACCTCGGTGGCTCCGGCCCGTTGACCATGAAGCATGCGGCGCAGTGGGCGGACGTCTGGTACCCCACGCCGCCGATGGCCGACCCGTTCCTCGAGGAGTCGATCCCCCGCTTCCGCGAGCTGGTCGCGCAGGCAGGTCGGGACCCGGATTCGGTGCCGGTCGGGGTCGCTCCGGCCACCTGCGACGAGGTCGGGCTCGAGACGTTCGCCCGCAACGGTGTCTCGCACGTGAACATCTGGATCGGCGGGGACACCCACGCCGAGATGCTGGAGAGCCTCGACGCGCTGACCAAGGTGCGCACCAGCGTTCTCGGTCGCTGACCTCGCGTCTCACTGAACCATGTCTCAAACTGACACGCGGTCCGCTACCCCGCTCTTCCTACCTTTCAAGGCATCCCGGCCACGGTGTGACTCCAGTCACCCGCCGGTCGTTTCGAAGGGAGGGACGCGATGACCGTCGTCGCCGAGCCGGCCGTGGTCAGCGGTGCTGCCCACCGCAGGCCGTTCCGCCTCCCTGGGCAGGGGATCCTGCTCGCGAACCTCGCCCTGGTCTTCGTGGGCGTGGTTCTGCTCGACGTCAACCTGTTCAGCCGCGGCAGCCTGTCCACCCTCACGCCGGTGGTCGGCGTGATGATGCTGATCGCGCTGGGTCAGGCCTTCATCATCGGGACCGGCGGCATCGACCTCAGCATCCCGTCGACGGTGACGCTGGTCGGGATCATCATCCTCAAGTCCGCCAACGGCGAGGACGGCGAGCTGATCAAGGCGATCCTGCTGGCGATGGCGGCGTGCTTCGCGATCGGGCTCGCCAACGGCCTGCTCGTGGAGGTGACCCGGCTCGACGCGCTCGTGGTCACCCTGGCCACCGGACAGCTCATCGCCGGTGCCACCCGGATGTACCGCGGGCCGGTGCTCGCCGTGTCCGTGGTCCCGAACCGGCTCTCGGACTTCGCCCGGTCTGACTTCTTCCAGATCAGCATCATCTTGATCCTCGCGCTGATCGTGCTCGCGCTGGTTGCGCTGTGGTTGAAGTTCCACACCTCCGGACGGCGGCTGGCGGCGTCGAGCGTGGCGAGGGCGGCGGCGGTCAACACGGGTCTGGCCGCGACCCGGCAGCGGCTCACCGCCTGGGTCGTCGGGACGCTGATCGTCGGCAGCGGCGCCGTCCTCCTGTCCGGGCAGATCTCGACCCCCGACCTGACCCTCGGCACGCCGTACCTGCTCACCCCGATCGTCGCGGTGGTGCTCGGCGGCGCCGCGATCACCGGCGGACGAGTTCGGCCCGCCGCCACCGCCCTCGGGGCGGTCTTCCTGATGCTCCTCGAGCACATCCTTCGCGTGCGCGGCTACTCCTCGGGGGTCGCGCTCGCCTTCCAGGGCCTCGTCCTCGGTGTCGGGCTGACGCTCGTCGTCACCTCGAAGAAGTTCCGCTGGCCCTGGAACCCCGCCTCGCGCGGTGACACCACCCCCGGGGGGTCCGATCCGGACCCGATCGGCAACCAAGAGAACCAGGAGTAAAAGCATGCTCAATCCCATGCGCCGCTTCGGCGGCCGAGGCGCAAAGGGTCGGCCGGTCCTGGCGGCCACGCTGACGGCGATCGTCCTGGCGGCCACCGCCTGCGGATCCGACAGCTCGAGCGGTGGTTCCAGCTCGGGCGGGACCGTCAAGGACGAGAGCATCGTCGACCTGAGCACCATCTCCGACGCGGACGCGCAGGCGACGCTCACCAAGGCGATGCTCACCGACTCGGTGAGCCTGGCCGACCTCGACCCGACGGTCCAGGAGACCTTCAAGCGGGCCACCATCGAGCTGACTCCCGAGCAGCTCGACAAGGCGTTCGAGTGCTGGTCGGGGACCACGTGCACCATCGGCGACGGCAAGGTGACCCTCGGCATCGCCGAGGCCTACGGTCAGAACCAGTGGCGCAAGATCTCCAAGATGGAGGTGATCCTGCAGGCGCTGACCTACCCCGAGATCGGCAAGATCATCTACACCGACGCCGCGGGCGACCTCGCCAAGTTCCAGTCGAACGTCCGGAGCCTGGCCTCGCAGGGCGCCAAGGTGATCGTCAGCTACAACGACTTCGGCGCGGCTGCGCTGCCGGCGTTCAAGGCCGCCCAGCAGCAGGGTGCCTACATCTCGACGTACGTCGGACCGGTGCCGGACGCACCCGAGGACTCCCTGGCCAGCCAGGTCCACGGGGACACGTGCGCGGTCGGCGAGGAGATGGCGAACGTGGCCCAGGACGACCTCGCGCTGACCGGTGAGGTGGCCATCCTCAACGGCACGCCGGGCAACCCGCAGGGTGCCTCCTGGAACAAGTGCTTCGAGGACTCGCTGAGCGGCGACCTCACCGTCGGCGCCAAGCAGGACACCGACTGGACCCTGGCCGGCGCGTTCAAGGCGGCCTCGGCCCTGGTCAGCTCCGGCAAGGACTACAGCGGGATCCTCTACGACTACGCCGACCCGATCCCCCAGGTCATCGAGGCCTACGACAAGGCGGGCAAGACGCCGCCGGCCATCATCACCTGGACCTCGAACAACGGCATGGCCAAGGTGTGGGAGGAAGCCCAGGGCACCCCGCGTGAGTTCCCGGTCTACTACACCAACGCCCTCAACTGGCAGGGCCGGGTCTCGGTCACCTCGGTGATGGGACTGCTCGCCGGCAAGGACGTGGCCAGCGACATCATCGTGCCGCAGCCGTTCGTCGAGGCCGTGTCCGGGCTCTACCAGGTCGACCGACCCGACGACTACCCGGGCCCGAGCGTCCTGGTGGCCGACGACCTGATGACGCGAATGCTCACCGCGTCCTGACCGACCACCCGGGGGTGGGGTCCATTCTCCTGGGACCCCACCCTCGGGCCCACCCACGTTCGATCCCCGGCAGCACCACGGAAGGGGCGGATCATGCCGCAGTCGACCTCCACCGCCACGGTCGAGGGCCGCGCCTCGACGCGCGAGAGCGTCGACGTGCTGCTCTCGGCGGCCGGACTCTCGAAGCGGTACGGCGCCGTACAGGCTCTCGAGGACGTCAGCCTCACGCTGGCCTCGGGACAGATCCATGCCCTCGTCGGGGAGAACGGCTCGGGCAAGTCCACCCTGGTCGGCATCGTCAGCGGCACCGTCGTCCGCGACGAGGGGACGGTCGAGATCGCAGGTCGGGAGCTGACCACGGCTCGGCCGGCCGAGTCGCAGCGAAGCGGCGCCATCACCGTCTTCCAGGACGGCTCGCTGATCGACGAGCTGTCCGTGGCCCAGAACCTCTTCCTCGGCACCGGTGCCGAGAGCCGCCCGTCGTTCGGGAAGATGGACAGCTGGGCGGAGGAGCTGCTGCAGCGCTACGGCTTCGACATCGACACCGGCCTGCCGGCGGCCTCGCTGCCTCCGGGCGACCGCCAGCTCGTCGAGATCGTGCGAGCAGTGGCGTGCGAGCCCACCGTGCTCATCCTCGATGAGGCCACCTCGGCCCTCGACTCGCGCGGCGTCGACATCGTGCTCGACCTGATGCGGGAGGTGGCCGCCCGCGGCAGTGCCGTCCTGTTCGTCACCCACCGGCTCTCGGAGGTGATGCGCGTCGCCGACGTGGTCACCGTGCTCCGCGACGGCCGGTTCCAGGGGACCCACGACGCGAGCCAGGTGACCCCCCAGGGGCTGGTCGAGCTGATGGCCGGCACCCGGGTAGACCTCGAGTTCCCCGAGCGCGGCACCGACGAGCAGGGCCCGGTGGTGCTGCGCGCCGACGGGCTGAGCGGTCTGGGCTACGGGCCCGTCGACCTCGAGCTTCGCGCAGGCCACATCGTGGGGATCGCGGGTGCCGACGGCAACGGCCAGCTGCCGATGCTCAAGGGTCTGGCCGCCATGGGGGAGCTCGGCGGCACCGTCACGGTCGACGGCAGCCGGCTCCGCTCCTACTCCGCTGCTGTCTCCCACGGCGTGGTCTACCTCAGCTCCGACCGTCGCAACGAGTCGCTGTTCGCCGGGCTCACGATCGGCGACAACCTCGGTCTCGGCGTGCTCAAGGATCTCTCGAAGGGCGGGGTGGTGCAGCTGGGCAAGGAGCGCGGCTTCGTCGCGAGGACCATCGACTCCTACCGGATCCGGATCGGGCACCCGGGCCAGCTGCCGACCGACCTGTCCGGGGGCAACCAGCAGAAGGTCGCGCTCAGCCGCGTGCTCGCCATGAGTCCCAAGGTGGTGTTGATCGACGAACCCACCCAAGGCGTCGACGTACGCTCGCGACTCGACATCTACCGTTTCCTCCGCGCGATCGCCGACAGCGGCAGTGCAGTCGTGGTCGTGAGCTCGGACGCCTCCGAGCTGGCCGGGCTCTGTGACCGGATCCTCGTCATGTCGCGCGGTCAGCTGACCAGTGAGCTCGCGGGGACGACCGCGACCGAGGAGTCGATCGTCGGCGCCTTCGCCGTCGAGCACGAGCTGGCCGCGGACACAGCCGCGACCGGAGAGCGGAAGGAGGGCGTGGCCCAGACCGAGCCGACGACCGGCCACCGGCAGCGTCGCTCCTGGCTGCGGCGGCACGTGAGTGCCGACGGGATCCGGCTGGTCGCCCTTGTTGCGTTGATGATCGGTCTGGCGCTCTTCGCCCAGTCCCGCAACAACACCTTCCTCACCGAGTTCGGCATCTACAACGTGCTCCTGGTCGCGCTCCCGCTGGTCGCTGTCGCGGCTGCGCAGTACTTCGTCCTGATGGTCGGCGGCATCGATGTCTCCGTCGGCGCGGTGATGACGCTCTCCGTGGTCCTGCTGTCCTCGTGGGCCCAGAGCGGCAGCACGGCGCGGGTGCTGCTGATCTCACTCGCGGTGGTCGCGGTGCTCGGCGCCTGCGTCGGTCTGGCCAATGCGTTCCTGGTCGAGCTGATCGGGCTGTCACCGGTCATCGCCACCATCGCGACGCTCGGCATCGTCTCCGGTATCGGCTACATCATGCGTCCGACCGCCGCCGGGCTGATCGCCCCTGAGCTCGGCGACCTGCTGATGCTCCGCAAGGTCGGGCCGGTCCCGGTGGCCCTCATCGCTCTGCTCGTGCTGCTGGTTGCCGCGGACTTCGTCTTCCGCCGGACCGGCGCTGGCCTCCGGCTCCGCGCTGTCGGGCTGAACGGCGTCTACGCCACCCGTCTCGGCATCCGCGCCAGGCTGGTCCGCACGGCTTGCTACCTCACCTGCTCAGCGACCGCTGCCGTGGCCGGCGTGCTGCTGGCCGCCCAGGTCGGCATCGGTGACCCGAACGCCGGCAACGCCTTCACCCTGCTCGCGATCGCAGCTCCCGTCCTCGGCGGTGCCGCGCTCTCCGGCGGCCACGGCTCCCTCGTCGGTGCCGCGATCGGCGCCGGCATCCTGGTCCTGTCCCAGAGCCTGGTCACGGTGCTGGCGCTCTCGGACGGCACGGCGTTCGTCTTCGCCGGAGGACTCACCCTGCTCGCGCTCCTGGGCTCGGCCGAGAGCCTGGCCCGGTTGCGCCGGACGTTCCGGCGGCGCTCGGCCGCTGCCTGAGGCCGAGGGCCCCGCCGGCGTACTCGACATGGGGCTGGTCGATGGGCAGGCCTTGGGCAAGACGCGCCGACTCGCGGCGTACGGCTGGGCAAGACGCGCCGACTCGCGGCGTACGGCTGGGCAAGACGCGCCGACTCGCGGCTCAGGTGGGGGGAGCGGGAGCGGCCGGGGTGTGCTGGTGGCTGATCGCGTCGGCCAGGGTGGGCGTGCGGGTGGCGGCCGCCTCCTCCTGGCGCTGCTGCTCACGGTCGATGGCCCGGCCGTCGCGGCGGTACTTCGCCACCCACATCCGTCCGGCACTCTCCGACATGTGGCACAGGCCGGGGATCTGGGGGTAGTCGCTGCACAGCGGACGGCGGCGGCCGGGGGCACCGGTCGTCGGCGTGGGCGAGGTGGCCGCTCCCGGCCCGGCGCCGCGGCCCGAGAGCCCGACGGCGGCGAAGAGCCGGCGCGCCGTACCGCCGCACCGGGCGCAGTCCACCCGCGGGGGAGGCGGGCTCGGCGTCCAGTGCTCGACGTGGCTGTCGCAGTCGCGGCAGCGGTAGTCGACGAGGATCGTCATGTCACTCGTGGCAGTACGGCGCGTGCTTGAGCTGCTCCCAGTCGTCCGGGTCGTGCGAGATCCAGACGGTGGCCTCCTCGGCCTCCGCGATCCGCTTGATCCGCTTGAGCGAGAGCAGCGCCTGTCGGGTGTCCCAGTCGATGGGGAAGTGGTACTCCAGGTCGAGGGCGCCGCGCAGGTGCACGGCGTCGCCGGTGAGCAGGAAGGTCCGCGACGCGAGCCGCACCTTCAGGCTCAGCTCGCCGGGAGTGTGTCCGGGCATCGACAACAGCACGAGGCTGCCGTCGCCGAACAGGTCGAGGTCGCCACCGGGCACCTCGTGCCAGTCGAACTTCCGGGTCCGCTCGAGCTGGTCGGGCATGTAGCAGAAGGCCCCGATCGGCGCCGGCCAGTGCGCGAAGGCGAGCTCGTCCTGCCCGTGAAAGTGCTTGGCCTCGGGGAAGAGGTGGGTGCCCCCCGCGTGGTCGAAGTGGAAGTGCGACGCGATCACGTGCGTGACGTCGGAGACCTTGTAGCCGAGAGCCTCGATCTGCTTGTCGACGGCCTGGTCGGGCGTGCCCCCGATCCCGAGCCCGTCGGCCAGCTCCTGGCCGTAGACGCCGACCGGGTCGGTGATCGCCTCGGGCGCGATGCCGGTGTCGAAGAGCACCAGCCCCCTGGGGTGCTCGATGAGGAAGGCCGGCATCGGGATGGTGAGCATCCCGCTCAGGCCGTACATCAGCGTGGCGGCGTCGACGGTGAGCGTGGGGCAGTCGAGGGCCCACATCTTGCGCGCGAATCCCAGGGACATCGGGGTCGTCCTTCCGGTACGGGAACGTTGCCCCACCGTGCCGCCTCGTGCGCGCATCCACACGTCCCACTTTGCGACAGGACCGCGACACTGTCGCAAACTCGCACACCGCCGAGCCCCCTCCGGCCCGTTTGATCCACCTATGACGACAGGCCAGATCGCGGCGCTGACCGGACCGGCGAACGCCGAGGTCCAGGAGTACCCGCTGCCCGAGCCGGGTCCGGGCGCGGTGCTGCTGAAGGTGCGCCGGGCCAACGTCTGCGGCACCGACGTCCACCAGTGGCACTACGAGTCCGCCGCGCTGCGCGAGGCGGGCCTGGGCCACGAGTTCGTCGGCGAGGTCGTCGCGCTGGGTGCGGGCGTGTCGACCGACTACGCCGGCCAGCCGGTCGCGCTCGGCGACCGGGTGGTCCCGGTCTACTACCTGACCTGTCACCGCTGCCCGCCGTGCCTGCGCTCGGAGTTCAACCTGTGCCAGAACGGCCTGGCGGAGTGGAAGATCGCGCCGTCGGTCGCCCCGCACTTCCGCTCCGGGTTCGCCACGCACTACTACGTCTTCCCGGGTCAGTACTTCTACAAGGTGCCCGACGAGGTCGGCGACGCGGCGGTGGCCGGCGCGAACTGTGGCCTGGCCCAGATGCTCTTCGTCATCGACCAGGTGGGCATCGGTGCCGGCGAGACCCTCGTGGTCCAGGGCGCCGGCGGTCTCGGCCTGTACGCCGCGGCCGTGGCGCACGAGCGCGGCGCCCGGGTGATCGCGATCGACGGCGTCCCGGAGCGGCTGGAGCTCGCGCGCAGGTTCGGGGCCACCGAGACGATCGACCTGGCCAACTTCCCCCAAGCCGCCGACCGGGTGGCCCGGGTTCAGGAGCTCACCGGGGGTCTGGGGGCCGACATGGTGCTGGAGGTCACCGGCGTGCCGGCCAGCTTCGTGGAGGCGATCGACCTCGCGCGGGTCGGCGGCCGGATCGCCTCGGTCGGCAACCTCAACGCGGAGGCGTCGGTGACCCTGACCCCGGGGATCGTGACCCGCAAGAGCGTCCACGTCCACGGGGTGCTGCGCTACCACCCGTGGTACCTGGAGAAGGCCGTCGGGTTTCTCGCCCGCCGCCAGCACCTGCACCCCTTCGACGCCTTCTCGGACCGCTCCTTCCCGCTGGCCGAGGTCACCGAGGCCCTCAAGGCGGGCGAGAGCCGGTCCGTGGCGCGGGTCGCGATCATCCCCTGAGCCCCGCCCGCCCACGGTCCACCCACGGCCACCCAACCCACGAAAGAGAGGACCTCCCGTGGACTTCCCCACCCAGCTCTTCCTCAACGGCGAATGGCGAGACGCCTCGGACGGCGCCACCTTCGACGTGACCGACCCGGCGACCGGCGAGCTGGTCGCCCAGGTCGCCGACGCCACCGAGGCCGACGTCCGCGCCATGGTGGAGGCGGCAGTGACGGCCCAGAAGGGCTGGGCCGCACTGCCGGCCGTCGAGCGCGCGGCGATCATGCACCGGGCCGCACGCCTGTTCGAGGACCGGCTCGACGAGCTGGCGCGGCTGCTCAGCCGCGAGCAGGGCAAGCCCGTGGCCCAAGCCGTGGGCGAGTGGCAGTACGGCATCGGCTTCATCGACTGGTTCGCCGAGGAGGCCCGGCGGGTGCACGGGATGACGATCCCGGCCACCACGGGCGCCAAGCGGATCCTCGCCATCAAGCAGCCGATCGGGGTGACGGTCTGCATCACGCCGTGGAACTTCCCGTCCCTGCAGATTCTGCGCAAGCTCGGCGCGGCGCTGGCCGCGGGCTGCACGATGATCGTCAAGCCGGCGGAGCTGACGCCGCTGTCCGCGCTGGAGATCGCCCGTGTCTTCCACGACGCGGGGCTGCCTCCCGGGGTGCTGCAGGTCGCGACCTCGAACGACGCGCCTCGGGTCAGCAGTGTGTTCATGGCCGACGCCCGCATTCGGGGCATCTCGTTCACCGGGTCGACCGAGGTCGGCAAGCTGCTCATGCGCGACGCGGCGGACACGATGAAGCGGGTCTCCCTCGAGCTCGGCGGCCACGCGCCGTTCATCGTGTTCGAGGACGCGGACCTCGATCTGGTGCTGCGGGAGGCGATGGCGGTCAAGCTGCGCAATATGGGCCAGACCTGCGTCTCGGCCAACCGATTCTTCGTGCATGAGTCCCTGGTCGAGGAGTTCGGCGCCCGCCTCGCCGCGGAGTTCGCGAAGCTCACCGTGGGCAACCCGCTCGAGGAGGGCACGGACGTCGGGCCGCTGGTCGAGGAGGCCGCAGCCGTGAAGGTCGAGGCGCACGTCGCCGATGCGGTGGCACTAGGCGCCGAGGTGATCCTCGGCGGCCACCGGGTCGAGGCCGGCTCCGGGAGCCGGCTCTTCTTCGAGCCGACCGTGATCCGGGGTGCCGACGAGTCGATGCTGCTGGCCCGCGAGGAGACCTTCGGACCGGTGGCCCCGATCTTCTCCTTCCGCGACGAGGACGACGTGGTGACCCGCGCCAACGACTCCGAGTACGGGCTGGCCGGCTACTTCTTCACTAGCGACCTCAACCGCGCCATCCGGGTCGCCGAGCGGCTCGAGTACGGCACGGTCGGCGTCAACGACGCCCAGATCTCGGCGGTCCAGGCGCCGTTCGGTGGCGTCAAGCAGTCCGGGATCGGCCGGGAAGGCGGCCCGATGGGGGTCGAGGAGTACCTCGACACCAAGTACGTGTCTGTCGGCGGGCTGTGAGAGGACGCAGGATCGAGGCATGGCCGACTACACCTTCGCCGAGCTCACCCCGACCGCCTTCCTCCGGCGGTCGGCGCTCGTCCACGCCGATCGCACCGCGGTCGTCGACGGCGAGCTCCGTCTCACCTACGCCGAGCTGTACCACCGTGCGCGCTCGCTGACCGGCGTCCTGGCCGGTCTCGGGGTGGCAGCGGGGGACCGGGTGGCCGTGCTGGCGACCAACAGCCACGTCCTGCTGGAGATGCACCACGCGGTGCCGATGCGGGGCGCCGTGCTCGTGCCGCTCAACATCCGGCTCTCCGAGGAGGAGCTCGGCTACATCCTGGAGCACTCCGGGGCCCGGCTGCTGGTGCTCACCGAGGAGCTCGCCGAGACCGGTGCCCGGGTGGCGGCGGCCGCCGGCGTCGTGGTCCTCGTGGCCGGGCCGGACGGCGACTACGAGCGGCGGCTGGAGGCGGCCGACGTGGCGGAGGTGCCGTGCCCCGACGAGCGCGGACTGCTGGGCATCAACTACACCAGCGGGACCACCGGACGGCCCAAGGGCGTGATGACGCACCACCGAGGCGCTTACCTGCAGAGCCTCTCGTTGGTGGTCCACGGCCGGATGGACCAGGAGACGTCCTACCTGTGGACGCTGCCGATGTTCCACTGCAACGGCTGGTGCCTCACGTGGGGGATCACGGCCATCGGGGGCACCCACGTGTGCCTGCGCAAGGTCGACCCGGAGCGGATCTGGGCGCTGCTCCGCGACGAGGGGATCACCCATTTCAGCGCCGCCCCGACCGTGCTGACCATGATCGCGATGGCCGAGGGTGCCTCCGGGCCGCCCCTGGCGCGTCGCGTCGCCGTGCAGACCGGGGGGTCACCGCCCTCGCCCACCCTGCTCGCGCGGATGGACCGGCTCGGCATGGACGTGACCCATCTCTACGGCCTGACCGAGACCTTCGGCCCGATCGGCATCAACCAGTGGCAGTCGCGGTGGGAGGACCTCCCGGCCGACGAGCAGGCCACGCTGCGCGCCCGCCAGGGCGTCGGCAACGTGATCGCCGAGCCCCTCCGGGTCGCCGACGACCAGGGGGTCGACGTGACCCCCGACGGCCAGACGGTCGGCGAGATCCTCGCGCGCGGCAACGACGTCATGCTCGGCTACTACCGTGACGAGTCGGCCACCGCGGAGGTCGACCTCGGTGGGTGGTTCCGCACCGGTGACCTCGCGGTCATGCATCCCGACGGGTACGTCGAGATCACCGACCGAGCCAAGGACGTCATCATCACCGGTGGCGAGAACGTGGCGTCGGTCGAGGTGGAGCGGGTGCTCGACGCCCACCCCGACGTCGTCGAGTCGGCGGTCGTGGCCGCACCCGACGAGCGGTGGGGGGAGGTCCCGGTCGCGTTCGTGACCCTGCGCACGGGTGCGTCGGTGACCGCCGAGGACCTCGGCGAGCACGTGCGCAGTCACCTGGCCGGGTTCAAGGTCCCGCGCCGGGTCGAGTTCGGCGACCTGCCCAAGACGTCGACCGGCAAGATCCAGAAGCAGGTGCTGCGCCGGGCCATCCGGTCCGATCCGACACCGGGACCGGGATGAGCGCGTCGCTGACCGGCGTCGGGGTCACCGCGTTCGGGCGCCAGCCCGGCCCGGACTCGGTCGAGTGGCAGGTCGCCGCCGCGGAGCTGGCCCTGACCGACGCGGAGGTCGAGCCGGCCGCGGTGGACGCCGTGCTCACGGGCTATTCGACCGTGGCCAGCCACCTGATGCCGGCCAACCTCTTCGCCGAGCGGTTCGGGATCCGTCCCCAGGTCGCGTTCGGGATGAACGCGGGCGGCGCCACCGGCCTGGCCATGGTCGCCCAGGCGGTCGCGCTGGTGGAGTCCGGTTCCGCGCGCCATGTGCTGGTGGTGGCGGGGGAGAACCGCGCCAGCGGGCAGACCCGGGAGGCCTCGACCAAGGTGCTCGCCCAGGTCGGCCACTCCCGCTACGAGGTCCCGCTCGGCGGCACCGTGCCGGCGTACTACGCGCTGCTGGCCTCGCGCTACCTGTGGACCTACGGGCTGACCCCGGACGCCCTGGCCGCGCTCCCGGTGCAGATGCGCGCCCACGCCGCCCGCAAGCTCGGGGCCCAGTTCCAGAAGCCGATCACCGTCGACGACGTGCTGACCTCGCGGCCGGTGGCCGAGCCGCTGCGACTGCTCGACTGCTGCCCGGTCTCCGACGGCGGGGCGGCGTTCGTCGTCTCGGCCACGGCCACCTCCGAGCGCTCCGTGGTCGTGGCCGGCACCGGCCAGGCCCATCGTCACCAGCACCTGTCCGCCCTGGAGGCCGGCGCCTCGGGGGCCGCGCTGGCCGCGCAGCGCGCGCTGGCTGCTGCGAAGGTGACCTGGGAGGACGTCGACGTCTACGGCATCTACGACTCCTTCTCGATCACCGTCGCGCTGCTGCTCGAGGAGCTCGGGCTCACCCCGCCCGGCCGTGCGGGGGCCTACGCGCGTGCCGGTGCCTTCGAGGTGGACGGCCGCTACCCGATGAACACCCACGGCGGCCTGCTGTCCTACGGGCACTGCGGGGTGGGCGGCGGCATGGCCCACCTCGCGGAGGTGGCGGCCCAGCTGCGGCACGAGCGCGGGGTCGCCCAGGTCGCCGACTGCGAGGTCGGCTACGTGCACGCCGACGGCGGGGTCCTCTCCGCCCACGTCGGTGTCGTGCTGCGGAGGGCGGAGAGGTGAGCCAGCGGGCACCGGACTGGACGACGGGGTCGCCGGTCCTCAACATCACGACCTGTGGGCGGTGCGGCAACCAGTGGTACCTGCCCGCGGCCCACTGCCCCGTCTGCGGGTCCGCGGACCACGACGTGAGTCCGGCCGGGGGCGGGGGCCTGTGCGTGGCGGTCACCCGGGTGCACGTCCGCGCCGACGACGGTGCGGGGGTGCTCGACCTGGGTCTCGTCGAGCTCGACGAGGGCCCGGTCGTGATGGGCGTCGTGGGCGACAGCGGGCTCGCCCCCGGGGACCGGGCCCGGATCGAGTTCCGTCGCGACGGCCCCGACCAGGTGCTCGTCCCGAGCTTCGCCAGAGAGAGCTGACATGACCTCCGACCTCGCGGTCTTCCACACGCCGGCATCGGTGGCCGTCGTCGGCGCCTCCGACGACCCGGAGAAGATCGGCGGCCGACCGCTGCGCTACCTGCGCGAGTTCGGCTACGCCGGCACCGTCATCGCGGTCAACCCACGCCGGGCCAGCGTGCAGGGGCTGGTCACCGTGCCCGGCCTGGCCGACTCGCCCGTCGTGCCGGACGTGGCGCTCATCGCCGTTCCCGGCCAGGCGGCGGTCGATGCCGTGGCCACGGCCGCGGCGATGGGCGTCCGGGGTGCGGTCGTGATGTCGTCCGGGTTCGGGGAGACCGGGACCGCCGAGGGGCTCAGGATGCAGGAGGAGCTGCTCGGGCATGCCCGTCGGGCCGGGATGCGCGTGGTGGGCCCCAACTCGCAGGGTCTGGCCAGCTTCCACTCCGGTGCCGTTCTCGGCTTCTCCACGCTGTTCACCGAGGAGCCGCCGGCCGACGGGCCGGTGGGCATCGTCAGCCAGAGCGGCGCCCTCGCCTCGGTGCCCTACGGCATCCTGCGTCGGCGCGGGATCGGGGTCCGCTACGCCCACGGCACCGGCAACGACCTCGACGTGACCGCGGCGGAGCTCGCGGCCGAGGTCGTCGCGGACGACGCCCTGCGGCTTCTCCTGCTCTACCTCGAGCACGTCGGCGACCCGGAGTCCCTGGTCGAGCTGGGCGAGCGGTCCCGGCGCAGCGGCGTCCCCGTGGTCGCCCTCGTCGGCGGTCGCAGCCTGTCGGGCAGCCGTGCGGCGGCCTCGCACACCGGCGCCCTGGCCACCGAGCGCCGGGTGCTGGACGCCTTCCTGGAACGGGTCGGCATCTGGCAGGTGCACAGCGTGCGGGAGCTGGTCGCGGCGAGCGAGCTCTACCTCCAGGGTTGGGAGCCGCGCGGCGACGGGCTGGCCGTGGTGAGCAACTCCGGCGCGGTGTGCGTCCTGGCCGCGGACGCCGCCGAGGACGCCGGGCTGCCGTTGGCCGTGCTCGCCCCGGACACGGTCGACGCCCTGGATGCCGCCCTGCCGACGTTCGCCTCGACCGCCAACCCCGTGGACGTGACCGCAGCCCTGCTTACCGACTCGGGCCTCTTCGGCAAGGTGCTCCCGATCCTCGGCGCCGATCCCGGTGTGGACGCCTGCCTGCTCGGCATCCCGGTGGCCGGCCGAGGGTACGACGTCGGGCAGTTCGCCCGCGACGCGGCCGCGTTCGCCGCCTCCGGCACCCCGCTGGTGCTGGCGGTCCCGCAGCCCAACGTCGCCGCTCCGTTCGTGGCGGCGGGTCTGCCGGTGTTCGGGGAGGAGGCGAGCGCGGTCGAGGCCCTCGCCCAGTATCTCGCGCACCGCGCGCGGATGGTCCGCGCGGACACGCTGCCGCGACCCGCCGTCGGGGCCAGGCCTGCTGTTGACCCCGGATCGCTCAACGAGTCCGACAGCCTGGCCGCGCTCGCCGAGCTGGGCGTGCCGGTGGTCCAGCACGAGCTGGTGACCACGGTCGGCGACGTCCCCGCGGCCTACGAGCGGCTCGGTGCGGCTGAGGTCGTGGTCAAGGGCTGCACCAGCGCGGCCAGCCACAAGTCCGAGCTGGGACTGGTCCGGCTCCGCATCTCGTCGGCCGCCGAGGCTCGGACGGCCGCCGAGCAGGTCGAGACGGCCGCGGCCGAGCACGGGGTCGTGCTGGACGGGTTCCTCCTGGCCCCGATGGTCCCGGGCCTCCACGAGGGGTTGGTCGGCGCCGCCCTCGACCCGGTCTTCGGCCCGGTCATGCTGCTGGGCGCGGGCGGGGTCCACGTCGAGGCGACACCGGACACCCAGGTGCTGCTCGCGCCGTGCACCCTGAGTGAGGTGCACGAGGCGATGGCCCGGCTCCGGATGGCCCCGCTCCTCTCCGGCGTCCGGGGTGCGATGGCGAGCGACGTGGACGCGTGGGCCAAGGCGGTCGTGCGCGCCTCCGAGGCGCTGGCCGACCCCGCCTGCCCGCTCGCCGGCTTCGACGCGAACCCGCTGATGCTGCTTGAGGACGGTGTGGTGGCCGTGGATGCGGTGGTGCTGCGGCGCTGACCGGTGACGGCTCAGCGCCGCTCCACCTCGATGATCGCTGCGAGGACGTCGTCCTCGGTGACCGGCGCCGCCAGGTTCGCGAGGTGCGGCGCGGTCATGGTGAGCCGCGCGATCTCCCCGAGCTCCGCCGGAGTCGGGTCGGCCATGCCGAGCCCGGGCAGGGACGTCGGGAGACCGACGGCGTGCAGGAAGTCGTGCAGCTCGTCGATCTCGCGCCGCTCGGCGTGCTCGGCGGCCCGCTGCACGAGGCTCCCCCAGGCGATGTGCTCACCGTGGAGGGCCTCCCGTGCTCCGCGGGCCTGCATCAGTCCGCGGGTCAGCGAGTGCGCCAGCGAGAGGCCGCCGTTCTCGAAGCCCAGCCCGCTGAGGAGCACCACCGCCTCGACGGTGGCCTCGACGTCCGGGGTCAGCTCCCGCCGGTCGCAGGCCGACACCGCAGCAGTGGCGTGGGCGCGCAGCACGGCGTACGCGGCGTCCGCGATGGCCGCGCCGATGCGCAGGGGCCGGGTGCCCAGGGTGGTCACCCCGGTGCCGGCGGCGCAGCCGGCCGCCTCGTAGGTCTTGGCGATCGCATCGCCGATGCCGGCGCGCAGGAACCGGACGGGTGCGGTGACGACGATGCCGGTGTCGACGATCACGGCGTGCGGGTTGACCGGCAGCTGGTCGACCGAGACCAGGCGGTGATCGTCGTCGTACATCGCCACGGCGCGGCTGGTCGGGCTGTCGTTGGACGCGATCGTGGGCACCGTGACCACCGGCAGGCCCAACCGCAGGGAGACCGCCTTGCCGGCGTCGATCGCCTTGCCCCCGCCGAGGCCGACGACCACGCCAGGATCGGCGGAGCGCAACGAGTCGGCGAGCCGGCCCGCGGCCGCGGCCGTGATCTCCCCGCACAGCACCCGGACCTCCGGCACCAGCCCGGCCTCGGACAGGACCTGCTCGAGCCGGTCCCCGAGCAGGTCGAGGACCACCGGGTCGGTCACCACGGCCGGGCGGGGACCGTACGCCGTGAGCACCTCCCCGAGCGCGTCGAGGGCGTCGGGGCCCTGGAGGTAGCGGAGCGGTCCGGCGAACACGCGGGCCCCGGGCGGAAGCGTCACACCCCGTCGACCACCGCGCGCAGCACCCGCGGCAGGTCGACGCCGTACTTGGCCTCGAGGTACTCCTGGGAGCCGCACTCGAAGAAGCTGTCGTCCAGCCCGACCCGGACCACCGGTCGCAGCACCCCGGCGTCGAACATCGCCTCGGTCACCAGGGTGGCCAGGCCGCCGGTCCGCTTGTGGTTCTCGGCCACGACCAGCCGGTCGTGCGCGCTCGCGAACTCCAGCACCGCCTCGGTGTCGAACGGCTTGATCGTCGGCACGTGCAGGACGCCCGCGTCGACGCCGCTCTCGGTGGCCGCCCGCGCGGCGTCCAGGGCGCGACCGGTCAGGTAGCCGGTCGAGATGACGCCGACCGTGCCGTCGCCCCGGCGCAGTCGTGCCGCCCGACCCGGGACGAACTCGTACTCGGCGGGCAGCTCGACCGGCACGTGCCCGCGCAGCAGCCGGACGTAGACCGTGCCGGGGATGTCGGCTACCGCACGCACCACCTGGCGCAGCTCGGTGGCGTCGCACGGGTCGATGATGGTGAGGTCTGCGATGCCCCGCATCATGTTGAGGTCCTCGGTCGCCTGGTGCGTGGCGCCGTAGCCGTTCATCAGCCCGGGCATGCCGGCGAAGATCTTCACCTCCGCCTTCGAGTGCGCGCAGGCGATCGCCACGAAGTCGTAGGCACGCCGCGTCACGAACACCGAGTACGTCGTGCAGTAGGCGATCTTGCCGACCTTGGCGAGCCCGGCGGCGGTCGCGACCAGGTTCTGCTCGGCCATGCCGACGTTGAAGAACCGGTCGGGGTGCTCGTCGCGGAACGGGAGGATGTCGCTGTAGCGGCCCATGTCGGCGGTGAGGGCGACAACCTCGGGACGCTCTCGGCCCAGCGCCGCCAGCTCGGTTCCGAACGGCGCCAGCACGCTCTCCTTGTCGGCGACCTCGATGAGCTCGCCCATGCCGCGGGTCTGGCCGAACACGGCGGGCTCACTGCTCACGGTGCGCCTCCAGCTCGTCCATGTAGCCGCCCCACTCGTCGTCGGTGACCCGCACGAAGTGCGCGCGGGGCCGCGCGACGAGGCTGGGAACGCCGTGCCCAGGGGTGGTGCGCAGGACGATCGCCTTGGGCCGGCCGTCGGTCTCGCGGGACCCGGCCAGCGCGCCGGTCACCGCCGCCAGGTCGTTCCCGTCGACCTCCCGGGTGTCCCAGCCGAAGGCACGGAGCTTGTCGGCGACCGGCTCGATGGCGACCGTCACCGGGCCGTCGGCCTGGATGCCGTTGCAGTCGACCAGGGCGACCAGGTTGTCCACGCCGAAGGTGGCGCCGCCCATAAGCGCCTCCCAGGTCGAGCCCTCGTCGAGCTCGCCGTCGGAGAACTCGCAGAACACCCGGGCCGGCGACCCGTCCAGCCGCAGCCCGAGCGCCATGCCCACGGCCTGCCCGAGGCACTGTCCCAGCGAGCCGCCCACGACCTCGATCCCGGGCGTCACGTCGAAGGTGCTCATCGGCAGCCGCGAGCCGTTGAGGCCGTAGGTGGGCAGCTCCTCGACGTCGAGGTAGCCCGAGGCGGCGAGCACGGCGTACATCGCGATCGAGTAGTGGCCGGTCGAGAGCAGGAAGCGGTCACGCTCTGGCCAGTCCGGCCGCTCCGGGTCGTGCCGCATCTCGTGGAAGTACAGCGCCGCCAGGGCGTCGGCGATGCCCAGCCCCTGGGCGATGTAGCCCTCGCCCTTGCCGCGGGTCATCGTCATCATCAGCCGTCGCAGGGTGAACGCGTGCTCGCGCAGCGCGGCCAGGTCGGCACTCGCCGGCGGCGCGAGGGTGGTGGGCATGCGCCCAGCGTGTCCTGGCCGGCGCCGCCGCCGTTGTCCCACATTGCGACAAGGCGCCGCCTGCGACAAAGCGGCGGCCGGATCCGCTAGAACACCTGCTGGTCGGGATCGATCCGGTAGGCCTGCAGCTTCCGGTAGAGCGTGGACCTCGAGATCCCGATCGCCTGCGCGGCCGCGAGCTTGTTGCCGCCGTGCTGCTTGAGCGCGGCCAGGATCGCGCCGAGCTCGAGCTCCTCGATGGCCGAGAGGTCGCGCTTCCGCGAGTTCTCCTGCAGGTCCAGCGGCAGGTCGTTGGCCGTGATCTCCGGTCCGATGCTGGTCGAGAGCACCCCTCGGACCGTCGCTTCGAGCTGGCGCAGGTTGCCGGGCCAGGGAGCACGCATCAGCAGCCGGATCGCGGCACTTGCGAGGTGCACCGTGCGATCGCCCCGGTGCTTCTCGATCATCGCCAGGGCCGTCGGTCCGATGTCCTCCTGACGGTCACGCAGCGGGGGCACGGTGACCCGGCCGACGCCCAGGGTGTCGACCAGGCGGCGGCGTCCGGCGCCGGGCTCGGTGCCGGTGGTGAGGGTGCCCACCAGCCGGGGCAGGGGCGTGTCGGCGCCCTCCTGGTCCAGGAGGCTGGCCGTCGCTGCCGCCGCCTCCGGGCCGAGCTGTTCGAGGTGACGCAGCAGCAGTGCGCCGGGTCGACGGGCGAGCTCGTCACGCAGCCGGGTCACGAAGGCGTCATGGCCGTCCGCCCACTCCCCGGCCGCGTCCAGGACGACCAGCTCCTCCGCGGCGCCCGCCGACTCGAGCACCGCACGCGCGAGCGCGAACTTCCCGACGCCCGCCTCGCCCTCGATCAGGATGGGGACGCCCTTGGCCGCCAGCCGGGTGGCGTGCGCGATCGCCGTCACCAGGGCGGGGCTGTGCCCGGGCAGGGTGACCGTGGGCCGCGGCGGGGCCAGGTCCAGCGCCGCATCCTCACGGGCGCGGTCGGGACTGGCCGGCTCGAGCTCCACGATCGCCCCGATCACCGCGCCGTCATGCAGCACCGGCTGGCAGCGGCCGATCCGGAAGCGCTCCCCGGGGGGCACCGCACCCTCGGCCAGGACCGCTCGACTGCCCATGGCCAGGTGGCGGACGTGCTCCCAGAGCATCGCGCGGTCGACGCCCTCCAGGAGCTCGGTGACCCGAGGACCTGCGATGACGATGTCCTGACCGACCGCGGCGATCGGCGTACGCCGGGAGCCGATGGCGACCAGGTAGGCGTCGAGGAGCTGCCGCTCGCGCGTGCTGGCCTGGGCGAGCAGCCGACTCTCGACCTCCTGTGCGGTGCTGGTCATCAGCGGGGTCAGCAGCGGGTTCCCGGCGTTCGACCGGCAGGAGAGCGTGATGACGCCCTCCAGACGACGGGTGATCGGGTTGTGCACCGGCACCCCGACGCAGGTGAAGGGGCGCAGCGCCTCGGCGAGGTGCTCGGGTCCGGAGATCTGCATGGCCGCGCCGTGCTCGATCACGCTCCCGCAGCCGTTGGTGCCGATGGACTCCTCGCTGTTGTCGAAGCCCTTCATGGCGTTGATCCGGTCGAACATCGGGACCACGGACGGGTCGGGCAGCCAGCGCTGCACGAGCGTGGCCTCGTGGTCGGCGAGGAGCACCCCGGCTTCCAGCCCGGCCAGCTGGTCGGCCAGCCGGGAGAGCACCGGGTCGGCGGCCAGCCGCAGGGCCGCCCGGGCGTGGTGCTCGCCCTTGAAGGTCAGCGTGGGGCTGGCGAGCTGCGCGCCGCTCATCAGCGAGCGACGCCACGAGCGGAGCACCTCGGGGCGCACGCCCTTCTCGAGGTTGCGCGGGATCGTGCCGTCGCTGAGCAGGTGCTCGCGCGCCGCGTCGACGCCGGCCTGCCTGTTCGCCACCGCGGGACCTAGAAGAACTGCTGGTCGGGGTTGAGACGGTAGGCCTGGAGCTTGCGGTAGAGCGTCGAGCGCGAGATGCCGATCGACTGGGCCGCGGCGAGCTTGTTGCCGTTGTGCTGCTTGAGGGCGTTGAGGATCGCACCCAGCTCCAGCTCCTCGATCGCCGACAGGTCTCGCTTGCGCGAGCTGCCCTGGAGCTCCGGTGGCAGTGCCTCCGGGCGGATCTCCGGGCCGATCGACGAGGAGAGCAGCCCCCGGACCGTGGCATCCATCTGTCGGAGGTTGCCCGGCCACGGCGCCCGCATCAAGCAGCGCAGGGTGGCTGACGAGAAGTGCACCTGCTTGGTCCCGCGGTGCTTGTGGAGCAGGACCACGGCGGTGTCCGCGATGTCCTCCTGGCGGTCGCGCAGCGGGGGCACGGTGACCCGGCCGACCCCGACGGTGTCGACGAGACGGCGCAGGCCCGGGTGCTGCTCCCCGCTGGTGGTGAGGGTGGCGACGATCCGCGGTGGTGACTCGAGCTCCTCCAGCCCGTCGAGCAGCGCGGAGCCGGCGGCGGCGGCCTCCGGGGTCAGCACCTCGAGGTGGCGCAGGAGCAGGGCGTCGGGATGGAACTCCAGCTCTCGGCGCAGCACGGACACGAAGGTCGTCCCACCCTCGACCCAGCCGGCGGCGGCGTCGATGACGGCGATCCGCTCAGGGTCGACGTGAGCGGTCTCGAGCACCGCCCGCGCCAGCGCGAACTTGCCGACGCCGGACTCGCCCTCGATGAGCATCGGTACGCCGGTGGCGGCCAGCCGCGTGGCGTGCGCGATGGCGTTGACCAGCGCCGGGCTCTTGCCGGGCAGCGAGACGGTGGGCCGGGGGAGCGCGGCGGTCGACGGGTCCTCCCGCGTGGGCCGGGCCGCGTCGAACTCGACGACGACCCCGATCACGTGGCCGTCCCGCTCGATCGGCTTGCAGCGGGTGATCCGGAACCGCTCGGTGCTCAGCCCGTAGGCGCTGGCCTGCGTCGAGGTGCCCAGCGCGACCGCGCGGACGTACTCCCAGAGCGCGGCGCGGTCCACGCCCTCGAGCAGGTCGGTCACCTTGGGCCCGGCGATGAAGATGTCCTGTCCGACGGCGGCTACCGGCGCCCGGCGCGAGCCGATCGCGACGAGGTAGGCGTCGAGGAGCTGCCGCTCGCTGGTGGTGGCCTGGGCGAGCAGCCGACTCTCGACCTCCTGGGCGGTGCTGGTCATCAGCGGGGTCAGCAGCGGGTTGCCGGAGTTGGCCCGGCAGTTCATGGTGATCACGCCCTCGAGCCGGCGGGTGATCGGGTTGTGCAGCGGTACGCCGACGCAGGTGAACGGCCGCAGCGCCTCGGCGAGGTGCTCGGGGCCGGAGATCTGGAGCGCCGCCCCGGACTCGATGACACTGCCCACCCCGTTGGTGCCGATCGCCTCCTCGCTGATGCAGAAGCCCACGTCGGAGTTGATCCGGTCCATCATCGGCAGGATCCCGGCATCGGAGACCCAGCGCTGGACCACGATCGCCTCGTGGTCGCAGAGCAGCACGCCGGCGTCCAGGCCGGCCAGCTCGCCGGCCAGCCGCGAGAGGACCGGGTCGGCGGCGAGCCGCAGTGCCGTGTGCGCGTGGTGGTCGCCCCGGAAGGTGAGCGCGGGATTGGCCAGCTCCGCTCCACTGAGCAGCGACCTGCGCCACGAGGTGAGCACGTCGGGGCGCACGGACTTCGCGAGGTGCTCCGGGATGGCGCCGTCGGCGAGGAGGTGCTCGCGGGCGGCGTCGATCCGGGCGAGCGAGGACGACGGCATGGCCAACTCCTGTTCCCCCCGAGTTGTGACTGCCGTTACATCATCCCGGTCAACACAAGGTTCGTCACTGTTCCAGATTGGGACACGCGGCTCGGCCGTGGCGGCGTCAGGGCGGGGGTGACGCCGCGGGTGCGGGGCAGTCGTCCCAGCCTCGTCCCGAAATGGGACATCGCATCGATCCCGCCGGTCATGACGATGGGCCGCGCCCGACATGGGCTCAGGACCACCAGAAGGGACACCCGCGATGAGCGACGAGGTCAAGTTCGGCGAAGGCGTGCACGAGGTGGACGCCATCGTCATCGGCTCGGGGTTCGCTGGGCTCTACAGCATCCACCGGTTGCGCAACGAGTCCGGCCTCTCCGTCCAGGCGTTCGAGAACGCAGCCGACGTAGGCGGCACGTGGTACTGGAATCAGTACCCGGGCGCTCGGTCGGACACGGAGGTGAACGCCTACTGCTACTCCTTCGACAAGGAGCTCTTCCACGAGTGGAAGTGGAGCGAGCGCTACCCCCGCCAGCAGGAGATCCGCGCCTATCTCCAGCACGTCGCAGAGCGCCACGACCTCAAGCGCAGCATCCAGTTCAACACCCAGGTCGAGACCGCCACCTGGGACGAGGCGACCAAGCGGTGGAGCGTGACCACCGATGACGGGGCGACGTGGCGAGCCCAGTTCCTCGTCGAGGCGGTGGGTCTCCTCTCGGCCACCAAGATCCCCACGTTCCGTGGCCAGGAGAGCTTCAGGGGGGCCGTCTACCACACCGCCCGGTGGCCCCAGGGAGACCTGGACCTCAGCGGCAAGCGCGTCGGTGTCATCGGCACCGGGTCCAGCGGGATCCAGGTCATCTCGGAGATCGCACCCCGGGTCGGCCACCTCAGCGTCTTCCAGCGCACCCCGCAGTGGGTGGTGCCCTCCAAGCACCGGCCGATCGCCCCGGGGCTGCTCGAGCAGATCGAGCAGGACTACGAGGGCTACTGGCGCGACGTCCTCTACTCCGTGACGGCGTTCGGCTTCAAGGAGAGCGACGTCGCGGCCGAGTCGGTCTCCCGCGAGGAGCGTCTCGCCGCCTTCGAGAAGCAGTACGAGGAGGGCGGCGGCTTCCAGTACATGTTCGCCGCGTTCAACGACGTGGCGGTGTCCCGGACTGCGAACGCCGCCGCAACCGACGTGATCGCCAAGAAGATCCGGGAGACCGTCACGGACCCGTCGGTGGCCAACGCGCTGATCCCGGGGGACCTCTACGCCAAGCGCCCCCTGTGCTGCGACGACTACTACGAGACCTACAACCGCGACAACGTCCGGCTCGTCGACGTGCATCACAACCCGATCGTGGAGTTCACCGAGCGCGGGATCCTCACCGAGGACGGCGAGGAGCACGAGCTCGACGTGGTCATCCTGGCCACCGGCTTCGACGCCGTCTCCGGCAACCAGCTGAAGATGCAGCACTCCGGCCGCGACGGCGTCTCGCTGCACGACCGGTGGAAGGACCGGCCGCGCACCCACCTCGGGCTGATGGTGAACGGCTTCCCGAACCTCTACATGATCTACGGGCCGATGGGTCCCTTCACCAACCAGCCGCCGGCGCACGAGGCGCAGGTCGACTGGGTGGCCCGGAGCATCGAGTACGTCCGTGACCACGACCTCCAGTCCATCGAGCCCACCTCGGAGGCCGAGGACGCGTGGGTCGCGGAGTGCGACGAGATCGCCAACCAGACGTTGTTCGCGGTCACCGACTCCTGGATCAACGGCGCCAACATCCCGGGCAAGCCGATCACCAACATGTTCTACATGGCCGGGATGGGGGCCTACATGGACAAGATGCAGGCCGAGGTGGACTCCGGCTATCGGGAGAACTTCACCCTCGGCGACACCCGGGTCCCCGCGTGAGCGGAGGGTCGACCTCGACCGAGTGCCACCGATGAGCGTGGATCTCACGTTCCCCGACGAGGTCCGTGCGCTGGCGGCACGGACCTCGTCCTTCGTGGCCGACGTGGTGCTGCCGCTCGAGGACGCCGCCGGTGGTGACATCGAGCGGGCCGGCGGTGACGGACTGCGACGTGAGCTGCAGGCGGAGGCGAGCATCCGCGGGCTGCTGAGCCCGCACGCTCCGGTCGAGCACGGTGGGCAGGGACTGGGGATGGTCGACCGCGCGCCGGTGTTCGAGGCGGCCGGCCACTCCCTCTTCGGGCCGCTCGCGGTCAACATCGCCGCGCCCGACGAGGGCAACGTGCACCTGCTCGTCCACGTGGCCACGCCGGAGCAGCAGGAGGAGTTCCTCCGTCCGCTCGTGGCGGGGTCGGTCCGGTCCGCGTTCGCCATGACCGAGCCGGCGCCCGGCGCCGGCTCCGATCCGTCGGCGCTGATGACCCGGGCCGAGCGGGTCCCGGGCGGGTGGCGGATCACCGGCCGGAAGTGGTTCATCACCGGCGCCGACGGCGCCGGCTTCTTCATCGTCATGGCGCGCACGTCCGGCGAGCCGGGCTCGTCGGCGGGGGCGACGATGTTCCTTGCCCCCGCCGAGTCGCCGGGCATCGAGGTGGGCCGGCACCTCGGCACCCTCGACCGGTCGATGGTCGGCGGTCACTGCGAGGTGACCTTCGAGGACGTGCTCGTACCCGACGCCCACGTGCTCGGCGAGGTCGACCGGGGGTTCGCGAACGCGCAGGTCCGGCTCGGGCCGGCCCGGATGACCCATGTGATGCGGTGGCTGGGCGCCGCGCGGCGCGGCCACGAGGTGGCGCTGCGGCACGTCGCCGCACGCGAGGCGTTCGGCTCCAGGCTCGCGGACCTGGGCATGATCCAACAGCTGGTCGCCGACAGCGAGATCGACATCGCCGCGACGAGGGCCCTGCTGCTCCGCGCGTGCTGGGAGCTCGACCAGGGCGAGCGGGCGTCGATGTCGACCTCCATCGCCAAGACGTTCGCAGCCGAGGCGGTCGGACGGATCGTGGACCGCGCGATGCAGATGTGCGGCGGCCCGGGGGTCTCCGACGACCTGCCGTTGGCCAGGCTGAGCCGCGAGGTCCGGCCGTTCCGGATCTACGACGGGGCCTCCGAGGTGCACCGCTGGTCGATCGCTCGCCGGGCGGTCCACGCGGCCGCGACCACGGATTCTGCGGCGCCGGGCGCCGGTCGTGGCTGAGCTGACCCCGGGCGAGCTCGACGGGCTCGCCGCGCTGCTGGCGCGGGCCGGGGAGCCGGTGACGGGGGCGCTCACGGCCAGCATGCTGACCGGGGGTCGCTCGAACCTCACCTACCGGATCGACGACGGCGTCTCGTCGTGGGCGCTGCGGCGTCCTCCCGAGGGTGGGGTGGTCGGGTCGGCCCACGACGTCGTCCGGGAGTACCGCGTCGTCTGCGCGCTGGGCGGCACCGGTGTCCCGGTGGCTCGGGCGGTGGCCTGTGACGAGCAGGGAGTCGCGCTGGGGGTGCCGTGTGCGGTGGTGGACTACGTCGACGGCCGTACCGTCCGGAGCGTCGATGACCTGGCCGGCTGGTCGGACGCCGACGTCGCCCGCTGCGCCGACGCCCTGGTCGACGCCCTCGTCGCCCTCCACCAGGTCGGTCTGGCCGACGTGGGGCTCTCCGACTTCGGTCGGCCCGGCGGGTATGCCGCGCGCCAGCTGCGGCGCTGGGACACCCAGTGGCAGCGGATGGGCGCCACCGACCCTCGGGCCCAGCGACTGCACGCCCTGCTGGCGGAGCGGGTGCCCGACCAGGAGCGGACCACCGTGGTGCACGGGGACTACCGCGTGGACAACGTGCTGCTGGACCGCGCCGACCCCGGCCGGGTGCTCGCCGTCCTCGACTGGGAGCTGTCCACCACCGGCGACCCGGTCGCCGACGTGGCAACGATGTGCGCCTACCGGCATCCCGCCTTCAGCACCGTGCTCGGGGTCGAGGCGGCGTGGACCAGTCACCGCTTCCCATCCCGGGACGCGCTCCGAGAGCGCTACGAGCTCCGCTCCGCGCGGAGCCTGCCCGGGTTCGAGTTCTTCGTCGCCCTGGCCTACTACAAGCTCGCGGTCATCGCCGAGGGGATCGCCTACCGGCACCGGCTCGGGGTCACCGCGGGAGGGGAGGGCTACGACGACGTCGCCTCGGCGGTGCCGGAGCTGCTGGAGGCCGGGCTCGAGGTCGCGGGCCTTCCGGGCTGACGGGGTGCGGGCCTCCGTCCTCGGATG
>CAVZPT010000005.1:0-152671 GCA_963777195.1 uncultured Actinomycetota bacterium | reverse complement strand
GCCCACCGGGCTGTCGGGGCAGCCGGATCGTTCGTCCGGGGGTTGACGACCCTGCGACGCGGCGCGGCCGCCGAGCCCGTGCGCGTCCCTTTCGAGGCGCCGCGCTCGGCGCTCAATGCATCGGTCACCAACGCGCGCCGGGTGGCGACCCAGCAGCTCGACATGGAGCGTGTCAAGGCACTCGGCGAACGCTCCGGCTCTTCGGTGAACGACGTGTTCCTCGCCGTCTGCGGAGATGCCTCGCGCTGCTACCTCCTCGACCATGACGACCTGCCCGGGCGTTCGCTGGTCGCCGGTGTCCCCGTGAGCCTGCGCGAGGTGGGGCAGGAGGGAGGCAACGCGGTCGGCTTCGTCTGGGCGACACTCGGCACGGACATGGCCAACCCCGGCGAGCGGCTCGCAGCGGTGCGCGGCTCGATGAAGGCAGCCAAGGACCACCTGCGGTCCATGGCTCCGTCAGCACGCCCGGCGTTCACCCTGATGACCATGGCGATCCCCACCGCCCTGCTCCTGAGCGGGCAGGGCGCCCGCACCATACGGCCGCCCATGAACGTCGTCCTCTCCAACGTTCCCGGTCCCACTGAGACGCGCTACCTCGCCGCCGGCGCACGGATGGATGCCTGCTACCCCGTCTCCCTGCTTTTCCAAGGCCTCGGACTGAACATCACCTGCATCAGCTACGCCGGAAAAGCTCAACATCGGCGTCGTCGGCGGTCGAGACACCCTGCCCTCCTTGCAGAAGATCGCCGTCTACCTCGGCGAAGCCTTGGACGCCCTGGAAGCCCAGGTTGACAGCAGGTGACCAAGCCGCCGGCCACCGCCAAATCCGCATCGGAGCCCTCACTCCCGAACTGGAGCAACCGTGGACCAGAAGACCGTCGTCATCACCGGAGCCACCGCCGGCATCGGCCGAGCCACAGCACTGCGCTTCGCGCGCGCCGGCCACCGCGTCGCCGCCTATGGACGCAACCAGACGGCCCTCGAGTCACTGCGCCCCGAGCTCGGACCCGACGGCATCGCGGAACAGCTCGACGTACGCGACGCCAAAGCCTGGCGGACCCGGCTCGAGGAACTGGCGCTCGTCAGCGGCGGGCGACTCGACGTGCTGGTGAACAACGCCGGCGTCCTCAGCTCCGGGCCCTTCGCAGAGATCCCGCTGGAAGGACAACAAGCGATCCTCGACATCAACGTCGGCGGCATGATCAACGGCTGCCACATCGCCCACCCGTACCTCAGGGCAACCCCCGGTGCCAAGGTGATCAACCTTTCCTCCGCGTCGGCGATCTACGGGCAAGCCGAGCTCGCCACGTACTCCGCGACCAAGTTCGCGATCCGGGGACTGACCGAGGCCCTTGAGCTCGAGTGGGCCAAGGACGACATCGAGGTCAGCGCGGTGTGGCCGCTCTTCGTCGAGACCGGGATGGTCGACGGCGTCGATATCGCCAGCACCAGGAACCTCGGCGTCTCACTCACCGCCGACGATGTCGCCGACACCATCCTCGCGGTCGCCGAGAGCCGGCACCGGCTCCCGCACAGCGTGCACCGGGCAGTCGGCCGACAAGCCACGGGACTCATGGCCCTGGCCAGCGTGACTCCAGGATGGCTCGTCCGCGAGGTAAACAAGCGAGTCGCTCACTCATGACCCAGCGCAAACACGACGCCGGTCGGGCTCATGCGACTCGGGAACCATCGGCACTCAGCGCGAGTGCGCGCTGCTATGCAACAGCAGGCACCTCGGGCTTGACCAATTCGGAAACCTGAACGCGACGAGGGCCCCGGCCAAGCCGGAGCCCTCGTTGCCGAACTGCTGAGTTCGAGCTCTATGTGCGCAAGTGACTAGATGTCGTAGTAGAGCTCGAACTCGTGCGGGTGCGGGCGCTGCTGCACCGGCAGGATCTCGTTGGTGCGCTTGTAGTCGATCCAGGTCTCGATCAGGTCGGGGGTGAACACGTTGCCCACGGTGAGGAAGTCGTGGTCGCGCTCGAGGGAGTCGAGCACGGCGTTGAGCGAGGTCGGGACCTGGTCGATGTTGGCCATCTCGTCCGGCGGCAGCTCGTAGATGTCCTTGTCGATCGGCTCCGACGGCTCGATCTTGTTCTGGATGCCGTCGAGGCCGGCCAGCAACAGCGCCGAGAAGGCGAGGTAGGGGTTGGCCGAGGGGTCGGGGCAGCGGAACTCGATGCGCTTGGCCTTCGGGTTCGATCCGGTGATCGGGATCCGCACGCAGGCCGACCGGTTGCGCTGGCTGTAGACCAGGCTGATCGGGGCCTCGAAGCCCGGCACCAGCCGGTGGTAGGAGTTGACCGTCGGGTTGGTGAACGCCAGCAGCGACGGCGCGTGCTTGAGGATGCCGCCGATGTAGTGGCGGGCCATGTCGGAGAGCCCGGCGTACCCGGTCTCGTCGTAGAACAGCGGCTCGCCGTTGTTCCAGATCGACTGGTGGCAGTGCATCCCGGAGCCGTTGTCGCCGAAGATCGGCTTGGGCATGAAGGTCGCGGTCTTGTTGTTGCGCCAGGCGACGTTCTTGACGAGGTACTTGAACTTCATCACGTCGTCGGCGGCCTGGAGCAGCTCGGAGAAGCGGTAGTTGATCTCCGCCTGGCCGGCGGTGCCGACCTCGTGGTGCGCGCGCTCGACGTGCAGCCCGGCCTTCTCCATCTCGAGGACCATCTCGTCGCGGAGCTCACCGAAGTGGTCGTACGGCGCGACCGGGAAGTAACCGCCCTTGTACTTGACCTTGTAGCCGCGGTTGTTGTCCTCCGAGCCGCTGTTCCAGGCGCCGGCCTCGGAGTCGATGTGGTAGTACCCGGCGTTGGCCTTGGTCTCGAAGCGCACCGAGTCGAAGACGTAGAACTCGGCCTCGGGCGCGAAGTACGCCGTGTCGCCGATGCCGGTGCTGGAGAGGTAGGACATCGCCTTGCGGGCGATGTTGCGCGGGTCGCGCGAGTAGGCCTCACCGGTGATCGGGTCGTGGATGAAGAAGTTCACGACCAGCGTCTTGGCGACGCGGAACGGGTCGATGTAGGCGGTGGTCGGGTCCGGGAACAGCGACATGTCCGACTCGTGGATCGCCTGGAAGCCGCGGATGGAGGAGCCGTCGAAGGCCAGGCCGTCGTCGAAGACGGACTGGTCGAACGACGACACCGGCACGGTGAAGTGCTGCATCACGCCGGGCAGGTCGCAGAAGCGGACGTCGACCATGGCGACGCCCTCGTCCTTGATGTACTTCAGCAGCTCATCGCTGTTCTGGAACATTCGTCCTCCTTGGCCGCCACGGCGACCGCGTGGAAATGGTGAGTGGCATGCCGAAACGCTGCCGGCACGACGACGTGAATTTACGGACAGGCCGTTGCATGACCGTATCCACTTTGTTTCAGGCATGTAACAGAGGTCCATAGGTCAGGAATCCGGTCCAGCCCGGTCCGGCTAGGGTCTGGGCGTGCCTGACTACGCTTCCTGGCCCCGCCGGATCGTCGCCCTGGTGCTCGACTGGATGGCCAGCACCCTGGTCACGATCCTGGTCGCGGGCACCGACCGCTACTTCACCGATCCGCAGTCGGGCTGGTGGGTGCTGGGCGTGTTCGCCCTGGAGGCCTCGGTGCTGACCGCGCTCGCCGGGGCGTCCTTCGGCCAGCTGCTGACCCGGGTCCGGGTGCTGCGCACCGACGGCAGCACGCTCAGCCTGCTCGCGGCGGTGGGACGCACCCTGCTGATCTGCCTGGTGATCCCGCCGCTCGTCTTCAGGCCCGAGAGCGGGCGGGGCCTGCACGACCTCTGGACGAACTCGGCCGCCTACGTCCGTTGAGTCCTCAATCTTCCCGTGTGCCCCCCAGTGCTGCTTAACTGATCGCCCTACGCTCGATGATGGGGGGTTTCGGGTGAACTGCAGTTCTTGTGCCCAGGAGCTTCCCGTCGGTGCTGCGTTCTGTCTGGCATGTGGTGCCTCCCAGGCCCCGGCCACCTGCCGCTCCTGCGGCGGTGAGCTGATCGCCGGTGCGGCCTTCTGCTTCAAGTGCGGTTCACCGGTCGGTGCCGCGCCGGTGCCCACCCCCGGCGCGCCCGCAGTCTCGCCCAGCGGTGCCCCACCGACCGTGGCTCCCCAGGCCGAGCGCAGGCAGACCTCGGTGCTGTTCGCCGACCTCGTCTCCTACACGACCCTCTCGGAGTCCCGGGACACCGAGGACGTGCGCGAGCTGCTCTCGCGCTACTTCGAGGTCTGCTCGACCGTCGTACGCCGCTACGGCGGCACCGTGGAGAAGTTCATCGGCGACGCCGTGATGGCCGTGTGGGGTGTCCCGACCGCTCACGAGGACGATGCCGAGCGCGCTGTCCGCGCGGCGCTGGAGCTGATCGAGGGGGTCGCCGACCTCGGCGCCTCGCTGGGCATCCCGCAGCTGCGCCTTCGGGCGGGGGTGGTCACCGGCGAGGTGGCCGCCAACCTCGGCGCGACCGACCAGGGCATGGTCGCCGGTGACGCGGTCAACACCGCCGCACGGGTCCAGGGAGCCGCCCAGCCCGGCGAGGTCTGGGTCGACGCGACCACCCGGAGCCTCACCGCCGCCGCCGTCACCCATGTCGACGTCGGCCTGCACGAGCTCAAGGGCAAGGCCGAGCCGATGCAGCTCTACCGGGTCGGCACCGTGGTGGCAGCGGTCGGAGGCAGCCAGCGGGTCGACGGTCTGGAGGCGCCGCTCGCGGGACGAGAGCGTGAGCTGCGGATGGTCAAGGAGCTCTTCCACGCCACCGTGGAGTCCGGCAGGCCTCGGCTGGTGATCCTCGACGGCGAGGCCGGTAGCGGCAAGAGCCGGCTCGGCTGGGAGTTCGAGAAGTACTGCAGTGCTTTGAAGACCAGCATCAGCTGGCACCGCGGCCGTTGCCTGTCCTACGGCGACGGTGTCGCCTACTGGGCACTGGCGGAGGCGATGCGCACGCGGCTCGGCCTGGTCGACGATGTCGCGGACACCGAGCTCGCCGCCCACGTCGAGGCGGCGCTGGTCGAGTGGGTTCCGGCGACCGAGGAGCGCGACTGGCTGGCGCCGCGGCTGGTAGCCCTGCTCGGGGGCGCCCACGGGGACTTCGTGCGGGAGGACCTGTTCGCCGCCTGGACCACCTTCTTCGAGCGTCTCGGTGACGACGCCGAGGCGGTCTCGCTGCTGATCGACGACGCGCAGTACGCCGACCAGGGCCTGGTCGACTTCCTCGAGCACTTCGTGGCCAACGCCCGGACCCCGGCGTTCGTGTTGCTGCTCGCCCGCCCCGAGTTGCTGGACGAGCACCCCGGGATCGCCGGCCGACGGGCGACGCGGGTGCCGCTGGAGCCGCTCAACGAGGCGGCCATGCACACGCTCGTGTCCGGACTCGTCGACGGCCTGCCCGATCGGGCGTGCGCCGCTCTGGTGGCCAGGGCCGAGGGCATCCCGCTGTACGCCGTGGAGACGGTGCGCACCCTGATCGACCGTGAGTTGGTGCGCCCCGAAGGGGGGCGTTACGTGATCACTCCCGGTGCCGTGGTCGACCTCGAGGAGATCGCTGCCCCGCCCTCGCTGCACGCCCTGGTCGCCTCGCGCCTCGATGCGCTCTCCGTCGACGAGCGCCGGGTGGTCACCGACGCGAGCGTGCTGGGGATGACCTTCCCGCGCGGCGGCATCGAGTTCCTGTGCCGCGACGTCGCGGGCCTCGACCGGGTCCTGGACAGCCTGAAGCGCAAGGAGCTGATCGGCACCGACAACGACCGGTTCTCCGCCGATCGCGGACAGTTGCGGTTCGTCCAGACCGTGGTCCGTCAGGTCGCCTACTCGACGTTGAGCAGGCGCGCACGCAAGGAGCGGCACCTCGCCGTGGCTGCGCACCTGGAGAAGTCGGTGGACGGGCAGAACGATCTCAGTGCGATCGCCGCGCAGCACCTGATCGACGCCATCGAGTCTGCCGGCCCGGAGGACCCGGACGTGCCGACCCTGAACAGCCGTGCCGCCGCACTGCTGCTGCTGACCGGTGAGCGCGCCAACGGCATCGGGTCCCACGCGTCGGCGGTCGCCGCCTTCACGCAGGCCGCCGACCTGATCGACGAGGACCTGAAACGGGCCGACGCCCTGCTCCGGGCCGTGCAGTCGGCCGAGGCCATGGGCGATGTGAGCGTGGACCTCGGTCGCGCTGCCCACGACCTCTTCGTGCAGCACGGGGCCACCGAGCAGGCGGCGCAGGCCGCCAGCCTGGTCGCTCGAGGGCTGCTGGTCTCCGGGGAGACCAACGAGGCTCTCCAGGTCGCCTCCCGGGCTTGGGAGGCTCTCGTCGACGTCCCAGGGGCCGAGTCCGTGCAGGCGAGCCTGGCGATCACCCTGGCGAGGTCGATGGCCAACGTGGACTTCGATCCCAAGGAGGTCATCTGGTACGCCGCCGAGGCGCTCCGGCTCTCCGAGATGAGTGGTGACCCGCACATCGTGATGGCGGCCATGAGGAACCTCTCCACGCACCAGGCGGGTCGTGGGTCCTCGCGCCTGGCAACAGCGATCAACCGTGAGCTGATCAAGATGGCCAGGGAGGTCGGGAACTGGAGGTTGCTCGAGACCCAGCTGACCAACCAGTCGCTACTGGCCAGGCTGCGCAGCCTTCCTGAGTCCATCGACCTGATCCAGGAAGCGGTCAGCGTCGGTCGGCAGCACGGGATCCTGCTGCACGGCAGCAACTGCAACGTGGTGACCACGCTCGCGGCGGCCGGCCGCTGGGCGGAACATGCTGCAGCCATGCACGAGCTGGCCGAGGAGTGGGACACGATCCCGCCTCCGGACCAGATCCTGATGTACGCCACCGATGTCTGGCGGCGCGACGCCGGCCTGCCCGGGATCGTCCAGGAGCCGGTCGGGCAGTTCGACGACCTCAACTGGCGCTCCTGGGACGCGCACGTGCGCGCGCTGAGGGCTCGGTCGTCGGGCGAGCGCGCCACCGCGAGCAGGCTGGCGCGGGAGTGCCTCGCCCTGTCCATCGCCGACGCCGGGGTCACCGACGACTACCCGGTGCAGATGCCACAGATGATGTGGCTGGCCCTGCAGGTGGACGACCGGGAGCTGGCGCGCACGATCGTCGAACAGCTCGAGGGAGCGCCGAAGGGACTGGACGCCGGTGGTCTCCGCGCCTATGAGCGCACCTTTCGCGGGTTGCTGAACGTGCGCGACGGTCATCAGCCCGAGTCAGCCGAGGTCGAGGCCCGCCACGGCATCGCCGGCCTGGAGACCTATGGCGCGATCCCCGACCGGGCGCGGGCGCAGGAGGAGCTGGGTCGGTTGCTGGTCCAGCACGGTCGTGCAGGCGACGCGGCACCGTTGTTCGAGGCTGCCCGGACGACGTACGCCGAGCTCGGGGCCACCGCCTGGCTGGAGCGGCTCGACGCGCTGCGCCCCGTCGGCTGAAGCTCAGCGGCCGCGCTGCTGGCCGCGCATGCCCTTCATCGAGGTGGGCATCGGCCCCTTGGGCATCGGGATCGCCGACCGGTTGGCGTCCAGCGCCTTGATCCGGGCGAGTACGTCGGTCATCTGGGCGCCCTTGATGTTCTTGCCCAGCTTGGTGACGTGCCGGGTCAGCTTGGCCAACGGCACCTGGCCGGCGTCGTGGCCCACGACGATCTCGAACAGGGGCGTCTCGCTGGTGACCCGCTCGTGCTTGCGCCGCTCGGCGGTCAGCAGCGGCCGCACCCGGTTGGGGTTGCCCTCGCCGATCAGCACGATGCCGGGCGGGCCGACGACGCGGGTGATCACGTCCTGCTGCTTGTTCACGGCGATGGCTGGCTCGACCTTCCAGCCACGACGCAGCATTCCCAGGGCGGCGGCTGCGGCGCCCGGGCGCCCCTCGATCTGCGTGATCGCGGCGCGCTGGGCACGACGCCCGAAGATGATCAGCGCGGCCAGCAGGCCGACCAGGATGCCGAAGGTGGTGGAGAAGTAGAGCGACCCGAAGGCGATCAGCATCAGTGCGAAGCCGGCAAGGCCCGCGAGCAGGAACACGCCCAGCAGAACCAGTCCGATCCGGGGATCGGACTTCTTGGTCATCGTGTAGCTCTGACGGATCTGCTTGATCCGGCCCGGCTTCTTCGGCCCCTTCACCTTCTGCCCCTTCGCGGGCTTGGGTGCCTTGGTCTTGTCCTGCTTCGCCATGCGGGGTGCCTTCGTGTCCAGGTGCGGTGGGGGAACGACGCTGAAGTGTCTCAGACGGTCGTCGTCGACGCGCGCGCGTCCATCGCCTGTCGGTAGAGGCGGCCGGCGCGGTAGGAGGAGCGCACCAGAGGTCCGGAGAGGACTCCGGCGAAGCCGATCTCCTCGGCCTCGGTGGCCATCTCGACGAACTCCTGGGGCTTGACCCACCGCTCGACGGGGTGGTGGCGCGGGGAGGGGCGGAGGTACTGGGTGATCGTGATCAGCTCACAGCCCGCGGCGTGCAGGTCGACCAGCGCCTGGTGGATCTCCGCGCGGGTCTCGCCCATGCCCAGGATCAGGTTGGACTTGGTCACCAGGCCGAACGCCCGGGCCTGGGTGAGCACGTCCAGCGAGCGGTCGTAGCGGAACGCCGGGCGGATCCGCTTGAAGATCCGCGGCACCGTCTCCACGTTGTGGGCCAGCACCTCGGGGCGGGACTCGAAGACCTCGGCGAGCAGGTCCGGGACGCCGTTGAAGTCCGGGATCAGGTTCTCCACCCCGGTGCCGGGGTTGAGCTCGTGGATCGCGCGCACCGTCTCGGCGTACAGCCAGGCGCCGCCGTCGGGGAGGTCGTCGCGGGCGACCCCGGTGATGGTGGCGTAGCGCAGGTCCATCTTCTGCACGCTCTCCGCGACCCGGCGGGGCTCGTCCCGGTCCAGGGGCTGGGGCTTGCCGGTGTCGATCTGGCAGAAGTCGCAGCGCCGGGTGCACTGGTCGCCCCCGATGAGGAAGGTGGCCTCGCGGTCCTCCCAGCACTCGAAGATGTTCGGGCACCCCGCGGACTGGCACACCGTGTGCAGGCCCTCGGACTTCACCAGGTTCTGCAGCGCGGTGTACTCCGGGCCCATCTTGGCCCGGGTCTTGATCCACTCGGGCTTCTTCTCGATCGGCGTCTCGGCGTTGCGCGCCTCCAGGCGCAGCAGCCTGCGGCCCTCCGGCGCGACCCCGGTGGAGGAGGTCTGGGAGGCGGTCTGAGGAGCTTGAGTCACGCCGGCCACTGTACGTCGGGCGGGGTCATGGAGCCGAACCGGCGCAGGCTCACACGTCGCTGCGACGGAACCACAGCACCGAGACCAGCACAGCGAGGATCAGCAGCGCGCCGAGGAACAGCCCGGCCTGGAGGTGGGTCATCAGCTGCATCGGGTCGCACCGGTCACCGGGCGCACAGTCGATCGTCGAGTCGAAGTACCGGTGCCGGGTGGCCAGCCACCCGTAGGCGTTGTTCCCGACAGACCATCGACCGGCCCCCTGCAGCGGCAGCAGGTTGACCGCGATCTCGCCGCCCACGCTGTAGACGAACAGCAGGGCCAGCGTCGCCACGGTGTGCCGGAAGACCATGGTCAGCGCGAAGGCGCCCAGGGCCGCCCCGACCGCCAGGGCGACAGCGCGTACGACGTGCCAGAGCGCGTGGTCGAGGTCGGAGGAGGGGATGGCGATGTCCCTCGCACCCGCGAGCAGGTAGAGGGAGAGCCAGAACCCGCCCAGCACCACCGTCGCGACCACGGCGCTGGAGAGGGTCACCGCCCCCGCCTTGGCCAGCCAGACCCGGGTGCGGCGCGGTTCGAAGAGCAGCTGGGTGCCGAGCGAGCCCGAGGACCAGTCGCCGCCGGCGAAGGTGCCGCCGACGATGACCATCAGCCCGGCCACCACCAGAGCCAGCGGCAGGCCCCGGTCGGACAGTGTCGAGCCGAGGTCGAGCGGAGTGCGGGGGTAGTAGCTGACGGCGCCGGGGACCAGGAGCTCGCCGCAGTCGGCGGCGTCGGCCGTGGGACCGAGATAGCTCTTCGGATCGCTCTCACAGGCCCGCACCTCGGCCCGGAGCGCCGGCCGCTCGCTCTCGAGGTCCGCCTGGGCGGCGGCCTCCGAGCGGTCCTTGTCGGTCAGTGGCCGCGTCTCGAAGGCAGTCACCCCGGCGACGACGGCGGCGAAGAGGGCAGCGGCCAGCACCAGCGCCGCGATCACCCGCCGGGACCGCAGCCGTGCCAGCTCGACGCGCAGCAGGCGCATCAGGACGCCTCCTCCTCGGAGCTGGTCCCGGCCTCGGGGGGCACCCTGCCGGTGAGCTGGAGGAAGAACGACTCCAAGGTGGCCCGGATGGCACTGAGCTCGTGGACGTAGATGCCCTCCTCGGCGAGCACCCGGGTGATCTGCTCCGGGTGGTCGTGGCCCTCGACCTCGAGGTGGTCGGTGAACCGGGTGACGGCGTACCCGGCCGCCTCCAGGGCGCGACTGGCACCCGCCGGGTCGCTGACGCCGACGCGGGTCCGGGAGACCTTCTCGCCCAGGAGGTCGTCGACCGCCCCGCTCGTGAGCAACCGGCCGTCGTCGATGATCGAGACCGAGTGGCAGACCTGCTGCACCTCGGCGAGGTTGTGCGAGCTCAGCAGCACGGTCACCCCGGAGTCGCCCAGCCCACGGATCATGTCCCTGATGTCGCGGATCCCCGCCGGGTCGAGCCCGTTGGTCGGCTCGTCGAGGATCAGCAGGTCGGGGCTCTTGAGCAGGGTCGCCGCGATCGCGAGCCGTTGGCGCATTCCGAGCGAGTAGCCGCCGAAGTGCTGGCGGGCGCGGTCCGCGAGCCCGACCTGCGCCAGCGTGGAGTCGACCGTCTGGCGGGGGACGCCGATCGAGCGCGCCAAGAGCTGGAGGTTTCGCCGCCCGGACAGCGACGGCGCGAACTGCGGCGCCTCGACCATCGCGCCGACCCGGTCGATCACCTGGGGGAGCTGGTCGGGGACCTTGAGCCCGAAGAGCCGCATCTCCCCACCCGTGGGCCGCGCGAGACCGAGCAGCAGCCTGATCGTGGTGGTCTTGCCGGCGCCGTTGGGCCCGAGGAAGCCGTGTACGCCGCCGGCGGGGACCGCGAGGTCGAGCCCGTCCAGGGCCACGGTGCGCCGGCCCAGGGTGCGGTAGACCTTGCGAAGTGCCGATGTCTCGATGACCAGCTCAGACACGTCGGCTCGTCCTCATGGGACCAAACATCGCAAAGCCGCTGGTGCCGGTCCCCGCCGACACGCCGCCGTGGAGGCGATCATGACCATGGTCACCCGCAGCGTTCACGTCCCCGTGTCCTGCTAGTTGCCGGTGGGCTCGGCTGCGCACTTCTGGACCAGCCCGTCGGCCACGGTGCACTGGAACGGCGCGGCGCCGGTGGCGATGGTGAAGATCCCGTTCTTGGGCGGCGTGTACTTGTAGGTGGGCTGGGGCTTCCAGGGCTCGAAGATCTCCAACGCCTCCTCCGTGGCGACGTCCTCGGCCGCCTGCCGGTCGCCGATCTGGACGGCGAAGAAGAGGGCGCTCGCGGCCTCCTGGTCGGTGAACGGGCTCTCGTTGACGGGCTCGTCGGCGCACTCCTGCACCTTGCCGTCGGCCACGGTGCACTGGAACGGTGCGGCGCCGGGGGAGATGAAGAAGATCCCGTCGGTCTCGCCCATCGAGAAGGTGTAGTCGGGGGCCGGGTCCCAGGGATCGAAGAACGCGACCGCCTCGGGGGTGGCCACCTTGCCCGCTGCCTCCTCGTCGCCGGCCACCACGGCATCGAAGAACGCCTGGGCCGCCTGCGGGTCGGTGAGGGCCGACGCGGTCGCCGTGGCGGTGCGGTCCGCTGCCGGGGTCGAGGAGCTCTCGCCCCCGCACGCCGTACCGGTCAAGGCGACGGCCAGGAGGACTGCGGCGGTGGTCACGGAGCGCTGCGGGAAGGGTCGCATGGGCAAGACGCTAGCGGGTGGCGACTCGTTGCGGCGCACTCAGTGCCTACCGCAGGGCGGCGGCGGGGTCGATCAGGCGCGGTGCGCGGCCGGGCTCGGGCCGGGGCTCGTAGTCCGGTGTCGGCTCGTAGGTCGCCCACGCCAGCAGTTCGGCGAGGTGCCTCTCGACCAGCGGGCGGACCTCGGCCACCGTGACGTCGCGGCCGAGCTCGCTGCTCAGTGAGGTGACGCCGGCATCGGCGATCCCACAGGGGACGAACCTGTCGTACCAGGCCAGGTCCACGTCGCAGTTCAGCGCAAAGCCGTGCATCGTCACGCCGCGGCTGACCCGGATGCCGATCGCCGCGATCTTGCGCTCGGGGCGGTCACCACCGGCCTGGAGCCAGACGCCGCTGCGGCCCGGGACCCGGGCGGTGGCGACGCCGAGATCCGCGCACACCGCGATCAGCGCCTCCTCGAGCCGGCGCACGTAGTCCACGACCAGCACGTGGTCGGGCAGACGCACGATCGGGTAGCCCACCAGCTGGCCGGGGCCGTGGAAGGTGATCTTGCCGCCGCGGTCGACCTCGATCACCGGGGTGCCGTCGACGGGACGCTCGTGGGGCTCGGTGCGCTTGCCGGCCGTGTAGACGGGGGAGTGCTCCAGCAGGATCACGGTTCCGGCACCGCCGGCGACCACCTCGGCGTGCACCTCGCGCTGGTGCTCCCAGGCGTGGAGGTAGTCCACCGGCTGCTCGTCCAGCGTCTCGAAGACAAGTTCGCTCACCCCCCGAGGCTAACCCCGGCCCCAGGCCTGTGGACAACGCGAGCGGGCCGGGGGGCCGTCGGTGCATCGTGGGGCGATGACCTCCCTGCCCCAGCGAGTCGCCCTCTCCGCGCTGCTGACGGCTGTCCTGGTCGCAGTGGGGCTGGTGGCGGCTCCGCCGGTGACGGCTCCGCCGGCGACGGGTGCTGCCGTGCCGGTCTCCGGGCCGTCCTCGGTCCCCCGGCACGCGACGCAGCGGGCCCTCGCGCTGCTGCGCCGGTGGGACGGGCTGCGTGCGCAGGCGTGGGCGGCCGACGACCCGGCCGCTCTGCGCGCCCTCTACGTGGGCGGCTCGCGGGCCGCCCGCGACGACCTGCGCCTGCTCGGCTCCTACCGCGCTCGCGGGCTCGTCGTACGCCGGATGCTGACGCAGGTCCTGGCCGTCGAGGTGCTCCGCGACACTCCGGCCGCGATCCGGGTGCAGGTGCTGGACCGCGTCGCCGGAGGCGAGGTGACGGCGCGGGACAGGACCGTGACCCTGCGCGGCACGCAGCCCTCGGTGCACACCATCGACCTGCGGCGGGTGCACGGCCGCTGGCGGGTGGGCGCGGTCAGCGGGTCGGGTTCAGGCCCTCACGCAGCACCGCGCCCACGTCGGGGTCGCTGAAGGAGAAGCCGCTGCCGAGCAGGCGGGCCGGTGCCGCGTTGACCGACCCCAGCAGCTCGTTGGACATCTGGCCGGCCGCCGGGCGCAGCACGAAGGCCGGCACCTTGAACGGTGCCGGGCGGTGCACCAGGCGGGCCAGCTCCCGGGTGAACTCGCCGTTGGTGGGCGACTTCTCGCAGACGAGGTTGACCGGACCGTCGATGCCGTCGTTCTCGGCGAGATGCATCAGCGCGGCGACCCAGTCGCGAGCCGAGATCATCGGCATGAACTGCGACCCGTCGCCGAGCGGGCCGCCGAGGCCGGCCTTGAAGAGCAGTCGCAGCGCCTTCAGCGGCTGGCTGCGCCGGTCCATCACCGGGGAGGTTCGCAGGACGCAGACGCGGGCGCCGGCCGTGCGGGCCGCGTCGGTCGCCGCCTCCCACTCCCGGGTCACCCGGGTCAGCAGGGCGTCTCCGACCGAGCCGGACTGCTCGGTCAGCCGCTCGTCCCCGTGGTCGCCGTAGTAGCCGATGCCGTTCCCGGCCAGGAAGGTCGGCTGGTGCCCGGCCGCGGCGATCGCCTCGGCCAGGACCCGCGTGGTGGTGACCCGGCTCTCGCGGAGCTGGCGGGCCCACGACGAGGAGTGCACGTTGCCGGCGGTCGGTGATCCGGCGAGGTTGACCACGACGTCGTGCTCGACCACGACCTTCGGGTCCAGCGGCGCCCGATAGGGGTCCCAGGTGACCTCGCCCGACCCGGCGGGCCGGCGTACCAGGGAGGTGACGTCGTGGCCCTGGTCGGTGAGCCGCTCGCGGAGGCGGGTGCCGAGGAAGCCGGAGGAACCGGCGATCAGGAAGCGCATGACCCCACCGTGGCACGGGGGTGTCTGCGCGCGCACCCGTTGCGGGGTCCCGGGTCAGGAGGATTAGGCTCGCCCCCGTGAGTGATTTCGATGTCGTCGTCCTCGGTGCCGGCCCTGGTGGGTACGTCGCTGCCATTCGTGCGTCGCAGCTCGGCCTGAAGGTCGGCGTGATCGAGAAGCAGTACTGGGGAGGTGTCTGCCTCAACGTCGGGTGCATCCCGTCCAAGGCGCTGCTGCGCAACGCCGAGCTGGCGCACATCCTGACCCACGAGAAGGACAAGTTCGGGATCACCGGCGACGCCTCGATGGACTTCAAGCCCACGCACGCGCGCAGCCGCGAGGTCTCGGACTCGATCGTCAAGGGCGTGCACTTCTTGATGAAGAAGAACAAGATCGAGGAGATCGACGGCTGGGGCACCTTCACCGACGCCAAGACGATCGAGGTCAAGCTCAACGACGGCGAGACCCGCACGGTCACCGCCGACCACATCATCATCGCCACGGGTGCGACGACCCGGCTGGTCCCCGGCACCGAGCTCTCCGAGAACGTGGTCACCTACGAGGAGCAGATCCTCACCGACCAGCTCCCCGGCTCGATCGTGATCGCCGGCTCCGGGGCGATCGGTGTCGAGTTCGCCTACGTGATGGCCAACTTCGGCGTGGACGTGACCATCGTGGAGTTCCTCGACCGGATGGTGCCGACCGAGGACGCGGAGATCTCCAAGGAGCTCGCCAAGCACTACAAGAACCTCGGCGTGAAGGTGCTGCTCAAGACGAAGGTCGAGAAGATCGAGGACACCGGCAGCAAGGTCAAGGTCACCGTCAGCAAGGACGGCAAGGAAGAGGTCATCGAGACCGACAAGGTGCTCCAGGCGATCGGGTTCGCGCCGCGCCTGGACGGTTACGGGCTCGACAAGACCGGGGTGAAGACCACCGACCGCGGCGCGATCGAGGTCGACGAGCGGGGCCGCACCAACGTCGAGGGCGTCTGGGCGATCGGCGACGTCACCGGCAAGCTGATGCTCGCCCACACCGCCGAGGCGATGGGCATCGTCACCGCCGAGACGATCGCCGACCACGACACCATCGAGATCGACTTCGACATGATCCCGCGGGCGACCTACTGCCAGCCCCAGATCGCCTCCTTCGGCTACTCCGAGGCGCAGGCCAAGGAGAAGGGCTACGACGTCAAGGTCGCGAAGTTCCCGTTCTCCGCCAACGGCAAGGCCAAGGGCCTCGGCGACACCGCCGGCTTCGTCAAGATCGTGGCCGACGCCAAGTACAACGAGATCATCGGTGCCCACCTGATCGGCCCCGACGTGACCGAACTGCTGCCGGCCCTGACGCTGGCCCAGAAGTGGGACCTGAGCGCCGACGAGGTCGCCCGCAACGTCTTCGCCCACCCGACCCTCTCCGAGGCCGTCAAGGAGGCGATCGAGGGCATCGCCGGGCACATGATCCACATGTGAGCGGGGGTGCCGGGTCGATCCGGTTTCCCAGGTTAAGAACCCAATCTGCCTCTTCACACACCGTGCGCGGTGTGTGAAGAGGCAGATTGCCGTGTGGAGTGGCGGTTGCCGGACTCCTGCTGAGACGCCGCGTCGAGTACGTCGACGTGTCCGCGCCGGTCCGCGCACACAGCCCCGTCGCGTCGTACGGCGCTCCACAGGTTCGCCCCACCGGGCTGGCACCTCAGCTGCACCTGCTCGACGCTGCTGGGCATGGACGACCCCCTCCGTGTCATTGCCGAGGCCGACGGCGTGTTCCTGCGCAGGGAGGCGCTGGCGGCCGGTTACAGCGACAAGCTGATCGCGCGGATGGTCCACGCGCGCCTGTGGAGACGGGTGCGGCACGGCGCCTACTGCTTCAGCGACGTGTGGGACACCCTCACGACGGAGGACAAGCACCTGACCCTGGCCCGCGCCGTACTCCGCACCACGCCGGGCCCGGTGGTGCTCAGCCACACCACCGCCTTGCTCGCGCACGGCATCGCCACTTGGGGAGCGGACCTGACCCGGGTGCACGTGACGCGGCTGGACGACGGTGCGGGCCGGACCGAGCGCGACGTCGAGCACCACGTCGGCGTGTGCTCCGAGGCCGACGTGACAACGGCCGGCGGACTCCCGGTCGTCCAGGCAGCGCGCGCGGTCGTCGAGTCCGCGACGTTGCAGAGTCTCGAGTCGGCCCTGGTCTCGGCGGACTCGGCGCTGTTCCGCCGTCTCTGTACGCCGCAGGAGGTGCGTGCCACCTTCGAGTCGATGAACCACTGGCCCGGCTCGCAGCGCATCCACGTCGTGCTGCAGCAGATGAACGGGCTCGCCGAGTCCCCGGGCGAGACGCGCACGCGCTACCTCTTCTGGCGCGGTGGTCTGCCGACCCCGCTGCTGCAGTACGACGTGTACGACGGCGATCTGCTGATCGCGACCACCGACTTCGCCTGGCCCGAGCTCCGGCAGCTCGGTGAGTTCGACGGTCGGGTCAAGTACGGGCGGCTGCTGAGGAAGGGCGAGACCCCGGGCGACGCAGTGTTCCGTGAGAAGCGCCGCGAGGACCTCGTCCGGGCGGTCACCGGGTTCGGCTTCGGGCGCGTGGTCTGGGTCGACTTGTCGCACCCCCGACAGACCATCGCCAGGTTCGCCACCCTGCTCCGCGTCGCCGCCTGAGGATCGACGGACGGCATCCGTCAGCTCGACGTACGGCGTCCCTCGTCTCGCCGTACCTCACACAGCAATCTGCCTCTTCACACACCGCGCATGGTGTGTGAAGAGGCAGATTGGGTTCTTAACCTGGGAAACCGGCAGGCAGGTCCAAAGGGTCAGACCTCGAACTGGCCGGCCTCCAGGCGCTGCTTGACGTCTTGGAGGAAGCGGCCGGCGTCGGCGCCGTCGACCAGCTGGTGGTCGTAGGTCAGCGCGAGGTAGACCATGTGGCGCACCGCGATCGTCTCGCCCAGGTTGGGGTCGTCGATCACCACCGCTCGCTTCACCACGGCGCCCGGCCCGAGGATGGCAACTTGCGGCTTGTTGATGATCGGGGTGTCCCAGAGGGCGCCCACGCTGCCGAGGTTGGTGATCGTGAAGGTGCCGCCGGACAGGTCGTCGGGGCCGATCTTGTTGGTGCGCGTGCGCTCCGCGACGTCGGCGATCTTCTTGGCGAGGCCGGCGATCGAGAGGTCGCCGGCCTCCTTGACCACGGGGGTGAGCAGGCCCTTCTCGGTGTCCACGGCGAACGCCACGTTCTCGCTGTCGTGGTAGGTGACCTCACCGGCCTCGAGGTCGAAGGTCGCGTTCAGCGCCGGGTGCGACTTCAGTGCGTCGACTGCGGCCTTGGCGAAGAACGGCAGGTAGGAGAGCTTGACTCCCTCACGGGAGAGGAAGTCGGCCTTCACGCTGTCACGCAGTCGCGCGACATTGGTGACATCGACCTCGACGACCTGCGTCAGCTGTGCTGAGGTCTGCAGCGACTCCACCATCCGCTTGGCGATCACCTTGCGCAGGCGGCTGATCTTCTCGGTCTTGCCACGCAGCGGGCTCGGGGTCGAGGACGCGGGTGCCGAGGGCGCCTGTCCTGCCGGGGCAGCGGGCTTGTCCTCGGCCGGAGCCTTGGCAGACTCCGCCGCGGCCAGCACGTCCTGCTTGCGGATCCGGCCCCCCACGCCCGTGCCCGAGACCGTGGTGAGGTCGACGCCGTGCTCGGCCGCCATCTTGCGCACCAGCGGGGTCACGTAGGTGCCCCCGTCGGCGGACTGCCCGGAGTCGCGGGAGTCCTGGGTGGACGAGTCCGGCCTGGCCTCGTGGCGGGGCTCCTCCTTCGGCTGGGCCTTCGGCTCCTCCTTGGCGGCAGGCTCCGGCTCCTCCTTGGCGGCAGGCTCCGGCTCCGGCTCCGGCTCGGGCTCCGGCTCCGGCTCGGGCTCGGGCTCCGGCTCGGCCTGCTCCTCGGCAGCCGGCTCCGCGGAACCACCGGAGTCACCGGAGTCGCCGGAGTCGCCGGAGCCGTCACCGATGATGCACAGCTCGGCGCCGATCTCGACGGTCTCGTCCTCCTCGACCTTGATCTCCTGCAGCGTGCCGGCGATCGGGGAGGGGATCTCGGTGTCGACCTTGTCGGTGGAGACCTCCAGGAGCGGCTCGTCGACGGCGACCTCGTCGCCGACCGACTTCAGCCAGCGGGTCACGGTGCCCTCGGTGACCGACTCGCCCAGCGCAGGCAGGGTGACCGGCGTACCGCCGCCGCCCCCGCCGCCCGCCGCCCCCGCCGCTCGAGGCGGCCGGCTTCTCGGGCTCCTCGGCGCCCTCGGAGTCGCCCTCGGAGTCGCCCTCGGAGTCGTCCGACTCGGTCTCCTCGGAGTCGCCCTCGGAGTCGCCCGACTCGGTCTCCTCGGAGTCGTCCTCGGAGTCGCCCTCGGTGTCCTCGGAGCCGGTGTCCTCGGAGCCGGAGTCCTCGGAGCCCCCGCCCTCACCCTCGTCACCGATGACGCACAGCTCGGCGCCGACCTCGACGGTCTCGTCCTCCTCGGCCTTGATCTCCAGCAGGGTGCCGGCGATCGGGGAGGGGATCTCGGTGTCGACCTTGTCGGTGGACACCTCGACCAACGGCTCGTCGACGGCGACGGTGTCGCCCACCTGCTTGAGCCAGCGGGTGATGGTGCCTTCGGTGACGGACTCGCCCAGTGCGGGGAGGTTCACGGGTGTCGACATCGGCTTCCTTCGCTCTTTTCGTAACTTCTCGTCGGTGGGGCTGGTCCAGAGTCCAGCAGGTCAGGAGTGTGCGTGCAACGGTTTGCCCGCGAGCGCGAGGTGCGCCTCGCCCAAGGCCTCGTTCTGGGTCGGGTGGGCGTGCACCAGCGCGGCGACGTCCTCGGGGTGGGCGTCCCAGTTGCAGATCAGCTGGGCCTCGCCGATCAGCTCGCCCACGCGGGCGCCGACCATGTGTACGCCGAGGACCGGCCCATCGGTGACTCGAACGAGCTTGACGAACCCCTGCGTGGCCAGGATCTGGCTCTTGCCGTTGCCGCCGAGGTCGTAGGTGAGGGTCTCGACGGCCTCGTCGCCGTGCTGCTCGCGCGCCTGCGCCTCGGTGAGGCCGACGGAGGCGACCTCGGGGTCGCAGTAGGTGACCCGGGGGATGCCGGACTCGTCGATGGCGGCGGGGGAGAGCCCGGCGATCTCCTCGGCCACGAAGATGCCCTGCTGGAAGCCGCGGTGGGCCAGCTGCAGGCCCGGGACGATGTCGCCGACCGCGTAGACCCCCTCGAGGTTGGTCCGGCAGCGCTCGTCGGCGAGGACGAAGCCGCGCTCCATCACGACACCCTGCTCGTCGTACCCCAGCCCGTCGGTGACCGGGCCGCGGCCCACCGCCACCAGCAGGAGGTCGGCCGAGAACGTCTTGCCCCCCTCGACGGTGACCTCGACGCCGGAGTCGGTGGTCGTGACGGACTCGAATCGGGTGCCGACGGAGAAGCCGATCTTGCGCTTGCGGAAGGCGCGCTCGAGCGCCTTGGAGGACTGCTCGTCCTCGGAGGGGACCAGGTGCGGCAGCGCCTCGATGATGGTCACCTCGGCCCCGAAGGAGCGCCACACGCTGGCGAACTCGCACCCGATCACGCCGCCACCGAGCACGATCACCGACTTGGGCACGCTCTCCAGCCGCAGCGCATGCTCGGAGCTGAGCACGCGGGTGCCGTCGAGCTCGAGGCCGGGCAGCGAGCGCGGGTAGGAGCCGGAGGCGAGCACCACGGCCGTGCCGGTGTACGTCGTTCCGTCCACCTCGACCGTGTGCGGACCGGTGAGCCGTCCGCTGCCCTCGACCACGGTGATGCCGCGGCCCTTGATCAGGCCGCTGAGGCCCTTGTGGAGGCGGGAGACCACCCCGTCCTTGTAGGCGTTGACCCCGGCCATGTCGATGCCCTCGAGGCTGGCGAGCACGCCGAACTTCTCGGACTCGCGGGTGGAGTCGGCGATCTCGGCCGCGTGCAGCAGCGCCTTGGTGGGGATGCAGCCCACGTGCAGGCAGGTCCCGCCGAGCTTGTCCTTCTCCACCAGGGCCACCGAGAGCCCGAGCTGGGCTGCGCGGAGCGCACACGCGTAGCCACCCGATCCCGCGCCCAGGATCACGATGTCGAACTGGTTGCCCTCCGCCACTGCGCCTCCACTGCGCTCGAACCTGCCCGGTCTCATCCGGGTCTCATCCAATCACCCACCCCCGCCCCGGTCGAAAACAGACCGGGGTTCTCGGCGGCGGCGACCCGCCATGCAGCACACTTGTCCCATGGGGATGCTCGATCGCTTCCGACGCCGCGGTCCGCGTGGACGCGGTGCGCCGGGTACGACGCGCGCCGCCGACGACGCCGACCAGCGTCACCTGCTCGAGTTCGTCAGCGGCCGGCGCGGCGTCGAGGGCTTCGTGGAGCCGCGGACCACGGTCACCGACGTGACGCTTCTCCTCGTCGCCCACGACGGCGAGTGGACCCGTCGCCGGGTGCCGTCGGTGCGTTGGGCCCACGAGTTCTGCAACAAGCACGGGGTGCCCAGCTACGACGCGGCGGTGGTCGGGGTCCCGGCCCGGATGCGGGAGTACAACCGCCGCGAGAAGGAGCGCCAGCGCCAGCAGTTGCGCCGCGGCCAGGAGGACCCGGCCGGCTAGCTCGCGGCTCCGTCGCTGCGGCCCAGCGCCGCGACGTACTCCACCAGGGTCGGTACGCCGAACCCGGTGGCGCCGGCCGGCACGTGGCCCCACGGCCCACCGGTGTTGAAGGCGGGGCCGGCGATGTCGAGGTGCGCCCAGGGTCGGTCGTCGGTGAACTCGTTGAGGAACGCCGCGGCGTAGAGCGCGCCGCCCCAGCGCACCCAGTTGGACTGGAGGACGTCGGCGATCTTGCTCTCGGTGCGCACCGCGGTGTGGCTCTGCTCGGGGATCGGCAGCGGCCAGAACAGCTCCCCGGCGGCCTCGGCGGCCTCCAGGATCGCTGCGCGCGGGCCCTCGTCGCCGAAGACTCCGGCCACCCGCTCGCCGAGCGCCACGACGCAGGCGCCGGTGAGGGTGGCGACGTCGATGATCGCGTCGGGCTCCTGCTCGGCGGCCATCGCGATCGCGTCCGCGAGGATCAGCCGGCCCTCGGCGTCGGTGTTGGTCACCTCGACGGTCTTGCCGCCGTACATCGTGAGCACGTCGCCGGGACGCATCGCGGTGCCCGACGGCATGTTCTCGGCCATCGGGGCGTACGTCGTGACGGCAACCGGGAGGTCGAGCGCGGCGATCGCGAACGTCGCGGCGAGCACGGTGGCCGCACCGCCCATGTCGCACTTCATCGTCGCCATCGAGTTGCCGGGCTTGATGGTCAGGCCGCCGGAGTCGTAGGTGATGCCCTTGCCGACCAGGGCGATGCTGGTGCGGGCACCCTTCGGACGCCAGGTGAGCTTGACCAGGCGCGGCGGGTGGGCCGAGCCCTGGCCGACGCCGAGGATGCCACCGCAACCGAGGGCGGTGAGCTCCTCGACACCGAGCACCTCGACCTTGATCTTGGTCTTGCGCCCACCGCGGTCCTTGTGCAGGGCGCTCACGGAGTCGGCGAACTTCTCCGGGGTGAGGTCGTTGGGCGGCGCGTTCACCCAGTCGCGTGCGGTGTCGACCATCTCCGAGACCGTGCGGGCCGTCTCCAGGGCGGCCACCGCGTCGGCCTGACGGGCGACGTCGCTGAGCAGGGCCACCTCCGCGACCGCGGACCCTTCGCCCTTGGACTTCGACTTGTACCTGGTGTAGCCGTAGAGGCCGGAGAGGAAGCCGTCCGCCACGGCGCGCACGTGGGCGACGTCCCCCGCCGGCAGCGCCACCGCCACCGACGCGGCGTTGCCCAGGCTGCGGGCGGCGACACCGGCCGCACGGCGCACCTTCTCGGTGGTCAGGGAGTCACGTGCTCCGAGCCCGACGACCAGCAGCTGGCCCGCCTTGAGCGTGCCCGCGGTGGGGATCCGCAGCACCGCGCCGGCGTCGCCGGAGAAGCCGAGTCCGTCGAGGAGCGGCTTGAACTTGCGTCCGTAGGCGGAGGCGACGTCCTCGCCGCCGGGACAGGCGACGAGGTCGCCGGAGGAGGTGCGGGCCACCCCGATGACCACGAGGTCGGCACGGGTCCGTGCGGGACTGCCCTTGCGCAATGTGTAGGTCGTCACGAGGGGTCATGCTAGGTCGTCGGGCGAATCGTCGACACCGCACGCGTGGGGACTGGCGCGCCCTTCACGTTGCTGCGGTAACTTTCCACGCATGTCGTTGAAGCATTCGCCGCTGCATGACCGCCACGTCGCGCTGGGAGCCAAGTTCTCCGAGTTCGGTGGATGGGAGATGCCACTGGAGTACCCCAGTGGAGTGGTGGCGGAGCACACCGCGGTCCGTGAGGCCGCCGGTCTCTTCGACGTCAGCCACCTCGGCAAGGTGATGGTCCGCGGCGACGGGGCGCTGCAGTTCCTCAACGGGTGCCTGACCAACAACCTGCGGCGGATCTCGCGCGGGAAGGCGCAGTACACCCTCGCCTGCGACGCCGAGACCGGTGGCATCGTCGACGACCTGATCGCCTACTACCGCGACGACCAGCACATCCTGCTCATCCCCAACGCCGCCAACGCGGCCGACGTCGTGCGTCGTCTGGTGGAGGCCAAGCCCGAGGGTGTGACGATCTCCGACCACCACGAGACCTACGCCGTGATGGCGGTCCAGGGCCCGAAGTCCGACGAGGTGCTGAAAGCGGCCGGCTTCCCGGTCGACCACGACTACATGTCCTTCGTGGAGACCCCCTTCGAGGGGCACAACGTCGTCGTGTGCCGCACCGGCTACACCGGAGAGCGCGGCTACGAGCTGGTCGTGCACCGCTCGGTCGCGCCCGCGGTGTGGGACGCCCTGATGAAGTCCGGCGAGGAGCTCGGGCTGGTGGCCTGCGGCCTCGGCGCCCGGGACACGCTGCGCACCGAGATGGGCTACCCGCTGCACGGGCAGGACATCAGCCTCGAGGTCACCCCCGTGCAGGCCGGCCTCGGCTGGGCGGTCGGGTGGTCGAAGGCGGAGTTCTGGGGCCGGGTCCCGCTGCTCGCCGAGAAGCAGGCCGGGCCCAAGGTGCGGCTGCGCGGGCTGGTCGCCGCCGAGCGGGCGATCCCTCGTCCGCAGATGAGCGTGAAGGTGACCGGTGACCTGCCGGTCGGCTACGTCACCTCGGGCACGTTCAGCCCGACGCTGCGCAAGGGCGTCGGCCTGGCCCTGATCAATGCACAGATCCAGGAGGGCACCGAGGTGCTCGTCGACGTGCGCGGTCGCGCGGAGATCTTCGTGGTCACCCGTCCACCGTTCGTCGACCCCGACGTACGCCAGGCCTGACCCACCCCGCAGCGGAAGGCAGCTCGTGACCAACAGCCCTGAGCCCATGTACGGCGCCCCGGCACCTCGCGGGGACACGCTCCCGTGGTGGTGGCAGCTGCTCGACGCCGACGGCCGGGTGATCACCCCGGAGAGCCGGTCCGAGTTCCCTACCCGCAGTGACGCCGAGAGCTGGCTGGGGGAGGCCTATCCGGACCTGGCCGACGACGGAGTGGCGTCGGTGACCCTGCTGGAGGGCGACCGCGAGGTCTACGGCCCGATGTCGCTCGAGGCCGGCTGACCCGTCGGGCAGCCGCTCAGCGCGGGGCGCCGCCGATCTTGACCTGGGGCTTGGGCATCCTGAGCCAGCGCAGCTGCAGGACCCGGGTGATCGCGTAGAAGGTGACGCCCTTGAGGCTCTCGTCGGGGAACTTCGCCCGCAGCGCCCTCTTCAGCCGGGAGACCAGCCACACGGTGTCCACGGCGACGAGCAGGATCGTCGTGGTCCACAGCGCGTTGCTGAACGCGGTGAGCTGCGTGCTGCCGGAGTACTGCAGCGCCATGATCACCACCAGCAGCGGCAGCAGGAACTCAGCGATCGAGACCCGGGCGTCGATGAAGTTGCGGGTGAACCGCCGTACCGGGCCCTTGTCGCGCTGCGGCAAGAAGCGCTCCTCACCCGAGCGCATCCCCTTGCGCATCTGGGCGTTGGACTCCGTGCGGCGCTCGCGGAGCAGCTTCTGCGCGGCCTTCTTGTCCATCCCCACCTTGGCGCGCTGGCGGGCGGCGGCCTCGGCCTCCTTGCGGCTCGGCGTCGGCCGGCCCTTGGCCCCGGGGCCCTTGGCCTCACCCTCCACGGCGTGGGGGTGGGACGAGGCGGTCTGGTCAGCGGCTCGGTCAGACGTACGGCGGAACACGGGGCCTACTTCGCGCAGTTGGGGAGGGAGTCGGTCGAAGTGCCAGCCTACCTGTCGGGCGACCCCCGGCCCGCCCCGGCCGCGGGCTCGTTCGGCTGGGATCCGGCGGGTAGGTTGAGGCCCATGAGCATGATGAAGCGGATCAGCATGATCTTCAGGGCCAAGGCCAACACGGCCCTCGACAAGGCCGAGGACCCACGAGAGACGCTCGACTACAGCTACCAGCGCCAGGTCGAGATGTTGACCAAGGTGCGGCGCGGCGTGGCCGACGTGGCCACCAGCCGCAAGCGGGTCGAGCTCCAGGTCAACGGGCTCCAGACCCAGTCCGACAAGCTCTCCGAGCAGGCGCAGAAGGCGCTCTCGATGGGCCGCGAGGACCTTGCCCGGGAGGCGCTCACGCGCAAGTCCGGTCTCACCGGCCAGATCTCCGACCTGCAGGCCCAGCATGCGCAGCTCCAGGGCGAGGAGGAGAAGCTGACCCTGGCGGCCCAACGGCTGCAGGCCAAGGTCGAGGCGTTCCGGACCCGCAAGGAGACCATCAAGGCCACCTATACCGCGGCCGAGGCGCAGACCCGGATCAACGAGGCGTTCTCCGGCATCTCCGAGGAGATGGGTGACGTCGGCATGGCGATCCAGCGCGCGGAGGACAAGACCCACCAGATGCAGGCCCGGGCCGGGGCCATCGACGAGCTGATCGCCTCCGGGGCGCTCGACGACGCCAGCTCGATCAACCGTGGTGACGACATCACCCGTGAGCTCGAGGCGATGTCCTCCCAGTCCGACGTCGAGGCCGAGCTGGCGGCACTGAAGGGGTCCTCCCCGCAGGCCATCGACGCCGCCCAGGCGCCCGCGGTGGAGTCCGCGGCCGAGCCCGAGGGCGAGCTGGAGCAGTCCGCGACCGAGAAGGGGCAGCAGGCATGATCGTCCGCATCATGGGGGAGGGCCAGCTCGAGCTCGCCGACGACCAGCTCGACGCGCTGAACAAGCTCGACGCCGAGGTCGAGTCGGCCGTGGAGGCCGGCGACGAGACGACGTTCTCCACTGCCCTGAGCGCCCTGCTGGACGCCGTACGCCGGGGCGGCAGCCCGCTCGCCGAGGACTCCCTGGAGGACTCCGACCTGATCCTGCCCCCCTCCGACGCCACCATCGACGACGTCCGCCACCTCCTCGAGGGTGACGGGCTGATCCCCGGCTGACCCACCGAGCCACGCCATGTCCCGCACCCGCTTCGTCCCCGACACCGGGCTGACCGTCCGGATGACCACCGTGATGTTCCTCCTCGGCGGTCTCTTCGTCGCGCTCGTCGCTGCCTTGATGAGCATCGCCAACAGCGGCGGGCTGATCCTGCTGATCGGCCTCGGTGCCATCGGGGTCGCGTTCTTCCAGTGGTGGACCTCCGACACGATGGCCCTGCGGGCGATGCGCGCCCGGGTGGTCACCGCCGAGCAGGCGCCCGAGCTGCACGGCATGATCGACCGGCTCTGCGCGATGGCCGACATGCCCAAGCCGCGGGTCGCCATCGCCGACACCGACCTGCCCAACGCCTTCGCGACCGGGCGTTCGCCGAACCGCTCGGCGGTGTGCGTGACGACCGGCATCCTGCGCACCCTCGACGCCGAGGAGCTCGAGGCCGTGCTCGCCCACGAGCTCTCGCACGTGGCCCACCGCGACGTCCTGGTGATGACGGTGGCCTCCTCGGCCGGGATCGTCGCGGGCATGGTCACCCGGGGTGCCCAGTTCGGTGGCTTCGGGCTCGGTCGATCTCGCAACGGCAACAACGGTGGCGCGTTGGGCTTCGTCGCGGTGCTCGTGGTCAGCCTGGTGGTCTACGCGGTCAGCTTCCTGCTGCTGCGGCTGCTCTCGCGCTACCGGGAGCTCGCCGCCGACCGTGCGGGTGCCTACCTGACCCAGCGGCCCTCGGCGCTGGCCTCGGCGCTGACCAAGATCAGCGGCCAGATGAACGCCGTCCCCGAGCGCGACCTGCGCGCGGCCCAGCCGATGAACGCCTTCTTCATCGCTCCCGCCGTCCGCGGACTCACCTTGCGCACGCTGACGGCGACGCACCCTCCGCTGGAGCAGCGCCTGGACCAGCTGGCCAGGATCGCCACCAGCCTCGGCCAGAGCTCGTAGGGACGACATGGGCCTCTGGGACGTGCTCAGGGGACAGTCGCGGCCCCGGCCGGCGAACCTCGACCAGCTCTTCGCCGTACCCTCCGCGGCCCTGACCCTGGAGTCGGCCCTCGGCCTGCGCCCGACGGGGGAGGGCTCGGTGTGCTTCCGAGCCGCCCAGGGGCCGGCCTCCGGCCTGGCCCAGGACGAGGCGGCTGCCCTGGTGGCCGTCGACGACGGGCTCAGCACCAGCGAGCCGGGTCGACGAGTACGGCTACACCTGGCTCACGGTGCGCACCGAGCCCCCGGACCCGGGCGCGCTGGTCACCCACCTGCACGCCGTCAACTCGGCGCTGGAGGACCAGGGCTTCGGGCCCGGGCTGTTGTGCTCGCTGGTGGAGTTCGCCGATCCGGCCCAGCATCGGTGTTTCCTGGTGTATCTATATAAACGAGGCACGTTCTATCCTTTTTGTCCTACCGGAGCGACACATCGGGACAGCATCCGCGAGCGACAGGTCAGGGATGCGGTGGGCGCCGACCTCCCCGTCGAGCCGGACACGGCTCGGTGGATGCCGATCTGGGGGGTCCAGGCCCCATGATGGCCCGGTGGCGACGAGGGCTCGGGTGAGGAGGGACAGATGAGCAGCACGAGGGTGCGCGACCTCGAGCGGGACCTGGAGGTCGCGCGCTACGAGGTCCACGGTCTTGCTCAGGCGGATCTCGACGACCTCGCCCAGATGGCCGGGCACCTGTGCCGGATGCCGGTGGCGATGATCAACCTGATGCGTGCCGGCACCCAGGTCACGATCGCAGCGGCCGGTGTCGACGCCGGTGTCTGCTCGCGCGAGGACTCCATGTGCAACGCCGTGCTCTACGACGGCAGCCCGGTGCAGGTCCCCGACGCCTCCCTGGACCCGCGCTGGCAGGGCAACCCGTTCGTCGACGGCACCCTGGACAGCTTCCGGTTCTACAGCGCCCACCACCTCGTCAGCCCCCGTGGCGTCGTGATCGGCACCCTGTGCGTCTTCGACCGGGTGCCGCGCGAGCTCGACGCCGACGCCGACCTCCAGCTCGGGCTGATCGCGAGACGGGTCGTGGACCTGCTCGAGCTCCGGCTGCGCGCCCACGACCTGGAGGAGACCGTCGCCGAGCTGATCGAGGCCCGCGACGAGCTGCGCCGCTCCAACGAGGCGCTGGGCATCTTCGCCGGCCAGGTGGCCCACGACCTGCGGGGTCCGCTGACCTCGGTCGGGCTCTCGCTGGAGATGCTCCAGCAGGAGGTCGGCGACCTCGGTGACGACGAGTCCTGGCTGCTCGCGCGTGCCCTCGCGAGCACGGCCCGGATGGACGGGCTGATCGGCAACATGCTGTCCTACGCCTCGCTGGGCGGTCGGCCGGGCCTGGTCGAGGTCGACCTGGCAGCCGAGCTTCGATCCTCGCTGGAGGACCTGCAAGGCGCGCTCACCGGGGTCGAGCTCACCGCCGGGGAGCTGCCCGTGGTCCAGGGCGACCCGACGCAGTGGCGCATCGTCTTGCAGAACCTGATCGCCAACGCCGCGAAGTACGCCGGCTCCGCCTCCCCGACCCAGATCCGGGTGAGCGCGCATGTGAGCGAGCGCTCCTGGACCCTCGAGGTGGCCGACAACGGGCCCGGCGTACCGATCGCGGACCGTGAGCGGGTCTTCGGCCTGCTGACGCAGGGCAATCCCGGTGCCGACGGGGTGGGGCTCGGGCTCGCGACCTGCCGGCGCATCGTCAGCGCCCACGGGGGCACGATCCGGATCGTCGAAGCCCCCGAGGGCGGTGCCTGCGTCGTGGTCGAGGTTCCGGTGGGCCGTCCCACCGCAGACAAACCGACCTCAGTCGCGGTGTGACTTCCCCGGCAGGTCCAGCATCCGCTGCAGCGCGACCTTGGCCCAGTGCTCGGTCTCCGGGTCGACCTCGATCACGTTGACCACGTGCCCGTCGGCCAGCGACTCCAGGGCCCAGACCAGGTGCGGCAGGTCGATCCGGTTCATCGTCGAGCAGTAGCACACGGTGCGGTCGAGGAAGACGATGTTCTTGTCGGGGTGGGCGTCGGCGAGGCGCTTGACGAGGTTCAGCTCGGTGCCGATCGCCCACGAGGTGCCCGCGGGCGCTGCCTCGATCGTCTTGATGATGAACTCCGTGGACCCGACCAGGTCGGCCTTGAGGACCACCTCGTGGCGGCACTCGGGGTGCACCAGGATCTTCACGTCGGGGATGGTGGCGCGCAGCTGGTCCACCACCTCGGGGGAGAACCGGCCGTGGACCGAGCAGTGCCCCTTCCACAAGATGATCCGGGCTGCCTGGAGCTCCGCGGCGCTCAGCCCGCCACCGGGCAGCAGCGGGTTCCAGACCACGCAGTCCTCGAGCGCGAGACCCAGCTCCAGGACCGCGGTGTTGCGACCGAGGTGCTGGTCGGGCAGGAAGAGCACCTTGGTGTCGGGTCCCTTCTGCTCGTAGGCCCACTCCAGCGCGGCACGGGCGTTGGACGAGGTGCACACCGCGCCGTCGTGCTGGCCGCAGAACGCCTTGATGTCGGCCGAGGAGTTCATGTAGGTGACCGGGACCACCACGTCACCGAGCCCGGCGTCGGCGAACGCGTCCCAGGCGTCCTCGACCTGGGCGAGCCGGGCCATGTCGGCCATCGAGCACCCGGCGGCGAGGTCGGGGAGCACGACCTTCTGCTCCGGCCCGGTGAGGATGTCGGCGGACTCGGCCATGAAGTGCACCCCGCAGAAGACGATGTACTCCGCCTCCGGGCGCGCGGCCGCGTCGCGGGCGAGCTTGAAGGAGTCGCCGGTGACGTCGGCGAACTCGATCACCTCGTCGCGCTGGTAGTGGTGACCCAGGATGAAGACCTTCTGGCCGAGCTTGTCCTTGGCGGCACGGGCACGGGCCACCAGGTCCGGGTCCGAGGCGGCGGGAAGGTCGCCCGGGCACTCCACCCCGCGCTCGGAGGAGCGGTCGGTGCCCAGTCCGAGCGGCAGCAGCGGAAGGTCGACAGTCGTCATGGCCCAAGTCTGTCACGCAGCGCACCGGGCCCGACCACGCGCAACCGGTCTGCAGGTCCACGTCGGGAGGCCGGGTTCGTCCTGCGTACCGTGACCGCATGCGCGTGATCTTCGCCCCCGACAAGTTCGCAGGCACCCTGAGCGCCGTGGAGGCGGCGGCCGCGATGGCCACCGGCTGGGCCCGGCGTGCACCGGGTGACCAGCTGGAGCAGGTGCCGATGTCCGACGGCGGTCCCGGCTTCGTCGACGTGCTGCACGCGGCCCTCGGCGGCGAGCTGGTCGCCGTCTCGGTCCGCGACCCCTACGGGTCGGCAGTCCCCGCCGCGGTGCTGCGGGTCGGCGAGACGGCGTACGTCGAGAGCGCGCAGGCGGTCGGGCTGCACCTGACCCCCGTGGAGGAGCGGGCGCCGGAGACGGCCTCCACGACGGGCCTCGGACAGGTGCTGGCCGCGGCCGTGGAGACCGGGGCCTCACGGATCGTCGTCGGGCTGGGCGGGTCGGCCACCAACGACGCGGGCGCGGGCCTGCTCGCCGCGCTGGGCGCCACGGCGGTCGGCGGTGCCCTCGACGCGGGGCCGCACGGCCTGGCGGAGGTGGAGTCGGTCGACCTGGCAGGGGCACGGGAGCGGCTCGCCGGCGTACGGGTCGTCATCGCCAGCGACGTCGACAACCCGCTGCTGGGCATCAACGGCGCCACCAAGATCTACGGGCCGCAGAAGGGCGTGACCGAGGAGCGGCTGGTGACCGTCGACGGCTGGCTGCAGCACTTCGCCGAGCGCACCGACCGCAAACTGGCCGCGCAGAAGGGGGCGGGGGCGGCCGGAGGGCTCGGCTTCGCGCTGATGCTGCTCGGTGCGACCCGGGAGCCCGGGGTCTCGATCGTCGCGGAGGCCGTCGGCCTGCCGGACCGGATGCGGCGGGCCGACCTCGCGGTCACGGGCGAGGGCGCCTTCGACTTCTCCTCCCGGTCGGGCAAGGTGCCCTACGGCGTGGCGGAGGTCGCCGCGGCGCACCTGGTGCCGTGCATCGCCCTCGCCGGCCAGGTGCTGGTGGGCTCCCGGGAGATGCGGGCGCTCGGGGTGGAGTCGGCGTACTCGATGGTCGAGCTGCTCGGTGAGGACCGTTCGTTCGCAGCGCCGGCCGAGGCGCTGGCCGACCTCGCCGAGCGGGCCGCGCGGACGTGGTCGCACTGAGGGAATATCCGATGGTGTGCAACCATTGGACCCAGTAGAAGCCGGCCGCCTCGCCGCGGCGGGACCATCCGAAGACCCGGCACCACCACAGACGACCCTTCACCTCTGGAGAGACCTATGACCGAGCAGGTCGACACCGCCCAGGAGATCCGTACCGACGGCATCAACGTCAGCGATGCCGCAGCGTCCAAGGTCAAGAGCCTGCTGGAGCAGGAAGGTCGCGACGACCTCCAGCTCCGCATCGCGGTGCAGCCCGGCGGCTGCTCCGGGCTGCGCTACCAGCTGTTCTTCGACGAGCGCAACCTCGACGGTGACCTCGTCACCGACTTCGACGGCGTCGCCGTCGTCGTGGACCGGATGAGCGTTCCCTACCTCAACGGGGCCACCATCGACTTCGTGGACACCATCGAGAAGCAGGGCTTCACGATCGACAACCCCAACGCCGGCGGCTCGTGCGCCTGCGGCGACTCCTTCCACTGAGTCACCCCGCCGGGCAACCGGCTCCGAACGACTGACGACAGCTGGCCGCGACCCGAACGGGTCGCGGCCAGCTGTCTTCGTCGTCCTGGTGGCGGGTGGCGGGCTCAGTCCAGGTGGAGGTGCAGGCGCGAGGCCAGGTGGGCGGCGGCGTCACTGACCTCGATCGGGGTCTTGCGCACCTCGCGGGGGAAGCTCTCGAACTCCAGCGACGGGGCCGTGACCGTGACCGTGGCTGCGTCCAGGCGCTGCGCCGGGAGCCGGATCCGGGAGCCGCAGGCGGTGCAGTCCTCGTGCATCTTGGGTGCGGAGTCCTGGTCGTCGTAGGCAAGGCGTTCGTAGCTCATGTGCCCGACGCTAGGGGCTACCGTCGGGTAGCCCCATTCGTACCAGTCGGTAGTCTTGCGCGTCGCTAGTCTTCGGTTCCAACGACCACCTCCACGAGGGACTTCATGCCACTGCTGATCGCCGGTTCCATCGCCACCGACCACCTGATGACCTTCGGCGGGAAGTTCGCCGACTCGCTGGTCGTCGAGCAGCTGGACAAGCTCTCGGTCTCCTTCCTGGTCAACGACCTCGAGATCCGCCGCGGTGGCTGCGCGGGCAACATCTGCTTCGGTCTGGGCCAGCTCGGCCTGCGCCCGGTGCTGGTCGGTGCGGCGGGGGAGGACTTCGCCGACTACAAGTCCTGGCTGGAGCGGCACGGGGTGGACTGCGACTCCGTGCACCTCTCCGAGGACAAGCACACCGCCCGGTTCGTGTGCACCACCGACTCCACGATGGCCCAGTTCGCCAGCTTCTATCCCGGGGCGATGAGCGAGGCCCGGATGATCGAGCTGGCGCCGATCGCCCGCCGGGTGGGGGAGCCGACGTTCGTGCTGATCGGGCCCGACGACCCCGAGGGGATGGTGCGCCACACCAACGAGTGCCGCCAGCGCGGCTACGACTTCGTGGCCGACCCCAGCCAGCAGCTCGCGTTCGGCGAGGGCGAGATGATCCGTCAGCTGATCGAGGGCGCGGCCTACCTGTTCTCCAACGAGTACGAGTCGCACCTGATCCAGAGCAAGACCGGCTGGACCGCCCAGGAGGTGCTCGACCGGGTCGGCACCCAGGTGATCACCCTCGGTGCGGCGGGCGTCCGGGTGGTCTCCAACACCGCCGAGACCGTCGAGGTCGGGGCAGTTCCCGGAGTCGTCGCAGTGGAGCCGACCGGGGTCGGGGACGCCTTCCGCTCCGGCTTCCTCGCCGGCCTGGAGTGGGGTCTCCCGCACGAGCGCTCCGCGCAGGTCGGCTGCGTGCTCGCGGCCTACGTCGTGGAGCAGGTCGGCACCCAGGAGTACACCTTCACCTCCGAGCAGTTCCTCGCCCGCCTCGGTGAGGCCTACGGCGAGGACGCGGCGGCCGACGTGCACAAGCACCTGGCCTGACCCGCCGAGCGCCCTCCCCGGGTCAGCTGGTCCGGCGCACGAGGTACGTCGGCACGCCGTCGGCCGCGGTCTCCGAGCCGACGTACTCCTGACCGCGCATGCGGCACCACGCCTGGAGGTCGACTCCCGCGGCCGGGTCCTCGGCGGTCACCGCGACCACGTCGCCGGGCTCCACGGACCCGAACGCCCGGGCGAGCTCGATCACCGGCCGCGGGCAGGGCATCCCCCGGCAGTCCAGCTCGACCCGGCTCACTGGGGGACCCCGGACTGCTCGCGCAGCCGCTGCACGACCCCCGGGAGCGCCACCGCGAGCTGCTCGACCTGCTCGGCGCTGGTGTCGCGACCCAGCGAGATCCGCACGTTGCCGTGGGTCAGCGCGCCCATGGCGACGAGCACGTGGCTGGGCTCGAGGGTGCTCGCGGTGCACGCGGAGCCACTGGCGACGGCGAAGCCGAGCCGGTCGAGCTCGGTCACCAGGGCCTCGCCGTCCACGTAGAGACAGGAGAACGCGAGCAGGTGGGGCAGCCTCTCACCGGGGGCGAGGAAGACCTCGGTGTCCGGAATGGTGCGTGCCGCCGCGGCGAGGGAGGCGACCAGCGCCTCCTGGCGGGCGGCGAGCTGATCGCGGTCCCGGACCACCGCCCGCAGTGCGGCTGCCGCGGCCAGGGCTGCGGGCACGTTCTCGAAGCCCACGGCACGCTCGTCCACGCGGTCGTCACCGGGGAGCGGGTTGCGCCACCGGGCCGCGCGCCGGACGAGCAGCACGCCGACCCCGGCGGGCCCTCCCCACTTGTGGGCCGAGAGCGCGGCCGCCGCCCAGCCTCCGGGCAACGGGAGCCTCCCGGCGGAGGCACAGGCGTCCATGAACAGGGGCGCGGCCGACCGCGCCGCGAGCTCCTCGACCGGCTGGCAGACCCCGACCTCGGGGTTGGCCGACTGCACCGCCAGGACCGCCGGCTCACCGTGCTCTTCGAGGAGCTCCTCGACCGCCGGCACGTCCACGCGGCCGTGCGCGTCGACCGGCACGGTCTGGAACCGCCCGCCGCGCCCCGCGTGCCACTGCCCGGCGTGCAGGACCGCCGAGTGCTCGACGGCGGTGGCCAGCAGCAGGTCACCGTGCCGGACGCGCCCCGCGAGCAGGCCGAGTACGCCGAGGTGCACCGCATGCGTCCCAGAGGCGGTGAAGGTGACCTCGTCGGCACGGACGCCGAGTGCCTGCGCGACGACCGCGCGGGCGTTGTCGAGCAGCATCCTGGCCTCGCGGGCGGGCCGGTGCAGTCGCCGAGGGTCGGCGTACCCGCGGTCGAGCGCCTGCTGGAGGACCTCCCTGGCCTCGGGGTGCAGCGGTTCGCCGGAGGCATGGTCGAGATAGGCCGGCACGGGTGCCGTCGGGCCTGACGAGGAGGCGTCGTCGGGGGCGGGGGAAGAGCGGTGGCTCACATCTCGCAACCTACCGGCATGCCGGGGCCGACCTGCCGGGTCATCCGACCCGTCCCAGTAGTACTCTTCCGATGTCCGCAGTTGGCTGTGTCGTCGTCGTTGTCTGCCTACGAAAGGGCTCGCACGTGAGTCTGGAGCACCCCCGTCGCCTGCGCCGTCTGACGATGGGCGCTCTGATGGTCGCGACCCTCCTCATCCTCAGTGGCTGCTCGGCCGAGCAGGAGGGCGAGATCAAGCGGCTCGCGATGCCGCTCGCCTCGACCAAGGAGGCGCCCTACGTCCAGGACCTGTGGATGTGGTCCTGGCTCGCGGCGATGGTCACCGGCGTGATCGTCTGGGGCCTGATCGCCTACGCCTCCGTGCGGTTCCGGCGTCGCAGCGAGACCGAGATCCCCGTGCAGACGCGCTACAACCTGCCGATCGAGATCTTCTACACGATCGCCCCGATCATGATGGTGATCGTCTTCTTCTACTTCACCCTGGACACCCAGAAGAAGGTCCTGCACGACGACCCCGACCCCGACCAGACGATCACCGTCGTGGGGCAGCAGTGGTCGTGGACGTTCAACTACAACCTCGGCTACGACGAGGCCGAGCAGACCTACCAGTCCGACGGTGACGAGGTCGTCTACGAGGGCGGCACCACCGCCGACCGGCCGACCCTGTGGCTCGTCAAGGACCAGAGCGTCGAGATCAACCTGACCTCGCCCGACGTGATCCACTCGTTCTGGGTGCCGGCGTTCCTGTTCAAGATGGACGTCGTCCCGGGTCGGCACAACAGCTTCGCGATCACGCCGACCCGCCTGGGCACCTTCGAGGGCCGTTGCGCCGAGCTCTGCGGCGTCTATCACTCCCGGATGCTGTTCAACGTCAAGGTCGTCGAGCAGGCGGAGTACGACGCCCACCTGCAGGACCTCGCCGCTCAGGGCAACACCGGCCCCGCTCTCGGCGCAGCCGAGATCACCAAGACCCCGGGCCTGGAGTCCGAGGAAGCCAACGGAGGAGAACAGTGACCGCCGTCTCTGACGCCCCCACGGGCGCCCAAGTCATCGCGCCCAAGCGCACGCTGGGCCAGCAGGTGGTGCGGATCCTGACCACCACCGACCACAAGCTGATCGGCAAGCTCTACCTCGTCACGTCGTTCGCGTGGTTCCTGATCGCCGGCGTGATGGCGCTGTTGATCCGCTCCGAGCTGGCCTTCCCGGGCTCGCAGGTCGTCAACGACGAGACCTACAACCAGCTGTTCACGATGCACGGCACGATCATGCTGCTGCTGTTCGCGACGCCGCTGTTCTTCGGCTTCGGCAACGTGCTGATGCCGCTGCAGATCGGCTCGCCGGACGTGGCGTTCCCGCGCCTGAACATGCTCAGCTACTGGTTCTACCTGTTCGGCTCGATCATCACCGTCTCGGGCTTCTTGACCCCTGAGGGTGCCGCCGACTTCGGCTGGTTCGCCTACACGCCGCTGTCCAACGCGGTGCGCTCTCCAGGCATCGGCGGCGACCTGTGGATCATGGGCCTGTGGCTGGCCGGCCTGGGCACCATCTTGGGCTCGGTCAACTTCATCACCACGATCATCTGCATGCGCGCGCCCGGCATGACGATGTTCCGGATGCCGATCTTCGTGTGGAACACCCTGGTCACCAGCCTGCTGGCGATCATCGTCTTCCCGATCCTGGCCGCCGCGCTGCTGGCGCTCGAGGCCGACCGAAAACTCGGGGCGCACACCTTCGACGCGGGCCACGGTGGTGCGATCCTCTGGCAGCACCTGTTCTGGTTCTTCGGGCATCCGGAGGTCTACATCATCGCGCTGCCGTTCTTCGGCATCATCACCGAGATCCTGCCGGTCTTCAGCCGCAAGCCGATCTTCGGCTACATCGGCCTGGTGGCCGCCACCCTGGGCATCGCGGTGCTCTCGGTCGCCGTGTGGGCGCACCACATGTTCGTCACCGGCGCCGTCGACCTGGCCTTCTTCTCGGGCATGACCTTCCTGATCGCCGTACCGACCGGGGTCAAGTTCTTCAACTGGATAGGCACGATGTGGGGCGGGTCGATCACCTTCGACACGCCCATGCTCTGGTCGGTCGGCTTCTTGACCACGTTCCTCTTCGGTGGCCTCACCGGCGTCATCCTGGCCTCGCCCCCGCTCGACTTCCACGTCTCGGACTCCTACTTCGTGGTGGCGCACTTCCACTACGTGGTCTTCGGCACGGTGGTGTTCGCGATGTTCGCGGGCTTCTACTTCTGGTGGCCCAAGATGACCGGGAAGATGCTCGACGAGCGCCTGGGCAAGATCCACTTCTGGCTGCTCTTCGTGGGCTTCCACACCACCTTCCTGGTCCAGCACTGGCTCGGGGTCGAGGGGATGCCGCGCCGCTACGCCGACTACGCCGCCTCCGACGGCTTCACCACGCTGAACCAGATCTCCACCGTGGGTGCGTTCCTGCTCGCGTTCTCGACGCTGCCCTTCCTCTACAACGTCTACAAGTCCAACCGTGGGCCCGATGTCGGTGTCGACGACCCGTGGGGCTGGGGACGCTCCCTGGAGTGGGCGACGAGCTGCCCGCCGCCCCGGCACAACTTCGTCTCGATCCCGCGGATCCGCTCGGAGTCGCCGGCCTTCGACCTCCACCACCCCGAGATCGCCGCGCTGGAGTACGCCGACAACGACGGTCTCGGTGACGACGACTCGATCTCCGACGCCCCCGACATGAGCGGCCGGCGAACGACGGTCGCCGAGGAGGACGAGAGCTGATGAAGGCCGAGACCTGGATCTTCGGGCTGTGCACGATCTTCTTCCTGGTGGTGACGCCGGCCTACTGGTTCATCACCGGGGACCACACCGGCAGCACGGCGCTGCTGATGACGTTCCTGCTCACCGCCCTGATCACCTTCTACCTCGGCTTCCACGCCTCCCGGATGGAGCCGCGTCCTGAGGACCGCTCCGACGGGGAGATCGCGGAGGGTGCCGGCGAGCTGGGCTTCTTCCCGCCGTACTCCTGGTGGCCGCTGTGGTGCGGGCTGTGCCTGGCCACGATGGCGCTCGGGGTGGCCGTCGGCTGGTGGATGTTCATCATCGGTGGCGTCCTCGGTGCGGTGGCGCTGTCGGGGCTGATCTTCGAGTACTACCGCGGCGAGCACGTCCACTGACCTCCTTGCCAGGACCTCCGGCCGGGGGCTGGTCTGGACAGGTGCCGGCGCCGGGTGCGTGAGTAGCGCCACCGGCAATGGATGCAAGACCTTGCGGGAAGCGTTGTTAGGCTGATCAGGTCCAGCCTTTCCATGTCTTGGGAGCCCCATGACCGTCCAGCCCCTCCGCAACCGACGCCTGCCCCTGCTCGGTGCAGCGGCGCTGCTCGTCGTGCTGCAGGCATGCTCAAGTGGCACCGCGGCCACCCAGGCACCCGCCGGCGACGGTTCGTCCTCGCCGGTCTCCACGACGTCCGCGGCCAAGATCCGCAGCAACCTCGCCGGCAGCAAGGACGTCGACCTGGAGAAGAAGGTGAAGGTCACCGTCGCCTCCGGCACCCTCTCCGAGGTGGTCGTCACCGACCCCCAGGGGGGCAAGGTCGAGGGCCGGCTCTCTGCGGACAAGACCCGCTGGGTCTCCACGGGCACGCTCCGCGCGGACAGCCGCTACCGCGTGCGGGGCGTCGCGAAGGACGACGCGGGCCTGCAGAAGACCCACTCCTCCAGCTTCCGCACGCGTGCGCTGAGCCTCGACGAGCAGACCTACGCCAGCTTCGTCCCGCTCGACGGCCAGACCGTCGGTGTCGGGATGCCGGTGATCATGCGCTTCGACATCCCGATCACCGACCGGGCCTCGATCGAGCGCCACCTCTCGGTGACCAGCCGGCCGGCCCAGGTCGGTGCCTTCCACTGGATGAGCTCCCAGGAGGTGCACTGGCGCCCGCGGACCTACTGGCAGCCCGGCACCAAGGTCTCGGTCAAGGCCGACATCGGCGGCGTACCCGCGGGCAACGGCATCTACGGCCAGGAGGACCGGGAGATCAACTTCCAGGTCGGTCGGTCCATGGTGAGCAAGGTCGACATGAACACCCATCAGATGCGGGTCTTCCGTGACGGCAAGCTGATGCGGACGATCCCGATCACGACCGGGGAGCAGCCGAAGTTCACCACTCGCTCGGGGATCAAGGTGATCGTGGAGAAGTTCCGCCACAAGCGGATGAACTCCGAGACGATCGGGATCGACCCCTCGAGCGCCGACGGCTACGACCTCGACGACGTCGAGTACGCCATGCGGGTCACCTACTCGGGCGAGTTCGTGCACGCGGCGCCGTGGTCGGAGGGCTCCCAGGGCCGGGCCAACGTCAGCCACGGCTGCACCGGGATGAGCACCGCGAACGCCGGCTGGCTCTACGACAACTCCATCGTCGGCGACGTCATCGAGTACGTCGGCACCGACCGGGGCACCTCGCTCGACAACGGCTTCGGTGACTGGAACACCTCGTTCGCCGACTACAAGGCAGGCTCCGCCCTGAGCTAGGCGCGTCGAGTTCGCCTTGCCCGGGTTGGCCGGGGTCGGGCGCTAGGGTCGTTCCGTGCGGATCATGCTGCTGCTCTACCTGCTGATCGCGGTGCCGGTGGTCCTCGCGATGGTGGTGGCCGCGCGCCGCCGCAACCGGGCTGGGGCCTCCTCGCTCTCGGCGCGCGACGCACGCGAGCTCCAGGCGTCCCGGGAGCTGATCGACCGCCTGCTGGCCGGAGCGATCGACCACCGCGACGTGGACCCGGTCTTCTCGCCGATCGTGATCGACGAGATCCGCACCCACCAGCGCCGCCTCAGCGACCCGCGCGACAACGACCCCAGCTGAACCCACCGCAAAGGAATCTCGTGGACCTGCCTGCCCGCTCGCGCCTGAGCAAGACCGCCGTCGTCGTGATCGTGCTGCTCGGGCTGGTGCCCGCAGCAGGGCTGGTCACGCTGGTCGCTGCCTCCTCGGTCAACACCGGCTCCAACATCACCGCCCTGCAGATCGGCGGCGGCCCGATCGAGGACTCCACGATCAAGCGCTGCATTCCCGCAGGCACCCACGAGAACTTCAACTCCCCGGGCGACAAGTACGTCTACTACCCGCTCTCCGAGCGGGACTGGGACGCCACCGGTCAGCGTGGTGCGGACTCCGACCCGATGCGCTCGGTCTCCAGCGACAACATCGAGATGCAGGTGCCGGTCGTGGTCCGGTTCTCGATGGTGACCGACTGCGAGACGCTCAGGGCCTGGTACAACGAGCACGGTCAGCGCTACAGCGCCTCCTTGTCCGACTCGGGCGCCACCACCGGAGGCTGGGACCTCGCGCTGCGCAAGCTGGTCGCCGACCCGCTCGACGCGCAGCTGGACCGGATCGTGCAGCGCTACCCCTGGCGGCAGGTCTGGAACGATCCCACGATCAAGGCTGAGATCGAGAAGCAGGTCTCCGACCAGATGGAGGCGCTGGTGGACCGTCAGGCACGAGGGCACTACTTCGAGGGCTTCACCGTGCTGGTCAAGAAGCCCTCGCCGATCGACCAGGAGCTCGTGGCGGCCATCAACGAGTCGCAGAAGCAGCTGGCGATCTCAGAGCAGGCCGTCGCGCGCGCTCGGGCCGATGTCACGCGCGCCCAGGCTGAGGTCCGGGTGGCCCGGGCCCAGGCGGCGAAGCGGCGCGCCGACGTGGCCGGCTACGGCTCCACCGAGGCCTACCTCAAGGCCCTGGCCGTGGAGAAGGGCCTGAACCCCTGGCAGCCCACGACCTCGAGCATCATCACCGGAGAGGCCGGCAACTAGCCCGCTCAGCGGGTCTCCTCCAGGGCGTGCAGCCGGCGCACAGTCGGGGAGGTCTCCACCGTGGTGGCCTCGGGGTAGGTCCCGAACAGGCGGTCGGCTGTCCCCGCGGTCGTCACGGTGAACCAGTAGTGCTCGTTCTTGTAGTGGTGCAGCCGGTGTGCCCGCCAGACCGACCGGAACGCCCGGGTGCGCGGCCGGTAGTCGCTGTGCACGAGGTAGTGCACCCACTCGTAGGCGAACATCAAGGTGGTCACCGCGAGCACGAACGTGGCACCGGCCGTGGCCTCCGGGAAGGCCAGCAGGGCGATCACGACGTACGACGGCAACAGCCAGAGCTCGACCTGCCAGGGGATGAACACCAGCGGGAGCACCCGGGGGTCGGCGTGGTGCGCGCGGTGCTTGCGCGCGAGGAGCGAGTCGACGGCGACCTTGCCGACCTTGCGGGGGCGCCAGTGCAGGATGCACACGTGGATCAGCCACTCGATGACCGGGAAGAGTCCCACCAGCGCGACCGGGACGATCAGCTCGGTCCAGCCGAACCCGGGGAGCAGGCTGCGCCATCCGGCCGCGCCCAGCAGGAAGGCGGCGATCAGCCAGGGCGAGGGGTGTCGCCAGAAGGCGCTCCAGGCCTGCCCCAGGGTCTGGGAGGTGCGTCGGGCGCCGGTGATCCGCTGCTCGTCGACCGCGAGGCGCTCGCGCGCCTGGGTCTCGATCTCGGGGCTGGGTCTGGTCATCGGGACTCCTGGTCGGGGTGGGGGTCGTCGGTGGGGTCTGGGGTGGGGTCGGGGGTGGGGGCGTCGGTGGGGTCCGGTTCGAGCAGCGCGAGCAGGTGCCCGATGGCGTCGGTGGCCGGTTGCAGCAGGGCGTCGGCCGCCTGCCGGGCGGCGCTCGCCTCGCCGGCACCGACCGCCGCGGCGAGGGCCCGGTAGCCCTCGAGGTTGTCCACCTCGGCCTCCATCACCGGGCCAAGCGCCTCGATCACCGGCTCGTAGGCGATCCGCAGGCTGTTGAACAGCAGCCGGAAGACGATCGAGTCGGCCGCGTCGACCACGGCGTCCCAGAAGGCGAGGGCGGCGTGCTGCCGGTCCGCGGAGCCGGAGGCGGCTGCCAGGGCGTCCACGGAGGCGTCGAGGGCGGCGGCCGCCGCGGGGGCGGAGTTGCCTGCGGCGAGCGCGGCGACCTCGGGAGCGATCGCCTGGCGGGCCTGGAGGATGCTGCGTCCGACGTACGGGTCGATCTCGCCGGAGCGGACCAACAGCCGGGGGAGGAGATCCAGCCCCGCGAACCGTCGGAAGTCACGCACGGTGGTGCTGCCGCCGTGGCGGACCTCGACCAGTCCGGCCTGGGAGAGCCGCTGCAGTGCCTCGCGGACCGCCGGGCGGGAGACCCCGAGGACCTCGGCCAGCCGGCGCTCGCTCGGCAGCGCCTCCCCGGCGCTGAGGTCGCCCTCGACGACCTCCTCGGCCAGCTGGTCGAAGACGTGGTCGGGGAGCAGCCGACGGGCCACCGGTTTCAGCACCATGCCGCCAAGGCTCTCTAGATTGGCGGCAGGTGGTCAAGTGGTCAGACCAGTATCCGGACGAGTGCTCGGCCCCCTCAGCCCAGCCCGGCCACGCCCCCTCCCGCCCCCTTCCCGCCCCCCTTGTAACGCGGTGTTCGTGTCGCTGTGCAAGGCGCCGGCAGCGTGCACAGCAGCACGAACACCGCGTTACAAGCGATTTCGGCGCTTTGAGGGGGCGGGGGCAGGACGGCACGAGGGCCCCGGGGGGAGATCTCCCTCCGGGGCCCTCGTGGCAGGCGAGTGTGCTGTCGCTCAGTGCGAGCGGAGCTCTTCACCGTGTACGTCGTGACGGCCGTCGAACTGGTGGCCGTCGGCGGAGTGCCCCTCGAGCGGGGCGTCGTGGATGTGCTCGAGCTCGGCGTGGTGGTGTGCCTCCTCGAGCTCCTCCCTGGTGGGCTTCTGCACGTTGTTGCGGTACCACCAGTCGGCGAGCTTGGCCCGGACCTGCTCCTTGCGCGAACCCGGCTTCACCACCCCGTTGCCGTCGGTGGACGGCGACGTCGTGACCTGGAGGTCGCGGTTGCGGGCGGTGAGGGTGTAGGCGCGGTCGAGCGGGAGCGGCAGGTGCTTCTCGGTGTAGCCACCCATCGCGTCGCGCATGATCACGCCACTCTCGTAGCCGTGCAGCAGCTTCTCGTTGTCGTGACGCTGCAACGAGATGCACCAGCGGCGGGCGATGATGAAGGCGATCACCGGGCCGATGAACACCGCCCCACGCATGAAGTAGGTGATCTGGTTGATGCTCAGGCTGAGCTCGGTGGCGATGATGTCGTTGCCGCCCGCAGCCCACATCAGGCCGTAGAAGGTCATCAGCGCCACCATCACGGCGGTCCGGGTCGGGGCGTTGCGCGGGCGCTCCAGCAGGTGGTGCTCACGCTTGTCGCCGGTGATCCAGCCCTCGATGAACGGCAGCATCATCAAGATGGTGAACATCAGCCCGGGCAGCACGATGATCGGCAAGAACACGTTCCACGGGATCGTGTAGCCCCACAGCTCGGTCTCGATGCCGGGCATGATCCGCAGTGCGCCGTCCGGCCAGCCCATGTACCAGTCGGGCTGCGAGCCGGCGGTGACCTCGGCGGGGTTGTAGGGGCCGTAGCGCCAGACCGGGTTGATGCTCAGCAGGCCGCCCATCAGGGCGAGCGCCCCGAAGACGATGAAGAAGAAGCCGCCGGCCTTGGCTGCGTAGACGGGCAGCATCGGGAAGCCCACCACGTTCTTCTCGGTGCGTCCGGGCCCGGGCCACTGCGTGTGCTTGTGGTAGACGAGGAGCAGCATGTGTGCCGCGATCAGGGCCAGCAGGATGCCCGGGATCAACAGCACGTGCACGGTGTAGAGGCGCGGGATGATCGAGTCGCCCGGGAACTCCCCGCCGAAGAGGAAGAACGACATATAGGTGCCGACCACGGGCATCGACTTCATGAATCCGTCGGCGGCTCGGATGCCGGTGCCGGAGAGCAGGTCGTCGGGCAGCGAGTAGCCGGTGAAGCCCTCCAGGGTGCCCAGCAGCAGCAGCAGCGAGCCGATCACCCAGTTGAGCTCACGCGGCTTGCGGAAGGCACCGGTGAAGTAGACCCGCAGCAGGTGGATCATCATCGCGGCGACGAAGATGCTCGCGGCCCAGTGGTGGATCTGGCGCATCAGCAGCCCGGCGCGCACGTCGAAGGAGATGTCCAGGGTCGAGGCGTAGGCCTCGGACATCTCGATGCCGCGCAGCTGGGTGTAGGAGCCGTCGTACATCACCTCGACCATGCTCGGGCGGAACCACAGCGTGAGGAAGACCCCGGTGAGCAGGAGCACGACGAAGCTCCACAGGGCGATCTCGCCGAGCATGAAGGACCAGTGGTCGGGGAAGACCTTGCGCAGGTTCTTCTTGGCCAGTCCGCCGAGCCCGAGCCGGTCGTCTGCCCAGGTCGCGGCTGCGCCGGCCTTGGAGGGCTTCTTGACCTTGGCAGCCTTGGTGCCGTTGGTGGTGGCAGTTGCACTCATCTCAGACTCACCCACGTTCCCAGAAACTCGGCCCGACCGGTTCGGTGAAGTCGCTGGTCGCGACCAGGTAGCCCTCGCTGTCCACAGCCATCGGGAGCTGTGGCACGGCACGTGCGGCGGGGCCGAAGATGACCCGGCCGTTGTCGGCGAGGTCGAAGGTGGACTGGTGGCAGGGGCAGAGCAGGTGGTGGGTCTGCTGCTCCCACAGGGAGATCGGGCAGCCGACGTGGGTGCAGATCTTGGAGAAGCAGAGGATCCCCTCGACGCCCCAGTTCTCCCGACCCTTGGCCGGCTTGATGTCGTCGGGCTGCATCCGCACGATGATCACGGCCGCCTTCGCCTTCTCGACCTGCAGCTCCACGCCCTCGTAGACGTGGTGTCCCTCTTCGTCCTTCTCGAAGAACACGGCGGGCTCACCGTTGACGAGCTGGCCGACCTCCATGTCACCGGGCTTGATCGGGCTGCCGTCGACGTCCTGGACGACGCGCATGCCCTTCTTCCAGACCGTGTGGAAGAGCTTGTCGCCCGGCAGCGGACCGAGGTCACGCAGGGCGACGATGGCCGGCAGGCCCAGTGCGGCCATCGCACCCAGCAGCGAGTTGCGGATCAGCGGCCGGCGGCCGATGCCCGACTCGTTGACGCCGGCCTCGAGGGCGGCCAGGCTCTCGGCCTTGTCCTCGTCACTGGAGCCGACGGGGTGGCGGTACTCGACCATCTCGGTGTCGGCCATCAGCTTGCGCGCCCACTGGATCGCGCCGATGCCGATCAGGAGCAACGACATCCCCAAGGTGACCCCGAGGGCGACGTTGGAGGCGCCGAGACCGAGGAACACCGTCGGCTCGTCGCCGATGTCCAAGGTGAAGTAGGCCACGCAGAACAGCAGCGTGAACAGCGTGGAGATCCCGAACAGGGCGGCGACCTGCCGCTCGGCGCGCAGCTCGGCGGCCTCGTCGACGTCGGTCGGTCGGGGCTCGTGGGCGGGCAGACCCGGGTCTGCGATCGGGTCGGGCTCGGTCACGGCGAGCTCGCGGTGGTCGCTCATGCCTCACGCTTCTTCCTGCTGGAGCGGGCGGTGTGGGCGGCGATCCACACCGCGAAGGCCACGAGTCCGCCGATGCCGGCGAGCCAGGCGAACAGGCCCTCGGAGACCGGACCCAGCGAGCCGAGGGTGAAGCCGCCGTACGCCGGGGTCTCCTCGGTCTTCTTCAGGTAGCTGATGATCTGGCGCTTGTCCTCGGGGGTGAGCACCTTGTCGGAGAACACCGGCATCTGCTGGGGCCCGGTGAGCATGGCCTCGTAGATGTGCTTCTCGGAGACGCCGCTGAGCTTGGGGGCGTACCGGCCGCGGGGGAGGGCGCCGCCGCCACCGGCGAAGTTGTGGCAGGCGGTGCAGTTGGTGCGGAAGAACTCACCGCCGCGGACGATGTCCTCGGTGCTGGCGTCGGTCGAGTCGTAGTCCGCGGGGTTGGGCACGTCGGGACCGGGGCCCAGCGAGGAGACGAACGCCGAGAGGGCCTCGATCTCCGCGTCGTCGTAGACCGGGGCCTTGCGCTCGGCCTGGGTGCCCGGCTGTGCCATCGGCATCCGGCCGGTGCCGACCTGGAAGTCGACGGCGGCGGCGCCGACCCCGACCAGGGTCGGACCGTACTGGCCGCCCTTGACCGTGGGGATGCCCTCGGCGTTCTTGCCGTGGCACGACGCACAGCCGACGAGGAACAGCGCGCGGCCCTTGGCCACCAGGTCGGCGTCCTCGGCCTTGGTCTGTGCTGTCGCGGGGGACAGGAGGGAGACCACGCCGCCGGTCAGCAGCAGGGCGAGCAGCAGCACCACGGGTGTGGCGATCCTGCTGCGACGACCTGCCGAGAGCCGGCCGGAGATCCGATGTGAGAGCCGCGATGAGAGTCGCACCAGGCAGTCCTTTACAGGTCCGTGCTACTTGAGGAGGTAAACGGTGGCGAACAGGCCGATCCAGACCACGTCGACGAAGTGCCAGTAGTAGGACACGACGATCGCCGTCACTGCCTGCTCGTGGGTGAACTTGCGAGCCAGGAAGGTGCGCCCGAGCACGAACAGGAAGGCGATCAGGCCGCCGGTGACGTGGATGCCGTGGAAGCCGGTGGCGAGGTAGAAGACGGTGCCGTACGCCGAGGACGAGATCGTGACCCCGGCGTGGACGAGCTCGGCGTACTCCAGTGCCTGACCGCCGATGAAGACGGCACCCATGACGTAGGTCAGGACGAACCACTCGCGCAGCCCCCACAGATTGACCTGCAGCAGGGTGCCGGTGCGTCCGACGATGCCCTTCTCCGCCTGGAACACGCCGAGCTGGCAGGTCAGGGAGGAGAGGACCAGCACGGTGGTGTTGGCCAGGGAGAACGGCACGTTGAGCTTGGCCGTCTCCTGTGCCCACAGCTCGGGGCTGACCGCGCGGATGGTGAAGTACGCCGCGAACAGTGCCGCGAAGAACATCAGCTCACTGGAGAGCCAGACGATCGTGCCCACGCTGACCATGCTGGGACGGTCGTGATGCCCGTGGAGTCGGGATGCCGGAATAGCCGTTGCTGTCGCCACGGGGATCATTATTGCCTTAGCGTCCACATCAGGCACCCCTACCCCCGGTGTTTCGCTGTGAAGTCTCTCCTACCCTGTGGGGGTGCCGCCTTTTTCGCCCTCGGCGGTCTTCACGCAGTGGGGACTCTCGCCGGTTCTGTTCGTGCTCGTGGTGTGGGTCTGCGGTCTCTACCTCTACGGCGTGTGGCGGCTGCACGAGCGTGGCGACCACTGGCCGCTGGGGCGCACGCTGGCGTTCGTGGTCGGGGGGATGGGCTCCTTCTGGTTCGCGACCAGCTCGGGCATCGCCGCCTACGACACCACGCTGCTGAGCGTGCACATGGTGCAGCACATGATCCTGTCGATGGCGGTGCCGCTGTTCTGTGCGCTGGGTGCGCCGGTGACGCTGCTGCTGCGCACCCTGCCGCGCCGTCCCCGCGGCTGGCTGCTGGGGGTCCTGCACTCGAGGGTCGCGAGGGTGCTCAGCTTCGCGCCGCTGACCTTCGCCCTCTACGTGCTCAGCCCGTGGGCGCTGTACTTCTCCGGCTGGTACGACGCCACGCTGCGCTCGGACCTGCTCCACGAGCTGATGCACGTGCACCTGGTGGTGGTGGGGGCGCTGTTCTTCACCCCGATCCTGGGGGTGGACCCGGTGCCGGGCCGGGTGAGCTACCCGTTCCGGATGCTGATGCTGGTGATGACGCTGCCCTTCCACGCCTTCCTCGGGGTCACGATCATGGGCGAGACCCGGCTGCTCGGCGGGGACTGGTACCCCTCGCTGAAGGCGACGATGCCGTGGCTGCCCGACCCGTTCGCCGACCAGCACCTCGCCGGCGGGATCCTGTGGGGCTCCGGCGACCTGATCGGCCTGCTGCTGTTCGGGGTGCTCTTCGTGCAGTGGGTGCGGTCCTCGACGCAGGAGGCGCGCCGCGAGGACCGGCGCCTGGACCGGCTCGAACGAATCGAGTCCGGCGACCGGTAGCATCGGCGCCGTGAGCAGCCCCACCTCCGAGAACCCCGCCCGCGTCACCGTGCTCGTCTACAGCGACGACGTGGACACCCGCCAGCAGGTCATCCTGGCGCTGGGCAGACGCCCGCACCCGGACCTGCCCGAGCTGGAGTACGTCGAGGTGGCGACCGAGCCCGTCGTGATCCAGCAGATGGACTCCGGGGCGATCGACCTGGCGATCCTCGACGGCGAGGCCGTCCCCGCGGGCGGCATGGGCATCGCCAAGCAGCTCAAGGACGAGATCTACGAGTGCCCGCCGCTGCTGGTGCTCACCGGCCGCGTCCAGGACAACTGGCTCGCGACGTGGTCGCGCGCCGACGGCGCCGTCTCGCACCCACTGGACCCGATCGAGCTCGCCGAGACCGTGATCCGGCTGCTGCGCTCGCGGGTCCCGGCCCGGGCCTGACCGCGTGAGCGCTCCCACCTGGCCCGACGTCCTCGGGTCACTGATCGGTGGCGCCGACCTCTCCGCCGAGCAGACCGCCTGGGCCATGGGCCAGGTGCTCTCCGGCGAGGCCACCCCGGCCCAGATCGCCGGCTTCGCGGTCAGCCTGCGGGCCAAGGGCGAGACCGTCGACGAGGTCGAGGGCCTCGTGCAGGCGATGTACGCGCACGCCACCCCCCTTCCGGTCGAGGGTCGCGTGCTCGACGTCGTCGGCACCGGGGGAGACCGGTCGTTCTCGGTGAACATCTCCACGATGGCCGCCATCGTCGCCGCGGGGGCGGGCGTGACCGTGGTCAAGCACGGCAACCGCTCGGCCTCCTCGAAATCGGGGAGCGCCGACGTGCTCGAGCACCTCGGGATCCGGATGGACCTCCCCGCCACCAGCGTCGCGCGGGTGGCGCAGGAGGCCGGGATCACCTTCGCGTTCGCCGCGGCGTTCCACCCCGCGCTCCGCTTCGCCGCCGTTCCCCGCCGCGAGCTGGGCGTCGCGACCACGTTCAACTTCCTCGGCCCGATCGCCAACCCCGCACGTCCCGACGCCCAGGCCATCGGCTGTGCCGACCGGCGGATGGCCCCGGTGATGGCCGGGGTGTTCGCGCGGCGTGGTGTCGACGCCTGGGTCTTCCGCGGCGACGACGGCCTCGACGAGCTGACCACGACGACCACCTCGAGCGTGTGGATGGTCACCGGCGGCGAGGTCACCGAGCACTCGCTGGACCCCGACTCCCTCGGCATCGCCCCCGGCACGGCCGAAGGGCTGCGCGGCCAGGACGCGGCGTACAACGCGGGAGTCGTCCGTCGCCTGCTGGCCGGAGAGCCGGGCGAGGTGCGCGACGCCGTACTGCTCAACGCCGCGGCCGCCCTCGCGGTGCACGCCGCCGAGGAGGGCAGCCTCGAGGAGCGGCTCGCGACCGGGCTGGTGCGGGCCACCGAGTCGGTCGACAGCGGTGCGGCCGAGCGCTCGCTGGAGCGCTGGGTCCAGGCGACTCAGGCGGGCTGAGGGCTCAGGTCGAGCACCCAGGAGCCGTTCGGCTGCCGGGTGAAGCCCAGCCGGGAGTAGTAGGCCCCGACCATGCCCGGCGGGGTCTCCACGCGGGTGAAGCCGCGCTCGCGCAGGGCGGTGCTGTGCCGCCAGACGAACTCGCCGGGCGAGAAGTCCCGGAACCGGGGCGTCACGTAGTCGAGCTGCACCCGGGCGACGCGGTCCCCGTCGTCGCGGACCAGGACCACGCCGACGGTCTCGTCCCCGCGCTGCACCAGGAACGCCGTCCGCCCCGGGGCGGCGCCGTCCCAGTCGAGGTCAGGCTGGAAGCGGAGCATGTCCGCCCGGTGCACGCGCAGGACATGGCGGAGGTACTCGTCGTCGGGGCCGACCTCGAGCACCTCGTAGGCGGCCTCGTCGTGCCGGGTGCCGGCCAGGGCGCGGATGTGCCAGAGGTTGATCGCGGTCAGGGCGATGTTCATCGCCACCATCGGCCAGATCGCCAGCGCGGCGTTGAAGCCGGTGAGCACCAGGCAGGCCAGCAGGTTGAGCACCCGGAACCGCAGGACGCGCGCCTGCATCACCGAGAAGATCAGCAGCGCCGAGCCGAGCCAGCCGGTCAGGTCTAGCCAGGACATGCGGGGCAGGCTACCCGGTGGCGTGCCGCAGCAGTCGGCCGACGGCACCGAGGTCGCCGGTGCGGCCGGCAGCGGGCAGCAGCGCCGCCGAGTGCAGCCGGGAGGTCAGGTGCAGCCGGGCCGCCCTCGCGGCGTTCGGCCACCCGCGGTCGCGGAGCTCGGCTGCGACCGTGCGGAAGTAGCGCTTCTCCTCCTCGAAGCGGCTGCCGCCGAGCGTCTTCACCGCGGAGTCGCTGCCCGCGTGCCGGCGGTAGTGGAAGGCGACCTCGGGCATCAGCGCCATCGACCCGCCGCGCATCAGCACGTCCATCAGCAGGCCGAGGTCCTGGACCACGTGGAAGTCCGGCCGGAAGCCCAGCTCGCGGACCACCTCGGTGCGCCAGCACAGGCTGGGGAAGTAGGTCCAGTTGCCGACCAGCAGCGAGGTCATCAGCGACTCGCCGTGCAGCAGCGTCGGTGCGGAGACGGTGGGGGCGATCCGCGACTTGATCCGGTCGACGAGCGGTCGGACCAGCCGGCCCTCACCGTCGACCACCGCGACGCCGCAGGTGGCGACGGAGGCGTCCGGGAAGCGGGAGTACGCCGCCTCCATCGCCGCGAGGTAACCCGGCAGCATCAGGTCGTCGGCCCCCATCACGACCACCTGCTCGGCGGTGGCGAGCTCGAGGGCGCGCATGTAGTTGAGGTTGGCGCCGAGGTTGGTGGGGTTGCGGTGGTACTCCACCCGCGGGTCCTCCAGGTCGGCGAACCAGCGCGCCACCTCCGGGCCCGGGTAGCCGTCGTCGACCACGACCAGCCGGAAGTGCGGCGAGCTCTGCGACTGCACGCTGCGCACCGTGAGCCGCATCAGGGCCGGGTCGCCGTAGAACGGCAGGAGCACGTCGATCATCGCGCCGACTCCAGCGTCTGCTCCGCGGTCGGGGCTCCGGTCTGGTCCGGGGTCGGAGCAGCGGCCGGGTCCGGGGTCGGGGCAGCGGCCCGGGTCGCGGCAGGGCGCCGCAGGAGCAGCACCGGGACCAGGCTCCCGACCAGGACGAGCACCGTCGCGAGCGCGAACCCACCGGGGATCCCGGCCGCCAGGGTCGGGGCGTGCGGGCTGGTGCCGTAGCGGGCGGCCACGAAACCGACCGAGACGGTGTGCGCTGCGGCGTACGTCGCGAAGGCGAGGCCTGCGGGCAGGGCAGGGATACCGCGGCCGCGGTTCAGGGCGAGCGCGGCGAGTGCGGGGAAGCCGAGCGCGAGCGGCAGGGCGTAGCGGCCCTGCCAGGCGAAGCCCTCGGAGGCGTAGGAGACCACGGTCAGCGCCACCGGGACCGACACCCAGGCTGCGAGGAGCAGCACGAAGGCGACGCGTACGCGGGGGGAGGCATGTCGCCAGGCCATCACGAGCACGACGACGAACGGGACCAACCAGAGCACGTAGACGCCGAGGGGGGCGGGCTGGTCACGGAGCGGGAAGGCGGCGATGGTCTGGAACGACCACAGCACCAGGCTGCGCAGCACCGCGGTCGCCCGCAGCGGCGGGAGCGCCTCGTCGACGGGGTTGAGGGCGTTCGTGCCCGCCAGCAGGATCCAGGCGACGCAGGCAGCTCCCACGGCGCCGAGCGCGGCCAGCGTGGCGCCCAACGGGCGACCGCGCTCGCGCCGGAGCGCACGCCAGGACGCGATCGGCTGCAGCGTGGCGAGCACCGCGAGGATCAGCGCCAGCCAGATCACGCCGGTGGTGTGGGTGGTCATCATCACCGCGGCGGCGACGGCCACAGCGGCGAACCGCGGGCGGTGCGGTGCCGCCACCAGGCCGAGCCCCGCGGCCCACAGCAGCGCGGCGGCGGCGTACCCGATGCCGTTGGGGCTGGCGATGGCAGAGCTGTAGAGCAGCACCGGCGTGGTGGCCAGTCCGAGGCAGACCAGGGGCCACCGGTTGCGGGACCAGCCGCTGGTCACGACGGCCGCCCACGCCAGCAGCAGGGCCGCGATCAGGGCCCCGATGCCGCGCATGGCGAAGTCCGTGGCCGCGCCGGTGAAGGGCCGCGCCAGCAGGCCGACGACGGCGTAGTACGTCGGGTTGTAGCTCGCCGCGCCGGACGCGACCGTGACCCGGTCGCCGGGGAGCCGGCCCACCGGGTGGCAGTCGTCGCGGCCGGTGTAGCTGTAGGAGGCGCACAGGGACGAGGCTGCCGTGACGACGTCGTCCGAGACACCGACCAGGCCTCCGCGCCCGTCGGCCGGGGTGCCGCTGTCGCCAAGCTGCCCGTGGCTGACGGCGTCGGCCTTGAAGACGTGGTCGAACTCGTCGATGCCGGCGAAGGCCGGGAGCACCAGGATCCAGCCGAGCTGGACCAGCAAGGTGGCGGCGAGGAAGGCGCCGAAGACCCGGTGGGCGTGCGGCCGGGCCGCGGCGTCGGGGGAGCGGGGCATCAGGGGGCCGGGTCCCCCGACGCAGACCGGGCGTCGGGCGCGACCGGCTGCTGCAGCGGGACGAGTGGCCGCGACAGCGCCAGCTCACGGGTGAGCACGGTCAGGCTGCGCTCGAGGCGGTGGATCCGCTGCGCGGTGGCCACGGCGGCGAAGGCGAAGACCATCACCAGCAGGTAGAGCAGCAGGTCGGTGCCGCGCCCGACGCCGACCCGGTTGGCCACCGCCGTGGTCAGGTCGGGCCAGAGCACGGCCACGATGCCCGCCCCGACGCCGACGATGCCGGCGATCCGGCGAAGCGCCAGCCGCTGCCCGGGCACCTGCTCGCGCAGCACGAGCAGGCCGAAGCCCACGGCCGCGGCGATCAGGAGCACCTTGATGATCACGGGAGCACCCCCTGCGCCGGGCGCGGCACTGCCCGCAGGCGCCGTACGGCGAGGTCGAAGAGGATGTTGAACGCGTTGCTGTTGCGCTGGCCCTTGGCCCGCGAGTAGTCGGTGTAGAGGACCGTGACCGGCTGCTCGACGTAGCTCAGGCCGTTGGGGACGATCGCCTCGAGGAGCTCGCTGGCGTAGGCCATCCGGGTCAGCTGCAGGTCGACCAGCCGGACCGCGCGCCGGGAGAGCACCCGCAGTCCGTTGTGGGTGTCGGTGACCTCGAGTCGGGCGGTGCGGCGGGTGAACCACACGCCTGCGCGCAGCACCAGCCCCCGCGACCACGGCATCTGCTCGGTGGTGCCGGTGAACCGGGACGCGAGCACGACGTCGACCCCCTCGGCCTGCGCCCGCAGCACCATCGCCCGGGCGTCCTCGACGAGGTGCTGCCCGTCTGCGTCGAAGGTGACCACGTGCGTGGCCGGGGTCGCCCGCAGGACGTGGTCGAAGCCGGTGCGCAAGGCGGCGCCCTGCCCCTGGTTGACCACGTGCCGGAGCACCGTCGCCCCTGCGGCCAGGGCCAGCTCGGCGGAGCCGTCGGCGGAGCCGTCGTCGACGCAGACGACGTGCTCGAAGGTCGAGAGCAGGTCCGAGACGGTGGTGGCCACCGTGCGGGCCTCGTTGTAGACCGGCACCACGACCCAGACGTCCTTCAGCGACACCGGATGCCCTCCCTCGTGCGTCATGCGGCTCACCACCCACCGTTGCCCAGATCGCAGGACGATGTGGGCAACTTCGTGAGATTTGTCCGATTACGCGGGTGAAGGGGCCGAACGGCCGACGGCTCCTAGTCCGAAATGACTAGAGCGGACGATTCCAGCGCCAGCCGGGCGCCGGCGGTTCAGTCGAGGCCGAGGGAGAACGCGGACTCCAGGTCGTGCTGGGAGTAGGCGCGGAAGGCGATGTGGGTCTCGGTCTCCTCCACTCCGGCGACCTTGTTCAGCTGGTCGGCGACCACGCGGGCCACGTCGTCGTGGTCGCTGACCCGGACCATGGCGATCAGGTCGATCTGGCCGGTCACGCTGTAGACCTCGCTGACACCCTCGATGGCAGCGATCGCCTCCGCGACCTCGGGGATCCGGGCGACGTCGGCCTTGACGAACACGATGGCGGTGATCATGGGAGCAAGTTACCGCGCCGGCCGGGCTCAGGTCCGGGCGCCGCTCAGGGCACGCCGCTCGTCGAAGGGCGTCAGGGTGGCGCGCGACTGCTCGACGGCGTCGTGGACGGCGAGGTGGCGGGTGGCTCCACGGATCGGCTGGGCCCACACGCCCTCGACGTGCACGAGGCGCACGCCGGGCTGCTCGAGCCAGCGCAGGATCTGCTCGGACTCCTCGGCGCTGGCCGCCGGGGTCGGGCCGGGGCCGGCCGGCACGGTCTCGGCCGAGGCGCGCAGCTGGGTGACCCAGGTGCCGGCGTGGGCGTCCGCCGGGATCACACCGGCGGCGGCGAGCCGTCCGTGCCGCACGACGTGCACGGCCCACCGGTGGTCGTCCTCCCTGCGAGCCGCGACCAGCTCGGCCACCGAGGACAGGCCGCCCAGCCGCTGGGTGCGTGCGGCGGCGCGGACGAAGGCGGCGAGCCGGCTGCGGTGCAGCGCCGCGTCCTCGAAGCGCTCGTCGGCGGCCAGGCCCGCCATCCGGTCGGTGAGCCGCTCGACCACCTCGTCGGCCCCCCGCAGGAGGCTCTCGCGGACCTCGGCCACCAGCTCGGCGTACGCGTCCAGCGAGACGCTGCCGTCGCAGGGCGAGAGACAGCGCTGCATGGCGGCCAGCACGCAGGCCGAGCGCGCGGGGACGATCGGGAACCGGCCGCTGCACTGCCGGATCGGGAAGGTCTCGTGCAGCGCGGCGAGCGCCTTCTCGGCCGTCCCTCGGGAGGCGAAGGGGCCCAGATAGTCGGCGCCGTCGTCGCCGACCTTGCGCACCAGCGAGAGCCGCGGCCACGGCTCGACGGTGAGCTTGAGCCAGTGCACCTTCTCGGGGTGCCGGCTGCGCCGGTTGTAGCGCGGCTTGTGTGCCGCGATCAGGCGCAGCTCGCGGACCCGGGCCTCCAGGGGGGTGGCGCAGACGATGCCGGTCACCGACTCGGCGAGGTTGACCATCTGGCCCATCCGGGAGCGGCTCTCCGAGGCGGTGAAGTAGCTGCGCACGCGGGTGCGTAGGTCGCGGGAGGTGCCGACGTAGAGCACCCGCTGCTGCTCGTCGCGGAACAGGTAGACACCGGGCGCGTGCGGCAGGTGCTCGGCGAGGTGACGCTTGCGGCGCACGGCGGGGCTGACCCGGGAGGAGAACGTCTGCAGCTCCTCCAGCGTGTGCACGCCCAGACCGCCCAGTCGCTCCATCAGGCCGTGCAGCACGTCCACGGTGGCCCGGGCGTCGGCCAGCGCCCGGTGGTTGGGCGTCGTGGTCGCCCCGAACGCCAGGGCCAGCGAGCTGAGCTTGCAGTTGGGGGCGTCGTCGCGGGTGATCACCCGCCGGGCGAGCTTGGCGGTGTCGAGCACCTCGAACCGCGGCCAGGGCCGGGCCTGCTGCTCGGCGTAGTGCTTGAGGAAGCCGACGTCGAAGGGCGCGTTGTGGGCCACCAGGACGCAGCCGGCGGCGAACTCGAGGAAGGCCGGGAGCGCGGAGTCGATCGAGGGGGAGCCGGCGACCATCGTGTTGGTGATGCCGGTGAGCACGGCGATGAACGGCGGGATCTCGGTGTGCGGGTTGACCAGGGTCTGGAACTCGCCGAGCACCTCGCCGCCGCGCACCTTCACGGCTCCGATCTCGGTGATCCGCGAGCCGGCCTTGGCCGAGCCGCCGGTGGTCTCGAGGTCGACCACGCAGAAGGTCACCTCACGCAGGGGCCGGCCCAGCTCGTCGAAGCTCATCTGTGTGGCCCACCTGCTCATGGTCCTGACGCTAGGCACCAGCACCGACAGAACCCGGCAGGGCCCGCCGTACGACGGCAGTTGTCGGTGGGACCTGCTGGAGTGCACACGCCGGCCCTTCCCCGTCGGCACCCGAGGAGAAGGAGACCGTGATGAGCGTGCGCATCGACTGCGACAGCTGTGTGGTCCGTGGACTGTCCTGCCACGACTGTGTCGTGACCGTCCTGCTGGGGCCACCGCCCGAGCTCGGCTTCGACACCGAGGAGGAGCTCGCGCTCTCGGTGCTCGCCGACTCGGGGCTGGTGCCACCGCTGCGGATGGTGACCGCCCTCGACGGCCCGGAGGTGGAGTCGGCCTGAGCTGACCCTCGTGGGAGGCCTGTGGCGGGCGGGGCCGGTGGGGCGGACGTGTCCAGGAACACACGCGAGGTGGCGCACGCCTTCTTTGTCTGCCAGCGGGATTCGCCTTAGGGTTGGGGCTTGGCCGCTGGGTCAGCGAACCGTCCGGGTTCGCTCAGCGGCCGCGCCGAGTCTGGATCGGCTCCCCGAGGGGATGTCGCGACAGAGCCGGGGACCCAAGTTCCTGGGGTGAATCCGGCACCACGAGGTCACGAAGGTGGCTGGACGGTGCCAGTAGGGCGTTCTTTGGGCCCGAACCCGTCAGCTCACCTGGTAGGCGTTGAGACAAAGAGGAGACCGACCGCTCGTGCTCCACGGCCGGAAACGCAGTTTTGCTCGTCCTGGCGCAGTCCTTGCCATGGTGCTCACCACCGTGATGCTGGCTCTCACCGCCGCCACCCCCGCCTCGGCTGACCCGACCCAGAAGGACCTCGACCAGGCCCAGGAGAAGGCCGAGCGCCTCTTCCACGAGGCCGAGGTCGCCTCCGAGCGCTACAACGACGCCCGCGCCACCCTCGAGGACACCCAGCTCCGGGTGCGCTCGCTCAACGCCGACCTGAGCCGCCAGCAGGGCAAGGTCGACTCGATGCGCTCCCAGGTGGCCACCTTGGTGGTGGGCCAGTTCCAGTCCGACGCACTGTCGACCGCCTCGCAGGTGGTGCTCTCCGACGACCCGGACGCGTTCCTCGACAACCTCAGCGCCGTCACCTCCTACAACTCCCAGCGTGGACAGGTGATGTCCACGTTCGGCACCGAGGTGGAGCGGCTCACGCTGCGCAAGGCCGCCGTGCGCGAGGAGATGAAGACCATCGCCGCGCTGGAGCAGCGCCTCGCCAAGGAGAAGGCCGTCGTCGACGCCAAGGCCGCCGACGCCAAGGAGGTCCTCTCCGGGCTGAAGGCAGAGGCCCGCGCCGCGATGATGAGCGGCACCTGGACCGGACCGATCCCCGACGCGAGCGGCCGCGCCGCCGTCGCGCTGCGCTACGCCATGAACCAGGTCGGCAAGTCCTACGTCTACGGCGCCGCCGGCCCCAGCGCCTTCGACTGCTCGGGCCTGACCATGATGGCCTGGGCCCAGGCCGGCGTCGGCCTGCCGCACAGCTCCTCGGCGCAGTACAGTTCGGGCCCGCGCGTTCCCGAAAGTCAGCTGCAGCCCGGTGACCTGGTCTTCTACTACAGCCCGATCAGCCATGTCGGCATCTACATCGGCAATGGCCAGATCGTGCACGCGGCCAACCCCGGTGCCGGTGTCACCACGAGCGCGCTGCACTCGATGCCGTACGTCGGTGCCGTCCGCCCCGGCTGACAGCGGTCCCGGAGCCGTCCATCCCCCCGGGATGGGCGGCTCCGTGCTCCTCCGGGCCCTGACACTGGTCCTGGGCCTCATCCTGGTGGGCAGCGCCTGCTCGCAGGACGTGGCGATCGACCCTCCCCGCCCGGCCGACTCGGCCACGGCGCCGGGGGCGGGGGCGCAGGCGGCCCTGGACGGCCTCCAGCGCGCGATCGTCTCGGGCACCCGGCAGGACGCCGAGTCGCTGGCGTCGCCGGGATCGGCCGAGTCGCTGGGCTGGGTCCACGACAACGCAGGCACGCTCGGCGTCACCGACCTCGAGCTGCGCTACGTCGATGAGGGGCCGGCGCTGAGCGAGACCGAACGGGCCGAGTTCGGTGCCGACGCGTGGCGCGGGACCGTCGACCTCAGCTACGCCTACCGCGGCTTCGACCAGCACCCCGCCCGGATCGAGACCGAGGTCGTCCTGGTGCCCGAGGGGGACCGGGTCCGGCTCGGCCCGTTCGGCGGCCCCGGCGTACGCACCCCGCTGTGGCTGGTCGACCAGCTGGCCGTCGTACGCACCGAGCGGTCGCTGGTCGCCGTGGCCGGCTCGGCGGCGGGCCGCTATCCCGGCCTGGTCACCACGGCCGTGCGCGAGGTGCAGCGCGTGCTGGAGTCCTGGCGTGGCAGCGTCGTCGTCGAGGTGCCCGAGTCCGGCGAGCAGCTCGAGGCGGCGCTGAACGCGACCCCGGGCCAGTACGACAACATCGCGGCGGTCACCACCACCGCCGACGGTGCCCTCGACCCCGGCGCGCCCGTGCGGATCCTGGTCAACCCGACGGTGTTCGGCAAGCTGCGCGCCCGCGGGGCCCAGGTGGTGATGACCCACGAGACCACCCACGTCGCCCTGGACGCGCCGTTCGCCACGATGCCGACCTGGCTGCTGGAGGGTTTCGCCGACTACGTCGCCCTCGATCGCGCGGGCGTCCCAGTCTCCCTCGCGGCGGGTCAGATCCTGCGCCGGATCCGCAAGGACGGGCTCCCCGACGGGCTCCCGACGAGCGAGGAGCTCTCGCCGACGGCCACCGGGCTGGGCGCGACCTACGAGGAGGCCTGGCTGGCCTGCCGCTTCCTGGCGCAGCAGTACGGCGCCCGGAAGATCATCGCCTTCTACGGCGCGGTGAACGCCGGGTCGTCCGCGGCGGAGGCCTTCGAGTCGGTGCTGGGCACGACCGAGAGTCAGTTCGTCTCCGACTGGCGCCAGGACCTGGCTCGCCTTGCGGGCGTGGCAGGCTGAACCGGTGAGCGATGACCCCGGGCCCAGCCGGCGGTTGTGCTGGTCCCTGGTCGGCGTGGGTGCGCTGCTGCTGGCCGCCGGCGCGGCCTTGGTCCCGTGGGCGTGGGTGCCGGGCGGGTCGGTGCTGCCGGTCCGGCCCGCCGACCTCTTCGAGGCCGCCGAGCTGCGCCGGGCCGAGACCTACTCCTCGCTGCAGCGCCACCTCGGCTGGATCAGCCTCGCGGTGTCCCTCGTTGTCGGGCTCGTCCTCGGGCTGACCCCGCTCGGCGCCCGGGTCGGTCGCCGGATCCGGGGCCCCTGGTGGCTGCGCGTGGCGGTGCTGGTGCTGGCAGTCCTGCTGGTCGGGGAGCTCGCCACGCTGCCGCTGGACCTGCTCGCCCGGGGGCACGCGCTCGACTACGGGATCACCCGGCAGTCGCTCGCGGGGTGGTCCCGCGACCACCTGGTCTCGCTGGGGGTGGGCTGGGTGTTCGCGACCGTCATGGTGCTGCTGGTCGTCGGCCCGGCACGACGGTGGCCACGCCGCTGGCCGCTGGTCACCGCGGTCGCGGGCGCGCTGCTGACCGTGGCGGGGTCGTGGGCCTACCCGGTGCTGGTCGAGCCGCTGTTCAACTCGTTCACCCCGCTGGCGCAGGGGCCGTTGCGCTCGGAGATCTTCGAGATCGCCCGCGCCGAGAAGGTGCCGATCGACGACGTCTTGGTGGCCGACGCGTCCCGGCGTACGACGACGCTGAACGCGTATGTCTCCGGCTTCGGGTCCACCCGCCGGGTGGTGCTCTACGACAACCTGGTCGAGGACTCACCTCGCCGGGAGACCCTGGTCGTGGTGGCGCACGAGCTGGGGCATGACAAGAACCGCGACATCGTGCTGGGCACCGGCCTCGGGGCCGCGGGCGTGGTGCTCGGCACCGGCCTGCTCGGGCTGGTGCTCTCCCGGCGCCGCCTGCTCGGTCGCGCCGGTGTTGCCGGTCCCCAGGACCCCGGGGTGGCGGCGCTGGTGCTGGTGCTGGGCACCGTGGGCGCCCTGCTGGCGAGCCCGGTGGAGAACACCATCAGCCGGGCGATCGAGGCGCGGGCCGACCGGGCCTCGATCGAGGCGACCGGCGACTGTGCGGGCTTCGAGCGGCTTCAGGTCCAACTGGCGAGCAGATCGCTCTCCGACCCCTCGCCACCGGCCCTGAACCAGCTCTGGTTCGGCTCCCACCCGACCGCCGTACAGCGGGTGGGCCTGGCGCGCGCGCTGTGCCGCTGATCCCATCGCGGCTTGTAACGCGGTGTTCGTGCTGCTGCGCACGCCGCCGGCGGGGCAGAAAGATGCACGAACACCGCGTTACAAGCGATTTGGGCCGAACCCGAGGTGGGTCAGCAGGTGGCGGTGGTGCTGCCGCCGCTGCTGACGGTGCCGCAGGTCTTGGAGAAGGTGTCCTTGATGACACCGCCGAAGACGAAGACGACGGCGACGATCAGTGCGGCGATGCCGGCGACCAGGAGGCCGTACTCGACGGCGGAGGCGCCGTTCTCGTCGCGGCGGATGAGGTTGCGGATGAGCTCGAGCATGAGATTTCCCTCTCGGAGGTTCCCGCCGCGGCGATTCCGGACCGGGGCGGTGGTGATGGTGCAGGTGCTGGTGGAGACGGCGTCGATGATCTGCGCCGACGTGGGGTCCGCTCGGTGGGCGGTCGCGGGGCGACCGGCACGTCCTCCCAGGACGCGGGCCGAGACGACAACGGGCCTGGTGGGGTTCGAGACGTGCGACCCCACCAGGCCCGGAGATGTCGAGATCGGTCAGCAGGTGGCGCTGGTGCTGGTGCCGCCGCTGCTCAGGGTGCCGCAGGTCTTGGAGAAGGTGTTCTTGATGACGCCACCGAAGACGAAGACGACGGCGACGATCAGCGCGGCGATGCCGGCGACCAGCAGGCCGTACTCGACGGCGGACGCGCCGTTCTCGTCGCGACGGCTGGAGCTGGTGATGGAACGGATGAATTCGAGCATGGGTGTGTTCCTCCCTCTGGAACTGAACTGACTGATGGCGCCTTCCCTCTCGGCGCCTGAGTAAAGTGTCTCAAAAGGGACAGAATGGGTCTATCCGCGAACAGTCCGAAGTATGTAGTCAATTCGGGCGACACTTGGAATAGTCCGAAATGACTAGATCATCATGGTTCGTCGGTCTGGCTGAGCGAGGTGATCAGCCCGAGCCGCATGGCCGCGACCAGCGCCTGGGCGCGGTTGGCCGCTCCGAGCTTGTCGTAGATCCGGGCGATGTTGCTCTTGGTCGTGGACTCGCTGAGGTAGAGCCGGCCGGCGATGGAGCTGATCCCGAGGCCCTCGGCGAGCAGGTCGAGCATCTGGCGCTCGCGATCGGAGAGCCGCGGCGCTGCTGAGCTCATCCGGCGCATCATCGCCTCCGGCAGGCCGGTGCAGGTGAACGTCAACGGTGAGACCCGCGCCTGCCGGACGGCGCTGATCACCGCAGAGGTGGGGGCGTCCTTGCCGACGAAGCCCGAGGCGCCGGCGTCCATGGCGGCGAAGAGCTGCTCGTCCCCGGCGTACATCGTCAAGACGACCAGGCCGATCTGGGGTCGTTCCTTGCGCAGCGCGCGGACGATGTCGAGGCCGGAGCCGTCGGGGAGCCGGACGTCGGTGATCACCACGTCGGGCTCGGTCTCGCGGGTGCGGGCGAGGCCGTCGGCGACCGTGCCGGCCTGGGCGACCACCTCGAAGCCATCGGCCTGGGCGAACGCGCCGGCGAGACCCTGCCGGATGAGCTCGTGGTCGTCGATCAGCAGCACCGTTGTCATCGTTGTCCGGGACCCGCGTCCCGACCTTCCTTGCTGAACGCTAACGGTTGGCCGTCCCCACCCGGACCCGGACGCGCGTGCCCGGACGCCCGGGTGCCGGGGGGTCGATCTGCAGCTCGGCGCCGATGCTCTCCGCGCGCTCATGCATGATCCGGTGGCCCTGGCTGTCCAGGGCGGGGGAGTGCTGGCGCACCCCGTCGTCGCTGACCTCGACCTCGGCGTACGGCGCGCTCACGGTGCAGCGCAGCCACAGGTTCTCCGCGCCCGAGTGCTTGCGCGAGTTGCTCATCGCCTGCTGGGAGATGCGCAGCAGCTCGTGCTCGACCTCGACCGGCAGGCGGTGTCCACGCTCGTCGAGGGTCACGTGCACGGTCAACGGAGAGGTGGAGCCGACCTGACGGGCGTAGGCCGCCAGGCTCTCCCCGAGCCCGGCTCCGGTGGGGACGACCTGCCGGAGCTCGAAGATCGAGTGCCGGAGCTCGGTGACCACCCGGGTCAGCTCGCCGCGCAGCTGCTCGAGCTGCTGGCGCTGCGTGCCCTCGGGCGCGCCCGCCACCAGGTTGTCGACCAGGTAGCCGAGGGACGCGACGTCCTGGGCGACGCCGTCGTGCACCTCGCGGGCGATGCGCTGCCGCTCCCGGCGGCTGGCCGCCTCGCTCACGTGACCGAACAGCAGCGCGGCCTGCAGCTGCAGCGCGGAGTGCGCCAGCGCCTCGCGCAGGCTGGTGAGCTGCCGCGGGTCGATGGTGCGCAGCGCCTCCAGCGCCAGCAGCCCGACCACCTCTCCGTCGACCTCGAGTCGGATGATGGTCCGCGACCCGCCGAGCTCGACCTGCTTGCCGGCCCAGACGGCGGCGCTGACCCGCTGGGCCCAGTCCAGGGACTCGGGACGGGTGCCGGGCGCGTAGCTCAGCGGGACCACCCCCTCGGGTTGCACCACGAGGACGCCGCAGTGCCGGACGCCGATCAGCTCCTCGGCGGTCTCCATCATCTGCTCGGCGATGTCGACGGCGTCGAGCCCCCCGCGCAGCCTCGCCGAGAGGGCACGCAGCCGTCGGATCAGCGCGACCGCCGTACGGTAGGAGGCCTCCGAGGCCGACTTGGTGACGGCGGTGCGCAGGTAGACCCCGAGGCTGCCCAGTCCCACGGCGGTGGCCAGCCAGGTGAAGCCGGTGGCTGCCATCTGGCGGTCGAAGGTGTGCTGCAGGACCGACCAGGCCAGCACGAAGACGGCCAGCTCGGTGGTCACGACCCGCAGCAGGCCCCGGTGCCCGGTGTCGAGGGCGCCGATCAGCGCCGGGATCACGAGGTACGGCGTGACCGCCGCCTCGGCGGGGAAGATGACGCTCGCCGCCACGGCCACCGCACTGCCCTCCACCACCGCGACCGCGGTCTGGCTCAGCGGGGTGGTCAGCGAGAGCCCGAGCGCGAACAGGGCGATCGCGACGATCACCAGCGCCCCCGGAAGGAGCCGGGTGCCGGCCACCGCGCTCAGCGAGGTGAGCGCGGAGACCGTGAAGACGCGGGCCGCGAAGGCCACCCGGTCGATCTGCGACATCGGCCCGGCCGTCAGAGCTTGCCGTTGAAGGAGTCCATGATGGAGATCCCCGCGGGACCCAGCACCGCGATGAACAGGCACGGCAGGATGGTGAAGATCAGGGGCACCAGGATCTTGACCGGCACCTTCTGGGCCATCTCCTCGGCCCACTGCCGGCGCTTGAGGCGGATCTCGCCGGACTGCACCCGCAGGACCTGGCCGATGGGGATGCCGAAGGCGTCGGCCTGGACCATCGCGCTGACGAAGGTGCGCAGGTCGGGCATGTTGGTGCGGTCGGCCATCGAGCGCAAGGCCTCGGAGCGGCTGCGGCCGATCTGCATCTCCTGCAGCATCCGGGCGAACTCCTCCGAGAGCGGACCGTCGGTGTTCCGGGCGACCTGGGCCGCCGCGGCGTCGAAGCCGAGCCCGGACTCCACCGAGATGGTCAGCAGGTCGATCGCGTCCGGGAGCGCCCGCTGCATCTTCGCGGTCCGGTCGTAGGCCAGCTGGTAGAGGTACATGTTGGGTGCCATGTACCCCGCCAGGGAGGCGAGCACCACGACCCCGAGGGTCGGCAGGAAGGTCAGCCCCATCGCGAGCGAGAGCACCAGGGAGACCAGCAGCGCGCCGGCGAAGCCGACCACCTTGCCGGCCATCACCCGCTCGACGGTCCACCCCAGCGGGTTCCCGGCCAGCTCGAGCTTGCTGCGGATCCGCTCGTTGGCGTCCGAGGGGGTCAGCCGGTGGCCGAGGCCCTGTGCGCGGGCCAGCAACGGGAACAGCACCCGGTCGGTGAAGCCGGCCTCGAGCTCGGTGCGCATCTCCGGGGGTGCCGTCGTGATCGCGTCGAGGACGGCCAGCGAGCGGTTCACGCCGGTGCGCTCCTCGGTCAGCCCACCGACCGAGGCGAGGACGAGGAACAACGCCCCGAAGATCATCGCGATCCCGAGGACCATCACCAGCGCGCTCATACGTCCACCTTCGCGACCTTCGACATCCAGACCACGCCCACCGTCAGCAGCAGGCCCATCGCGGCGCACAGCAGCCAGCCCAGCGGGGTGGTGTACATCGGCCTGACGTAGTCGGGGCGGGAGAGCGTGAGGTAGAGCAGGAACGCCGGCGGCAGCCCACCGAGGATGTAGCAGGAGAGCCGGCCCTCGGCCGAGAGCGCCTTGACGTGGCGGCGCAGGTAGTCCCGCTCGCGCAACGTCGCCGCGACCGTGAGCAGCAGCTCGGCCAGGTTGCCCCCGACCTCACGCTGGATCCGGATGGCCATCACCACCCACTCGAAGTCCTTGCTCTCCATCCGCGAGGCCACGCCCTCGAGCGAGTCCTCGAGGGTGACCCCGAGACGGCTCTCGATCACCACCCGCTTGAACTCGCTGGTGATCGGCTCGGACCCCTCGCGGACGATCGTGTCGATCGACTGGGCGAGCGAGAGCCCGGCCGAGAGGCTGCCGGCCATCAGCTGGAGCGTGTCGGCGAGGCTGGAGTTGAACGCAGCGAGGCGTCGGGCCCGCTTCAGGCCCAGGTAGATCCAGGGACCGACCGCTCCGACCGCGAGGAAGGCCGCCCCGAGCAGGATGCTCCCGCCGCCGAGCAGGGCTCCCACGAGTCCGGCGCCGATCGCGATGCCGGCGTGCAGGAGCAGCCACTCGGCGGGCTTGAGGGCCACGTCGGCGCCTTCGAGACGCTGGGCGATGCGTGCCTCGAGGGTCTTGTTGTTGGACAGCGCCTTGGCGGCGGCCTGGCGCGCCTGGTCGGCGAGGGACAGGTCGGCCAGCGACGTCGTGCTGCTGCGCCGCCGGCCGGAGGACCCGGCGCCGTAGGCGCGGATCTGCTGGTCCAGGGCAGTGCCGGGACTCGGCTTGGAGGCGCCCAGGCCCAGCAGCACGATCAGGGCGATCAGCCCGCCGCCCAGTGCGGCCACGCCGGTGAACATCAGCGGCTTCGGGATGGCGAGCCCGCCCGAGGCGACCGGGACCGGGTCGGCCCCGGCGGTGGCGCGGCTCTTGCTCACCGCCGCCCGGACCGGGACGTACGCCGAGGCGGTGAACGACTCGTCTCCGACGGGAGCGGTCACGCGGACGTCGGCGCTGGTGCCGCTCACGGACTCCGGGACGTCGGCGGTGACCACGATCTGCCGGGCCAGCGCGTCGGCCTCGTCCGCGAAGGCCGCGGTCAGCGCTGTGGGGTCGCTGGTGTCGAGCACGGTGCCGTTGCCGGCCTCGGCGATCTCGACCAGCGCCTTCATGCCGCGCCTGCCCTGCTGGAGCGAGACGACGTCGACGCGCGCCTTCGACTCCGCGACGGCGCTGAGCACCGTGTCGAGCTCGGTCGAGGTGGTGTCCTTGCCGTCGGAGAGCACCAGGATCTTGCGCTGCCCGACGTTGTCACCGGCCCGGCCCGCTGCCTCGAGGGCACCGAGCACCCCGTCGTACAACGCGGTGCTGCGGGTCAGGGTCAGGCCGGCGACCGCGTCACGGGCGGCGTCGCGGTCCAGGCCGGGCTCGACCACGGTCTGCACGGTGGAGTCGAAGGTGACCACGCCGACCCGGACGTTCTCCGGAACGGCGTCCAGGAACGCCGTGGCGGCCTTCTTGGCCTCCTCGATCCGGGCTCCCTGCATGCTGTCGCTGGTGTCGATCGCCAGGATCGAGGTGCGCTCGACGTCGTCGGAGGCGGCTGCCGTGGCGGCCCGGGCGTCGACCTCCTGGCCGCCGAGCGAGACGGTGACCCCGCTGAGGTCCACCTCGCCCTTGCCGGGCACGGAGACCAGCAGGCGCACGCGGCCGTCCTGCGGCTGGGCGCTCTCGATGGCGGCGCCGTCGGCGGCCATCGCGGGCGCCGACCACAGCGTGCACAGCACGAGCAGCGCCAGTGCGGGCAGCCGGCGCGCTCCTCGACGGGTGGGGGAGTGGGTCACGGCAGGTCCGTGGTCGCGAACGTGCGCGGGTCGACGGTGACGTTGGCGTGCGACATCTTCTCCAGGAACTTCGGCCGCAGCCCGGTCGCGCGCAGCGACCCCAGGGAGCGCCCCTCGGCGTCGAAGCCGGCGGAGTTGTCGAAGAGGAAGATGTCCTGGAGCGTGATGATGTCGCCCTCCATCCGCTCCACCTCGGTGACGTGGGTGATCCGGCGGGTGCCGTCCTTGAGTCGCGCCTGGTGCACGATCAGGTCGACCGCCGAGGCGACCTGCTCGCGGATGGCGCGCACCGGCAGGTCCATCCCGGCCATCAGCACCAGCGTCTCGAGCCGGGAGCAGGTGTCTCGGGGGCCGTTGGAGTGCACGGTGCAGATGGACCCGTCGTGACCGGTGTTCATCGCCTGGAGCATGTCGAGCGCGGAGGCGTCGCGGACCTCGCCGACGACGATCCGGTCGGGCCGCATCCGCAGGGAGTTGCGGACGAGATCGCGGATGGTGACCGCGCCCTTGCCCTCGATGTTGGCCGGGCGGGACTCGAGCCGGACCACGTGGTCCTGCTTGAGCTGGAGCTCGGCCGCGTCCTCGATCGTGACGATGCGCTCGTCGCTGGGGATGAAGGAGGAGAGCACGTTCAAGGTGGTGGTCTTGCCGGCTCCGGTGCCGCCGGAGACGACGATGTTCAGGCGACCGCGCACGCAGGCGTCGAGGAAGTCGGCGGTGCGCTCGCTGAGCGACCCGAACTCGATCAGGTTCTGCACGGTGAGCGGGTCGGCCGAGAACTTGCGGATCGTCAGCGTGCTGCCGTCGATGGCCAGGGGCGGGACCACCGCGTTCACCCGGCTGCCGTCGGGGAGGCGGGCGTCGACCATCGGGGAGGCCTCGTCGACGCGCCGGCCGATGCGGGAGACGATCTTGTCGATGGTGCGGCGCAGGTGCGCCTCGTCCTTGAACTTGCCGTCGACCTTGACCAGCTTGCCGCGGCGCTCGAGCCAGATGCTGTGCGGGCCGTTGACCATCACCTCGGCGACGTCGATGTCGCGCAGGTAGGGCTCGAGCGGCCCGTAGCCGAGGATGTCGTCGGCGATCTCCTGGGTGATCCGCTCGCGGTCGGTGCGGGTGAGTGGCCGGTTGGACCCCGACATCACGTCGGCGAGTGCGCTGCGCACCTTCGCCGCGAGCTCGCCCGCGTCGAGGTTGGCGTCGTAGAGCTGCGGTCCGAGCTCGGTGAGCAGCTCGCTGTGCACGCTCTCCTTGAGGTCGGCGAAGCGGTCCTTGGCCCCATCGGATCGCACCGGGACGACCGGGGTGACCGGTGCGGGTGGCGTCGTCTCGGCTGTGGCCGTTCTGGCCCGCTTGCCCGGCAGCGACACCGGCGGAGGTACGTCGGCGCGCGACCCGTCCGCCGCGGACTGGCCCGCGGACTGGCCCGCGGGACTGGCCCGCGGTGACGGCCGGGTGACTGGCCGGGGGTCACCGGCTCCAGGCCGGGGGAGGAGTGGGCCTTGAGGGCCGCGAGACGCTCGCTGAGACTGCTCATGATGGTCCTAGTGCTTCTTGGCCCGGGCGAAGAGGCCCCGCTTGGCGGGCGTGCTGTCCACCTTGGGTACCTGTTCGCCGGACAGCTTGGCGGCGAGGGTGGTGATCGCCTTCGAGACGGGATGGTCGGGCTTGGAGACCACGATCGGCTGGCCGTGGTTGGTCGCGCTGGCAACGGCGATCGCGCTGGGCAGGGAGACCGAGACCTTCATCGCGAGGATGTCCTCGACGTTGCCCTTCGAGAGCCCGACCTCCTCGTCGGCCCGGTTCAGCACGAGGTGGCGGTTCTCGCGGAGCAGGCCCAGGAGGTCCAGGGTCTCCAGGGCCACCTTGGTGTTCTTGATCGTGGGCACGTCCAGCGTGGCCACGACGATCACCTCGTCGGTCTCGTCGAGCGCCCCGAGGACCTGGTCGTCGAAACCGGGGGGCGTGTCGATGATGACGAAGTCGAAGTTCTTGCGCAGCGTGGTGATCACGCGGCGCACCAGCGAGGCGGAGATGTGCTCGCGGCCCTCCGGGTGCGTCGGGGCGGCCAGGATCATCAGCGAGGAGCCGTGTCGCGTCAGCAAGGTGTGCAGCAGGGCGTAGTCGAGGTGCTCCTCGGCGTCGGCGGCCTCGGCGATGGTGTGGTCGGGGATCAGCTGGAGGGTGATCGCGATGTCACCGAAGGCGAGGTCGAGGTCGAGGAGGCAGACCGAGGCGTGCCGCTCGACCAGTGCCAGGCCGAGGTTCACCGCCATCGTGGTCTTGCCGACGCCGCCCTTGGGCGAGAAGACGGTCAGCACCTGCCCCTGGCGCTCGCTGTCGCGGAAGGCCGGACCGTGGATGGCCTCCCAGGTCTGCCGGGCGCGCAGCACCGCCGAGGTGAGCGCTGCGGGGTCGTCCGCGGCGACGACGGCGCCGATCCCGTGCTGCATCGCGCGTCCGTAGACGTCGGGGGAGATCTCGTGGCGGACCAGCACGATCGTGGTCGCGGGGTGCTGGGTGCGCACCTGGTCCGCCAGCGCGGCGCCGGCGGCGAGGTCGAGCGTGGGGCCGATGACGACGACGTAGTCGTCATGGCGCTGCAGCCAGCCCTCCACCTCGGCGGGCCGCGCCACCACGTGGGTGCTCGAGGCCAGCGTGGGGGCAAGCACCCCCGCAGTGGTGGCGTCGGCTTCGACGAGGACGGGCATCGGCTTCCTTTCCAGGGTCCGGGTCAGCGGAACAGGTTGCCCTGGGTGACGCCCTTGGACGGGCTCACCGAGGAGTCGTTGTTCAGCAGGCCGAAGGCGAGCTCGCCGTTCGCGGTGGCGAACAGGATCCGCTCGGCCTCGGGCTGGGAGACGGCCAGCGTGAGCAGCGTCTTGGGCAGCTGCTCGCTGGTCTGGGCGCCGTCGGGGTCGGTCGTCGTGGTCGAGACCACCGTGGTGGTTCCGGCCCCGAGGACCTGTACCTCGGGCAGCAGCATCCGCGTGAAGTTGCCACCGCCGTTGGCGCCGGTCATGAAGATCGCGACGTTGTCGCCGGGGTTGACGAAGCCCGCCACCCGCGAGGGGTCGGTCAGGTTGACCGAGATCGCCAGCTTGCCCTTCGGGATGGTCAGCGCCGCGCTGGCACCGCTCGCCCCGAACTTGCTGGCCACGATCTGCTCACCCGGCGCGATGGCGGTGGTGGCGACCCGGCCGCTGACGGAGTCCAGCGAGGTCAGGCCGCCGACGATGAAGTCCTTGCGGGCGACGGTCCCGGACTCGATCTTGCCGGCCGCCTGCGCCGCGTCGACGGCCTCGCCCGGCGCGATCGGCTTGACGGCGCGCAGCACCTGCACGGCGTCGTACCGGCTGTCCGCGCGCTGGTCGGCGCCACGTACGTAGAGGAACACCAACAGTGTTCCGAGGGCCGCGATGACTGCGGCCACGACAAGGAGAACTCTCCTGCGGTCCATGAAAGATCGACCCATCTGCTCCCTGGCGCCTGTTCCCCTGATCCCCAGCAGGCACCGCTGTGTGATGCCGGCTGATGAGAGTGCCGGCACAACACAGATTGACGTAAAAAGGGCCTTCTGTCCGGAAAATCAAAAGATGACCGGGCCCCGGTCAGCGGGAGTAGAGCGCCTCCACGTCGTCGCGGCACTCGCGCAGCACCAGGTTGCGCTTGAGCTTCAGGCTCGGGGTGAGCTGACCGCCCTCCTCGGTCCACGACGTCGCCAGGACGGTGAACTTCCGGATCGACTCGGCCTTGGAGACCGCCGAGTTGGCGTCGTCGACGGCGGTCTGGATCTCGGCTCGCAGGTCGGGGTCGTCGACCAGCTCCTTGACCGCTGCCCGCTTGCCGTGGTTCTCGGCCCAGCCGGGAACGGTCTCCGGGTCGAGGGTGACCAGCGCTGCGATGAAGGGCTGGCCGTCGCCGACCACGAGGCACTGGTCGACGAGGGCGTGCGCGCGGATGCGGTCCTCGAGGACCGCCGGCGCGACGTTCTTGCCACCTGCGGTGACCAGGATCTCCTTCTTGCGCCCGGTGATCCGGACGAAGCCCTCCTCGTCGATCTCGCCCACGTCGCCGGTGTGGAACCAGCCGGAGGCGTCCTTGGTCTCGCCGGTGGCCTCGTCGTTGCGCCAGTAGCCGGCGAAGACCTGGCCCCCGCGGAAGAGCAGCTCCCCGTCGTCGGCGACCCGGACGCTGGTGCCCGGCAGCGGCCGGCCCACCGTGCCGACCTTCTGGGCGTCGGGGAGGTTCACGGTCAGGGCCGCGGTGGTCTCGGTGAGCCCGTAGCCCTCGAGCACGTTGACCCCGATGCCGCGGTAGAAGTGGCCCAGCCGGTCACCGAGCGGCGCGCCGCCGGAGACGGCGAACTCGCAGTGGCCGCCGAGCGCGGCTCGCAGCTTGGCGTAGACGAGGCGGTCGAAGACCTTGTGCTGGGCGCGTACGGCGATCCCGGCGCGGCCGTTCTCCTGGCCCCGCGACCACGCGATCGCCACGTCGGCGGCCCGGTCGAAGATCTTCCCCCGGCCGTCGGCGACCGCACGCTGCGAGGCGGTGTTGAAGACCTTCTCGAAGACGCGGGGAACCGCCAGGATGAAGGTCGGCCGGAAGGCCGCGAAGTCGTCGAGCAGGTTCTTGATGTCCGAGGAGTGGCCCATCCGGACCCGCGCCTTGACGCAGCCGACCTGGATGATCCGGGCGAACACGTGCGCCAGGGGGAGGAAGAGCAGCGTCGAGGGCTGCTCGCCCTCGTCGCCGGTGAAGAGCCGGTCGAGCTCGTCCACGGCGACGCCGAGCTCGAACATGAAGTTGCCGTGGGTCAGCATGCAGCCCTTGGGCCGCCCGGTGGTGCCGGAGGTGTAGATCAGGGTGGCCAGGTCCGTCGGGCCGGTGGCCGAGCGGCGCCTCTCCAGCTCCTCGTCGGAGACGTCCTCGCCGAGCGTGCGCAGCACTCCCACCGCGTCGCTCTCGATCGACCAGGCGTGGTGCAGGTCGGCGAGGTCCGCCCGGATCTCCTTGACCCGGGACATGTGCTCGGGGGTCTCGGTGACCACGGCCTTGGCCTCGGAGTCGCTCAGGATCCACGCCACCTGGCTGGCGCTGGAGGTCTCGTAGACGGGCACGGTCGCCGCGCCGGCGTACCAGATGGCGTAGTCGAACAGGGTCCACTCGTAGCGGGTGCGCGAGATCAGCGCCACCCGGTCGCCGGCCTCGATCCCGGCCGCGATCAGTCCCTTGGCCACGGCCCGGACCTCGTCGTGGAACGCGGCGGCGGTCACGTCGGACCACTCCTCGCCCGAGCGCCGGGAGAAGACCACGGCCTGCGGGTGCTGGGTGCCGTTGACGACGACGTCGTCGGTCAGGTTCCCGGTGGTCGGGAGCTCGACCTGCAAGGCGGTGGAGTACTCGCGCACGAGGCACCTTTCTGTGCAAAGCGGGGCCTATCTGCACTGCAAGATACTCGTTCCGGATGCCACGGACACCGGCAGGAGGCCGCCCGCCGACCAGGATGCGTTCCGATAGCCTTGTCACGCCGGGACCGGACCGGTGACCAGCGGCGCTCCACCCGGGAGACCCACGACGTCAGGACCCGCCCATGGCCGAGCAGACCACGTCCAGCATCGTCATCGACGCAGCCCCTGCGGCCGTGATGGCAGTGATCGCCGACTTCGAGGACTACCCCGAGTGGGTCCAGGGGATGAAGCGCGTCGAGGTGGTCGACGAGGGGACCGACGGGCGCGCCGACCGGGTGCACTTCGAGCTCGAGGCGACCCCGATCAAGGACTCCTACACCCTGACCTACGACTGGCAGGGCGACCGTGAGGTGCGCTGGCACCTGGTGGAGGGCAAGGTGCTGAAGTCGATGGAGGGCGCCTACGAGCTCAGCCCTGCCGGCGCCGGCACCGAGGTGACCTACCGGCTCGCCGTCGAGCTGAGCATCCCGATGATCGGGATGCTGCGCCGCAAGGCCGAGAAGATCATCATCGACACCGCGCTCAAGGGCCTGAAGAAGCGCGTCGAGTCGCTGGCCTGAGCATCCCGTGACCTCTCGCATCATCCTGTTCACCGGCAAGGGTGGCGTCGGCAAGACCACCAGCGCTGCCGGCACGGCGACCCTCGCGGCGCGGGCCGGACAGCGGACGCTGGTCCTCTCCACCGACGCGGCGCACTCCCTCGGTGACGCGTTCGGCACGGCTGTCGGCGCCGAGCCGACCGAGGTGGCCGAGCGGCTGTGGGTGCAGCAGGTCGACGCGCAGCGCCGCTTCGAACGGTCCTGGAGCGAGATCCAGGGCTACCTGGTCTCGGTCCTCGACGCCGCCGGCGTGGACCCGATCACCGCCGAGGAGCTGACCGTCATCCCGGGCGCGGAGGAGGTGCTGGCCCTCCTCGAGCTGCGCACCCATGCGCTCAGCGGCGAGTGGGACGTGATCGTGGTCGACTGCGGGCCCACCGCGGAGACCCTGCGCCTGCTCGCCCTGCCCGAGGCGCTGGGCTGGTACATGACCCGCGTCTTCGGGGTGCAGCGCCGGGTGGTGCGCGCCCTGCGGCCGGTGCTCACCCGTGCGACCGGGGTCCCGATGCCCGAGGACTCGGTCTTCGACGCGGTCGAGCGGCTGCACCGCGACCTCGAGGAGGTCCAGCAGATCCTCACCGAGAAGGAGTCCACGGTCCGGCTGGTGCTCACGCCCGAGACCGTCGTGGTGGCCGAGGCTCGACGCTCGCTGACCACGCTGTCCCTCTACGGCTACCGCGTGGACGGCGTGATCGCCAACCGGGTCTTCCCCGACGGTGGCGGTGACCCGTGGCGCGAGGGCTGGGTGGCCTCGCAGGGGGCGGTGCTCGACGAGGTCCGGCAGTCCTTCGTGGAGCTGCCGATCTGGCTCTCCGGCTACGGCGCGGGCGAGCCGGTCGGCCAGGACTCGCTGGCGGCGTTCGCCGAGGCGGCGTACGGCGGCGACGACCCGCTGGCGGTGCCCACCGGCGAGGGACCGATGACGATCACCCGCACGAGCAGCGGCGCCGTGCTGCGGATCGCGCTCCCCTTCGCCCAGAAGCAGGACGTCGACCTGGCCCGTCACGGCGACGAGCTGGTGGTCACGGTCGGCTCCTACCGGCGGCTGCTCGCGCTCCCTGCCGCCCTGGCGCGGCACACGGTGAGCGCGGCCCGGGTCGAGGACGGCTCCCTGCAGGTACGGTTCCGCTTCGAGCAGGAGGAGCACGAGTGAGCGACGACGAAGATCCCCGCGCCGGCGACCCCGGTGAGCCCGGGGTTCCCGGGGACGGCCCGGCGGAGCCGGTCGGCAGCGTGGGCGAGGAGGCGGCCAAGCTCCTCGGTGCGCTCTCGGAGTGGGCCCGCGACCAGGGTGGGGAGTACGCCGGGTCGGCGGCCGGTGCCGCCGGAGCGTTCGCGCACGCCGTCAAGGACGTCACGGACCACGTCGCGACCGGCGGCGAGGACTGCCGCTACTGCCCGGTCTGCCAGGTCATCCACGCGGTCCGCCAGACCAGCCCCGAGGTGCGCACCCACCTCGCGGTCGCGGCCAGCTCGCTGATGCAGGCGGCTGCCGGGGTGCTCGCCACCCACGCACCGGACCGGCACTCGAACGCCCCGGTGGAGAAGATCGACCTCGACGCAGGATGGGACGACGAGCAATGAGCTACTCCGTGGGCGTGGACGTGGGCGGCACCAAGATCGCCGCCGGAGTCATCGACGAGCGCGGCCAGGTCGTGGTCTGGGACCGTGCCGAGTCACCGGCCAAGGACCCGCACGAGATCGTGCGCTCGATCGGCGAGCTGGTCGCGAAGCTGACCGGGTCGGTCGAGGGCGACCACCCGATCGAGACCGTCGGGCTCTCCGCCGCCGGCTTCGTGGACAAGCGGCGCGCCACCGTGCTGTTCGCGCCCAACCTGGCGTGGCGCAACGAACCGCTCAAGGAGCGGGTCGAGGAGGAGGTCGGGCTGCCGGTCGTCGTCGAGAACGACGCCAACGCCGCCGCCTGGGGCGAGTTCACCTTCGGGGCGGGCGAGGACGTCGACGACCTGCTGATGCTCACCATCGGCACCGGCGTCGGCGGCGGGGTGGTGCTCGACGGCAACCTGTTGCGCGGCGGCTTCGGTGTCGCCGGCGAGGTCGGTCACATCGGGATGGTCCCCGGAGGCGTCCCGTGCGGGTGCGGCAACCTCGGCTGCCTGGAGAGCTACGGCTCCGGCAGCGCCCTGGTCCGGATGACCCGAGAGCGGGCGGTGGCCAGCCCGATCGCCGCCAGCGACCTGCTGGAGCGAGCGGGCGGCGACGCGGCGAGCATCACCGGTCCGCTGATCACCGAGGCCGCCAAGGCCGGTGACGACTTCGCGATCGACCGCCTCGCCGACCTCGGCGACTGGATCGGCCAGGGCGTGGCCACCCTGACCGCCGTACTCGACCCCAGCGTCGTGGTGATCGGCGGCGGGGTCAGCGAGGCCGGTGACCTGCTGCTCGACCCGATCCGCAGCTCCTTCGCCAAGCACGTCACCGCCCGCGGCCACCGCCCGATGCTCGAGATCCGGGCGGCAGAGCTCGGCAACTCCGGCGGGATGATCGGCGTCGCCGACCTCGCGAGACGCCGGTGAGCCCGGCCAGCGCGTGCGCACGGCCCAGATGATGCCGCTCGCCGCGCCGGCCATCGGCGTCGACATCGGGGGCACCAAGGTGCTCGCCGCGGTCGTCGACGAGGCCGGCCGCGTGCGGGACACCGAGGAGGTGGCCACCCCCGTCTCGGCTGCCCACCCGGTGACCGCAGCAGAGGTCGAGGACGCCCTGGTCAGGGTGGTGACCCGGCTGGCGGAGCGCCACGGGCGCAGCACCGTCGGGGTCGGCGCGGCCGGGTTCGTCGACGCGGTGGGGGAGCGGGTGCGCTTCGCCCCGCACCTGCCCTGGCGCGACGAGCCACTGGCCGAGAACCTCACCGCCAGGCTCGGGCGGCATCTGCACGGCCAGGTGCTGGTCGAGAACGACGCCACCGCGGCCCTGTGGGCCGAGGCCCGGTTCGGGGTCGCCACCGAGGCCCAACACGTCGTGATGCTGACCCTGGGCACCGGGATCGGTGGAGCGCTGCTGCTCGGTGGCACGCTCCACCGCGGCGCCAACGGCATGGCCGGGGAGTTCGGGCACATGCAGGTGGTCCCGGACGGACTGCCCTGCGAGTGCGGGCGCCGCGGGTGCTGGGAGCAGTACTGCTCCGGGCGGGCACTCGTCCGGGCAGCAGCAGCGGCCGGGTCCAGCCTGTCCGGCCGGGCGATCACCTTCTCGGCCCATGCCGGGGACCCGGCCGCGCTGGCGGCGTACGACGAGGTGGGGGGCTGGCTCGGCACCGGTACCGCCAACGTGGTGGCCGCCTTCGACCCCGAGCTGGTCGTGGTCGGCGGCGGTGTCTCCGCGGCCGGCGAGCTGCTCCTCGGACCTGCGCGTGAGGTGCTCGAGGACTCGCTGGTCGGGGCGGGCTATCGAACGGTCCCCGAGCTGGTGGCGGCCGAGCTGGGGCCGCTGGCCGGGGTGGTCGGGGTCGCCGACCTCGCCCGCGCGGCGAGCGAGGACAGCCGTGCGGCTACTGGCGGCGGTAGGTGGAGGAGAGTTCCATGGCGAGCTGCTCGAGGAACAGGCCCACGTCGGTGACGATGCCGCGGGCCTGCGAGGACCCGCGGTCGGCGAGCTTGGTCACCGTCGCCGGGTTGATGTCCACGCACACCAGGGGCACCGAGGCGGGCAGGATGTTGCCGGTCGCGACGCTGTGCAGCATCGTCGCCACCATCAGGCAGAAGCCCGCGTCGCCGAGCTCGGCCCGCATCGCGCGCTGTCCCTCGATCACGTCGGTGTAGACGTCGGGGAGCGGGCCGTCGTCGCGGACCGACCCGACCAGGACGAACTTCTTCTCGTGGGTGACCAGCGCGTGCATGATCCCGCTGGTCAGCACGCCCTTCTCGACGGCCGCGTGGATCGACCCGGCCTTGCGGATGGTGTTGATGGCGCGGATGTGGTGCTCGTGTCCGTGCTCCACCCCCTGCCCGCGGGCGAGGTCCACGCCCAGGGAGGTGCCGTAGAGCGCCGACTCGATGTCGTGGGTGGCCAGGGCGTTGCCGGCGAAGAGGACGTCGACGAACCCGGCCTCGACGAGGGCGACCATCGCCGGCGCCGCACCGGTGTGCACCACGCCGGGGCCGCCGACCCAGAGCACCTTCTTGCCCGCGGCCTTGGCCTCGCGCATGCCGTCGGCGACCTGGCGGACCAGGACGGCCTGCGGCTTCTCGCTGGAGACGTCGGACTCCATGAACCCGAAGCCTCCGGTCTCCTTGGCGACCGGGACGCTGACCTTGATCCCGGAGGCGCCGCAGACCACCTGCATGCCGGCGCGCACGTCGGCCATCGGCAGGGTGCGCACCGACAGGTCGTCACCGGCGCCCTCGACGATCAGGCCGCAGTCCATCTCCGGGTTGCGCACCTCGACCCAGCGGCCGTCGATCCGGACCCGGGTCACCAGGTTGGTGCTGGAGTAGAAGCCGTCGGGGAAGACCCCGTCGACCTCGGCCACGCTGACCGCGGCCTCGCCGGGGTGGACCTGGTTGACGCCACGGGTCTGGAGCCGCATCAGCAGGCGCTGCAGCGCCTCCTCGTCGTCGGCGCTCACCTCGATGCGGGCGTAGGACGGGTCATCGCTCCCGTGTCCCACCTCGAAGCTCTGGATCACGTAGTCGCCGCCGTACTCGTCCACGTCGTTGAGCACCCGGGAGAGCACCCCGGAGTCGATCAGGTGCCCGGTGATCTCGACGATCTCGCTGGTGCTCACTGCTGCTCCCTCTGGGTGGGGGCTACAGGACCGCCCCGTCGTCGTACCCGTCGCGCTCGTCGGGCCGCATGGACGCGACCAGGAAGATGAACCCGCCCACGAACCACCCCATGAGTATCAGACCCAGCCACTGGGGCAGCGAGAACCCCGCCACGACGGCGACGAGGACGAAGGTCGGCACGCCGAAGAGCCCGATCCAGGCCAGCAGCCGCGACGGCGCGGGGCGGGGGAGCGCGGGTGGTGGCGGCGGGACGAAGCGGTCCTCGGGGTCCAGCACGGGGGGCTCGTCGTCGTCGTCGGGGAACTGCGGGAGCAGCGGTGCCGGCTCCGGCTCGGCCTCCTCCAGCGCGACCCTGTCGCCGAAGTTCTCCACGATCGCGCGCCAGCGGGCGTCCTCGTCGCTCTCGACGGCCGGGTCCGGGGTGGTCCGGTCGAGGCCCTCCTGCGGCTCGTCTGGGTCCTGTGGAGTCGTCACCGGAGCTCAGTCCTCGGCGCCGACCCCGGAGACCCGCGCGATGAACGCCGCGGACTCCTCGAAGATCGTCTCGGCGTCGTTGTCCAGGGTGGCGACGTGGTAGCTGTCGGGCAGCACCCGCTCCACGGCGTCGGTCGAGGAGGTCTCGGCGAGGATGATCCGGGCCGACGACGGGTCGACCACGTGGTCCTCGGCCGAGCGGAACACCAGCAGCGGGCAGGTCACCTTGCCGAGGTCGGCGCGGACCTGCTTCCAGCCCTGCATCATCGAGTGCAGCGGGCGCAGCGGCGTCTTGTCGTAGCCGTGCTCGTCGCCCCCCGGCTTCTTGATGTCGTTGCCGATCCCGGGCATCGCCTTGACCACGTGCTTGAGCAGCGGCACGGCGAGGAGCTGCTTGTTGGTGCTGGCGACGGCCGCGTTGACCAGGATCACGCCGTCGACCCGGTCGGGGTGGCGCGCGGCCAGCCGCAGGGCCAGTCCGCCGCCCATGGAGAGCCCGCCGACGAAGACGTGGTCGCAGCTGACGGCCAGCTTCTCGAACTCGCCCTCGACCTCGGCGTACCAGTCATCGAAGGTGGTGGTCGCCATGTCCTGCCAGGTGGTGCCGTGCCCGGGGAGGCGGGGCACCGAGACGGCGTACCCCAGCTCGGCGAGGTGACGGCCCCACGGCGTCATCGAGGCCGGTGACCCGGTGAACCCGTGGCTCAGCAGCACACCGACTCGGCCCTGCGGGATGCCGGCGTCGCCGGGGACGATCAGCGGCTCGGCGGCGGGGTCGATCTGCACGGGGACTCCTCGGGGCGGGATGGCTGCCGCAATCGTGTCACGCGCCCCCAGACCGGACCAGCAGCCGTCTCGGCGGCGGCCCCCACGAGGTCCCGCAGGTCGTCGGCGCGCGCGATCGTGCCCTAGTGTTCCGAGGTGAGAGGTGGGTGGCCAATTGTTCTACTGGTTCTTGAAGTGGATCGCCCTGGGTCCTGTGCTGCGCGCCGTCTTCCGGCCGCGGGTCACAGGTGCGGAGCACGTTCCCGAGGACGGACCGGCGATCCTGGCGAGCAACCACCTCTCCTATGCCGACTGGCTGTTCATGCCGCTGACGCTCTCGCGCCGGGTCACCTTCGTGGCCAAGGCGGAGTACTTCAACACCCCGGGCATCAAGGGCTGGTTCCAGAAGCGGTTCTTCTCCGGCGCCGGGCAGGTGCCGATCGACCGCTCCGGTGCGTCCGCCGCCGAGGGTGCGCTCTCGGCCGCCAAGAAGGTGCTCACCGGGGGTGACCTCTTCGGCATCTATCCCGAGGGCACCCGCTCCCACGACGGCAAGCTCTACCGCGGCAAGACCGGCGTGGCCCGGCTCGCGCTCGAGACCGGAGTGCCCGTGATCCCGGTCGCCGTCGTCGGGACCGACGTCGTCGCCCCTCCGGGCAAGAAGTTCGGCACCTTCACCCGTCCGGTCGTGCGCTTCGGCAAGCCGCTGGACTTCTCCCGCTACGAGGGCCTGGAGAACGACCGCTACATCCTGCGCTCGATCACCGACGAGATCATGTACGAGATCATGCGGCTCAGCGGGCAGGAGTACGTCGACCTGTACGCCGGTGTGGCCAAGGAGGAGCAGAAGAGGGCCGAGAAGGAGGCAGCCGCGGCCTCCGCTGCCGCCGCGTCGCCCGCCTCCCCGGACACCGAGGCGATCGCGGACCCGAAGGCCTCCTGAGCAGTGCCAGCCCCCGCGGTGAGGGAAGCGACCCAGCCGCACGGCCCGGTGCAGGACACCATGCTGCGCGCGCTGGCCGTGCTGCGCTTCATCGTGCTGCTGAACACCGTGGGGCTCTACCTCGTCCGCTACGACGGCTACGACCACCCGGCGGTCGGCGCGCTGGTGATGGCGGTCCTGGTCGGGTGGACCGGGTTCGCCGTCTGGGCCTATGACTCCGCGAGCCGTCGTGGTCCCTGGCTGCTGGTCGCCGACCTGCTCGTCGCCGTCGTGGCGATCGGGCTCTCGCCGTACGTCAAGGGCGCCGGGCTCAACGCGACGCTGCCGGGCTTCTGGGTGATGGGCGTGGTGATCGCCTGGGCGGTGCTGTGGCGCACCCGTGGGGGCCTGGCCGCGGCGGCGGCGGTGTCGGTGGCCGACCTCGCGATCCGCGCGGACTTCAACCAGAAGGCCTACGGCAACATCTTCCTGCTGCTCCTGGGCGGACTGATCGTCGGCTTCCTGTCCGCGCTGATGCAGCAGATGGCCAACGAGCGCGACCTGGCCCAGCGCGCGGCGGCGACCGCGGCCGAGCGGCAGCGGCTGGCCCGGGTGGTGCACGACGGCGTGCTGCAGGTGCTCGCGCTGGTGCAGCGCCGGGCTCCGGAGCTCGGACCCGACGGCAGCGAGCTCGGCCGTCTGGCCGGTGAGCAGGAGACCCGGCTGCGCTCTCTCGTCCAGGAGCAGTCGCGCGAGGTCGCTGCCTCCGACGACGAGCTGGACCTGGTGTCGCTGTTGCACCGGATGCGGACCGCGCGGGTGCACGTGTCGTCCCCGGGCGGCGCGGCGCTGCTCCCGGCGAGGGTGGCCGAGGAGCTGGTGGCAGCCGTAGAGGCCTGTCTGAGCAACGTGCGGCACCACGTCGGCCCCGACGCCGAGGCGTGGGTGCTCCTGGAGGACCTGGGCGACCGCTGGGTGGTCTCGGTGCGCGACGACGGTCCGGGCATCGCCCCGGGTCGGCTCGAGGCGTCCGAGGCGGAGGGACGCCTGGGGGTGCGGCACTCGATCGTGGGCCGGCTCGCCGACCTCGGCGGCACCGCCGAGCTGACCACGGCTCCGGGCCGCGGCACCGAGTGGGAGCTCAGCGTGCCCAAGGAGAGCTCGTGACGATCCACAGCTCGCACCCCTTCCTGGACCCCTCCGCCGACCCGGTACGCCGGCTGCGCGGCCGGCTCGGCGGCGCCGTGACGCTGTGGACCAGCGGGTCCGGGACGGCGCCGGGGTCGCGCGCGGGGCTGACCGTCTCGTCGGTGATGGTCGCCGGCGGGGAGCCCGGCCGGCTGCTCGGGCTGATCGACCCCGACTCCTCGCTGCGCGACGTGCTGGAGTCGACCGGCCGGGGCGTCGTACACCTGCTCGCGTGGGAGCACCGCGACCTCGCCGAGGCCTTCGCCGGCCAGCTGCCCGCTCCGGGTGGGCCGTTCACGACCGGGGAGTTCGCGCAGACCGAGCACGGCCCGCGGCTGGTCTCGGCGCTGTCCTGGGCCTCGGTGGAAGTCGAGTCGATCCTCGAGGCGGGCTGGTCGGCCCTGGTCACCGCGGTCATCGTCGAGGTGACCGTGGGGGAGGACCACCACCCCCTGGAGCACCGCCGCGGCCGTTACCTGCGCCCCGGAGACGCCTGAGGGCGGGTGGCTCGGGGGGTGAGAACCTGGGCATCCAGAAGGAGTGCGGTCGATCCGGCTCACCAGGTGCGCCCGATCGACCGCACAACCGGGTCACCGAGCTCGCCAGCCCGGCCCGCGGTCGCTGCGGAACCGCATCGACGAAGCCCGTCCCGTGAGGGAGCGCACTTCGACCCGGCGCGCGGACTAGGGTCGCTGCTGTGAGCGAGGCGTTGCGGGTGATGGTGGTCGACGACCACCCGATGTGGCGCGAGGGCGTCGCCCGCGACCTGACCGAGGCGGGGCTCAACGTCGTGGCCACGGCCAGCAACGGCACCGAGGCGCTGACCCGGTTCCCGGCGGCGCGGCCCGACGTACTGGTCCTGGACCTGCAGATCCCCGATCCCAACGGGGTGGCCGTGACCGCCGAGGTGATCCGGCGCGACCCTGCGGTGCGCGTGCTGATCCTCTCGGCGAGCGGGGAGCAGCAAGACGTGCTCGACGCGGTCAAGGCCGGGGCCACCGGCTACCTGGTGAAGTCCGCGTCGCGGACCGAGCTCCTCGATGCCGTACGCCGGGTCGCGCAAGGTGACACCGTGTTCACCCCCGGCCTTGCGGGACTGGTGCTGGGGGAGTACCGCCGGCTCTCCGATGCCCCGACCAGTGGCACCGAGGACACCCCCCGACTCACCGAGCGGGAGACCGAGGTGCTGCGGCTGGTCGCCAAGGGGCACTCCTACAAGGAGATCGCGGAGCGGCTCTTCCTGTCCCACCGCACGGTGCAGAACCACGTGCAGAACACCCTGCGCAAGCTCCAGTTGCACAACCGGGTGCAGCTGGTCCGCTACGCGATCGAGCAGGGGCTGGACGAGATCTGAGCGCGGCCAGGGGCGCGTGGGAGGGGCCCGGGACACGCGATGGGTGAGATCGCTGTCGGGAAGTTCTCGACGGCGGGTAGCGTTGCCCACCAACAGCCGCCACGAGAGGACACACATGGGCCAGGGGACGCTGCTCTTCCGCGCATCACTGGGTGACGTGCTGCGCGCCGAGCGGATGCGCCAGGGGATGACCCTGCGCGAGCTCTCCTCCCTGGCCCGGGTGAGCCTGGGCTACATCTCCGAGATCGAGCGCGGGCAGAAGGAGGCCTCCTCCGAGCTGCTGGCCGCGTTGTGCGAGGCCCTCGACGTGCCGCTGTCCGAGGTGCTCCGCGAGGTCAGCGACCACGTGGAGACCCGCGAGCAGGACGAGGCCGCCCTGCAGGACGCGCTCGAGGGTGTCTCCTCGACGGTGTCCCCGGGCGACGTCGTCGCCGCTGCCTGACCGCTGCTGGCTCCCACTGCCTGACCCGCTGCCCGAACCTCAGGCCACGCCGGCCGCCTTCTCCAGCGCACCCAGCTCGTCGTCGAGATAGGTGAGCAGGTGCTGCAGGTGCGGCACGCTGCGACGGCAGCCGGTCAGGCCGAAGTCCATGTCGTCGGCGTAGCTGTTGCAGGTGATGTTCAGCGCCATCCCGTTGATCGGGATCGAGAGCGGGTAGGTGCCGACCATCTTGGCGCCGTTGAGGTACTGCGGCACCTTGGGGCCGGGCACGTTGCTGATGATCAGGTTGAACGGCGGGCGGATGATTCCCTGCATCCGCAGCAACGGCGTCATGATCGACGGCGCCATGCCCAGGGCGCTCATCGCCATGATCTGCAGCGGGGTCATCGAGCTGAGCGCCTCCTTGCCGGTCTTCATGGAGGCGTGGATCGAGGCGAGCCGGTCGGCCGGGTCGTGCAGGTCGGTGCCGAGCTTGACCATCACCGAGCCGACGGCGTTGCCGCCCTCGGCGGAAGCGGCCTGCGACTGCTTGGCGTTGAGCCCCACGGGGACCATCGAGACCAGCGTCGTCGCGGGCAGGGCGTCGTGCTCGAGCAGGTAGGTGCGGATCGCGCCGGAGCACATCGCCAGCACCACGTCGTTGAGCGTGGTCCGGCTGGCCTTGCTGACGCCGCGCAGCCGCTCGAGCGGCCACCCCTGCGCGGCGAAGCGACGTGAGCCGGTGATCGTGGTGTTGAACATCGTCCGGGGGGCGTAGAGCGAGAGCGCCGAGGTCTCGTTGCGCAGCCCGTGCTTGAGCGTCTTGACCAGGGCCGAGGGAAGGCCCGCGGCGTCGGCGGTGATGCCCAGGGCGGTGCGCATCGCGTCCAGGGGTACGCCGGCCAGGCTGTGCTCCGCCTGGTCGCGGACCTTCTCGGTCCGGGTGCTGGGGCGGGCGGCCCACGGCGGCGGCATGTCGCGCTGGTCGGGGTCGGTGCTCATCACACTCTGCAGCAGCCGCATCGCCGAGACGCCGTCGACCAGGGCGTGGTGGACCTTGGTGTACATCGCCACCCGGCCGTCCCGCAGGCCCTCGATCAGGTGCGCCTCCCACAGCGGCCGCTCCCGCGCCAGCCGCGTGCTGTGCAGGCGCGAGCACAGGTCGAGCAGCTCGCGGACCCGGCCCGGCTTGGGCAGGGCGCTGTGCCGGACGTGGTACTCGATGTCGAAGTTCTGGTCCTGGGTCCAGGCCCACTGCCCGGCCGTGGTGATCCCTCGGGTGGGCCGCTTGAGGAACAGCGGTGCGATCTCCTCGACCTGCGACATCGACTCGTACAGCCGGCGGACGTAGTCGCGCGGGGCGCCCTCGGGCTTCTCGAAGAGCTGCAGACCCCCCACGTGCATCGGCATCTGCCGGTTCTCGGCGTAGAGGAAGGCCGCTGAGGTCGGGTCGATCGGTACAGCCACGGTGCTCCTAGGTCAGGGTGGTGCCGATCCTTGCGCGTTTGCTCGCCGTTGAACAGCAGCCACCTCGGAGTCTCGAAAAAAGCCCCCAAACCCTCCCTATATCGGACAAACTATCTGGAGGGAACGGCCGTGAGGGCGGCCAGGGGATCGGGAGCACATCACGTGAAGACGTCAGTCACGCCTGCGCAGGCGTATGCACCGAAGGCCTATCCGCGGACCACGGTCCCGTCGGCCTACGAGCTGCATGTGATGAAGAGGCTGGGCTGCGGGTTCGACCGACCCACCTTCGCGGCGATCCGCACGGTCGGGGTGGACCGGTGGCTCGAGGCGCAGCTGCACCCCGAGACGGTGCCCGAGGCGCCGATCGTCGCCGCGATCGAGAGCTGGTTCGGGCCGTTGCGGCGTACGCCGGCCGCGAAGTCGGCCTCCAACGAGGACGGCTCCAAGCCCGCCTGGACCTACGAGAACGACCTGGGCAACCTGACGATGCTGCGACGGATCTGCTCCCGGCGCCAGGTGCACGAGACGATGGTCGACTTCTGGAGCAACCACCTGCACATCTCCACGGCCGCGGACAGGGTCTACCTGCACCACGCGGACTACGACCAGCTGATCCGCAGGCACGCTCTCGGCCGGTTCGACGACCTGCTGGTCGCGGCCTCCACCCACCCGGCGATGTCGCTCTACCTGGACAACTGGCGCTCGAAGAAGAACGCGCCGAACGAGAACCAGGGGCGCGAGCTGCTCGAGCTGCACTCGGTCACGCCGGCGGCCGGCTACACCGAGGAGATGGTGAAGGCCTCGGCCGTGCTGCTCTCCGGCTACAGCATTCGACCAGGGTCCTTCGAGGGCTTCTACGACTCGGCCAACCACACCACCGGGGCCGTGAAGGTCCTCGGTTTCAGCCACGCCAACGCCGACCCCGACGGGCGGGCCGCGGCCGAGGCCTACCTGCGCTACCTGGCGCACCATCCGCAGACGGCCCGGACGGTGGCCCGACGGCTGGCCGTCCGGTTCGTCAGGGACGACCCGTCGGAGGCCCTGGTCAGCCACCTGGCAGGGGTGTTCACCCGCTCCGGGACCGACATCCGGGCCACCGTGAAGGCCCTCGTCGCCCACCCCGAGTTCCGCGCCTCGGCGGGTCTGAAGGTGCGCACGCCGGTCGACGACCTGGTCGCCACCGCCCGCTGCCTGGGAGTCACCCCGCGTGCCTCGACGGCACAGAACTCCTTCGCCAACGCGCTGAACTGGGTCCACGGTGGCTCCTCGCTCTACGGCTGGCCGCGCCCCGACGGCGCCCCGGAGACCAACGAGCAGTGGGTCTCCGCCGGCCGGATGCTGCGCTCGTTCCGGATGCACTGGCATCTGGCGGGCGGCTACTGGCCGCGCGAGGGGGTCTCCTACGTGCCGGGGCGCCACCGGATGCCCCGGAACCGGATGTACTTCGACCTGTTCTTCGATCACCTGTCCCGCACCCTGCTGGGACGCGGATCGACCGCTCGGAGCCTGGAGGCCGCCTGCCTGGCCACCGGCCTGCGGCCGCGCTCGGTCGTCTCGCGCACCCACCGGGTCTGCACCTGGCAGTTCCCCGCCCTGGCAGCGGTCCTGCTGGACTCCCCCGAGCACATGAGCAGGTGACCGCACAGATGAGCCCCCAGCAGATCGACCCGGAGCCGAACGCTGCCCTCGACCCGCACGCCGGCTGCGCCGACTACGCCCGGGCCAGCCGGTTGTCCCGGCGTGGTTTCCTGCAGGGGATGGCCGCCGGCACCGGCGCGATGGTGGCCACCCAGGTCTTCGGCGACGCGCTGATGGAGGCCTCCTTCGGTGCGACCGGGGGCAACGTGCTGGTGGTGCTGAGCTTCCGCGGCGGCATCGACGGTCTCGGCATGGTGGTGCCGCACGGCGACCCTGCCTACTACCTGGCCCGCCCGCAGCTCGCCGTACCCCGCGCCTCGGTGCTCGCGGCCGACCCGATGTTCGGCTTCCACCCCGCGATGGCGCCGCTGCTGCCGCTGTGGCGTGCCAAGCGGCTGGCGGCGGTGCACGCGGTCGGTCTCAAGGTGCCCAACCGGTCGCACTTCCAGGCGATGGAGCTGGTCGAGGACGCCGACCCGACGTCGTCGGTACGCCGGGGCTGGGTGAACCGGATGATCGGCCTGGACGGGCTCAGCCAGCCGCACGAGGCGATCGCGCTCGGGTCGGCCACCGAGCCCGCGATGATGGCCGGACCGGCACCGACGCTGGCCACCTCCGGGTTCGACCAGCTGCAGCTGCCGGGGCTGGAGCACCTGCCCTCGCGTCGCTACGCCGCGACCTCGAAGGTCTGGGGCGCCACCACCTCCCCGCTCGGCGCCGCCGCCAGGTCGGCGATGACGGTCAGCAAGGGCCTGGGGACGAGCCTCGGGGGGGTGGCCTACCGGCCGGCCGCCGGCGCGGACTACCCGGACACGTGGCCGGCGAGGGACCTCAGCGACGCCCTCAAGGACTCCGCCCAGCTGATCAAGGCCAACCTGGGCACCACGGTGATCAGCATCGACTTCGGCTCCTGGGACATGCACGCCGACTACGGCACCCTGGACTGGGGCGAGATGCAGAGCATGACCGGAGCCTTCGCCTCCTCGGTGGCGGCGTTCTTCCGCGACCTCGGCCCGCTGGGCGACCGGGTCACCCTGGCGACGATCTCGGAGTTCGGTCGCCGGGTCACCCAGAACGGCAACCGCGGCCTGGACCACGGCTGGGGGAACATGATGCTGGTGATGGGCGGTGGCGTGCGTGGCGGGCAGTACTACGGGTCCTGGCCCGGCCTCGGGGTCGGCAACCTGCTCGCCGGCGACCTGGCGGTGACCACCGACTACCGCGACGTCCTCGGCGAGGTGATCGGCAAGCGCTTTCCCGACCGCTCGCTCGCGCAGGTCTTCCCGGGGCTCAAGCACGCCCCCGTCGGGCTGATGCACTGAGCCATCCGGGGCTCGACGTACCCGGGTATAGGTTCGGCGGCAGCAGCGTCGAGCAGCAGGAGGGCCCGTGCCGGAGGCCAGCAGCGTGAACAGTGGGAACCACGACTACGTGATCGTCGGTGCGGGCAGCGCCGGCGCGGTGCTGGCCGCCAGGCTCACCGAGGATCCCGGCATCCGGGTGCTGCTGCTGGAGGCGGGTCCGGAGGCCGAGGCCGACGAGATCTCGATCCCGGCCGCGTTCCCCTCGCTGTTCAAGACCAAGTGGGACTGGAACTACACCACCACCGAGCAGAAGCAGCTGCACAACCGGCGGGCCTACTGGCCGCGGATGAAGGCGCTCGGCGGCTGCTCCTCGATGAACGCGATGATCTACATCCGCGGCAACGCCGCCGACTACGACTCCTGGCGAGACGAGTACGGCGCGACCGGCTGGGGCCACGAGGACGTGCTGCCCTACTTCATCCGCGCCGAGGGCAACACCCGGCTGGGCTCGCCGTACCACGGGCAGGACGGGCCGCTGCACGTCGAGGACCGCAAGTACACCCACGAGCTCACCCAGATGTGGGTGGAGAGCGCCGTGGCCGCGGGGGAGAAGCCCACCGACGACTTCAACGGGGCCGAGCAGGACGGCGCCGGGATCTACCAGGTCACCTGCAGGAACGGGCGGCGCTGGTCGGTCAACGAGGGCTACCTCAAGCCCGCGCGCGACCGCGCGAACCTCGACGTGGAGACCGGCGCGATGGCGACGCGGGTCGTGGTCGAGGGCGACCGTGCCGTCGGGGTCAGCTACCGCAGCGGCGGCCGCGAGGTCACGGCCCGTGCCCGGCGCGAGGTGATCCTGTGCGGTGGGGCGGTGAACAGCCCGCAGCTGCTGATGCTCTCCGGCATCGGCCCCGGCGCCCACCTGCGCGAGCACGGCATCGACGTGGTCGCCGATCTCGCCGGTGTCGGGCAGCGGTTGCAGGACCACCCGGCCGTCCCGATGATCTGGTACACCCGCGGCACCACGGACCTCACCGAGTTCTCCAACGTCCGCAACCTGCTGCGGTGGAAGGCGCGCGGGACCGGCCCGCTCTCCTCCAACGTCGGTGAGGGTGGCGGGTTCATCCGCACCGATCCCGGCCTGGCCGCGCCCGACCTCCAGTACCACGTGGCGCCGGCAGGGTTCTACGACAACGGCCTGCGCGAGCCGACCGAGCGGATGTTCACCGCGGCGCCCACGCTGGTCTCGGTGAAGAGCCGCGGGTCGCTGCGGCTGAGGTCGGCCGACCCCAGCTGGCACCCCGAGATCGACGCCGGCTACTTCGACGACGGCGCCGACCTGGACGCGATGCTGGCCGGGATGCGCCGGCTGGTCGAGATCTGCGGCCAGGGTCCGATCGCGCGCCACCTGGACCGCCCCTGGCAGCTGCCCTCCAACCCCTCCGAGGACGACCTGCTCGAGCACATCCGCACCTGGGCGCAGACGCTCTACCACCCCGTGGCCACCTGTGCGATGGGCTCCGGCGAGGACGCGGTCGTCGACCCCGAGCTGCGGGTCCGGGGGGTGGACGGCCTGCGCGTCGTCGACGCCTCGGTGATGCCCGTCGTGCCCCGCGGCAACACCAACGCCCCCACCGTGATGATCGCCGAGAAGGCAGCCGACCTGATCAGGAGCGACCGATGACCACCGAGACCCACAGCCCCGTGAGCACCCGCGAGACCTTCGACTCGCTGAGCCCCCGCACCGGTGACGTGGTGGGCACCCACCCGGTGCACACCGCCGAGGAGGTCCAGGAGGCCGTACGCCGGGCCCGGGAGGCGGCGGCCTGGTGGTCGGCGCTGTCCTTCGATGAGCGTGCCGAGCGGCTCGACGCCTGGAAGGGCGTGGTCACCCGCCGGATCGCCCAGCTCGCGGACGTCGTGCACCAGGAGACCGGGAAGCCGCACAGCGACGCGACCCTCGAGGCGGCACTCGCGCTCGACCACATCGCCTGGGTCACCAAGCACGCGGAGAAGACCCTCAAGCGGCGCAAGCGCTCCGCGGGCCTGGTGATGTCCAACATGAGCGCCACCGTGGAGTACCTCCCGCTCGGCGTCGTCGGTGTGATCGGCCCCTGGAACTACCCGGTCTTCACGCCGATGGGCTCGATCGTCTACGCGCTCGGGGCGGGCAACGCCGTGGTCTTCAAGCCCAGCGAGCTCACTCCCGGGGTCGGCCAGTGGCTGGCCGCGACCTTCGCCGAGGTCGTGCCCGAGCACCCGGTCTTCCAGGTGGTCACCGGGCTCGGCGAGACCGGCGCGGCGCTGTGCCGGGCCGGTGTGCACAAGCTCGCGTTCACCGGCTCGACCGAGACCGGCAAGCGGGTGATGGCGGCCTGTGCCGAGACCCTCACGCCGGTGCTGATCGAGGCCGGCGGCAAGGACGCCCTCCTCGTGGACAGCGACGCCGACGTCGAGGCGGCCGCCGAGGCCGCCCTGTGGGGCGCCTGCTCCAACGCCGGCCAGACCTGCATCGGCGTGGAGCGGGTCTATGTGCACACCGCGGTCTACGACGAGTTCCTGGCCCGGCTCCTCGAGCAGGCCCGGGAGGTCAACGCGGGCGACGGCACCGAGGACAAGATCGGCCCGATCACGATGCCCTCGCAGCTCGGCATCATCCGCTCGCACATCGACGACGCGCTCGCGCGTGGTGGCCGCGCGGTCCTCGGCGGCGCCGGTGCCGTGGGGGAGCGCTACGTGCAGCCGACCATCCTGGTCGACGTGCCCGAGGACTCCACCGCGGTCCAGGACGAGACCTTCGGACCGACCGTGACCGTGACCCGGGTCAGCGACATGGACGAGGCCGTGCGGCTGACCAACGGCACCCGCTACGGGCTCGGCTCCACGGTGTTCGCGAAGGAGAACGCGATGAGGATCGCCTCGGGCATCCGATCGGGGATGACGGCGGTGAACTCGGTGATCTCCTTCGCCGCGATCCCCTCGCTGCCCTTCGGCGGAGTCGGCGACTCCGGGTTCGGCCGGATCCACGGTGAGGACGGGCTCAAGGAGTTCACCTACGCCAAGGCGATCGCCCGCCAGAAGTTCAAGCCCCCGCTCACGCTGACCTCGTTCCGGCGTACGGCCAAGGCCGACGGCCAGCTCACGCAGCTGATCACGATGCTGCACGGTCGTGGCACCACACTCCGCAAGTAACGCCCGGGCGCAGCTGGCCAAGGCCGGCGCGGCGGCCGGACCCCACCTCGACCGCGCGTTCGACCGCAGCCGGACCTCGCTGCGCCAGCGCTGGACCAGGCTGCGCTCGAAGCTCTGGCAGGTCGGGCAGTGTGCCGTCGCCGCGGGGGTGGCGTGGTTCCTGGCCTCGTCCGTGCTGGGGCACCAGGTCCCGTTCTTCGCCCCCATCGCGGCCGTGGTCAGCCTCGGCACCAGCTACGGCCAGCGGTTGCGGCGGGTGGCCGAGGTGACCGTCGGCGTGGCGATCGGCGTGTTCGTCGGCGACGCACTGACGTTCTGGCTCGGCTCCGGTGGCTGGCAGATCGCCCTGATCGTCTCGCTGGCGATGGCGACCGCGCTCCTGCTCGACCAGGGCACCTTGTTCGTCAACCAGGCGGCGGTGCAGGCGATCGTGGTGAGCACCCTGCTGCCCTCGCCGGGAGAGGCCTTCCTGCGCTGGACCGACGCCCTGGTCGGTGGCGCGGTGGCACTGGTCGCCGCGACCGTCGTGCCGCGGGCGCCGCTGCGTCGCCCGCGCGAGCAGGCTGCCGTCGTCGTGCGCAAGATGTCGGAGCTCCTTCGTGCCGCCGCCGACGGGATCGTCGACGGCGACGTCGAGCGGTCCATCGCGGTGCTGCGCGACGCCCGGACCACCGACGGCCTGCTGGCCGAGCTGCGCGCGGCGGCCGACGAGGGACTCTCGGTGGTGCGGTCCTCTCCGTTCCGGATCCGCCATCGCGGGCGGGTGCGGGCGATGGCCGAGCTGGTCGAGCCACTGGACTTCGCGATGCGCAACACCCGGGTGCTCGTCCGCCGGGTCGCCGTCGCGGCGTACCGCCGAGAGCCCGTCCCGCAGGCGTACGTCGTGATGCTGCGCGAGCTCGCCGACATCACCGACGCGATCGCCCAGGAGCTCGCGGCCGACCGGGTCGCCAGCGTGGTGCGCGACCGGCTGGTCTCGCTGGCGCGCGACAGCTCCTACGTCGAGCGTTCCTCCGGCCTCTCCGCCGAGGTGGTGCTCGCCCAGGTGCGCTCGCTGATCGCCGACCTGCTCGCCGTCACCGGGATGGACCCGCTGGAGGCCACCGACCAGATCCCGCCGCTGGCCGAGTGAGGGCTCAGAGCTCGCGGACGACCGAGTCCACCACGGCCACCAGGTCGCCGCCGGTGCGCCCGGCCGCCTCGCGCTGGCGCTGGTAGGAGGCCCCGCGCCGGGGGATCTCCGCGATCAGCGCCAGCTCGGTCTCGCAGCCGAGTCGCTTCGCCACCGGCGCGAGGTGGTCCAGCAGCTCGGCCAGGTCGTCGAGCAGCAGCGCCTCGTTGGAGTGCTCGTCGAGGATGATCCAGGCGTCCAGCCCGTAGCGGGCGGCCCGCCACTTGTTCTCCTGCACGTGCCACGGCGGCATCGTGGGCAGGGTCTCGCCACGGGTGAGCCGCTCGGAGAGGTCCACGACGAGGCAGTGCGTCAGCGCCACCAGGGCGCGCATCTCCTCCAGCGTCGAGACCCCGTCGCAGATGCGGACCTCGACGGTGCCGTGCCGGGGGGCTGGGCGCACGTCCCAGCGGATCTCGTCGATCTCCTCGATCACCCCGGTGGTGACGAGGTCGTGGGCGTAGGACTCGAAGTCGGCCCAGGTCTCGAACTGGAAGGGCAGCCCCGCGGTCGGCAGCTGCTGGAACATCATCGCCCGGTTGCTGGCATAACCGGTGTCGGTGCCCGCCCAGATCGGGGAGGAGGCAGAGAGGGCCAGCAGATGGGGGTACCACTTCAGCAGCGCCGAGACGATCGGGACCACGTGCTCCTGCCGGACGCCGACGTGCACGTGCACGCCCCAGATCAGCATCTGCCGGCCCCACCACTGGGTGCGGGCGATCAGCTCCTCGTAGCGGTGCCCGGGCGTCAGCAGCTGGTGGCTCCACTCGGCGAACGGGTGCGTGCCCGCGCTGTAGAGGTCGACCCCGATCTCGTCGGCCAGCGGGCGCACCATCGCCAGCATCCGGTCGAGCTCGTCGATCGCCTCGCCCGCCGTACGGCAGATCCCCGTGGTCAGCTCGACGGTGTTGCGCAACAGCTCCTTGTGCAGCCGCGGCTGCTTGCCGTGGCGCTGCTCGACGAGGTCGAAGAGCTCCGACGCGGCGTTGGACAGGTCGCGGGAGTGCTTGTCGACCAGGGCGAACTCCCACTCGACCCCGAGCGTCGGTTCGCCGTCGCCCGCGAAGTCCAAGGTGGCGGGCTCGGGAGGCATGCGTCCCATCGTTCCACGCGGCGGGGGCGCGCAGCCCGCGACCTACGGCACCAGCGGGGAGGGGTCCGGCACGGGTGCCGGGGGCGAGGGCGGGGTCGGCACCGGGACGGGGCTCGGGGCCGGCTTCGGAGTGGGGGTCGGCGCCGGGGTGTGGCCGGGGGTGCCGGGTGCGGTGGGCTTCGGGACCGTCGGCAGCGAGGGGGTCTTGGGCGTGTTCTTGGGCGTGGTCTTGGGCGCGTGCGGCTTGACCTTGTCGGGCGCCTGGGCCAGCGCGGCGAGCTTGGCCGCGCGACGCTTCGCCCTGCGCTCCTTCTTGGCCTGGGCCTCGGCGGTGAGCTCGTCGTCGGTGGGGACCGGTGCCGAGGGGACCACGAAGACGCCGGTGCGGTAGCCGCGCTCGTAGGCCAGCACCAGCGCGACGTAGTAGTCGGACTGGTTGTAGCGGAAGGCCGCCCGGCTCTTGCCGTCCTCGCCGGAGAGGTCCCCGGCCCCGCACAGGTAGACCGCGCTGCCCAGGGCTGCGTCGTCGAGGTCGTTCGGGCTGGCCTGGCCGTCCCCGTCGCCGTCACGGGCGACCGAGCGCCACGTCGAGGGCAGGAACTGCATCGGGCCGACCGCTCGATCCCAGACCCGGTCGCCGTCGAGCTGGCCACCGTCGGAGTCGGGGATGGCGGCGAAGGGGCCGGCGCCGTCGAGCTGGGGGCCGACGATGGCCGGTCGTGAGACCCCGTCGGAGCCGAGCTGAGAGCCGCCGTAGCGTCCGTGGTCGCTCTCCACCCGCCCGATCGCGGCCAGCATCGTCCAGGCCACCTGGCACCCGGGCGTGGTGGCGGCCATCGAGGTGGCAGCCTGGCGGTAGGCGCGCAGAGCGGCGTCGGGTACGTCGTTGCCGCCGGTCTGGCTGATCGTGAACAGCTCGTGGTCACTGTGACCACGGCGGTCCTTCTCCGCGGCGGCCTTGCGCGACGACGACGCGATGCGCCGTACGGTCTCCTGGCGGGCGACCAGCACCGGCCCGGGCAAGGTCAGTTGCTGCGCGGCAGTCTCCGCGACGAAGGCGGCTGCGCCGGCCGACACCGGCGTCAGCTCGTCCGGCGTGGTTGCGAGCGCAACGCCGACCGTGGTGACGCTCAGCGTCGTGATCGAGGCGCACAGCAGCGCTGTCTTGCGATTCATCAGGACTCCCACCCCAGTTGGTACATTTCGAGACTAAACGTCCAAATAGGTCTCGACAGGGTTTCCGACGAAATGGGCAAACCGGACTAGTCCGCTGCGGTGGTCTGCTCCTTGAGCCGGGCCAGCCAACGCAGGTGCACGCCGGCGAAGCAGCCACGCTCGGCGGTGACGTCGGCGAGGACCTGCCTCGCAGCTCGCGAGGGCCTGGCCGACGACGTCCTCGGGGTAGCCGAGCTGGACCCGGTGGGCCGCGAACTCGTCCTCGTCGTCGACCCACACCCGGCCGGTGGTGCCCCGGATCACGTCGAGGTCGAGGTCGACCGATCGCACGAGGGCCTCGCCGTGCCACACGGCCGGGGTGGCGATGTCGACGTAGACGTCGAAGGGACGCTGCCGGTCCTCGCCGTAGAAGGTCGCCAGCCACCAGGCGTCGTGCGGCACCAGCGTCACGTGATCGGCGGCGGCGTGGAACGAGCGCGACGGGCTGGCCAGCACAGTGCCCTCGGTGATGCCGACCCAGGTGCCGTGCGCATCGACACCGAGGTGCACGGCGTCGAACTCCCAGTGCGGGTCGTCGGGCCACTTGCGGCACTCCACGCGGACGGGTCGCGGAGTCCGGAGCGGCATGCGGCGACGATACGTTGTGCCCGTGGTCGAACCCCAGGTGTCGGTGCCCAGCGTCGAGGACCTGTGCCGTGCCGCGGAGCTGATCGGCCCCTGGGTGCGCCGTACGCCCGTGCTCGAGGTCGAGCTCGACGGCCGTGCGATCGCGCTCAAGCTCGAGCTGCTCCAGCACGCGGGGTCGTTCAAGGTGCGCGGGGCGTTCACCACGGTGCTCTCGGCGCCGGAGCGGCCGGCGGCGCTGGTGGCCGCCTCCGGCGGCAACCACGGCCTCGCGGTGGCGCACGTCGGCATGGCCCTGGACATCCCGGCGCGGATCTTCCTCCCGGAGTCGGCCCCGGCGCTGAAGGTGCGCGCCATCGCCGCTCGGGGCGCCGACGTGCGCCAGGTGGGGAGCACCTACGCCGAGGCGCTGGAGGCGAGCCGCGAGGAGGCTGCCCGGCCCGGGACGCTGGCCCTGCACGCGTACGACGCGCCGGGGACCGTGACCGGGCAGGGGACGGTCGGCCTCGAGATCGCCGAGCAGGTGCCCGGCGTCGAGACGGTGCTCGTGGCCGTGGGCGGCGGCGGCCTGGTCGCGGGCACCACGATCGGGCTCAGGGGAGGGTCGGCCGGGGCAGCGTCGGCCGGGGGAGAGGTGGGCGTCCTCGCCGTCGAGCCGCAGGCGTGCCCGACGCTGCACCGCGCGCTCGCCGAGGGAGGCCCGGTGGACGTCACGGTCGGCGGCGTCGCAGCCGATGCGCTCGGTGCCTCGCGGCTCGGCTCGATCGCCTGGGAGGTGGTCCGACGGCACGGCGTACGGTCGCGGCTGGTGGGGGACGACGCGATCCGTGAGGCTCGCCGCTGGCTGTGGGCGCACGCCCGGATCGCGGCCGAGCCCGCCGGTGCGACCGCCCTCGCGGCGTTGCTGAGCGGTGCCTACGTGCCCGCCCCGGACGAGCGGGTCTGCGTGATCGTCTGCGGCGGGAACGCCGATCCGTCAGACCTCTGAGGTGTCTGTCCCGGGGCGCTGCTTCCGGCGTCGGGGTGGTTGCCGCGGACGGCGAGTGGTGGCGCAACCACCGCGCCGTCACTCGACGATCGTGTCGGTGGCCTGGGACCACTTGCAGGTCCAGGTGTTCCCCTCACGGACGTAGACGTCGAGGTGCCAGCACTCCAAGTGACCCCCGCCGCCTTCGATCACGATGTCGATGAGGGAGCGGTACCGGAGCACCGCCACGTCCGCCGACGCCGTGACCTCGATCTCGTCCAGCGGCTCGAACGTCGTGTACGAGATGCCTCCGCTGATCAAGCCCCCCAGGTAGAACTCCCGGTCCCACACGGCACCGCTGGGTGTGCACAGGACGAAGTCCTCGTGGTGGAGAGCATCGAGCGCAGCCGCGTCGGCCTCGACGATCGCCGCCAGCCGTCGGCGCTCCAGCGCTGCGAAGTCCATCCGGTGAGCCTAGGCCGATGCCGGATGTCGAGGACGTGCGCTCGTCCGCTCGTCGTCGATCAGGGCGCAGGTGGTCTGCTGGTCCGGGACGTCATACGTCTCGGCGGCGATGGCGACCAGTTCGTATGACGTTATGGCGGACCCGCGGGCTCAGGCCTTCGGCGCAGGCATCGTCTTCGGGGCGATCCGGGCCACGATGTCCTGGTAGCGGGAGCCGGTGAGCTTGGCGAAGTGGTGGATCACGTGCGCGTCGATGCCGACGAGCACCCGGGCGCGGCCGGCGAGAGCGCCCTTGAGGATGATCTGCGCGGCCTTCGCCGGCGTCATCCGGGCGAGCTTCTTCTCGAACAGCGAGTCCAGGGCGGGACCGTCCTGGCTGGGGGTCTTGCGGCCGTTGCGCGAGATGCCGGTCTTGATGCCGCCGGGGTGGACACAGGTGACCCCGACCGGGTGACCGTTGATCAGCATCTCCTCGCGGAGCGCCTCGGTGAAGCCGCGCACGGCGTACTTCGTGGCGTTGTACGCCGTCTGCCCCGGCATCGAGATCAGGCCGAAGAGGCTGGAGATGTTGATCAGGTGGCCGTCACCGGAGGCGATCAGGTGGGGGAGGAACTCCTTGGTGCCGTTGATGACGCCGTGCAGGTTCACCCCGACGATCCAGTCGAAGTCCTCATACGACATCTCCTCGAAGTCGCCGGTCACGGTGACCCCTGCGTTGTTGATCACCATGTTGACGCGGCCGAACTGGTCGACCACGGCGGCGGCCCACTCGCCCATCGCCGCGCGGTCGGAGACGTCGACGACGTCGCTGCGCAGCTCGCGGGCGCCGGCGGTCTTGCACAGGTCCACGGTCTCGGCGAGTCCGGCCTCGTCCCAGTCGGAGATCGCGAGCAGGGAGCCGTTGCGGGAGGCGTTGAGGGCGAGCTCGCGGCCGATGCCGGAGCCTGCCCCGGTGATCACGACGACCTGGTTCTCGAGGGTCTTCATGCTGCGTGCTCCTTGGTCTGGGTGGACACGCCGGCCTGGGGGGTCGCGACGTACTGGTCGAGGTCGAAGCTGCGCAGCAGCTCCCGGAACTTGAAGGTCGTGCGCGGCCACAGCGTGGTGTTGCGGCCATGGGCGTCGAGGTACCAGCTGGCGCAGCCCCCGGTGCTCCACACGGTGCGCTGCATCCGCCGGTGGATGTCGTCGTTCCAGGCCCGCTGCGCCTCCGGCCGCGGCTCGACGGTGGCGATCTCACGCTCGCCCATCTGCTGCAGCGCCGAGATCACGTAGGCGATCTGGCTCTCGATGATGAAGACCATCGAGGAGTGCCCGAGCCCGGTGTTGGGGCCGACGATCTGGAACATGTTCGGGAAGCCGGCGATCGTGGTGCCCTTGTACGCCGCCTGCCCGTGCTCGCTCCAGGTGTCGCCGAGCGTGCGTCCGCCGCGGCCCTTGATGTGCTGGGCGATCGGCTGCTCGGTGGTGTGGAAGCCGGTCGCGACGATGATCGCGTCGACCTCGCGCTCGATGCCGTCGGCGGTGACGATGCCGGTCGGGGTGATCGAGACGATGCCGTCGGTGACGAGGTCGACGTGGTCCTTCGCGAGGGCGGGGTAGTAGGTGTTGGAGATCAGGATCCGCTTGCAGCCGATCTGGAAGTCCGGGGTCACCGCCTTGCGCAGCTCGGGGTCGGAGATCCCGCGCTCGATGTTCTGCAGCGCCAGCCGCTGGGCGGGGTAGGCCAGCTTGGGGTTCACGGTGAAGCCGGGCACGAAGGTCTCGCGGCCCCAGTAGATCCCGGTCCGGTAGGCCTTCTGCAGCAGTGGAAGGTGCTTGAAGGCGAACCGCTCGACCGAGGTGTAGGTGCGGTCGTGGCGCGGCATCACCCACGGCGCCGTGCGCTGGTAGACATCGAGGTGGGCGACCTTGTCCGCGATCGCCGGGACGATCTGGATCGAGGAGGCGCCGGTGCCGATCACCGCCACCCGCTTGCCGGTGAGGTCCACGTCGTGGTCCCAGCGGGCGGAGTGGAAGATCTCGCCGGCGAAGTCGTCGATCCCCTCGATCTGGGGGAGCTTGGGCTCCGAGAGCCCGCCCGACCCGGTGATCACGGTCTCGGCGACCACGTCGCCGGCCGTGGTGCTCACGTGCCAGACCTGGTCCTCCTCGTCCCAGTGCATGTCCTCGACCGTGACGCCGAAGCGGAACCGGTCGAGTACGCCGGACTCGCGCGCCGTGCGCTCGAGGTAGGCCTGGATCTCCGGCTGCGGCGAGAACGAGGTCGACCAGTCGGGGTTGGGCGCGAAGCTGAAGGAGTAGAGCTGGCTGGGCACGTCGCACGCGGCACCGGGGTAGGTGTTGTCGCGCCAGGTGCCCCCGACGGTCTCGCCCCGGTCCAGCACGATGAAGTCGGCGAAGCCGTGCTCGTCGAGCTTGATCGCGGCGCCGAGGCCGGCGAAGCCGGCGCCGACGACGAGGGTGCGGACCCGCTCGGGAAGGGTGGTGGTCGTGGTCATGGGCCCAACCCTAGCGAGTATTGAACGACCGTCAATAGCGTTGTTGAAGGAAATTCAGTAACATCGGCCACATGTCGTCGCCACGGGTGCGGATGAGCCCTGACGGGCGCCGCGAGCAGCTCCTCGAGCTCGGCGTGCGCCTGCTCGGGAGCCGCCCGCTGGAGGAGCTCTCGATCGAGACCCTGGCCGAGGAGGCCGGGATCTCGCGCGGCCTGCTCTACCACTACTTCGGCAACAAGCAGGACTTCCACACCGCCGTCGTGCAGCGGGCCGCGGACGACCTGATCCGGGTGACCGCCCCCAGCGGGGAGGGCACCGCGCTCGAGCAGCTGGCCGGATCGCTGGCGCGCTACGTCGACTACGTCGAGGAGAACTACCAGGGCTTCGTCTCGCTGCTCAGGGGCGCCGCGGGGGGACACGAGGCGCTGCGCCGGATCTATGAGGAGTCGCGGGCCGCGCTGACCGAGCGGCTCTTCGAGCCCCAGGTCCTCGTCGAGGCCGCCTCGATCGGCCTGCGCGACACCCCGGCGGTGCGGCTCGTGGTCAAGGGCTGGGCGGCGTTCATCGAGGAGGTGGTCCTCGAGTGGGTCCGCGACCCTCGCGGGATCACCCGCGAGGAGCTGCTGGTCACGCTCGCGACGTCGCTTCCGGCCATCCTGGCTCCGGGCTCCCCGGGCTCCCCGGGCTCTCCGGCCTGAGGGACGATCGCGGCCGGTCCCGGCGTACGAACACCCACAGCTTGAGCGCCACGAAGCGCAGCACGGTGACGCCCAGGTTGGCCGTGGTCAACACGGTCACCTCCGCGAGCTGGCTGCGGCTGCCCAGCGCGTGCAGCAGCCACAGCGAGCCCGACGTGGCGGCGAGCCCGGCGGCGAAGATCACCAGGCCCTGAGCCTGGTGGCGTACGGCGTCGCGGCGACCGCGCACGCCGAAGGTGAAGCGCCGGTTGGCCGCGGTGTTCGCGACGGCCGTCACGAGCAGGGCGGTGAAGTTCGCCGCCATCGGGGGCATCGCCGAGCGCAGCCCCAGGTAGAGCAGCGCGTAGGCCAGCGTGGAGACCAGCCCGATCACCACGAACATGCCCAGCTGCATGCCCAGGCGTCCGCTTCCGGCCTCGGCGCTGGTGCGGCCGAGCCGCTCGCCGATCTCGCGCAGCGGGAGCGTGCCCCGCACCAGCGCCGTTCCGAGCCGGGCCATCCCGCGCAGGTCGTCCAGGGCGGTCCGCACGACGTCGACGCTGCTGTCGGGGTCGTCGGTCCAGTCGACCGGGACCTCGTGGATCCGCAGGCCGGCGCGCTCGGCGACGACGAGCAGCTCGGTGTCGAAGAACCACTGGTTGTCCTGGACCAGCGGGAGCAGCTCCCGGGCGGCCTCGCGCCGGATCGCCTTGAAACCGCACTGGGCGTCGCTGAACCTCGCTCGCAGCGTGTTGCGCAGCAGCAGGTTGTAGCCGCGGGAGATCAGCTCGCGCCGCGGGCCGCGCTCGACCCGCGAGGAGCGGGAGAGCCGCGAGCCGATCGCCAGGTCTGAGTGCCCGCTGACCAGGGAGGCCACGAGCGGCAGCAGGGCGGTCAGGTCGGTGGACAGGTCCACGTCCATGTAGACGAGCACGTCGCTCTCCGAGGCGCTCCACACCTGCTTGAGCGCGCGACCGCGTCCCTTCTCGGTCAGGTGGACCGCGCTCACCTCCGGGTGCAGGTGGCTGAGCCGCCTGGCGATCAGCGAGGTCTGGTCGGTGCTCGCGTTGTCGGCGATGGTCACCCGGTAGGACCACGGCAGCGTCCGCAGGTGGGCGAGCACCCGTTCGACCGACGCAGCCAGTTGGGCCTCCTCGTTGTGGACCGGGATCACCACGTCGAGCACGGTCGCGGTGGAGCCGATCGTGGCGCCCCCGCCCTCGGGCTGCACCAGCGCGGTCACCGGGCACCCCCGGAGAGGTCGTAGAGCGTGATCCCCTCGACCGTGGTGCTGGAGAAGTTGGCCGTGACCCACTCCGTGATCGAGGCGCTGGTGCCGTCGCTGGAGCCGCCCGGTCCGCCTCGACCACCGCGACCGTTCTCGCTGCCGCCGATGAACCAGTGCACCTCGCCGTCGGCGACGTACTGCTGGAACTGTGCCAGCGTCGGGCTGGGGTCGCTGCCGTTGAAGCCGCCGATCGGCATCACCGGCAGCTCGCTGGACAACTGGTAGCCGGCTGCGCTGTTCGCGCCGACGGCGGCAGCGGCCCAGGTGTAGGACGCCGCGTCCTGCTGGAGCAGGGCGGTCAGCTCGGCCGAGGGGGTGCTGCCTTCGAGCAGCCCGCCCGCACCGCCCGTGCGGCCGGCCGGCTGGGTGCCGCCGGTGGTGCCGGTGGTGCCGGTGGCGCCGCCGGTCGTCCCCTGGGCTCCCGGAGGAGCGCCACCCTGACCACGCTGACCGTTCTGGCCGTCCCGTGCACCCTGGCCGCCCGGTCCGCCCCGGGTGTCGGCCATGGCCGGACCGGCCGAGGGGATCGAGCCGGTGTGCGGGGTGCTGGCGGTGGTCAGGGAGTACGCCGCCGGCCCCGCGAGGGTGGCCACGACCGCGAGGGCGGCGGCGGCCAGCCCGATGCGACGCGGCAGCAGCGGCGCTCCGGCAAGGAGCAGCGCGGCGAGGAGACCGAGCCCGGCGACGGCCCACTTCAGCCAGGGCAGGTAGTCCGGGCTCCGGTCCAGCAGCACCCAGCCGAGCGCGGCGGTCGCAGCCACTGTGACGGCGAGGATGCCGCAGGCGGCGTACGACGTCCGGTGCCGCCAGAGCACGACCGCGCCGATCCCGACCAGCGCCGCGATCGCCGGTGCCAGCGCGACCGTGTAGTAGGCGTGGAAGATGCCGGCCATGAAGCTGAAGGTCAGCACCGTGACCAGCAGCCAGGTGCCCCAGAGCACCACCGCCGCGCGGATCGCGGAGTCGCGACGGGCGAACCAGAGCGCCGCGACGCCGAGGACGAAGGCCGCGGGCATGAGCCACGCGATCTGGCCGCCGATGTCGGTGCCGAACAGGCGCAGCACCCCGGTGGTGCCCCACGGGCTGCCGCCGGCCGCGCCGCCGCCACCGACGACCGCACCGGCCTCGTTGCCGTTCAGCCGCCCGAGGCCGTTGTAGCCGAGGGTGAGCTCGAGGATCGAGTTGGTCTGCGAGCCGCCGATGTAGGGCCGGCTCGCGGCGGGCCACAGCTCGACGATGGCGATCCACCAGCCGCCGGCGAGCAGCATCGAGCCGAACGCCACGAGCAGGTGCCCGAGCTTGCGGCCCCAGGTGGTCTGCGCGAACAGCAGGTAGACCAGCGCGAGCGCCGGCAGCACCAGGAAGGCCTGCATCATCTTGGTCAGGAACGCCAGCCCGACCAGGGCGCCGCCGAGCGCCAGCCAGCGGGCCGGGTGCGTGTTCGGCGACCTGGTCGCCTCGACACCGCGCAGGGTCGCCGCCGCGGCACCGACCAGCAGCAGCGTGAGCAGGGCGTCGGGGTTGTTGAAGCGGAACATCAAGACGGCCACCGGGGTCAGCGCCATCACGGTGCCGGCGAGCAGGCCGGCGACCGCCGAGCCCGTCGTACGCCGCACCACGTGGTGCAGCAGCGCCACGGTGCCGACGCCCGCGAGCGCCTGGGGGACCAGGATGCTCCAGCTGGAGAGGCCGAAGAGCCGCACCGAGAGGGCCATCGGCCACAGTGCCAGCGGGGTCTTGTCGACGGTGATGGAGTTCGCGGCGTCGCTGGAGCCGAAGAAGAACGCCTTCCACGACTCCGACCCGGCCTGTGCCGCAGCGGAGTAGAACGAGTTCGCCCAGCCGCTCTCGCCCAGGCCCCACAGGTAGAGCAGGCCGGTGGCCAGCAGCAGGCCGACCAGGGCGGGGCGTGCCCACGCGGGGTCGCTGGCGGCGCGTCGTGCGGGGGAGTGGGTCTGGGGCGCGGTCTCGCGCCGGATCGGCGGGGAGAGAGTGCTCGTGGTGTCCATGCGGCAACTCAAGAGGGCTGGTCTTGGCGGGCCGTGTGGTCGCTCTGTGGATCTGCTGTGCGTGTCGATCTGGAAGCTTTCGGAGCCACTGCCATGACTTCCACGGGCGGGACCGGTGTTCGCTGCGGAGGCTGCTCGGCGCAACGGCCTCTCTGAGCTTCTCGGAGGGCGTCGTCAGTCGCCCGCCCGGCCGGTGTCGTAGGCCCACATCGCGATCTCGACCCTGTTGCGGGCGCCGATCTTGGTCAGCAGGCTCGCGACGTGGGTCTTGGCGGTCGTCAGGCCGATGAACAGGTCGGCGGCGATCTCGGCGTTCGTGCGGCCACGAGCGACCAGCGCCAGCACCTCCTCCTCGCGCTCGGTCAGCGGCTCGATCGGTTGGGTACGTCGGCTCGACGGTTCCCTGGCGGCCAGGGTGGCCAGCAGCCGCCGGGTGATGTTCGGCGCGATCAGGGCGTCGCCGGCGGCGGCCGCATGCACGGCCTGGACGAGCAGCTCCGGCCCGGCGTCCTTGAGCAGGAAGCCCCGGGCGCCGGCCCGGAGCGCGCCGTGGACGTACTCGTCGAGGTCGAAGGTGGTGATCACCACCACCGCGATCGGGTCCGCCACGCCCCGCCCGGCGAGGAGCTCGGTGACCTCGATGCCGTCGAGACCGGGCATCCGGATGTCGACCAGGCACACGTCGGGGCGGAGCCGGCGCGCCAGCTCGACCGCCGCGTGGCCGTCGGCGGCCCGGCCGACGACCTCGATGCCAGGCTGCGCGTCGAGGATCATGGACAGGCCGGTGCGCACCAGATCCTGGTCGTCGGCCACCAGCACGCGCACCGTCATCGGCGTACTTTCGTGGGCAGCTCGGCGGCAACCGCCCACCCACCCTCGGCCGCAGGCCCCGCACGCAGCGTCCCGCCGAGCAGCTGCACGCGCTCGGTCATCCCCAGCAGCCCGAACCCGTGGCTCGCCGGCCGCGCCGGGTCGACCTGTCCGTCGTCGGTCACGCGCAGCCGCAGCACTCCGGTGCCCTCCACGACCCGGATCTCCACACGCGAGGCGTTGCGGGCATGCCGCAGGGCGTTGGTCAGCGCCTCCTGCGCCAACCGGTAGACCGCCGCGTCGACCTGGAGCGGTACGCCGTCCAGGTCACCGGGCAGCTCCACCTCGACGACCGGGACCGGGTCGCGGCGGGCGAGGGACACCAGGTCGGCGATCCCCGGCTGCGGGGTGTACTCCGCCGGCGCTCCGTCGCGCAGCACCCGGACCATCGCCCGCATCTCCGCGAGCGTTCGCGACGCCTCCCCTTCGATGACCGCCAGCGCCTCGAGCGCCGCTTCGGGCCGCTGCCCGGCCATCGCCCGGCCCGCCTGCGCCTGGACGGCGATCGCCGAGACATGGTGGGCGACCGTGTCGTGCAGCTCGCGCGCGAGGCCGACCCGCTCCTGGCTGCGGATCTGCTCCAACGCCCGGCGCCAGCTCTCGGCGCGGTAGCGGAACGCCGCTCCGCCCGCAGCCGCCGCGGCCAGGATGCCGAACCCACCGAAGATGTCCGCCCGCCCGGTGTAGTCCGCGATCGTGCCGATCACCGCAGCGACCAGGACCACCAACAGCCCGATCACGATCTCGCGCCCCGCACCCCAGCGGACCAGTGCGTAGACGAGCACCAGGACGTAGACCATCGTGTTCAGGCCGAGACTCGGCGCCCCGCCGGCCAGGGTCGCCACTCCCAACACCATCGCGGTCCCGAAGGCCACCACGACGCAGGCCAACGGGTGAGTACGCCGCCACAGCAGTGCCGGCGCGAGCCCGATCGCCACGATCGTGACGAACGGCCGCCACGGGACGTCGTCACGTAGGACTCCCTCGAGGAGCGCCGCCAGCATCAACACCGCGACCAGGACCCAGTCGCGCGGCGTCCGTTCGGGAGCGTTCGTGGCGCGAGGTTCGGCCCACAGCGAGCGCAGGGCGTTGGTGATCACCCACCCAGCCTAGGGATCCCCGAGTCGTCGCGGACCGGCCGAAAGAACGAGACCCCGCCCCTCCCAACGGCGGAGGCGGATCCGACCTCCACGCCGATGTGTCCGGGACCGCGGTCCGTGAGCGTGGAACCACCGGACGGAGCGGCCGGACCACCGAGCAAGGAGAACAGTCATGTCACGGTTGCTGTATCGCTGGGGACGCTGGTCGGCGACCCGCCCCTGGGCCGCCATCGGAGCCTGGGTGCTCCTCTCGGTCCTGGTCGTCGCTGCCTCGGCGGGCTTCGGGAAGCAGCTGGACGACTCGTTGGCGGCGCCCGGGACCGACTCCCAGGCCGCCGCCGACCTGCTGGCGAGCGCCGACAACGGCGCGGCCGGGCTCACGGCGTACGTCGTGGCGACCCCGAGGCAGGGCAGTGTGACCTTCGTGGACTCCCGCCAGGCCAGGGTGGGCCTGGAGCAGTTGGAGTCGGCCGTGGGTGACCTGCCGAAGGTGCTGGGCACCACCGAGGAGATGTCGCCGGACGGACGGGTGGCACTGCTGCGGGTGCAGTATCCCGAGATCGGCGAGCTGGCCGTCTCCGACCTGGCAGCGCTCAAGGCCGTCCTGGCGGAGTCGAGGGCATCGTCGTCGCTGCGGCTCGAAGCGGGCGGTGACCTCTACTTCAGCTTCGAGCAGCCGCCGGCCAATGTGGGCGAGGTGCTCGGCCTGGTGGTCGCGGCGGTGATCCTGCTGGTGGCGTTCGGGTCGCTGCTGGCCGCGGGGCTGCCGCTGGCGGTGGCGCTGTTCGGGCTCCTGGTCGGCGCGAGTCTGATCCCGCTGCTCGGGCTGCTCATCGACATCCCGGTCTGGGCGCCGGTGATGGCGGCGATGGTCGGGCTGGGTGTGGGCATCGACTACGCCCTGTTCCTGCTCTCGCGCCACCGCGAGCATCTCGCCGAGGGGCTCCCGGTCGCGGAGTCGGTGGGCCGCTCCCTGGCGACCGCCGGGCAGGCTGTCGTCTTCGCCGGCGGCACCGTCGTCGTGGCCATCCTCGGACTGGCCTTCGCCGGCCTGCCGTTCGTCACCGCTGGTGGCATCGCCATCTCCGCGGTGGTGCTCGTGATGGTGCTCGCGGCGACCACCCTGCTGCCCGCGCTGCTGGGGCTGGCCGGCCAGCGCCTCCAGGCACGCGGGCTCCTGGCCCGGCGAGTCCGGCGCGGCCAAGGGCACGGGCCAGGGCTCGGGCACGGTCCTGGGCACGACGCCGCGGTGCTGCGGTGGTCGCGTTGGGGCGCGCACGTCACGCGGCACGCCGCGGCGTACGCCGTCGCCGGCACGATGCTGCTCCTCGCGCTCGCCGCGCCCGTCCTCGCCCTGCGGCTGGGGCTGCCTGACCAGGGCAGCTACCCGCAGGCGCGCACCGAGCGGCGGGCCTACGACCTGGTCGCCGAGGGCTTCGGGCCCGGCGCGACCGGGCCGATGGTCGTGGCCGTCGACCTCTCCCGGGACCGGTCGGTGGTGGAGCCGTTGGTCTCGGCCCTGGCTGCCGACCCGGGCATCGCGTCGGCCGCAGCCGCCCCGGTGGATGCCACCTCCGACGTCGCCGTCATCGTCGCGCAGCCGACGACGTCTCCACAGGATGTGGCGACCGCGCGGACACTCGACCGGGTGCGCACCGAGGTGCTGCCCGATGCCTTGGCGAGCAGCCCGGCGACCGCGCATGTCGGCGGCTACACCGCCACCATGTCCGACCTCAGTCAGCGCGTCGAGGAACGGCTGCCGATCTTCCTGGTCGCGGTCGTGGCGATGTCATACCTGCTGCTGATGGTGCTGTTCCGCTCCGTCCTGGTGCCGCTCAAGGCAGCGGTGCTGAACCTGTTGAGCGTCGCCGCGTCCTACGGCGTGCTGGTGATGGTCTTCCAGTGGGGCTGGGCCGCGAGCCTGATCGGGCTGGAGTCGACGGTGCCGATCATCTCGTTCATCCCGCTGTTCATGTTCGCGATCCTCTTCGGGCTCTCGATGGACTACGAGGTCTTCCTGCTCTCGCGGGTGCGTGAGGAGTACCTGCGCAGCGGCGACAACGGCTACGCGGTGGTGCGTGGGATCGGGATGACGGCGCGGACGATCTCGTGCGGTGCCGCGATCATGGTCTCGGTCTTCGTCGGGTTCGGGTTCGGAGACGACCCTCTCCTGAAGATGCTCGGCCTCGGACTCGCCACCGCAGTGTTCCTCGACGCGACCCTGGTTCGCCTGGTGCTGGTGCCCGCGACGATGCAGCTGCTCGGTGACGCCAACTGGTGGCTCCCGGCATGGTTGGACCGGCTGTTGCCGAAGCGGGACCTGCACGCCGCGGCTGACGACCTTCCCGCTGATCAGGAGCCCGACTCGATCCTGGGGGCTTGTTCGGTTCCCGTCAGCTAGCGTGCCTCCATGGCTGAGGAACGCGGCACGCCGGCCACCGTCGCGACGCTGTTCGCGGCGGATATCGCAGCGGTCGTGGACAAGATCCGGATGACCATGATGCAGGCCGCGCTCGCTCAAGGTTTTCCAGAGTCGTTCCAAGCGGCCGGTCTCGACTCGGTTTCCGGCATGATGCTGGGCTACCTGCGCAACGCCTACCCGGACCGGGTTGTCACCAGGGCTGCCGTCCGATCGGTCTTCACCTACCATCCCGAAACCCCGGTCGACTCTTGCCTCGACGTGCTGGTCAGCTGCGGACTGCTCGTCGAGCCCTCGTCTGGCACCTTGACCCTCACTGGAGCGGGGCAGAACTGCATTGAAGAGCTGCACGCCGTCGCTGATCAGGCAGCGAGGCAAGCATGGGGCGCCGCCGGGCAGGCTGTCGTCAGCTGCGCTCCCCTCGTGGCGCGGACGCTCCTCGCGGCATGGGAAACCGGTGGGGAGGCCTTCGCCCTGATGGCACCCGACCTGCTGCCCCACGGCATGTCGGAGCCGGGGCTGCTCGCCGAGCGCCTTACGGGACTACGGTTTCATCGGTTCGATGCGCACATCGCGGCTTGGCGCACTGCGGGGTACGAGGTGGCGGACCTGGAGTCACTGTCTGAGCCCGTGCGTTCCGCCATCGAGGCCGATACCAACACCCGCGCGGCGGCACCCTATGTGGAGTTGTCGGAAGCAGAGCGGCAGCTCCTGCTGGCCGGCCTGCGCGACCTCGCCGGATGACGCGCTTCCAGAACCCTCAGTGTCCGCTGTGAGAACCGACCCTGGGACGTCGCGGCCTCGGCGAACACGGTGCGCGGGGCGAACGTCGGCCCATCGCCGACAGGACCAGCGACCATCGTGTGGTCCTCCCCTCCACGACGAGCAGCCTCTGGATGTTGGGATCAACCTCCCGGATCTGTCGGGCGGTGATCACCGTGGTCCACTCCTGGCGGTCGTGGTCGCGGCCCAAGCCGAACTCCGCGACTGTGCGCCAACCGGTGCTCCCGTCACTGGCGAGATCTGGAAGTACTCCGAGGGCTGCCCCTCGCCAGAGATCGCGTTTCGCTGCAGGCGTACGACGGCGGGAAGTAGATGGGCATGACTCGGTCCATCGGCAACAGCTGGCACACACCGAGCAGCCCGTCCTCGCCCAGAGGGACCGAAGCAGCGTCGTCAGGAAGGAGAAGAGTCATTCTGCTCGGCAGGGCGGCCGCGAGCTCGATGGGCTGGCCGAAGGTCGAGGTGGAAGGCCTCGGACACGGCGCGGGTCTTCGCTAGTCCGCCGAGAGGATCGTCTCGGTGACCCCGGTCGCGGGCTCGAAGACGATCCTGCCGTGGTCGAAAAAGCTCACTCGTCCGCCCGAGAACCCGTGGTCCCGCTCGCCGCCGATCGGCATCCCCAGCGCCCCGGCCGCGTCGCCGAGCTCGATGTAGCGAGTGAGGATGAGGCCCTGCACCTCCCACGTGCCGTGCGTCGGGTGGCTGTAGAAACGTGCGAACCCGTCCCCGTGCGCGATCGTCTGGATCAGCCCGACTCCGTCGGGGGAGGCCTCCTCGGACATCACGTCGCCGAAACTCGCCTCGCCGAGCAGGCTGAGCAGCAAGGTGCGCATCAGGATGCTCTCGGAGTCGGTGAACTCCGGACGCAGCATCTTGTAGGTCGCGTCACAGGGGTCGCAGATGCCGTCGGTGAAGCCCAGCCGCGACTGCTGGAAGCCCGCGAGCGCCGTGGCGGTCTGACCGCCGAAGTCTCCGTCTGCAGTGACCGTGAAGTCATGACCGCCCAGCATCAGCTGGACGAGACCTACGTCCTGCTTGTGGTTGGGCCGGCCCGTGCCCACGCCCGCTCGAATCTCCAAGGACATGGCACCTCCGAGCGCCTCGGCTGTTGATCACCTTCCTCCCGAGTCTCAGAACCGTCAAGACCAGGCTGGACGTATGGTCTGGACCGCTGTGGTCGGGGCGCGGTCCTCGCGCAAATCCTCAGTTCGGGCAGGTGCGGCGGTAGGGCCGGCTCCCGACGTACTCGCTCCACTCCTCGCGGGTGAGGTTGCGCCCGGCCAGGGAGCAGGCGAGGTCCACGAGTTTGTCTGGGCGCAGGTCCCACCTCAGCACCGGGCCGTTGGGCCTCCCGATCACCAGTGTGTGTCCGTCCGGCAGTGGTCGCACGTTGGCGACGTCCTCCTGGACTCCCGCCTTGAGGCTGCCCACGCGAGTCAGGGTGGCGCCGTCCCACAGGTCGATGGTGTCGCTGGCGGTGGTGATCAGCTGCTTGCCGACCGCGCTCCAGTAGACGTTCCAGCCCACGTTGCTCTTCAGGGGCCGACGCGGTATCAGCCAGCGCCGTCCACGACACCCAGACGCTCGCCGTCGGGCGAGAGGGCCATCACTCACGGCGCTGCTGGGAAGGACGTCTTCGTCCAGCTGCCGCTGCGAAGGTCGACCACCAGCGCGTCCGTGTTGCCTTCCTTGGCCAGGATGATCCCGGTGCGGTCTTCGCTCATGGCCATCGGCCACCAGTCGAAGTTGCTCGGCCCTAGGTCGACGGGGGCGCTGGTCGTCTGCAGCGTGTCCCCGTCAACCGCCACGAGCTTCCCGGCAGTGGTCAAAGCCACCAGGTTCTCGCCATCCGAGTCGTGGGTGACCCTGTAGAGGTCGGTGTCGAGATCGTGGTTGACCCGAGCGCCCGAGACGGCATCCCAGGGCATGCGCACCTGCGTCTCGCTCGATCCTGCCCCGCCGGGGTGAGCGCCGTGTAGCGGATCGAGGGTCGCCTTCCGGGCACACGACCGTGATCGCGGGGGAAGGCATCAGGACGGCAATTTGGGTGGTTAGGGAAACCGGATTGTCTTAACGTGAGAATGCAAGGCTCCAGGAGGCCTCATGTCGGAGACGCCGTTCGTTTACTGGGTCGGTGTGGCTGTGAGCATCCTGCTCGTCGCGGCCTGTGGTGCTGGGACCCCGGCGTCACCGCAGCCATCGAACTCGCCGACCGGGACTGAGAGTGGATCGGCATCAGGGACCGGGTCGCGGCCGTCTCGGATTGAACTGCCGGTCGAGGCGGGGGCGACGGTCGAGGGTCTGGTTGAGGTTGACGGCCACGACATCTACGCGCGCTGCAGCGGCACCGGCTCTCCCACCGTTGTCTACTTCACGGGGTGGGCACCCGACCCAAGCAAACTAGGCGTCGACACGATCCAGGCCGTCGAGGCCACCGCCGACGGCCAACACCGGATCTGTTCCTACGAGCGCCGCAACACCGGACGCAGTGAGACGGTGGACGGTACCCAATCGCCGGAGGGGATCGTCGGTGATGTGGACGGCGTGCTCGCGGCCCTTGGGGAAACTGGCCCCCTCGTCTTGCTGGGAGCGTCTTTCGGTGGTTTGGTCGCCGGCGCATACGCCGTCGCGCACCCCGAACGAGTCGCCGCCGTGCTCTTGCTCGACTCCTCAATCCCGGATGACTACATCATCGACAAGCGCCATGGATTCGAAGGCATGTGTCAGGAGGCGAACCGCGAAGCCGACGCCCGGGACTCCTTGGAGAGGATCGACAACTGCAGACTCGCTAAGTGGGCCTATGACCGCCGCGACAAGGAACCGGATGTGCCGCTGATCTACCTCGCGGCCGAGGTCTCCGACGGACGCGGGGACGTCGCGGATGACCCGCTCAGGAAGGCGTTCGTCCGAAGATGGTCGCCGGGAATCTGGAAGCCGGTCAGCGCACCCCACTGGATGGACGAAGCCGACCCGAGCCTTGTCGTCAGTAATCTCGAAGAGGTCATCGTCCTCGCCGATTGAGACGTCGACGTAGGCGTGCGACATCGTGGTCGGCTCTACGCGCGGCTCCACCGGGCGCCAGTGGGAGCCGGTGACCGTACCGTTCTCAGGGGACCACGTGACCAGTCACGGCTCGAACGGGCACCTCGTGGCCGCGCCGGTCGCCCATGCAGGCGCCATATCGGCTCATCGGCCAATTCCGAGCGCTTCCTGTACGCCGACAGGCGGCTAAGACTGAGCAGGAACGACGTGCGGTGGACCGGATCTCAGAACAGGGGCATGCTGGAGAAAGTCTGGTCCCGATGCGGACGATTCGCGGGAGGCACTCGATTGAGGAGGTCCACGGTGACTGGCTTCTTGATCGCCATCGGTCTGTTCCTTGCGGTTGTCATCTTCATGGGCATCCGCTACGACCGGCGACAGCGAAGTATGGGGTTCGTACCTGGCCGAGCCAAGAGCGACACCCGGCTGGACAATCAAACGCGGGCCGATCAGTGGGGTGGTCCGGGCTACTAGCGGCGCAGTTCGCGACGAGAGCCCGAGGCCACTGGCATCCCCGACGACTCGGCGCGCGTCGTCAAGGGAAGGGCTGCGCGTCGGTCTTGATCCGCACGGCCGCGGCCGGTGACCAGTCCGGCGCTTCGCGGCGGAAAGCAGCACGGCCGCGCCGCGCGCTATCGCGGTGGAAAGACTCACCCTTCGGCGGCCCGGGCCAACAGCGGATCGGTTGCTTCCTCTGGGACAGGCTCTGGTCCAAGATCGGTGCCATGGCCTCTCTTCTCCAGCTCACTGTGGCACCCGCGACTCAGGACCAGTTCAACGAGCTCGACGCGAATGTTGGGCAGTCCATGATGCAGGCCGGAGGTCCGCCGGCGGGACTCATGTCCCACGCGGTTTACCCGGACGGCGACGGATTCGTCATCGCTGAGGTGTGGCGCGCGGAGTCCGAAGGTCAGTCCTATATCGACGACGTGCTGAGCCCCTTGCTGGCCGAGGTGGGACTCACTGCACGCTCGACCGTGGTCCGTCCGGTTTGGTCCTTCGCCAGGCCGTGATGTGCTCGCTCCGGCCCGGTAGGCACGCGGACCATCGTGCGACGAACTACGAGCCGACGCGGTAAGACACGGCTGCCAGCCGCAGGCCTTTTCGCGGTGAACTGACGCTGCTCGCTGGCGTGCTCGCAAGCCGGCGCGCGGAGACCGTCGTACCGGGTTCTTGGCAAGCGCGAGTGACGAGCTGGTGGTGATCAGGTTGTCGGGTGGGGCGCTGTCACGGGTCCGTCATGGGTGGCGGGTCGTCGGGTCCGGGGCGGGGTCGGCGGATGCCGGGTGGTGGGGCGAAGACGAGATCGGCGGGGCCGGTTCTTCGGATGGTCCAGGGTGCGGTGTGAATGAGACGGTGGTGGTGGCCGCAGAGCAGGATCATGTTGTCCAGCGAGGTCGGGCCGCCGTCGGCCCAGTGCTCGAGGTGATGGGCGTGGCACATCAGCGGCGGGCGGGTGCAGTTCGGGAACCGGCAGTGCTGGTCCCTGGCCACGAGCGCCTTCCAGATCGCTGCGGTGACCAGGCGCTGGAGGCGGCCCACGTCGAGGACCTCCGCGGCACCGCCGAGGACGGCGGGGATGACTTCGGCCTCACAACACAGACGCCGGACCGCGGAGGAGGAGAGCTGATCGCCGGTCTCCGCGATGGCGAGCCCGGAGCGCTGCTGCAGATCGGCCAGGGACATCGTCAGGGTCAGACGGGGCACGGCGCCGTGGGAGGTGGGCAGCAGGTCGGCGCTCTGGAGACGTCGGCAGCCCTCGACCAGGGCGTCGAGCATCCGGGCGCCGTGGTCACGAGGATCGCGTCCGTCGTGACCACACCCCAAGACCACACAGGTGGCGGGGTCACAGACTGGGCCGGCGGCCGGGTGGGGTGCGGCGAGCGGGATCAGGGTGGCCTTGAGGTAGGCGGCGTCCTCGCTGGAGCAGCGTCCCTTGATCCAGGCGCCGCCGCACTGGTCGGTGGTGATGGTGAGGCCCCGGCCGAGGTGGGCGGCGCGTTCGAGCCGGTCCAGCTCTCGCTCGCCACGACGGTCATCACCGTCGGGGTCGATGATCGCGAGCAGCCGGTGGGAGAGCTTACGCAGCTCGGTCGCATCCAGGGCCTTGGCCTGCCCCAGCAGGAACCCGACCCCGCGCTCGCGGACCTCACGGTCACTAGGCAACGTCTCGATGGCCCGTTCGATCACGTGCGCCTTGGTGGTGGAGAGCCAGCCATCACCAAGTGCCTCAGCGACCGGGGCGAGCAACGCAGTCTCCAAGGCAGCAGAGAGTCGCACGGCTGCGGGTCCGGTGCCCTTGTGCCCACCGGCAACGGCGGTGACGAAGTCCTGGGTCGAGGCCCACCCGACCGCCTTGACCGCGTGGGCCGCGTCCAGCTCGCGAACCGCGGCGAGCCCCACGGCATCCAGCGTCGCCTTCAGCGCCTCCACCCCAGCGATCGTGTCCATCAGCTCATCGCGACCCCGGGCCGCCCACAACGTCTGCCCCAGCTCACGCACCTCGGCTCGCAACCGGTCCAGCACAGCCGGAACACCGTGCTCACGGGCTCCGATCTGCTGGCTGCTCATGAGTCCATCAAAGCACCGAGCACTGACAACCCCCGCCCCCGAAAACCCCTGCACACAGGAGAAACGACCGCGTCGATCGCGGCGGTATGACTGTGAGGATCGCCAACGCAGCCTGAAGGTGCTGGGCTGTGGGTTGGTGACCGCGGGTGTGACCCCCGGAATGACTGGCTTCGTGCCTTGCTGCGACCTGTCCGCTCGTGGTCACCGGCCCCGGCCCGGTTGGAGGAGCTGGCCTGATCAGGAGCTTGACCACCCGGCGTTAGCCGCGCCTGGCGTGTCTTATCACAGTCCTGCCGATCCTCCGTCCCGGACCGGAACCACGTCCCGTCCGGCGAAGGAGAGAACGCATGAACAGTCTGACCGATCTGCGCGATGTGGTCGATGTCGTCATCGGCGTCGACACCCACGTCCATACCCACTCCGCTGCCGTGGTTGATGCTGCGACTGGTGGTGTCCTCGACGAGATCACCGTCGAGGCGACAGCCGAGGGCTATGCCGAGCTGGTGGAGTTCGCCGACAACCACGCCACGTTGCGGGCTTGGGCGATCGAGGGGACCGGTGGTCACGGCGCTGGCTTGAGTCGTCAGCTGCTGGATGCCTCGGAGATCGTCATCGAGTTGGACCGCCCGAAGTGAGCCGCTCGCCGCAATGGGGCGAAGTCCGATCCGCTCGATGCGATCCGCGCTGCGCGTGAAGCGATGCCTCGACCGCGGCTGGGAACTCCCCGCACCGGGGGCGAACGCCAAGCACTGTCGGTGGTCCTGGCCGCCGGCCTCGGCGATCAATGCCTCCACCGAGGCCCAGCAGCAGGTCTTCAGCCTGGTGATCGCCGCGCCCGAACCCATCCGGGCCCGGTTCCGCGGGCAGAAGCTTGCCGCGATGCTCAACACCGCCGCGAGCCTGCGCGTGCACTCGTCGTGGGACGTGGAGACGACCAGCACGGTCGTGGCGCTGAGAACCTCGGCTCGTCGCGCGCATGCCATGTTGAAGGAGGCGCGCGAGCTGCAGAAGGCGATCGTGGTCATCATCCGCAGCTGGCGACCGGATCTGCTCGAAGAGTTCGGCGTCGGTCCGATCGTGGCCGCGACGGTGTTGTGCGCCTGGTCCCACCCCGGCCGGATCCACTCCGAGGCAGCGTTCGCGATGCTCGCCGGCGTGGCGCCGATCCCGGCGAACAGCGGTCAGGTCACCACCCGTTATCGGCTCAACCGCTACGGCGACCGGAACCTCAACAACGCCTTGCACACCGTGGTCCAGAGCCGGATCCAGTACCTACAAGCCACCCGCGACTACGTCGCCCGCCGCACCACCGAGGGAAAGACCGGCCGCGAGATCAAACGCTGCCTCGCCCGCTACGTCGCCCGCGACCTCTACCGCCTACTCGAAAACCGGGCCGCAGCGGCTTGACGAAGCATAGGAGCGTCGCGGCGCGTGGGCGGAGGCAGGCCGCGTGGCTTGAAGTGAACGACGCACGCACCGACTGAGTTGCTTGCTCCAGCGTCGTCTCTTATGAATCGATCGCAATTGCGCGGACCTCGTCCATGGGGGTAGTGCAGCGTGTCACCGCCTTGGCTGACATCTGTCATGCCGCTGCGTCCGCGCGATCTGTCAGGCTGATCCTTGTGACGACGATCGAGGTGCGCGGTCTACGTAAGACGTACGGCGCTACCGTGGCTGTCGACGAGATCGATCTCGACGTCGCCGAGGGCGAGATCCTCGGCATCCTCGGCCCCAACGGCTCGGGCAAGACGACGACCGTCGAGTGCATCGCAGGGCTGCGGAGACCGGATTCGGGGACGGTGCGGGTCGCCGGGCTAGATCCCGCCGCTGATCGCGCAGCCGTGACGAGGCTCGTCGGCGTCCAGCTCCAGCAGGCAGGGCTGCAGGCGAAGATCACCACACGAGAAGCGATCGCGCTGTTCGCGTCGTTCTACGACGACCCCGTCGACGGCGTCGCGCTCGCCGGGCGGCTCGGTCTCGGCACCAAGCTCGACACCCGCTACTCCGACCTTTCAGGAGGCCAGCAGCAACGCGTCGCCATTGCGCTGGCGTTGGTAGGCCGCCCCCGCATCGCGTTGCTCGACGAGCTCAGCACTGGCCTCGACCCGCGTTCCCGGCGCGACGTGTGGCAGCTGGTCGAAGAGGCTCGCGAGCGAGGCGCCACGATCGTCCTGGTCACTCACTTCATGGAGGAGGCCCGACATCTGTGCGACCGCATCGCGCTCATCGACCGCGGCCGCATCAAGGCGATCGACACTCCCGAGGGCGTCATCGGGCGGACTGAGGCGCCGACAACCATGAGCTTCGTGCCCTCCGCACCCCTGGACGCCTCGGTGCTCGAGGCGGTGCAGGGTGTGACGAGCGTTCGAATCCGCGAGGACGGGCGGATGGAACTCAGCCTCGGTGACGACGCCGTCCTCGAGGTGCTCGGGCGGCTCAGCGCGCACGGCGTCCGGCCGGGCCGACTCCGTGTCGTCGACTCCACACTCGACGACGCATTTCTGGACCTCACGAGCGAGGGGGAGGACGACTGATGGCCTCGCCCACGTCGGCCGTGCTGCGCGCCGAGCTGAAGCTCTTCACTCGCGAGCCGGGGTCCATCTTCTGGATCGTCGGGTTCCCGTTCGTGCTCGTCGTGATCCTCGGACTCGTCCCGGCGCTGCGTGAGCCGATCGAGGCTGTCGGCACGAGCTTCATCGCGCTCTACGTGAACGTCGCCATCCTGCTCGCCATGCTCATGGCTGCCCTCTCGACCATGCCCGTCGTGCTCGCGACCTATCGCGAGCAGCGAATCCTGAGGCGATTCGCGACCACGCCGGCGAAGCCTCGCGACCTGCTCGTCGCGCAGTACGGCATCCACGGCGCCGCGGCGATCGTCGGCGGTGCACTCGTGGTCATCGTCGGTCGGTTCGCCTACGGCGTCGCGCTGCCGCGGAATCCGGTCGGCTTCCTCCTCGTGTTCCTGCTCATGCTCGCGGCGAGCCTGAGCATGGGTGGGCTCATCGGTGGCCGCGCCCGGACGGCGAAGTTCGCCACGACCCTCGGCACCGTCCTGCTCTTCCCGCTGATGTTCACGGCCGGCGTGTGGCTGCCGGTCCCGGTGATGCCCGGGCCGCTCGGCGACATCGTGTCCCTCACACCCCTCGGTGCCGGGGCGCTCGCCCTTGGCGAGGCCGCCTCGGGCGGCTGGCCAGACCTCAAGGATCTCGTCGTCATGGCCGTGTGGACGGCCGTGCTCGGCACCGCCGCCACACGGTTCTTCCGATGGGAGTAGCGAGCACCTCCATCGTTGCCGTCAGGCTGACACGGACATACTCAAACCGAAGAACTTCTGCGTCATCACGTCATGGTCGCGATTCGCTCGCGACCTGCCAGATCACGTGGATGACAAGCAGATCCGGTCGCCGGGGGCACGCCGAACCGCGGCGGGACGACACGGGCCGCGAGCCGCATGCTATTGCGGCGCTCAGACGCAGGTGGACCGGTGCGCATCGCATCCGGACGCCCCGCGGTACGCCCGATCAGTAGGCGTCGGTGAAGTAGGCCGTCACCATGACTGCCGCCGGGAGTGCCCCGAGAGCAGCACCGACCGCCACTGCCAAGCCTGTTCCGCCGGTGACGGTCCATGCGAGCACCGCACCGGCCACTGCACCTGTGAGCCCGGCGAGAACGACCCAGGGCGCATCACGGAGCAACTGCGCGGCAGGGTCGGTCTCGAAGCCCCAACCCGTCCATGAGAGCGAGATGAGGGTGAGGAAGACGAGCAGCGCCACCAAGGGGCCGCCAATGAGCAGCCGAGCGGTGGCTCGGCGAGCCTTACTGGAGCCCGCGGCCTCAGCCTGGATGCGAGTCACAGCTCGATCAACTCCTACGACCAGGATTGGTCACGTTGGCACTGCCCATTTCGGCACTCCGCGCGCATCGCCGTGACCGAACATCACCACAGCTACAAACCTACGCCAGCTTGAACTGCGCCTGCACGCGGCGGTATGGAGCCGTCCACTCGAGGTCCTCCACGACGCACCTGGGTCGCCAGTCAACGCGATGCCCGGCGGCAGCCCCCAGCATGAGGACCTACAGTGGCGTGCACCTGGGGTGGGCGATCGACGACCTTCGGATGGCTTGGAGCAACTCCTCAACTGGCTCGTGAGGCTGGTCGCCAAGCGTGCCCTGCACGACCGCCTTAGGCTTGACGCCCGAGACGGGCAGGATGCGACGAGAGGGCGAAACATGACTGTGGCGGAACCTCCCCTCGAGGCCTCCCGTGAGGCCTACCGAAGCCTTCTAGAAGCCCTGGATCTCGCATCCAAAGTGCGACTCCTCACCGGTGCGAGCATGTTCACGCTTCACCCTGCACCCTCGATCGGGCTTGGCGAGCTGCGGTTCTCCGATGGGCCCACCGGTGTGCGCGGCCTGAAGATGAGCGAGGGGCGCGTCGTGGCCCTGTTTCCGAACGCCACGCTTCTGGCGGCCTCCTGGAGTGCCGACCTGGCCTACGAGGTCGGCGAGCTCCTAGCCGAGGAGGCACTGGCTCAGCAGATTCACGTGGTGCTCGGCCCCACGATCAACCTGCACCGCACGCCGCTGGGGGGCCGCCTGTTCGAGGCCTACTCCGAGGACCCCTTGCTGACGGGGGTCCTCGCCGCCGCCTACGTCAACGGCATGCAGGCGCATCGCGTAGCGGCCTGCATCAAGCACCTCGTCGCGAACGAATCGGAAACCCTGCGGAACACGATGAACAGCGTGGTCGACGAAGCTACCCTGCGCGAGCTCTACCTGCTCCCCTTCGAGATCGCCACCCAGGACAGCGATCCGTGGACGATGATGGCGGCGTACAACGACGTCAACGGCGTGCCCGCGACCGAGCAGCACCATGTCATCAACGAGGTCGTCAAAGGCGAATGGAACTACTCAGGGCTCGTGATGTCGGACTGGTCCGCAACCGGATCGGCGGCTGCTGCTGCGAACGGCGGCCTCGATCTGGTGATGCCCGGTCCCGAAGGACCGTGGGGTGAGGCCCTGGTCGCCGCGGTGCTGAACGGCGATGTCGACGAGTCGGTCATCGACGACCACCTGGTCCGGCTCCTCCTGCTCGCCGATCGAGTCGGCGTGCTTGGTCCCGAGCGCGACTACCCGACCGGCATCCCCGCCCCTGACAGCTCCCAGCGCCGCGAGCAGCTGACCCGCCTCGCCGCAGCCGGCATGACCGTGCTCACCAATCGCGACGCGGTCCTGCCCCTCCAAACGCACCAGAGCGTGGCGCTGATAGGCCGGCACGCCATCGAGACCGCGACGATGGGCGGGGGAGCGGCGGCCGTCAACGCCCCCCACCACGTCAGCGTGGCCGAGGGACTCGCCGCGCTGATGGGCGACCTCATCACCGTCACCGATGGCGTGGAGGTGCGGACCAAGCCGATCCCGGCATCCCCCACATTCGTCTCGGATCCGCAGACGGGTCAACCGGGAGTCCGGTTCGTCCTGCTGGATGCCGACGGGTCTGTCCGCGAGGAACGGGTCACCCGCCGCGGCACGACGCTCGTCGGCGTCGACGACGGCCTTGACGGCGTCGTGACGTCGGTACGCATCAGCGCCCGGGTTGCCGAAACTGGCCGGGTCTCCCTCGGGCCGATCGGGGCGGGGGCATGGACGCTGTCGGCTGGGGGACGAAGCGCCAGCATGACGTTGACGCTTGCCGGAACGGGCGTCGGTGAGGAGATCGTCGATCCGCCTCGAGCCACGGAGGAGTTCGACGTTGTGGCCGGCGACATCATCGAAGCAGTCATGCGGGTCGATCCGGCCGCGGCCGGCACGGGATCGACGGGGCAGCTGGGCGCGCTGGGCCTGATCGCGACCCGCGCCCCACTCGATCCCGAGGTGGTCATACGCGAGGCAGTCGAGGCCGCCTCGCGCGCCGACGTGGCGGTCGTCGTCGTGGGTCTCACCGACGAGCAGGAGACCGAAGCGGTCGACAAGACGACCCTGCGACTACCCGGCCGTCAGGACGACATGGTCGCTGCCGTCGCGGCGGTGGCAGCACGCACCGTCGTGATCGTGAACGCAGCCACGCCCATCCTGATGCCTTGGTTGGAGTCGGTCGACGCGGTCCTGTGGGCTGGCCTGCCCGGACAGGAGGCCGGCCACGCCGTGGCCGCGACCCTCATCGGCAGCATCGAACCCGCGGGGCGCCTCGTCACAACCTTTCCGGCCGCCGACGGCGCGACTCCGGCGTGGTCGGTCGTCCCCGACGGTCGTGACCTCGTCTACGAGGAGGGCGCCTTCATCGGCTATCGCGGCCACCACGCCCAGCGCGCGCCCGCTCCAGCCTTCTGGTTCGGCCACGGACTCGGCTACAGCACCTGGGAGTACGCCGATCCGCGCGTAACGCTGGCCGAAGGCGAACGGACCGTGCGGGTCACCATCACAAACACGGGCGACCGCCCCAGCCGGGAGGTGGTGCAGGTCTACTTCCAGCCGGCCGACACCAACCTGCCCGTGCGACTTGTCGGATGGAACGCAGCAACGGTCGAACCAGCCCAGTCCCTGGAGGTCGTCGTGACGTGCGACGGGCGGATGTGGCGCACGTGGGACGTCGCATCGCGTTCGTGGCAGGAGTTGCCTGTCACGGGCGAATTCGTCATCGCGCGCGGCCTGGCAGACGTCCGTGGCGTGATCAGCGTGTAGTTGCACCTGCATCCCCTCGCGGAGTGACCCGTCCGAACCCACGGGTGACTGCCGCGCTATGAGTCACCGCCGCACTGATCCTTTCCACGGCAATCGCGGCACAGCGGCTACGAAGAGCGCTCGTGCAGCCCAACACCGCGGCTCGTGGCCGTGCGTCCATCTGCGTGGAAGGCAGGTGTGCCTGGCCGAGGCCCTCAGCCGGGCAGCAGCACCGAGAACGTCGTGTCGCCGGGCACCGAGCGCACCGAGGCCTTGCCGGCGTGCGCCTGGGTGATCGCCGCGACCATCGAGAGACCCAGGCCCGCGCCACCGGAGGCACGGGTCCGCGAGCTGTCGCCGCGGGTGAACCGCTGGAAGACGTTGCCGTCGAGTCCCGGCGCCAGGCCTGGTCCGTCGTCGTGGACCTCGATCAGCGCACCGGCGTCGGTCACGCGGGCCGAGACCGTCACCGTCGTGCCGGGCGGCGTGTGGTGGCGGGCGTTGCCGAGCAGGTTGGTCATCACCTGGTGCAGGCGCCGCTCGTCGCCGGTCACCGTCACCGGCTCGTCGGGCAGCTGGAGCCGCCACCGGTGGTCCGGCGCCAGGACGCGTGCGTCGGCGACCGACTCCAGCAGCATCCTGGTGACGTCGACCTCGGCGCGCTCCAGCGGCCGGCCGGAGTCGAGGCGAGCCAGGAGGAGGAGGTCCTCGACCAGCCCGGACATCCGCTCGGCCTCGGTCTCCACCTTCTCCAGGGCGGTGGAGAGGGACTCCGGGTCGTCGGGCGTACGCCGGGACAGCTCGGCGTACCCGTGGATGGTGGCCAGCGGCGTGCGCAGCTCGTGCGAGGCGTCGGCGACGAACTGGCGGACCTGCTGCTCGCTGCGGTGCCGAGCCTCCAGCGAGGTCTCCACGTGGGCGAGCAGGGTGTTCAGCGCCGAGCCCATCTGGCCGACCTCGGTGCGCTCGTCGGTGAGGTGCGGCGGCACCCGCTCGGAGAGGTCGATCGCCCCGGAGGCCAGCGGCAGCTCGGCGACCGAGCGTGCGGTCGAGGCCACCTCGGTGAGCGGACGCAGCTGGCGCCGTACGAGCACCGTGCCCAGCCCGCCCGCGGCGAGCAGCCCGAGCAGGGTGAGCAGCGCCTCGTAGCCGACGAGCGCCGCGATGGTCTTGTCCACCTCGCTGGTCGGCAGCCCGCTGACCAGCACCCGTCCGTCCGGGTTGGCCACCGCTGTCAGCCGGTAGTCGCCGACGGCCGGCAGGTGCAGCCCGTGCACCCGACCGTCGACCGGCACCTCCGCGAGCTCGCGCAGGGCACTGCTGGAGAGGGTGCGCTGCCCGCCGCGCTCCTCGGTGAGCACCACCCCCGAGGAGCCCGAGGCGCCGTCCGGGGTGACCACGGCGATCAGCGTCCCCGGGCCCTGGTTGCTCGCCGTCGGCGGGGGACTGCGGCGGTCGCGGGCGCCGTCGCCGACGCGGCGCACCGAGGAGAGCACGTCAGCGTCGAGCCGCTGCATCAGCGAGGTGCGGATCGCCACGGTGGCGACGGCCGCGATCAGCAGCGAGACCACCGCGACCAGCGCCACGGAGGTGACCACCAGGCGCGCGGTCAGCGTGCGCGGCCGGAGCATGGCCGGCCGCAGCTGCCGCAGCCGGTGCAGCCTCTCGCGGAGCCGGTCAGCGGGCATGGGCCGGCTCGGTCGGCTTCAGGACGTAGCCGGCGCCGCGCATGGTGTGGATCATCGGCTCCCGGCCGGCGTCGATCTTCTTGCGCAGGTAGGAGATGTAGAGCTCGACCACGTTGGCCTGGCCGCCGAAGTCGTAGTTCCACACCCGGTCGAGGATCTGCGCCTTGCTCAGCACGCGTCGCGGGTTGCGCATCAGGAAGCGGAGCAGCTCGAACTCGGTCGCGGTCAAGGTGATCTCCTCACCGGCGCGGGTCACCTCCCGGCTGTCCTCGTCCACGCACAGGTCGCCCACGACCAGCACCGAGGAGGTGGTGGCCTGCTGCGCCCCGGACCGGCGCATCAGGGCCCGCAGCCGGGCGACCACCTCCTCGAGGGAGAACGGCTTGGTGACGTAGTCGTCGCCGCCTGCGGTCAGCCCGGCGACCCGGTCCTCGACGGAGTCCCGGGCGGTGAGGAACAGCACGGGTACGTCGGGCTGGTCGCCGCGCATCCGGCGCAGCACCTCCATCCCGTCGAAGTCGGGGAGCATCATGTCGAGGACGACCGCGTCGGGGCGCTGCGCCTTCGCCGCACTGACGGCCTGACTGCCGTTCAACGCGACCTCCACCGCCCAGCCCTCGTAGCGCAGCGCCATCCGCAGCAGCTCGGCGATGTTCTCCTCGTCGTCGACGACGAGCACTCGCAGGGGCGTGCCGTCGGGGCGGGTCAGTTCGGGGCCGGAGCTCTTCATGCCTCCACTGTGGGGGTCGTGGACGAGGGGAGTCCATGACTGGGCTGTGCGTTTCCTGTGAACCTCGAACTCCCAGCGCCGACACAGGTTCAGCACAGGTTGGCGAGCCATCCTCGCTGACATGAGCGAACTGCCTCCCGACTCCCGACCGGTGCCCCCCGCGGAGGGGCCCGAACCCACCACGGCGATGCCCACCCAGGATCAGCCCAGCCGGATGCGACGGGTGCGTGACCGGCTCTGGGCGGCGCGGGTGCTGATCGGCGTGGCCCTGGCCTCCCTGATCGTCGGTGCGGCGGGTGCGGGCGGTGTGGTGGCCCTGACCGGCGGGGACGACGACGGAGACCGCGGCGACGGCCGTCGTGGGGGGCATGGGGACCACGGCCGGATGGACAAGGGCCGTGGCTTCGACCAGCGCGGCGGCCCCGGTGACTTCCGTGGGCCCGCGAGCCCGACCCCCTCGAGCTGACCGGCCAGCACAGCCCGGTTGTTCCCCTGTCCCCCCGGCAGGGAGAATGACCGGGCTGTGCGCATCCACTTCCCTGCCGACCTCCCGGTCTCGGCCCGACGCGACGAGATCGCCGAGGCGATCCGCGACCACCAGGTCGTGATCGTGGCGGGGGAGACCGGCTCGGGCAAGACCACGCAGCTGCCCAAGATCTGCCTGGCCCTCGGCCGCGGGAACCCGTCGGCGCCGGGTGGCGCGATGATCGGGCACACCCAGCCGCGCCGGATCGCGGCCCGCAGCGTCGCCGAGCGGATCGCCGAGGAGCTCGGCACCGAGCTCGGGGAGACCGTCGGCTACCAGGTGCGCTTCACCGACCGTACGTCGAAGCAGAGCCGGGTCAAGGTGATGACCGACGGCATCCTGCTCGCCGAGCTCCAGCACGACCGGATGCTCACCCGCTACGACACCTTGATCATCGACGAGGCCCACGAGCGCAGCCTCAACATCGACTTCATCCTGGGCTACCTCGCGCGGCTGCTGCCGAGGCGGCCCGACCTCAAGGTGGTGATCACCTCCGCCACGATCGACCCTGAGCGCTTCGCCGCGCACTTCGCCGACGCCCAGGGCCAGCCGGCTCCGATCATCGAGGTCTCCGGTCGCACCTATCCCGTGGACGTCCGCTACCGCCCCCTGCTCGAGGAGTCCTTCGACGACGACGAGGGCGAGCCGGTCCAGCGCGACCAGACCGAGGCGATCGAGGACGCCGTGGACGAGCTGATCGGCGACACCGACGGCGACATCCTGGTCTTCCTGCCCGGCGAGCGGGAGATCCGCGACACCGCCGACGTGCTCAAGCGCAAGGCCGAGGGCACCTCGGGGCGACGCGGCGGCTTCGACATCGTGCCGCTGTTCTCCCGGCTCTCGGCCGCGGAGCAGCACCGGGTCTTCGAGCGGCACACCCGCCGCCGGGTGGTGCTGGCGACCAACGTCGCGGAGACCTCGCTGACCGTCCCCGGCATCACCGGCGTGATCGACACCGGCGTGGCCCGGATCAGCCGCTGGTCCTCGCGCACCAAGGTGCAGCGGCTGCCGATCGAGTCGATCAGCCAGGCCTCCGCGCAGCAGCGCTCCGGTCGCTGCGGGCGGGTCGAGGCCGGGGTCGCGATCCGGCTCTACAGCCAGGAGGACTTCGAGGGTCGGCCGGAGTTCACCGAGCCGGAGATCCTGCGCACCTCGCTGGCGAGCGTGATCTTGCAGATGACCTCGCTCGGGCTGGGCGAGGTCGAGCAGTTCCCGTTCGTCGACCCGCCGGACAACAGGGCGGTGCGGGCCGGCGTACAGCTGCTGGAGGAGCTCGGGGCGCTGCGTCCCTCGTCCGGACGGGCGGCGCCGAGGCTGACCGGTGTGGGCCGCAAGCTCGCGCGCCTGCCGATCGACCCCCGGATGGCGCGGATGATCCTGGAGGCCGACCGGCTCGGCTGCCTGCGCGAGGTGCTGGTGATCACGGCGGCGCTCTCGATCCAGGACCCCCGGGAGCGGCCGGTCGAGCATCGGGCACGGGCCGACCAGCTGCACGCACGGTTCCGCGACCCGCGCTCGGACTTCATGGCCTGGCTCAACCTGTGGCGTCACCTGCGCACCCAGCAGAAGGAGATGGGCTCCAGTGCCTTCCGGCGGATGTGCCGCGAGGAGCACCTGAACTACCTGCGGATCCGCGAGTGGCAGGACTTCGAGTCCCAGCTGCGCCAGGTCGCCAAGCAGGTGGGCCTCAGGCCGGGGGACCCGGCCGCGAGCGCCGACGACGACCGGATCCACCAGGCGCTGCTGGCGGGGCTGCTCTCGCACATCGGCCTGCGCGACCCCGACCGGCGCGACTACCTCGGCGCCCGGGGTGCCCGCTTCGCGGTGTTCCCGGGGTCGGGGCTGTTCAAGTCGCAGCCCGACTTCGTGATGTCGGCGGAGCTGGTCGAGACCTCGCGGCTCTGGGGCCGGCAGAACGCCGCCATCGACCCGGTCTGGGCGGAGAGCCTGGGCGGCGACCTGGTCAAGCGGACCTGGTCGGAGCCGCACTGGTCGAAGAAGCGCGAGGCGGCCCTCGCCCACGAGCGGGTCACCCTGTACGGCGTACCGCTGGTCGCCGACCGCGTCGTACCCCTGGGCCGCCACCAGCCCGACGTGGCCCGCGAGCTGTTCATCCGGCACGCGCTGGTGCAGGGGGAGTGGCGGGCCCGGCACCGGTTCTTCGAGACCAACCGGCAGCTCCTCGAGGAGGCCGCCGAGCTCGAGCACCGGGCGCGGCGCCACGACATCGTCGTGGACGAGGAGACGCTCTTCGACTTCTACGAGGCGCGGATCCCGGCCGAGGTCGTCTCCGGCGCACACTTCGACACCTGGTGGAAGCAGGAGCGGCGGGCCCGGCCCGAGCTGCTCACCTTCGACCCCGAGATGCTGGTGCACCAGCAGGCCGGCGAGGTCACCGCCAACGACTTCCCCGACCTGTGGCACGAGGGCCCGCTGACGCTGCCGCTGCGCTACCACTTCGAGCCCGGTCACGAGGCCGACGGCGTCACCATCGAGGTGCCCCTGGCGACACTGAACACCGTCGGCCCCGCCCCCTTCAGCTGGAACGTGCCGGGACTGCGACACGAGCTGGTCACCGCGCTGATCCGGTCACTGCCCAAGCCGCTCCGGGTGAACTTCGTGCCGGCCCCCGACGTCGCCCGTCGCTTCCTCGAGGCGGTGCCGCCCGGCGAGGAGCCGCTGCTGGAGGCGCTGTCGCGCTTCCTGCGCTCGCTCACCGGGGTGCACGTGCCGCAGGACGCGTGGGAGACCGCGAAGGTCCCTGCTCACCTGCGCCCGACCTTCCGCGTCCTCGACGACGGCGGTGTGGAGGTCGCCGCCGGCAAGGACCTCGACGCGCTCAAGCAGCCGCTGCGACCGTCCTTCGACAAGGCGATGGCGGCCGTCGCCGAGGAGTCCGGCCTCGGCGCGACCGGCCAGACCACCTGGACCTTCGGCACGATCGAGGCCTCGTTCACCCAGACGCGCGCCGGCCACGAGGTGCGCGGCCATCCGGCGCTGGTCGACGAGGGCAGCACGGTGGGCCTGCGGGTGATGGCCTCGGAGTCCGAGCAGGAGGCCCATCACCGGCTCGGCGTACGCCGGCTGCTGCTGCTCGCCGTACCCTCCCCGGCGGCCGGGCTGCTGGAGGGCCTGGACAACGCGGCGAAGCTCGGGCTCGCTGCCTCGCCGTACGCCGGTGCGCGCGCCCTGATCGAGGACTGCGTCACCGCCGCTGCCGCCGAGCTCGTCGACCAGGCGCCCGCCGTGCGCGACCCGGATGCGTTCGGGAGCCTCGTGGCCACGGCGCGACGTGAGCTGCCCGACCGTTCGCGGGCGGTGCTGCAGCAGGTGATCCGCGTGCTCGCGGCCTGGCGACCGGTCGACAAGGCGCTGCACGGGCGCGTCGAGATGGCGATGCTGCCGGCGATGACCGACCTGCGCGGCCAGCTGGCCCGGCTGGTGCACGACGGCTTCGTCGCGCAGGCGGGGGCGGCGGCGCTGAGGGAGTACCCGCGCTACCTGGCCGCGATGGCGGCACGTGTCGAGCGGCTCGGCGACCTCGCCCGCGACCGCGAGCTCGCCGGCCGCGTCGACAACCTGCAGCAGGCCTGGCAGCACCGCGTCGACGCCCTGCCCCCCGGCCGGCCCCTGGGCGCCGACCTGCGCCGGGTGCGCTGGATGCTGGAGGAGTACCGCGTCAGCCTCTGGGCCCAGCAGCTCGGCACCGCCCAGCCGGTCTCGGACGCGAGGATCCGCAAGGCCCTGGGGTAGGAGGGCGGTCGATCCGGCTCACCAGGTGGGAGAGCTCAGAGGTGGGGCCGCGCGGCCGCGACGACGGCGTCGAAGACCGGCCGGGACAGGGCCGCGCCCTCGCGACGTACGTCGGCAGGGTCGAGCCGGAGCAGCCGGTTGAGCCGGACCTCGCTCGGACGGCGCTGGGAGTCCCAGCCTCCGGTGCCGATGTCCATCCACTCCCGGCCGGCGCGGCGCTCCTGCTCGTCGTCCCGGTCGTGGTCCTTGGAGGTCAGCAGCAGCGCGAGCAGGTCGCGGCCGTCCTCGCCGATGACGAGCACCGGACGGTCCTTGCCGCGGCTGGCGTCCTCCTCGTAGGGGACCCACGCCCACACCACCTCGCCGGGGTCGGGCAGGCCGTCGTGGTTGGGCGCGTAGCCGATCCGCACGTCGCCGCTCGCGGTCGTCCGCCCGCGAGGGGTCCCACGGGTGGAGGTGCGGCCCGCCGGCTCGTCGCCGAGCTGCTCGCCGAGCTGGCGGCCGACGCGCCGCAGCAGCGAGCGGGTGCCGGCGCTGGGCGGCCAGACGGCACGGATGCGCGGGAGCCGAAATGCCATCAGCTGCCTCCGAGATCGAGAGTTGGTGCGCCGGACCGGGAGCGCCTCACGGCGCGTGGCCGCTCGTAGCGGCTATTTGTGGGACCCGGGGCTGCCGCGGTCCGGCGCGGTTCCCACTGTACAAGCAGGTGGTCACGAACGTGGTCACGCCAGCGCGCCGGCGAGCTCGAGTCGTGCCGCGAGGTCGAGCTGGTCGGCCAGGGTCACCAGCCGTGACGCCGCCACGTCCGAGGCGTACGTCGACCCGCCGTGCCGGCTCGTCGCCGGAGCGTCGGCCGGCTCGTCGTGGACCCGTCCGGCCGCGACCACCCGGGCGAACGCGGCCGCCCGGAGCAGGGTGTCGGCGAAGTCGCCGCTGACCACGCCCGCGAGCACCTCGTCGAGCAGCTCCCGGACGGCATCCGGGCCGGAGGGGTCGACGACCCCCGAGACCACCTCGCCGACCGGCACGTGGCGCCGGCCACGCTCATACTCGGCCGCGGCGGTCAGCGGGTCGGCGTACACCCAGCTGCGGAGCAGGTAGAGCCGCCACAGCGCCCCGGCCAGGGAGTCCGCCGCCGCCCCGGCCCACAGCTGCGCGAGGGTCTCGAGGCCTTCGGAGTCGGCCAGGTGGACCACGCGGGCCACGAGATCGGCGTCGGTGTGGTCACGTGCGCCGCGCACCAGGGCCGTGGCGGCGCGATCGGCCGCCTCACTGAGCTCCGCCGGGTCAGCGGCCCCCTCGATCGCCTCGAAGTGCTTGGCTCCCGGGTAGGTCGGCCGGTGGTGCTGACGGTCGGTCATGGCCTCACCGGGGACCTCAGCCGGCCAGCTTCACGGCGGCGGCCTTCACGGCCAGCTCCATCGGGTCCTGGCCGGGCTCGTAGATGTGGTCCTGTCCCGCGTGGTCCAGCACCAGCACCGTCAGGCGGGTGCCGTCCATGGCGACCCCGAGGGAGTGGAACTGGCCCTCGCCGCTGCGCACGAAGCTGACCAGGTAGCGCCAGCCGGTGCCCTGGCTCACGGCCACCGGGGTGATCTGGCCGACCTTGACCCGGCTGCCCTGCACCCGCTTGGCGCAGTCGGCCTGCCAGGAGCGCAGGACGCGCATCGCCCGCACCGCGGTCTGCGCGTCGGCGAAGTCGGCCACCTGCTGGCCGGCCGTCGCCGCGGACGGGCCAGTGGTGCCCGCGTCGAAGGTGCGCTCCAGGACGCCGGTCGCGCCCGCCGAGACCAGGTCGAACTTCTGGCACAGCCCGAAGGGCTCCGCGCCCGCGTCTCCGGTCGCGACCTCGGTCCACACCAGGGTGTCGTTGAGCTGCGGGAACTCCGCGGCCGTCAACAGCTCCGCGCCGGGACCCTCCGGGGTCGAGCTCTGCGACGCGGTGGGGGTCGCACTCTCGGTGACCGTGACGGTCGCCGTCGGTGAGGACGAGGGGCTCGGCTCGGTGGTGGAGGAGCCTGAGGCCTTGTCGTCGCGCGTGATCGAGCAACCCGAGAGGGCGCCGGTCAGGGCGATGAGCAGCACGGCGCCGCCCGCAACGCAGGTGCGGAGTCTGGTCGATGGCATGTCGGCAGCGTATTGCCCTGCGCCGAACGACGGTGCCGGGTCCGGTCTGGTCGGCGTGTCCGGATACGCTGCGGCTGCCCCCGACGAAACTGTCGCCGGGCGGACTCGAGGGAGGAGAGCCGATGTCGCGCAGGCGCTCGAGCACGACGCGTCTCACCGCTCTGGTCGCAGCCCTGGTCGCCTCAGGGACTCTTGCTGCCGGCTGCGCGGCCGAGGATCCCCAGCCGGCGCCGACGAAGACCGCCGCCGCGCCGTCGACGCTGACCTTCGCGGTCTACGGGCCGGCCCCCGTGGTCACGGCGTACACCAAGATCGCTCGCGACTTCTCCGCAGCGCACCCCAACATCGTGGTGAACATCCAGCCCTACGACAGCCACGCCGAGGCGGTCGCGGCGATGGCCGACGCCCGCGCCAAGGGAGTCGGCCCCGACCTCTTCCTGATCGACCAGGGCGACCTGGGGAGCCTGACCAAGGACAAGGCCGTACGCCGGATCGATGAGCTTCTCGCCGAGCGCGAGGTCGACTTCGGTGACGGCTACGCCCGCCGCGGCCTCGAGGCGTTCAGCGCCGACTCGGCGCTGCAGTGCATGCCGGTCGACGTCTCCCCCCTGGTCGTCTACTACAACACCGAGCTCGTCGACCTCGCCACGGTCGCCACTCCCGGCTCCAACGCGGTCGACCAGGAGAACGGCTGGTCGCTCGAGGAGTTCGGCCGGGCCGCGCTCCAGGCCCGGAGCCCGGGAGTCCGCGGCGCCTACGTCGCACCCGACCTGGTCCAGGTGGCCCCGTTCGTCTGGTCCGGTGGCGGCGAGATCGTCGATGACAACCTCGACCCGACCACGCTGACCCTCGCCGACGACAGCTCGAAGTCGGCGCTGGAGCAGCTGCTCGAGCTGGTCCGCGACCCCGCGCTCACCTTCAGCCAGAAGGCGATTCGGGGGAGCTCGGCCCTGGAGCGGTTCGAGTCCGGCTCGCTGGCGATGATCCTGGGCTTCCGGAGCCTGACCCCGCAGCTGCGCGCCCAGCAGAACCTGAAGTTCGACGTGATGCCGGTGCCCAAGGTCTCCTCCAGCGCCACCACGGCGACGATGACCGGGCTGTGCCTCTCGGCCGACTCCGCCCACGAGGGGCCGGCGGCGGACTTCATCGCCGAGGTCGTCTCAGGTCCCGGGCTCGAGGAGCTCGCGCGCACCGGGTACGTCGTGCCGGCGAACCTCGACGTCGCCAACAGCGAGGCCTTCGCCCAGCCCGAGCAGCAGCCCGCGCATCCCGAGGTCTTCGTCAACGCCTTCCGGAGCAGCCGTCCGCTGCCGGAGTCGGAGGCCTGGCCGACCGTGCGCACCCAGACGGTGCGGCTGCTCACCGACCTGTTCTACCAGCCGGTGATCCTGCCGCTGGACGAGCGGCTCAAGGAGATCGACGCCGCCTCGGTGCCGCTCTTCGACCCGACCGGCACTCCGGCGGGCCTGCCCACCCCGTCGTCGACAGCGACCCCGTAGACCGGGGGAGTCGTCCTACTCGGGCTCGGACTCCGGCTCGGGCTCGGTCTTCGTCTCTGACACCTGGTCTGACTTCTGGTCTGACTTCTGGGCCGGGTGCAGCGGCGGTCCGGGGTTCACGATCGCGTCCGCCAGCATCGGGGCCATGATCTCGACCTGCCAGGGGCGGGCGCCGAAGCCGACGAGCTCGGCCGCCACGGCCTCCTCCATCTCCGAGGCGTCCGCGGCCGGCGGCTTCCACAGCACCCGGCGCAGGGAGTCCGGGGTGAGCAGGTTCTCCACCGGGACCTCGCGCTGTTCTGCGTAGGCGGCCACCTGCTCGCGGGCCTTGGCCAGCCGGGCGGCCGCGACCGGGTCGCGCTCGGCCCAGACGCGGGGGGCGGGCGGCCCGTCCGAGCGGACGGTCGCCGGGGGCAGCTCGTGGTCGGGCAGTGCTCGCGCCGCCGCGATCGCGGCCAGCCACCGGTCGGCGAAGCGGCGGGCTCCACGCCCGTGGAAGCCGGCGGTGTCGAGCAGCGCCTGCCGGTTGCCGGGCATGGCGTGGGCGGCGGCGATCACCGCCGAGTCCGGGATCAGCCGTCCCGGGGTGGTGTCGCGCTCCTGGGCGATGGTGTCGCGCGTGGTCCACAGCTCGCGCACCGCGGCGAGAGCGCGCCGGCCCTTGGCCTTGTGGATCCCGGAGGTACGCCGCCACGGGTCCTGCCGCGGCGGGGGCACATGGTCGATCAGGTGCTGGAACTCCTCGGCCGCCCACCCGGCCTTCCCGCTCTCCTCGAGCTGGGCGCCGATCACCGCGCGCAGCTCCAGGAGCACCTCGACGTCGAGGGCGGCGTACTCCAGCCACGGCTTGGGCAGCGGGCGTCGTGACCAGTCGACGGCCGAGTGCTCCTTGCGCATCGAGCTGCCCATGATCACCTCCACCAAGGTGGCCAGGCCGACGCGGGGGTAGCCGAGCAGGCGGGCGGCGAGCTCGGTGTCGAAGAGCCGGCTCGGCACCAGTCCGAGCTCGCGCAGGCACGGCAGGTCCTGGCTGGCGGCGTGCAGGATCCACTCGGTGTCGCCGATGGCGTCGTTGAGGGAGTGCAGGTGCTCGAAGGGGATCGGGTCGATCAGGGCCGTGGTGCATCCCTCGCGCCGCAGCTGGATCAGGTAGGCACGGGGGGAGTAGCGGTAGCCGGAGGCCCGCTCGGCGTCCAGCGCGATCGGCCCGGTGCCGGAGCGCACCAGCTCGACCACCTCACGCAGCCCGGCCTCGGTCTCGGTGACCTCGGGCAGGCCGTCGCGCAGGGTGAGCAGCGGGGCCGTCTCGGACGTGGCAGCGACCGGGTCGGCGTTCTCGGGGGTCAGGGGGGGAGTGGCCTCGGGGTCCTCGGCCGCCATCAGCCTGGGCCGCGTTGTCCGCGGCGGTTGGGCATCGTGGCCACGCCCTCGGGCACGGGTTCGAGGCCGACTGCGGTGCACAGCAGCTCGCCCCAGGCCTCGACATGGGCGCTGAGGTCGCCCGACGGCGTCCAGGAGGCACGGATCTCCAGCTGGGCGGTGACCGGCTCCTCGGCCATGCCGCCGAAGCTCTCCGAGCTGACGCAGGTGACGCTGCCGGAGGCGGCGGCGTACTCCGCGCCGTGGGCCTCGAGCGCCTCGGTGAGCCAGCTCCAGCCCACGCCGGCGAGCATCGGGTCGGTGACCAGCTCGGGGTCGATCTCGGCGCGGGCGTAGGCCACGCAGCGGAAGGTGCCGTTCCAGGCGTCGTTGCCGGCCGGGTCGTGCAGGAGCACGATGCGCCCCGAGCCCACCTCCTCGCCATCGACGGTGACGTCGGCGGAGAGCGCCGAGGCGTGCGGCGCGATCCGCTGGGGTGCGGGCATCTCCTCCACGAACAGCTCGGGACGGAACTTCGCCTGCCGCATCTGCGACACGGCGTGCTGGAATGCCCGGGGAGCCAGGGGTGGCTCGATACGAGGCTGGTCAGGTGCCGCCATGACCTCAGATTAGGCCGCGAGGCCTGTCCCCCGCACTCGACTCGCCGCCCCACCTGCGAAGATCGGCCCATGCCCGCCGCCTCCACCACCAACCCCGCGCTCCACGACTCGGCGTTCCTCCGGGCCGCCCGCGGGGAGCCGGTCGCGCACACCCCCGTCTGGTTCATGCGGCAGGCGGGGCGCTCGCTGCCGGAGTACCTCGCGATCCGCGAGGGCACCGGGATGCTCGAGTCGTGCATGCGCCCGGACATGGTCGTGGAGATCACGATGCAGCCGGTGCGCAGGTACGGCGTGGACGCCGCGATCTTCTTCTCCGACATCGTGCTGCCGCTCAAGGCGGTCGGTGTCGACCTCGACATCAAGCCGGGTGTGGGGCCGGTCGTGGCCCAGCCGGTGCGCACGATGGCCGACGTGGAGGCGATCCCCGACCTGACGCCCGAGCACGTCCCCTTCATCACCGAGGCGGTCCAGGGCCTGGTCGCTGAGCTCGGCGACACGCCCCTGATCGGCTTCGCCGGGGCGCCGTTCACCGTGGCGTCCTACCTCGTCGAGGGTGGGCCGTCGAAGGAGCATGCCAAGACCAAGGCGCTGATGTTCGGCGCTCCCGAGGTGTGGCAGGCGCTGATGGACAAGATCGGCGGCATCGCCGCGGACTACCTCGAGGTGCAGGTCGACGCCGGTGCCTCGGCCGTCCAGCTCTTCGACTCCTGGGCCGGTGCGGTGACGCGGGCCGACTACCGCGAGCACGTGCTGCCGCATTCTGCCCGCGTGCTGGAGCGGGTCGGCTCGACCGGCGTACCCCGGATCCACTTCGGGGTCGGCACCGGCGAGATCCTCGACCTGATGGGCGAGGCCGGCGCCGACGTGGTGGGCGTCGACTGGCGGGTGCCGCTCTCGGCGGGCATCGAGCGGGTGCCCGGCAAGGTGGTCCAGGGCAACCTCGACCCCACGCTGGTCTTCGCCCCGACCGAGGTGATGCTCGACCGCGCCCGGCAGGTGCTCGACGACGGGGCGGCGGCCCCCGGCCACATCTTCAACCTCGGGCACGGTGTGATCCCCTCCACCGACCCCGACCAGCTCAAGCGGCTCACCGACTTCGTGCACGAGCACTCGGCTCGCTGAGTCGGGACCACGACTCCGCAGCCGCACCGCTGCGATCAGGATGCCCCAGCCGAGGCGTCGTGTCGGCCCTAGGTCGTGGACTGTGCGGCGTGCCTCAGCGCAACGTCGCCCGCAGCGACTCGATCGCGGAGTGCCGCGGTCTCCAACCCAGCTCGGTCTTGGCCTTCGTCGTGTCCATGATCGAGGGGTGGCTCAACGCCTCGACCCACTGCGCGCCGGAGGGCAGATAGGGCAGCTTCGCCACCGCACGCGCCACGGCGGCGACGGGGCCGCCGGGCAGCGGCACGGCGCGCAGGCCGAGCTCCCGGGCGACGTCGACGCCGCTGATCACGTCGTCGGCCGCGATGTTGTAGGCCCCGGGCGGGCCGGCGCCGACGACGCACAGTCGCAGCGCCTCGGCCACGTCCTCCTGGTGGATCAGCTGGAGAGGCAGGTCGGGCACGAGCGCGGGCAGGCTCGGGAGGCGTCGCAGCGCGCCGCCGGCGCCTCGCAGCAGCGGCGCGAGTGCGGCCGGGATGCTCACCTTGGCGCCGACCGCGTCCGGGCCCACGACGATCGGGGGCCGCAGCAGGTAGAGCGCGGTCTGCGGATGGCGGGCGGCCTCCTCGTGGAGCAGGTGCTCGAGCTCCGCCTTCTCCTGGGCATAGAACAGGCGGTCCGCGGGCCTGGTCGCCCAGTCCTCGGTGATCCCGATCGGGTTGTCGCGGTGGAACCCGTAGGCCGCGATCGAGGAGGCGTAGACGAACCGCTTCGCCCCGACCTCGGCCGCTGCGCGGAAGGCGTTCAGGGTGCCCTCGATGTTGATCGCCCGCGTGACCTCCTTGCCGCCACTGAGGATCAGGAAGGCCAGGTGCACGACCACGTCGGCTCCCTCGAAGGCCGTCCGCAACGCGTCGGAGTCGCGTACGTCGCCGCGGCGGTACTCCATCTTCGTCCAGCCGCGCTCCGCCGGGTCGAACGGCCGGCGGGCGATGCCGATGACGCTCTGGACGGTCTCGTCGTCCTGGAGCATCGGCATCAGCGCCAGCCCGAACGTGCCGGTGGGCCCGGTCACCGCCACCGCGAGTCCTTCTCCGTTCGCCATTGCCTCACCCTAGTGGCGCGCCGCTCACCACCACAGGGCCGCTGCCGCACTGAGCAGTCCGACCAGCAGCAGGCTCAGGGCCCACACGGTGTCCAGGTTGAACCACGTGCGCGACACGGCCCGCAGCCCGAGCCAGCGGTAGACCAGCACCGCGAGCAGCGCACCGGCCGACACCATCGCCAGCGTGTGCACCGCGGCGACCAGCAGCGCCGGTGCGGTGTGGTCGGCCACGAGCTGGGTCAATGCGGCGTGCTCACCCGCCATCTCGTGGTGGTCCATGGACAAGAAGATCGGCAGCAGCATCAGGCCGGCGCCGTGCGCGGTCGCGGCCAGGAACGACCACCACACCAGCCGGTGCGGGGCCACCCGGGCGAGGTACCTGGGGTGGTGCGAGCGCGAGACCAGCAGGTAGGTGCCGAAGGCCACCGCGATGCCCGCGGCCACCAGGCGGATCGGCTGCTCCCACTGCACCAGCGCGTTGAACATCGAGAACGGCAGCAGGATCACGGCCATCGCCAGGAAGTGACCCAGCGCGAGCAGCCCCAGAGCACGGGGCAGGGCCGAGCGGCGGCGCTCCATCAGCGCGGCCGAGACCGCCAGCGGCCAGCCCATGCCGGGGTTCAGGCCGTGGTAGATCCCCGAGAGCGCGACCGCCCACCAGAGCGCGGCGGTGGACGCCTCGCCCATGCTCACCGTGACTGCGACGTGCTCAGGCGGAGGGGTAGCAGAAGCTGTCGGTCGAGCAGTCCCCGCCCTCGAGGCGGATCTGGTGGGAGCGGTAGCCCTCGGGGAACTCCACCCAGAACCTGTCGTCCAGGCTCAGCCCGCCCTCGTCGCCCACGTCTGCCTTCACCATGGCGGCAGGGACCCCGTCGGGATAGAACTGGTCGTCCCAGGTGGAGTAGAGCGAGTTGGTCCAGTAGACCCGCTTGCCGTCCCGGCTGATCTCCACCATCTGGGGACCGCCGAGGTACGCCGCGCCACTCGGGTGCGCTGCCCTACGGGTGATCCCGCCGATGTGGACCGAGCCGGCGAGCGTGGGGTTCATCGGGTCCGTGACGTCGTACTGCCGCATCTCGCCGGTGCCCCAGCACGAGACGTAGAGGAACCGGTCGTCCAGGGACAGGTCGATGTCGGTGACCAGTGGCGGCACCGCCTCGAACCCCTTGAGCAGCGGCGGCAGGTCGTCGGCGGCCGCGGGCTCCGGCGGGATGGTCGCGGTCTTCTTGACGTGGAACTCGCCGTCCTCGCGCCACCAGGTCCAGATCGACCCCTCGAGGTTGGTGGTGTCGACGACCACGCCGCAGAAGCCGTACTCACGTGAGGGGTCGTGGGCCGGCCGCACCTCCAGGGCCATCTGGTGGTTCTCGCCGAGGTCGATGGTCTGCACGTTGCGGCGACCGCGCAGGTCCCAGAAGTGGAGGCGGTGCCCGTACTTGTTGCTCAGCAGGTCCTCGGGCACGATGCCGCCCTCGAACTGCGGCGGCAGTGCCCACTCGGAGGAGACCATGTAGTCGCGCGGGAGGTTCCACCAGAAGTCGTAGTGCTTGTCCTGGACGCCACGGTCGATCTCCCAGCGGCCGAGCACCTCGAAGGTCTCGCAGTCCATGATGAAGATGCCAGGAGGGCCGTCGGTGCCGTCCTCCCCACCGCCGCCCAGCGTCGAGACGTAGATCCCCTCGGGACCGCAGTGGATCGTGTGCGGCCGGGAGTAGCCGGTCTTCGCGAAGATCTCCTCTGGCTCGATCACCTTGTGCAGCTTGGCTTCCGTCGGCCCGCCCTTGACGTCGACGACGTAGATCCGCGAGGACCGGATGCCGGGGATGATCAGGTAGCGCCGCTCCAGGAAGGCGTGCCCGGTCAGCGGCGACAGCGCCGAGGAGCAGGCGTTCCAGCCGAAGTGGTGGAACTCGTCGCCGGTGTTCGGCATCAGCACCTGGTGGACGATCTCGCCGTACGACGACGAGGCGGGGTCGACGTCGATCACGGCGAGCCCGTCGGGTGCGGAGCCGTCGGGACTCAGCATCAGCGTGTAGGCGAGCGTCTCGACCGGAGCCTCCATCGCCAGTCGGGGTGAGGCATGGAAGGTGGTGTCCGGCCTGGCTGACATTTTGGGTACCTCCGAGGTCGCGAGAGTCCGTAAATCCAACGTAGGCCAGGACTGCCGAGGTCGCCAGAGCCCCGGTCGGGTCGGCTGGGCGGTGCTCGTGGATGTTTGTGGCCCGGGCACCGGGGGAAGTGGACGCCAATGAGCAGACTGATCGGGATCATCGTCGTGGTGTGGCTGCTGGTCGGAGTGCTGGCCGCCTACCAACGCGGCTACTTCTCCGACCAGCGCGAGGTGAGCTGCAAGAAGGTGAGCGACAGCGTGCTCACCGTGGTCGCCGGTCCGCTGAACTACCTCGGGGTGAACCCGAAGGTCACCTGCAACGTCCCGCAGCCCTCGAAGTAGCCCGCTCCGCCCTCGCGCTCAGGCCTCTGTGGGCACGGGGGCAGCAGGCGTCCGGCGGCGGCGTACCGCCACCCAGAGGGGTACGCCGACCAGGGCCAGTGCCGCGCCGAAGGGCAGCGCCGCCCCGAGCACCGTGGCCAGGGTGAGCGCGGCCGACCCCAGGGCCGACCAGCCGTCCTTGAGCCCGGCGAGGAAGCCGCGGGCGTCGCGCTCATCGGCGCCCTCGTCGGTGCGGCTGAGGTAGACGTGGATCGTGCTCATCGACGTCTGGTCCGCGAGGTAGGCCTGCTGGGACTTCAGGGAGTCCAGGTCGGCCTGGCGCCGCGCGAGGTTGGACTCGATCGAGATGATGTCGCCGATCTTCGTCGCCCGGGAGAGCAGCAGCTCGATCTGGCGGATGCTGCGCTCGGCCGCGCGCACACGGGCGTCGTTGTCGATCACCTGGGTGGTGACGTCCTCGGACTTGCGGCTCTGGTGCTCCAGCGTGCCGAGCCCGGCCAGGGCGCTCATCGCCTCGGCGAAAGTAGCGCTGGGGACCCGCAGGGTCAGGGAGGAGTCGCGCGGGACCCCGCGCCGGTCGGTGTCGGTCTGCTCGTCGGCGATGGTGCCGTTCCACCCGGCGACCAGACGCAGCACCTCCGACCGCAGCTTGCCGACCGAGGTGCCGTGCAGGGAGATCTCCCCGGTGGAGATCACCGCACGCGAGATCACACTGACCGAAGCCTGCCGGTCGGCTGAGACCTTGTCGGTTCCCGCCTCGCGGTCTTGGACCGCACCGAGGCCGGTGTCGGACCCGCCGGAGTCAGAGGAGGAGCTGGCGGGCTCGGCGGCGCCGGCGGAGTCGGCGTTGCTCCCGATGCCGCACGCTCCGAGGATGAGCAGCAACGGGGCCAGCAGGAGGATGGCCACACGCGGCCCGCGCATCGAGATCATGGACATGGGACGCACCCGCGCTGGGACTGGTTCCCGGAGGTCGGGGACGAGGTCCGGTGTGCCACGCTGGACGGGTGCCCGAGAACCGCCCCGCCTTCCGCGTCGCCGTCGTCGGAGGTGGCATCTCGGGCCTCGCGGCCGCGCACCGGCTGAGCGTGCAGCGCCCGGACATCGAGGTCACGGTGCTGGAGGCCGGTCCGCGGCTCGGCGGCAGCCTGCACCGCGCCGAGGTGGGCGGTGTGGTGGTCGACGTCGGCGCGGAGGCGATGCTCCACCGCCGGCGTGAGGCGGTCGACCTGGTCGAGGAGATCGGCCTGGGCGCTGATCTGGTGCACCCCGCGACCATCACCGCGAACCTCTGGACCAGGGGCCGCCTGGCCCCGATGCCTCGCACGATGATGGGGGTCCCGCTGGACCTGCGCGCCCTCGACGGCGTGATCTCGACACGCGGCCTGGCGCGGGCGGCCCTGGACGCCGTCCTCCCGGCCACCGAGCTCGGTGACCGGGACATCAGCGTCGGCGACCTGGTCGAGGAGCGACTGGGCAAGGAGGTCGTCGACCGCCTGGTCGAGCCCCTCCTCGGCGGGGTGTACGCCGGTCATGCCCGCGAGATCTCCGCCCGGGCCGCCGTGCCCCAGGTGGTCGCGCTGCTCGAGCGCGACCGGTCGCTGACCAGAGCCGCTGCCGCGGCCACGCCGACCCCCGACCCGGACCGGCCGGCGGTGCCGGTCTTCGCCGGACTGCGTGGCGGCATCGGCCGGCTCCCGGAGGCGCTGGCGCAGGCGTCTGGCGCGCACATCCGCACCGGCGCCACCGTGCGCGACCTGGCCCGTCGTCCCGGCGGCGGCTGGAACCTCGTGGTGGGCTCGACCCGCGACCCGGAGGTGCTGCAGTTCGACGCGGTCGTGCTGGCGACGCCGGCCACGGCCACCGCCCGGCTGCTCAGCGACGTCGCTCCGGTCGCGGCGCTCACCCTCGCGCGGATCGACTACGCCTCGATGGCGATCGTCACCCTCGCGTTCTCCGCCCGCGCCTTCCCGACGGTGGCCGGCTCGGGCTTCCTGGTCCCGCCCGTCGACGGCCGCTCGGTCAAGGCCGCGACCTTCTCCTTCGCCAAGTGGGACTGGGTCCGGCAGGCGGGGGAGGGCAGTGACGGTGGGGTGGTGCTGATGCGCTGCTCGCTGGGCCGGCACCGCGAGGAGCAGGCCCTGCAGCGCACCGACGAGGAGCTGGTCGAGCTCGCGGTCTCCGACCTCGGCGACGCCATCGGGCTCTCGGTGCGCCCGGTCGACAGCCACGTCCAGCGCTGGGGCGGGGCACTGCCGCAGTACGCCGTGGGCCACCTCGACCGGGTCGCCGGCGTCCGGGAGGAGCTCGACGGACTTCCCGGTCTGGCGGTCTGCGGGTCGGCGTACGACGGCCTCGGCATCCCCGCGTGCATCAACGCCGCCGAGCGCGCCGTGGCCAAGCTCCTCGCCGAGACGTCGCATCTGAAACCCCCACCCCCCGCCGAGACGTCCCATCTGAAACGCCAAACCCCGCCGAGACGTCGCAGATGAACAGCCCAGGACCGCGAGCCCATCACCCGGTTGTCAGAATGGGTGCATGACCCGCACCCCGGTGAAGAAGGCTCGCGAGCTCAACGACACGATCCGCTACACGATGTGGTCGGTCTTCCGCCTGCGGGACGTGCTCGGTGAGGCTGCCGACCGCGGCGCCGAGGGGGCCGAGGTCGAGGAGCTCTTCGCCAAGCTCGCCGCCGACGACGTCGTGGTCCGCGGGCTCTACGACCTCAGCGGCATGCGCGCCGACGCCGACCTGATGGTGTGGTGGCACGCCGAGAACGTCGAACAGCTCCAGGACGCCTACCAGCGGCTGCGGCGTACGGCGTTCGGGCGCCGGCTCGACCCGGTCTGGTCACAGGTGGCGCTGCACCGGCCGGCGGAGTTCAACAAGAGCCACATCCCGGCCTTCCTCGCCGAGGAGGAGGCCCACGACTACGTCAGCGTCTACCCGTTCGTGCGCTCCTATGAGTGGTACCTCCTCGAGGACTCCGAGCGCCGCCGACTGCTCGCCGAGCACGGCAAGATGGCGCGCGACTACCCCGACGTGCGCGCGAACACGGTGGCCAGCTTCTCCCTGGGCGACTACGAGTGGATCCTGGCCTTCGAGGCCGACGAGCTGCACCGGATCGTGGACCTGATGCGGCACCTGCGCGGCTCGGAGACCCGCCGCCACGTGCGCGAGGAGGTCCCGTTCTACACCGGCCGCCGGCGTACGCCGACCGAGCTGGTCGCGGCGCTTCCCTGAGGGCTACTCGGCCGGGGTGAGCCGCATCGAGACCGAGTTGATGCAGTAGCGCTGGTCGGTCGGGGTGCCGTAGCCCTCGCCCTCGAAGACGTGCCCGAGGTGCGAGCCGCAGTTGGCACAGCGGACCTCGGTGCGCACGCTGCCGAAGGAGCGGTCCTCGACGTACTCCACCCGGTCCTCGGCCAGCGGGGCGTAGAACGAGGGCCAGCCGCAGTGGGAGTCGAACTTGGTCTCGGAGCGGAACAGCTCGGTGTCGCAGGCGCGGCAGGTGTAGACGCCGACCGTCTTGGTGTCGGTGTACTCGCCGGTGAACGGGGCCTCGGTGCCCGCCTTGCGGAGCACCTTGAACTCCTCGCGGGAGAGCTGCTCGCGCCACTCGGCGTCGCTCTTGGTGACCTTGTAGTCCATGTCCCAAAGGTAGTGGAGCGGACAAGCAGGCACCCGCGCAGGTGTTGACACAGCCAGTGAACACGTGTTCACTCAAAACACTCGTTGTCGACAGAACTCGGGAGTCGCCCCGGCATGGTTGTCCAAAAGGTCGCTCGGAACCTCACCTGGGACGGCGTACGCCGCATCGGTGCGCGCCTGACCACACCGCTCGCCCCCGACGACTACCTCTCGCTGCTCAACCCGCTGTGGACCGCGCGCGAGCTGCGCGGGCGCATCGAGAAGGTGATCCCCGAGACCGAGGACGCCGCGACCCTGGTGATCCGGCCCGGGTGGGGCTGGCGCTACAACCACCGTCCGGGACAGTACGTCGGGATCGGGATCCAGGTCGGCGGCAAGTACCACTGGCGCTCCTACTCGGTCTCCTCCCCGCCGCTCCGGTCCGCGGGGACCATCTCGATCACCGTTCGGGCGATGCCGGAGGGCTTCCTCTCCGAGCACCTCGTCTCCGGGCTCGCGCCGGGCACGATCGTGCGCCTGGCGCTGCCCAACGGCGACTTCGTGCTGCCCGAGCCGCCCCCGGCGAAGATCCTGTTCCTGGTCGGCGGCAGCGGGATCACCCCGGTGATGGCGATGCTGCGCACCCTCGACCGCCGCGGCTCGATGCCCGACGTGGTGCTGGCCTACAGCTCACCGACCGCCGACCGGATGATCTTCCGCGACGAGCTGGTGCAGCTGGGTGAGCGCCACGAGCACCTGCGCCTGCACGAGCAGCACACCGACTCCGACGGCATCTTGGAGATGGACGACCTCGAGCGCGTCTGCCCGGACTGGCGCGATCGCGAGACCTGGGCCTGCGGCCCCTCGCCGATGCTCGACGCCGCCGAGGAGCACTGGGCCGAGGCGGGTCTCGAGGACGTCCTGCACCTCGAGCGGTTCACCCTCGAGCTCGGCGGCGAGGGTGGTGAGGGCGGCACGATCACCTTCACCAACTCCGGCAAGACCCAGGAGGCCGACGGCGCCACCACGATCCTGGAGGCGGGGGAGCAGGCCGGCATCGGGATGCCCTACGGCTGCCGGATGGGGATCTGCCACACCTGCACGCTGACCCTGGTCGAGGGCGCGGTCCGCGACCTGCGCAGCGGCGAGGAGATCTCCGGGCACAACGAACGCATCCAGACCTGCGTCACTGCAGCAGCCGGTGACCTCACGCTCGACATCTGATTCACCGAAGGAGACCCATGGCCATCGCAGACGTCAAGGAGTACACCCACCTCAGCCCCGAGGAGGTGGAGGAGCTCGGCCGCGAGCTCGACGCGATCCGCGCCGAGATCGAGGAGTCGCGCGGCGACGACGACGCGGCGTACATCAACAAGATGATCACCATCCAGCGCCGGCTGGCCGTCGCCGGTCGAGTGACCCTGTTCGCCAGCCCGTTCCCGCCCGCGTTCGTCGCCGGCACGGCCATGCTCGGAGTGGCCAAGATCCTGGAGAACATGGAGATCGGGCACAACGTGATGCACGGCCAGTGGGACTGGATGAACGACCCGGAGATCCACTCCAGCACCTGGGAGTGGGACACCGCCCAGCCTGCCGAGCAGTGGAAGCACTCGCACAACTACGTGCACCACCAGTTCACCAACGTGCTCGGCTTCGACAACGACATCGGCTACGGGATCCTGCGGATGGCCCGCGAGCAGAAGTGGCACCCGGCCAACCTCGGCCAGCCCGTCTACAACGCCCTGCTCGCCACGCTGTTCCAGTGGGGCGTCGCGCTGCACGACCTCGACATCGAGGCGATCCGCAAGCGCGAGAAGGACCCCAAGGTGATGAAGAAGCAGCTCAAGCAGATCGGGCGCAAGATCCGCCGCCAGATCGGCAAGGACTACATCTTCTTCCCCGCGCTCACCGGCCCGGCCTTCCTGCACACCGCCGCCGCGAACGCCACCGCCAACCTGATGCGCAACGTGTGGTCCTACATGATCATCTTCTGCGGCCACTTCCCCGACGGGGCGCTGCACTTCACCGAGGAGGAGGTCGAGGAGGAGAGCCGCGCGGAGTGGTACCTGCGCCAGATGCTCGGCTCGGCCAACTTCACCGGCGGCCCGTTGCTGCACGTGATGTCGGGCAACCTCGGCTACCAGATCGAGCACCACCTGTTCCCCGACCTGCCCAGCAACCGCTATGCCGAGATCAGCGAGCGGGTGCGGCCGCTGTGCGAGAAGTACGGCATCCCCTACACCACGGGGCCGCTGCACCGGCAGTACGGCCAGGCGCTGCGCACGATCATGAAGCTCTCGCTGCCCAACCGGTTCACCAGCTCCGACCGGCCCGACGGCCCGCACGGTCCCGAGGTGCCGCCCGGTCGTCGCCGCGACGAGGAGCGGCCGGTCCGGCGTACCGAGACCGGGGCGTGGATGCGCAGCGCAGCGGTGTGAGCGTGGACACGGTGCCGTTCGCCTGCGGGTACGACGACCGCCCGGTCTCGCTGGCCCCGGCGCTGGAGCAGCTGAACCCGCGCCGGGTGACCCAGTGTGCGCTGAGCCGGATCTGCGGCTCGTGCGGTGAGAGCCTCGGCCGGCCGGTCGCGTTCGTCGGACCTGCCGTCGAGGTCGGGCGCAACGCGTTCCACTTCCCGCCCCTGCATCCCGAGTGCGCCCTCGACCTCCTGGCCCGGGCGCCGGAGTGGGAGCAGGTCACGACGTCGGGCTTCGAGTTCGTCCGGCCGGCCAAGGACGAGCTGGACCGGAGGCCGACCTTCCAGCCCAACTCGTTGATCGGCTAGACCCGCTCCTCCACGCGGACAGTGCGCTTCGCGCGGCGGCGTACGACGACCGTGGCGACCACGCCGATCGCGAGCAGGGCGTAGACCGTGCCCGCGAACGGGCTGGAGACCAGCGCCGAGGGGTCGCCCTGGCTGATCGCGAGGGTCCGGCGCAGCTGCTCCTCGGCGATCGGGCCCAGGATCAGACCGATCACCGCCGGGCCCACCGGATAGCCGAAGCGGCGCATCACGTAGCCGAGCACGCCGACGCCGAGCAGCACCCACAGGTCGGTGCGCACGCCGTTGAGCGCGTAGCCGCCGAGCGCGGAGAACATCAGGATCCCGGCGTACAGGTAGGGCCGGGGCACCTGCAGCAGCCGCACCCAGAGACCGACGAGCGGGAGGTTGAGCAGGAGCAGCATCACGTTGCCGATGTAGAGGCTCGCGATCAGGGCCCACACCAGTGCGCCCTCGGTCTGGAAGAGCAGCGGCCCGGGCTGGATGCCGTAGGTCTGGAAGGCCGCGATCAGCACCGCGGCGGTGGCCGAGGTGGGCAGTCCGAGGGTGAGCAGCGGGACCAGGACGCCCGCGGCGGAGGCGTTGTTGGCCGCCTCGGGCCCGGCGACGCCCTCGATGGCGCCGTGGCCGAACTCCTCCTTGTGGTCGGAGAGCTTCTTCTCCAGCGCGTAGGACATGAACGTCGGGATCTCGGCGCCTCCGGCCGGCATCGCGCCGATCGGGAAGCCCAGGGCGGTGCCGCGCAGCCACGGCTTCCAGGACCGGCGCAGGTCGTTGCGGGTCATCCAGCCCCGGCTGACCGGGATGATGTGCAGCGGTCCGTGCCGCAGCCGCGAGGCCACCCACAGCGCCTCACCGACGGCGAAGACGCCGACCGCGAAGGTGACCACGTCGATGCCGTCGGCCAGGACCGGGAGGTCCATGGTGAAACGGCGTTGCCCGGTCAGGCTGTCGGTGCCGATCAGGCCGACCAGCAGCCCAAGGCTCAGCGCCGCCACCCCGCGCGACACCGAGGTGCCGAGCAGGGCGGAGACCGTCAGCAGCGCGACCACGGTGAGGGCCACGTAGTCCGGGGGGCCGATCTTGACCGCGAGATCGGCCAGCGTCGGCGCGGCGACCGTGAGCCCGACGGTCGCGATGGTCCCCGCCACGAACGACCCGATGGCTGCGGTCGCGAGGGCGGCTGCTCCTCGCCCGGCCCGGGCCATCTTGTTGCCCTCGAGCGCGGTGATGATCGAGGCGGACTCACCTGGTGTGTTCAGCAGGATCGAGGTGGTCGACCCGCCGTACATCCCGCCGTAGTAGATGCCGGCGAACATGATGAACGCCGCGGTGGGCTCGAGGGTGTAGGTCAGCGGCAGCAGCAGGGCGACGGTCATCGCCGGACCGATCCCCGGCAGCACGCCGACGGCGGTGCCGAGGGTGACCCCGACCAGCGCATAGAGGAGGTACGCCGGCTGCAGCGCCACCGCGAAGCCGTTCATCAAGGAGGCGAAGTCACCCATCGAGGAAGGACACCCCCTCGAACGGGCCCGCGGGCAGGGTGACCCCGAGGGCGGTGACGAACAGGGCCTGGACGGTGAAGCCCAAGATGACTCCGGCGAGGGCTGCCCTGCCCAGGCGTGCGCCCAGCGACCAGGCGACCAGCGTGAACAGCAGCGCCCCGGCGAGGGCCCAGCCGACCAGGTCGACGACCGCGATGTGCGCGGCGAAGGCCACGAAGATCTTGGTCAGGGTGACCCAGTCCGTGGCCGCCTCGGTGTCGACGTCCTCGCCCCCCTCCGGGGCGCCGAGCCGGCCGCGCAGGGCGTCGACCAGCACGAAGGCTCCGGAGACGAGCAGCGCCACCCCGACGGCGTACGGGAAGACCCGTGGACCGACGACGTTGGAGCTCAGCGGGATCGTGATCTGCGTTGCTCCGACCAGTGTCGCGGCACCCAGCAGGATCACGAACCCGGCCACCACCAGGTCGGGGACGACGGTGCGCGCCGTCCCCGACGTGGTGCCCACAGGTGTGGACATGATCAGCTCACGAGCCCGAGGTCACGGAGCACGGTGGTGGTCACCGTGCGCTCCTCGGCGATGAAGTCGGCGAACTCGTCCCCGGTCATGAAGGTGTCCTCCCAGCCGTTGGTCTTCAGCGCCTCCTGCCATTCGGCCGACTCGTGCATCTGCGTGACCAGGTCGACCAGGCGCTTCGTCGCGGCCTCGGAGAGGCCACCGGGGGCGACCACTCCGCGCCAGTTGATGAACTCGATGTCCAGCCCGGCTTCGGTCAGAGTCGGGGCGTCGATGCCCTCGACCCGCTCCGGGCCGGTGACGGCGAGGGCGCGCAGCTTGCCCGCCTTGACCTGCTCGGCGTACTCGCTGACGCCCGAGATGCCCGCGGAGACCTTGTTGCCCAGCAGAGCCGCCAGGGTCTCGCCACCACCCGAGTAGGCGATGTAGTTCAGGTCCTGGGGCGACGCCCCGGCAGCCTTGGCCAGCAGGCCCGCGACGATGTGGTCGGTGCCTCCCGCCGAGCCGCCCGCGATGGCGACCTTGCGGCCGTTGGCGGCCAGGTCGTCGGTGAGGTCGGTGATGGACTGGTAGGGGCTCTTGGCCGGTACGACGATGATCTCGTCCTCGGCGGTCAGCCGGGCGATGGGCGTGACGTCGTCCAGGGTGGCCTTGGACTGGTTGGTCTCGATGGCGCCGACCATCACCAGCCCCATCACCATCAGGTAGTCCTCGCTCTTCTCGTTGGCGAGCTGGGCCAGGCCGATGGTGCCGCCGGCACCCGGGACGTTGCTGACCTGGGTGGACTTCGCGAGCCCCGCGCCCTCCATGCTGGCGGCCATCGCTCGTGCGGTGCCGTCCCACCCGCCGCCGGGGTCGGCGGGGGCCATCAGCTGGAGCCGGGAGACCGGCTTGTCGGAGGACCCGCTGTCGGAGGAGGAGCTGGTGCCGCAGGCGGACAGGGTCAGGGCGGCCGCCGCGAGCACCGCGGCGACGGAGCGCGCCCGGGTGGGGCGGCGGAGGATGTTGCGGGAGGACGAGACCATCGGTCTGACCTTTCGGGTCGGGGATTCGTGCACGGGATGCCCGGACGCTAGGCGCGGCCACCGGGCCCGACCACCCTGTGGTCGTACCGGTCGTATTGGTCGTTCTGGTCGTGATGCACGACACGTCGCCGGTGGGGCACGATGGCTCGGTGAGACGACGGTTCCCGCTGGCAGTGCAGCTCCTCGCGATGCAGGTCGCGATCGTGCTCGCCGTACTCGTGGCGGCGGGACTGCTCGCGTTCCACCTCCAGCAGCAGCAGATCCGGGAGGCGTACGCCGGAAGGGTGCTGGACCTGGCCCGCGGGCTCGCCGGCCAGACCGCCGTCCGCGACGCCTACGCCACCGCCGATCCCAGCAAGGACCTCCAGCCGCTCGCTGAGCTGGTGCGCACGTCGGCCGGTGCGGAGTTCGTGGTGTTCACCGACAGCTCGGGCCTTCGCTACTCCCACCCCGACCCGGCCAAGATCGGCCGCCGGGTCTCCACCGATCCGAGCATCGCGCTCGGGGGAGCCGAGTTCGTCGGCACCGAGACCGGCACCCTCGGGGTCTCGCTGCGCGCCAAGGTGCCGGTCAGGAACGCCGCAGGCGAGGTCGAGGGACAGGTCTCGGTGGGCATCTTGGAGAGCGAGCTCTCCGCGGACCTCTCAGGGGTATTGCCGCAGCTGGTCGCCTGGCTGACCGGCGCCGCGTTCCTCGGGGTCCTCGGAGCAGTGGTCGTGACCCGGCTGGTACGCCGCCGCATCCACGGTCTGGAGCCCGAGGAGATCGCCGAGCTGCTCCAGGCCCGGGACGCGATGCTGCACGGCATCCGCGAGGGCGTGGTCGCCGTCGACGACCGGGGACGGCTCGCGCTGGTCAACGACGAGGCGATGCGCCTGCTCGGGCTCGAGGAGGATCCCACCAGGCGTGCGGCCGACGAGGTCCTCGACGAGGACGACCTGTTGCCGCTCCTGCAGCTGGAGGAGAACGTCTCCGACCGGATCGTCCTCGTCGGCGAGCGGGTGCTGGTCGTGAACAGCACGGCTGCGCGGGTGGACGGTCGCGATGTCGGGCGGGTCCTGGTCCTGCGCGACCGGACCGAGCTCTCCGATGCCCTGCGTGCACTGGAGGGTCAGCGCACGATCACCGACGCACTGCGGGCGCAGGCGCACGAGTTCTCCAACAACCTGCACGTCCTGTCCGGGATGATCGAGCTGGGCCGCAGTGCGGACGCAGTGGGCTTCATCGAGCGGGTGGGCGGTGGCAGCGGGACGCTGGCCGGGGCCACGGTGCGCCACGTCGAGGATCCCGCCGTGGCGGCGCTGGTCCTCGCCAAGACCGCGACGGCTCGCGAGCAGGGGAGGACCCTGCGCCTGGATCCGGCGTCGCGGCTGGCCGACGGGGCCGGCGACGACGTCGTCACGATCGTCGCCAACCTGGTCGACAACGCCCTCGAGGCCTGTGGTCCCGGAGGACTCGTCGAGCTGCTCGTGCGGCAGGGCACGGACGGAGATGTGCTCGTGCGGGTGAGCGACGACGGCTCCGGCGTACCGCCCGGGATGCGCGAGCAGATCTTCGAGCTGGGTGTGAGCACCAAGGTCTCGTCGAACCCGCACCAGGGCCGCGGCATCGGCCTTGCGCTGGTCGCCCGCATCCTCGCCCGACGCGGAGGGTCGGTGACGGTGGAGGACCGGCCGGCTGGAGGCTCGGTGTTCACGGCGGTCCTGCCCTCCGACGTACCCGCGTCCGCCGCGGCGGACGCGGCGGCCGCGAGAGTCTCGAGAGTGGAGATCTGATGGGCCACGGGGAGATCCGGGTGCTGGTGGTCGACGACGACTTCGCGGTCGCGGACGTGCATCGCGCCTACGTCGAGAACGTGCCGGGGTTCTCGGTGGTCGCCGTGGCACACACCGGAGCCCAGGCGCTGCGCGCCGTGGAGGACCGACAGCCCGACCTGGTGCTGCTCGACATCCACCTGCCGGACATGTCCGGACTGGAGGTGCTCCGCCGGCTCCGGGCGCGTCCGGACGGCGCCGACGTGGACGTCCTCGCCATCACCGCCGCGCGCGAGGTGGAGACCGTGCGTACGGCGATGGCCGGCGGCGTGGCCGACTACCTGGTCAAGCCGTTCCCGCTCCGGGTCTTCCGGGAGCGACTCGAGAGCTATGCGGCCCAGCGCGAGAAGCTGCTGCGGCTCTCCGCGCGGAAGGCCACCGTGCAGGACCAGCACGAGGTGGACCGCCTGCTGTCCGCGCGACCCCGGCGAGGCGAGGACCGCGACCTGCCCAAGGGCCTGTCCCGGCACACCCTGCAGCTGGTGGGGGAGACCCTGCGAGACGCGGACGGCGACCTGTCGGCGGTGGAGGCCGCCAACGGCTGCGGTCTCTCGCGGGTCAGCGCCCGCCGCTACCTCGAGCAGCTGGTGGCGATGGGTCTCGCCGAGCTGCGTCCGCGCTACGGATCGGCGGGACGTCCCGAGCACGGCTACCTGTGGACCGGCGGCCCGGGCTAGCGAGCTCACCCTGTGGACCGGGGGCGGCGCAGCGAGCGTCTCGAAACCCCTGCGCCGTACGCCGGAAGTCGCCGGCCCCCGCCTCGTTCACCTTCCGCCCCTTGCGCCGAGACGTCGCAGGTGAAACGCGTGGACGTTTCAGATGCGACGTCTCGGCGGGATGCGGAAGTCGCCCGCGCGCTCCGGATCGACTCGTAGGGCGTGTCGTGGATGCGGTCCGGCGCAGCGCCCTAGCCTCCGGACATGAAGCCCAGCGCCGACGCCCGCGTCATTGCCTCGTTCACCTTCATCGTCGCGTTGCTCTTCGGCGCGTGGGGTGCGCTCGATGTCTTGATCACCGGTCCGTCCTCCCTGATGCCGGACGCGGAGGTCGGCCGTCTCGCCATCGCGCTGACGCCGTTCGCAGCGACCGCAATCGCGTTCCAGGCGACCGGCTCGACCCAGGCCGCGTGGGCCAGGGCGCTGGGCGGTGCGGCGGTCATACTCGGTGTCCTCGCGAGCCTGGGCGGCGTGCTCTACCTCCTCGCGAACACCTGAGCGGACCGTCTGCGGCTGACTCGCACCGCCTCCTCCTCCCCGCCGAGACGTCGCAGGTGAAACGCGTGGACGTTTCAGATGCGACGTCTCGGCGGGGTCACGTCCGTGCGAGGTCGAGCACCCGGTGGCTGGCGTGGGCTCGGCCACGCAGGTCCACCTCCGGTGAGCAGGGTCCGGTGGTCACACGTTCCCGAGGACGGACCTCGACACCCCGGCAGCGGGATCAGATCCATCCCATCCGCTGGGCGGCGTTGACGGCCTCGTGACGGTTGGCGGCCGCGAGCTTGGTGGCTGCGCTGGAGAGGTAGTTGCGCACGGTGCCGACAGCCAGGTGGGTGCGGCGGGCGATCTCATCGACGGGCGCGCCGTCGGCGGCGGCCTCGAGTACGGCGCTCTCGCGGGCCGTGAGAGGCGAGTCGCCGACCGCCATCGCCTCGGCGGCGAGCCCCGGATCGACGTACCGGCCGCCGGAGGCGACGGCGCGCACCGCCGCGGCGAGCGTGTGGGCGCTGGTGGTCTTGGGCAGGAACCCTCGGACACCGGTCGCGAGCGCGCGCTTGAGCAACCCGGGGCGACCGTGGCTGGTGACGATCAGGCAGCCGCAACCGGGCAGTGTCTCGGCGATCCGGGCGGCCGCAGCGATGCCGTCGAGCCCCGGCATCTGGAGGTCGAGCACCGCCACGTCGGGGCGCAGGGCGCCAGCCTGGGCGACGGCGTCCGGACCGGTGGCGGCCTGACCGACGATCTCGATGTCGTGCTCCAGGTCGAGCATCGCCGCGAGCGCCACCCTGATCAGGTGCTCGTCGTCGGCGAGCAGGACGCGGATCATGACGTGGCCCGGGTCGTGGCGGGCGCGAAGTCGACGCGGACGACAAAGCGGTCGCCTTCGATCCCGGAGGTCACCCGAGCACCGCGCTCGGCCAGCTGGTCGGTCAGGGTCCTGAGCCCGCTGCCGTCGTCGTTCGTGGTCTGCTCGCGCAGCAGGCCGTCGTTGGAGACGACCAGACGGTCCTCGGCGTACGTCAGGTCGACGCTGGCGGCTCGGGAGTGGCGCAGCACGTTCGTGACCGCCTCGCGGATGACGCGGGCGACGCTCTCGTGACGCAGGGCAGGTACGTCGACCACGTCGGCGTGCGCGGTGATGCCGGCCGAGGCGAGCAGGGACACGGCACCGTCGACCTCCGCCGGCAGGTCGAGCGGGCGGTAGCCGCGGGCGAGCTCGCGGGCCTCGCGAAGCGCCTCGTGGGCGGTGGAGCGGATCTCGAGCACCTGGTCGGTGGCCCGGGAGTCGCCCCGAGAGGCCAAGGTGGCGGCGAGCTCGGCCTGGACGGCGATGGTCGAGAGCCGTCGGCCCATCACGTCGTGGACGTCCTGGGAGAAGCGCAGCCGTTCGCGCGCGACGGCCAGCGCGGCCTCACTGTCGCGGGCTCGCTCCAGCGAGGTGACCACTCCCATCAGCCACAGCGAGCTCTGCACCGAGAAGACCAGGAAGAAGGCCATGCCGAGACCGAAGACCGCCAGGCCGAGGTGGCCACCGAGAACGCCGGTCATCACCGCCGACGCGACCAGGATCCCGTTGCGCACGCGGGTGTCGAGGAGTCCACCCGCACCCCAGGCCAGGGCGGCGACGATGATCAGGGAGCCGCCGAAGCGGGCGTCGTCGGGGAGCAGGAGGACCAGGGGTGCAGCCAGGGCCACGAGGCCGAGCAACCACCCGAGCGAGCGCCAGGGCACCGGATCCTTGTCCGGATGCAACCTGACCGCGTCGCGGAGCACGAATGTGCCGGCCACGCCCAGCGCGAGGGTTCCGATCGCGGTGCCCACCAACGGGAGGGTCGAGGTGATCACTGCGAAGGCGCTCACGTACGTGACGAACAGCAGGAACCAGTAGAGGACGTAGAGGGAGATCAGCGTGTAGGCGACGACACGCTCCACCTGGGTACGTCGCTTCCACCAGTCCCACCTCACCACGCTGGTCATCCTCTCAGCCACGTGGCTCCCAGGTCATCGCCCGACGAGCCAGCAGCGCGCCGATGATCGTCCAGCCGAGGAGGTAGCCCATGGCTGGCAGGGCCTCACCCCACGTGGCCGCCCAGCTGATGGCGTCCTTGCCGAGGGCTCCGGGCTCGAGCCCGAACCAGGCCACCCGGACCACGTCCTCCAGGGCGGCTCCGGGAAGCAGGTCGAGCCACTGCTGTGCTCCGGGGGGGAACACGGGGCGCATGCTGCCCGCCATCGCGAGCAGCAGGACGGGGGCACTGGTCAGCTGGGCGGCTTCGGCGTTCCTCGTCCACGCCGCCGTCCAGAGGGCCAGCGCCACGAAGGTGACACAGGTCAGCAGCAGCCCCAGGACGAGCAGGACCGGGTTGGTGGGCAGGCCGTAGCCGAGGGCTCCGGCCACGCCCACGGCGAGGGCGAGGACGACGAAGACGATGGCCACGCCGGGCAGGGCCATCGAGGCGATGATCTCGGCGTCGGTCGCCTCTCCGGAACGCAGCCGCTTGAGCACCAGCTCGTCGCGGCGGGTCACGAACATGGAGAGCAGGTTGTAGTAGACGGGGAAGAGTGCGGCCAGGAGCAGGACCAGGGCCAGGGAACCCGCGGCAGCCGTCTCGGCCCCTCCGGGAACCGTGGCCAAGAGGCCGAGTGGCAGCAGAGGGACCACCACGGCGTAGACGACGGTCAGCAGGTTGCGGCGCATCAGCAGGGCGTTGGACTGGGCGAGTCCGAGCACACGTGAAGTCATCGGGCCATCTCCGTTGCAGGGTGGGTGTCGGTTTCAGTGGTGGCGCCTCGACCCTCCGCGATGTCGAGGAAGATCGACTCCAGCGAAGCGGGGCGGGCGGCGAGGTCGTCGAGCCGTACGCCGTACCGCTCGGCCCAGGCCAGCAGCGAGGTAAGCGCCTGCTGGAGGTCATCGGTCTCCACGACGGTGCGGTCGGCCAGGCGCTGCACCCTCGTCGACGCCAGGTGGGGGACCTCCTGCGGGGGTGTCCGGAAGGAGATGACGCAGGGTTGACCGGCCACGATGTCCTCGCGGCTGCCGGACAGGACGATGCGGCCGGCCCGCATGATGGAGATCTGGTCGGCGAGCGCCTCGGCCTCCTCGAGGTAGTGGGTCGTGACGAGGACCGCGACCCCGTCATCGCGCAGCGACCGGACCAGCTCCCAGACGCGGTGCCGGCTCTCCGGGTCCAGGCCCGTGGTCGGCTCGTCGAGCATCAGCACCTCGGGACGGCCGGTGAGGGTGCAGGCCAGGTCGACCCGCCGCTGCTCGCCACCGGACAGCGCGCGCATGCGGACCTCGGCGCGCCCGCCCAGGTCGAGCAGGTCGAGCGACTCCGCCACCGGGCGGGGATCGGTGACCGTGGCGGCCCACATCGTCAGGGTCTCGCGCACGGTCAGGTCGCCGGAGAACCCGCTGCGCTGGAGCAGGACCCCGGTACGGCGGCGTACCTCCGCGCGGTCGGTGACGGGGTCCAGCCCGAGCACGCGGACGCTGCCGGACGAGGGGGAGGCGAGGCCTTCGATGACTTCGAGCAGGGAGGTCTTGCCGGCTCCGTTGACTCCCAGCAGGGAGTGGATGCTGCCCGGCGTCACGCGGAGGCTGACCCCGCCCACGGCCTCGAAGGCGCGGCTCCCGCTGCCGTAGACCCGGTGCAGGTCGTGTACCTCGATGTCGGCGTCCATGTCCATGTGCATGAGACCAGACAACCTGCGTGACCGTGCCGGCGGTAGTGCGGCGTGTCACCGGTTGCGCTGACATTTGTCATATGGCGTCGGCGAGCCGCCCAGGTCGGGTCATCCGAGCTCTGCGTCGATCGCCTGGGCGAGCATCGAGATCACCGGCCACGCGCCCTCGGAGCTGTTGCCGAGCACGCTCACCGTCGTCTGGGTCTCGATGATGTGGGTCGATCGGAAGGATGCTCCAGCGTCGTAGCCCTCGAGGATCAGCGCCGGGTGCGTCCGATGGATCCAGAACCCCAGGCCGTAGCGCTTGTCCTCCTCCGGCACATCGTGGCGCGGCCGGATCATCTCCTCGAGGGTCGCGCGCGTGACGATGCGCCCGTCGAGCAGTGCCAGCCAGAGCCGGTGAAGGTCGTCCGCGGTCGTGAACGCGCCGCCGTCGCCGTTGCCGAGCACGGGCAGGTGCAGCGTGTTCACGAGATCGCCCTCGTCGAACACGTAGCCCGGCGCGGCATCAGCCGGCAGCTGGTTCAGCGGGAGGAACCCGGTGCGCTCCAGGCCCGCGGGTTCGAGCACCAGACGCCTCACGACCTCGTGGTAGGTCTCGCCCGTGACCCGCTCGAGCAGCACCGCGAGCACCATGAACCCGCCGTTGCAGTAGGCGAACCTCTCGCCGGGCGCGAACTTGCGCGGGTGCCCCTCGAGCATCGGCAAGAACGCCTCCGACGTCGTGAGCTCGTGCACCGGCAGCGAGAGGACGTGGTCGGACGGCTCCCAGTCACCGTCCTCGTCCAGGTAGTCGCCGATCCCCGAGGTGTGGGTGAGCAGGTGCTCGATCGTGACGTCGTCGTCGATGAGCGGAAGGTCGTCGCCGAGCAGTCCGCGAACCGGCTGGTCGAGCCGCATCTCACCCTCCTCGACGAGCCGCATCACCGCGAGAGCGGTGAACGACTTGCTCCCGCTGGCGATCGCGATCCGCGTCTGGGCCGTCATCGGAACACCCAGTGCGCGGTGGATGAACCCCTCGCACCGCTCGAGGACGCGGCGATCGGCGACATCCACCGTCGCCACGCCGGTGAACGCGTTTGCCTCGAGCGCGTCGGCGAGCGCTTGCGGGTCCACGTGCATCTCAGCCCTCCGATCGTGGCAATCGGATGCTACGCCCGCCCCGCCTCCCAGCCCCCGCTCCGCTCCCAGCCCCCCCTCCGCTCCCAGCCCCCCGACCGCTCCCAGCCCCCGACCGCCGAGACGTCGCAGATGAAACGCGCAGCCGTTTCATCTGCGACGTCTCGGCGGTGAGGGGCCGCGCTAGCGTCGGACGCATGCGTGCCATCGCCTACACCCAGACCGGGGACCCCGACGTCCTGAGCCTTGTCGACCGCCCGCTGGCCGAGCCCGGGCAGGGGGAGGTCCGGGTGCGGATCCACCGCTCCGGGGTGAACCCCACCGACTGGAAGTCTCGGCGCGGAGCCGGGCCGGGCGCTCCGGTGGACCGCCACAGGTACCGAACGCTTACGGTGCCGGATTGGTCGACGCCATCGGTCCGGGCGTGCAGCAGGCACTGCTGGGCTCGCGGGTGTGGATCTTCG